>JANRJY010000079.1:0-58369 GCA_033763735.1 Bacteroidota bacterium | reverse complement strand
GTTACGATATTTCTTGCAATGGTTTCTTCTAACGACACAGAGCAAATATAAATTTTTTAAATATTCTGAAAAAGTTGTTTTGATATTATTAAAAAAGTATATTTGATTTTCAAATATCACTTATTAATGATATTTGAAATCTAACCAACTTCAAAGATTAAAGAGGGTGATGTTTTAAAACTTAAAACGAATCCTTAATATCTTTGAGCAAGCCGAAGAAACATAAAAGAAAAGCACCCGAAATTCCACCAGATGCGATTGAGGTACTAAAGGCGTTGGCTTGGCTTGCATACATTGCATATAAAAACAAAAAGAAACAGGAGTTAAATCAGAATAAGGATGAGTAAGGTATTTATTTATTCGCGCGTATCAAGTGATGAACAAGCTTTAGGTTATAGCTTACGCGACCAACAGGAAAAACTTGAAAAATACTGTCAAAATAAAAACTACTCTATTGTCGCCCACTATCAGGACGACCATTCTGCAAAATCTTTTGACAGGCCAGAGTTTCAGAAGATGCTATCTCTTATTAAGAAAAATAAAGGTATCGTTAGTAAGTTAATCTTTTTAAGATTTGATAGATTCAGTAGGAATATCACTGACGCGCTAATGATGATAAGAGATTTGGCAAAGTTGGGCGTTGATTGTGAAGCTGCTGAGCAACCTTTAGATTTAAGCATCCCTGAAAATAAATTACTCCTAACAATATATTTGACTAGCCCAGAGATTGAAAACGATAGGCGCAGTCTAAATACAATTGCAGGCACACGAAGGGCTATGAGGGAAGGGCGCTGGTGCAACGCGGCCCCCTACGGCTATCGATTTACCAGGGACGAGAGAAATAAACCGTTGCTTATCAAGAACGGTAAAAAAGCTGAATTAATTCTTAAAGCGTTTGAGCTGTATTCAACTGGTAACTATGATAAACAAACAATAAGAAAGATACTCAAACCCCAAGGGATGACATTACAGCAGGCTCACTTCACGGAAATATTTCATAATTATGTGTATGCTGGAAAAATATATATAAAAGCATATCGTAATGAGCCTGCACAATTGGTAAAAGGAGTTCATGAAGCCATTGTGCCTGAATCTTTATTTAATACTGTACAACAAATTGCCTCTGGTAAACGGCAGTTATTTAGCAAGCCTAATACACTAAATGAAGAACTCCCATTACGAGGTTTTTTGCAATGCTCTGTTTGTAACACAACCCTTACTGGCAGTGGCAGCAGAAGTTGTACAGGTAAACGATTTATGTACTACCACTGCCAACCCCCATGCAAAACGAGGTTTAGAGCGGATGAAGCAAATGAGGCTTTCCGTAGCTGGTTACAGAAAATAACTTTAAAACCTGAACACGCAGATACATATCTGAATTTATTTGATGCGATTGCTAAACAGGAAGATGGTGACCGCAAAGTTGAGCTACAAAAGGTTGAGCAGGCTATCAAAGATGTTGATGCTTCACTGTTAAAGGCAGATAGAATGTTTATACAAGAACAAATTGATATTGACTCTTATAATCGCTTGAAAAAATCCTATTCAGAAGATTTAATTACTCTCAAACAAAAGGAAGTCGCCTTGCAAGAAGTTAATAAAGACCTGTTAGAACAGTTGGAGTTTGCCTTTAAAGTGATGAGTAACTTGCAAAAGTTGTGGAATGACCTCGACCTTGAAGGAAAACGTTTGCTGGTTAGTTCGATAATTCCCGGAAAGTTGATTTATGAAAACCAAGAATATCGAACTACTGAAAACAATCCAATTTTGTCAGATTTATTCCTGATAAACAGTGAGTTAGAAAAAGAAACGGCCTCCAGTATTGGAGACCGTTATGCTTCGGTAGCGGGGAGCAGGATCGAACTGCCGACCTCAGGGTTATGAATCCTGTGCTCTAACCATCTGAGCTACCCCGCCTTTTTTTGAGGGCTGCAAATATAGTTTTTTATTATTTAAATTAAAATTTTTGTTTATGTCTCTATTTTACCATTTGCAATCAATATTTACTTAAAAAGCTTCATTTGTTATGTGAAAATCCAAAAACAAGTATAAAAAAAATATCCCTTATACTCTTTTTCACATTTATTGTTTCATTTTAATAGATTTTTTTTACATGTTTCATTATTTTCATTATTTTTATCAGCAGTTTCGTTAACTATGGCCAACGCATTACAAAAGATCTTAGATATTGATAAAGCCGAAGAAGGTCCTGTATATCTGCTTCTGGCTAATTCATTCTTTATTGGGGTGTTTTTAGTGACTTATGATGTAGCTGCAAGTACTTTGTTTCTGGATGCATATGGGCAGGAGTTTTTAACTAGAGTCCCTATTTTCTCAGGTATTCTGGGTATGATTTCTACCTCACTTTTCATTTATTTTCAAAGAAAGATACCTTTTACATATTTAGCACTTACTTGTTTTGCAATTATTACCGTAATTGTGGCTAGCGTATTTTGGGGATTAGAAAGCTTGAAAATAAAAGAAGTTAAATTTGCTGCTTTTATTTTGCTGGGACCCATTAATTCAATATTTCTATTATGTTTTTATGGTACGGTTTCACGCTCTTTTTCACTCAAAAGAGAAAAACACATGACAAACACAGTGGATCAAGGTCAGATGGTAGCTACCACTATTGCATTTTTTCTAATTCCTGTCATTACTGGAGCTATACCCTACTTTAGTACGGATATTACCAAACTCATGATTATTAGTGTGTTTAGTGGCACTTTAGCTTTTTCATTTTTATTGGTCTTTGTATTCAAATATGGAAACAAAGCGCTACAACGTGAAAAGAAACGCTTAGGCTCTGAAGTAGTAGCCATACCAGAAATGGCAAAAAACCCATATGTAAGAATGATGGCACTACTATTTTTTTTCTCGGTTATGGCTACAATCTTCTTGGAATTTTCTTTCCTAAACGTTACAGTTCAAAAATATAAAAATGAAAATGATTTAGCTGCATTTCTAGGGGTATTTGGGGGTGCAACTACATTAGTAAGCTTTCTATTACAAACTTTAGTTGCCGATTGGGCCATCAAAGTATATGGACCAAGAGTGGGACTCATATTAATTCCTACAGTATTGGGATTATTTACCGTTTTAGCTTCTATTATTGGAACTATATTTGGCTATACAGCTGAAGCTACCAGCTTTATTTTGTTTTTTATCTTCTTATCAATGAGTAAAATGTTTCTTCAATCATTAAGAGAAGCATTTGAGGATCCAATTGTAAAATCACTTTTTATTCCTCTTGATTTCAAAGTTAGGTTTGATGTTCAATCTAAAATAGAGGGATTTTTCAAGGAATTTTCAGGTTTTATTGCTGGAGGAATTTTAACCACACTGGCATTACTTCACTTTTCAGAGTTAATTTATTTCTCATACTTACTGGTGGGCGTTTGTGTGGCGTATTTTTTTATTGTTATACAATTGTTCCTCGAATATAGAAATACATTGACTTCGGCTCTTAACCAACATAGAGGAGATGAAACTTTTGTAGACAGAAAAGATTACGAAGTTACAGATGTACTTGTAAAACAATTAGAAAATAAAAACGAAAACACTGTCATATACACATTGAAACTCATGGAAAAATTAGAACCCATAATGGCAGACAATAAATATTTATCATTTTTTGATAAATCACATGAAAAAATAAAAGAACATGTAATTAAAAGAGTTAGCTATAATCATACATTACAAGCACTTGACAAACTTAAAAAATCTGCCCAATCAGAAAAATCCCCAGAAATTGCAAAGCTCGCAACCGATGCATTAAATAACCTTAATGCCACTGACAGTCAGGATATTAGTCCTAATTACACTTATTTCCTTACTAAATCAAAAAAAGTACAGGAACGAATTTTTGCTGCTCATCTAATTGGTCGGACCAAAGAAGATGCGTATTTACCTCAGTTGTTATTGTTGCTTCGTGATATTGAACCTTCTGTACGCTTTGCGGCCATCAAATCAGCTGCCTTAGTAAAAAAACATGAAACTTGGCCTATTTTGATTGAATATTTAGGAAGTTATACCTTTACTAATGCCGCAGCGGCTGCTTTAATTTCATATGGAGAAGATATTTTACAAGCTCTTGAAGCCGCTTTTTATAAAACAAATCAATCAGAATTGATTCAAGAAAAAATTGTTCAGATATATGGTCGGATAAGAGGTGAAAAAGTGATTTCATTGTTATGGAATAAAATAGACATTCCAAATAAAAAAATCATGAATAATGTACTTCTTTGTTTGAGCAGTTGCGGATTTAGACCCAAAGAAGACCAAATTAGTAGAATTAAGCAATCTATCGAAACAGATATAGGAAACTCTGCATGGGTTATTGCTGCACTTACCGAGTTGCCTAATGCACATTATGCAACACATTTGAAAAGAGCATTAGAAGAAGAAATCTCTTTCAATTTCGATAACATTTATATGTTAATGGCACTGATTTATGATCCTCAATCAGTAAAACTGGTACGTCAAAATATCGAAAGTGGTAACGTTGAAGGAATTGTATACGGAATAGAATTATTAGATGTGTTCTTAGCTGACGAATTAAAACCTATTTTATTTCCACTTTTGGAAGATATTCCTCAAGACATGAGAAATGAAAAGTTACAAAATCATTTCCCTCGTCAAAAGTTAGACAATATTGAGGTCTTGATCCAAATAATAAATAGAGATTATAATAGCATTAACAAATGGACTAAAGCTTGTGCTTTATATGCATATGGTAATATGAAAGATGCTCCTATGTGTGATGACCTTACTGCAAACTTATTTAATCCTGATGAACTCCTTCGTGAAACTGCTGCTTGGGCTATTATTCAAAAAAATCCAGCATTGTATCACAAACTCAGCCATCGAATTGGTGAACATGCTAAAAGAGAATTAGATAGTTTGTTACTCAAAACATATGATAGTACGGAGTCTATCAGGAGTTTAACTCGAATAGAAAAGATATTTTTCCTCAAAAACACCAATGCATTTAAACATGTAAAAGGTGCTGTGTTAGTTGAGTTTGTTGAACTTATTGAAGAATTCAGAATTTTAAAAGATGAAGTTATTTTGGCAAAAGGAGCAAGTGGCGAATCTCCTTTATTTATATTAGTTCATGGCAAAGCATATTCAAAATCAGATAAAGGAGAAATTATAAATGAATTTTTCCAAAATGACCTAATTGGAGAAACATTAATATTAGAATCGGATATTATTGAAAACGAAATAATTGCAGCTGAAGATTGTCTTTTATTCAAAATAGAAAAAGATAAATTTTATGAACAAATTAATGATAACTTTGAAATTGCAAAAGAGTTAATAAAAGTAGTGCACAAAAAATTCAGAACTGAAAAAGAAATTGATGAGGATGAATTGGAAGAAATAGTTGATAAAGTATAAATGAATGGAATTCAAAAACGACATATATATTAGTTATGCCCTTCGAGATAATGAAGCCATAAATGGTGCGGATGGTTGGGTAAATAATTTCAGAAAATTCCTTGAAATATTGCTTGTTCAAATATTAGGCGAAAAAGTATCTTTCCTTAATTACAGCAATCAAGAAAAACCTTCAAGATCTGAAATTGAAAAAGTGGGATTATTTATTTCAATTTTATCTCCCAATTATGTCAAAAGCGAAGCCTGTTTAGAAGAATTAAGCGATTTTTTTAAAATTACACAAGCTTCAAACAATCTGTATGTCAACAGTCATTCTAGGATATTCAAAGTAGTAAAATTCCCGGTTCCTTTAACCGAACAACCATCTAAATTGCTTAATTTTTTGTCATACGACTTATTTTATTCGGATGAAGAAAGTGGTGAGATAAGTGAATTTAGTGACTATTTCAACAGCGATGCCGAACGTAAATATTGGCTTAAGTTAGTGGATATTGCTTATGATATATCTGCCATCATTCGCGATTTTCGAAATTTGGATATTGCAATTAATCACGGAGAAGAAAATAGCTATAGCGATAAAAATGTCTATTTGTGCGAAACGGGTTTTGACTTACAGTGGCACAGAGATAATATTAAAAGAGAACTTACTCGACATGGATTTAGAGTTTTCCCAGACCACGCATTACCATTGAATCCTAAAGAAATGGAAGTGGATATAAAGAAAGATCTTGAAAAATGTCGTTTATCCATCCATCTTATTGGCGATAGTTATGGTGAATTGGCTTATGGTTTAGAAAAATCAATTCTTGATATCCAAAACAAGTTGGCAAGCGAACATGCACATTTACAATCTGCAATTGTCGATGACGAACAAAAATTCAGCAGACTAATTTGGATTTCTCCATCTGCTCAATTACTCAACGACAAACAAAAAATGTTCGTTGATAATTTAAGAAGAGATTTGGAAGCAAATGAAGGTGCTGAAATACTTCAATCACCAATTGAAGATTTTAAAACAGTAGTTTTGGGTGAACTGTTAGGTGTAAATTTAGATAAAATCAAAAAAACTGAAACCAAAAACAATAATAGCAATCATTCAAAATCGGTATATTTAATTTATGACAAAGCCGATGAATTTGAAGCAAAAAAAATAGCGGAAATTTGTAAAAATAATCAGGTACAAGTAATAACGCCATCCTTCGAAGGCAACTTGCTTGAATTGAGAGAAATTCACTTACAAAACCTTAGAACTTGCGATACAGGTTTGGTTTTTATGAATAATGTAAACGATTTGTGGGTACAAATGAAGTTTTTGGATTTACTTAAAGCTCCTGGATTAGGTAGAAACAAAGGTGAAATCCAAAAAGCATTAGTATTCGGTAAAAATGCAAAAGACAGAACTAATAATTTCACCCGATTTGAAGTTCCTGTATTTGAATTTAATGATGAATTGCAATATAACTTATCGGGATTCCTAAACCCTGTTAAAGTATGACAACTACTGACACAATCCAAATAACTACCAGCGGTACAACTTCTACAAAAAAGAAGTTTAACAATCCTTTTCCTGGGTTGCGCCCTTTTTCAATGGACGAAAGTCACTTGTTTTTCGGCCGTGAAGGACAAAGTGATGAAGTTCTTCGCAAACTTGCAGAAAACAAATTCGTAGCCATTATCGGTTCCTCAGGTTCCGGAAAATCTTCATTCATTTATTGTGGTGTTATTCCAATATTATATGGCGGATTTTTAACAAAAATTGGAACTAATTGGGATGTTATTGTAACACGCCCCGGAGGAGGTCCAATAGACAATTTGTCTGAATCAATTTTAAGAAAAGACAAAGAATATAGTTCACTTGATGAAGATGAACGCCAACTTCGAAAAACAATCATAGCTACATTGTTAAGAAGTAGTTCACTAGGATTAATTGAAGCTGTTAGTAAATATACCGAAACAGAAAACAAAAATATATTAATAATAGTCGATCAGTTTGAGGAACTTTTTCGCTTTCGGAAGCATGAAGAATCAGGAGGTTCCAGTGAATCTTTGGCGTTTGTAAATTTATTGGTTGAAGCTATTGAAGACTTAAAAGCACCCATATATGTAGCGGTGACCATGCGTTCTGATTTTATTGGTGATTGCGCTCAATTTCCTCAGCTAACGAAACTAATCAATCAATCTAATTATTTGATTCCCCAAATGACCAGGGAACAAAAAAGGACAGCAATTGCAGGTCCTGTTTCCGTGGCCGGAGGTAAAATATCATCTCGTTTACTACAACAATTGTTAAGTGATTTAGGAGATAATACTGATCAACTACCCATTCTTGCGCACTCGCTCATGCGTACTTTTGATTATTGGGTTGAAAATAGAGATAAAGACGAACCCATTGACTTACAACATTATGAAGCTATTGGGACTATGTCGGGTGCATTATCTCAACATGCAAATGAAGCTTATGATGAGTTAAATACACGTCAAAAAGAGATTTGTGCATCGATGTTCAAATGTCTTACCGAAAAAACCGGTGACACGGATGGTATACGCAGACCTACTAGGGTTAGTGTGATGGCTAAAATATCTGGATGCGATACATCTGAAATTATTAGCATAGTAGAGGTTTTCCGTAAACCAGGACGCTCATTACTAATGCCACCTGCAAATGTGAAATTAGCGGACAATTCTATAATTGATATTTCACACGAATCCCTCATGCGTATATGGGTTCGACTAAAAAATTGGGTTGACGAAGAAGGACAAGCTGTTGAAATGTATTTACGTCTTTCGGACGCAGCCGCAAAATATCAAATAGGTAAAGCAGGTCTTTGGAGACCACCCGATTTGCAATTGGCGCTTAATTGGCAAGAAAAGAATAATCCTTCTTTAGATTGGGCCGAAAGATACAATCCTGCATTTGAGCGCACAATGGTTTTCTTGGAATCAAGTAAAAAATCATTTGAAACTGAGCAAAAGGTTAAAGAAGAACTTCAGAAAAGAAGGCTTAGAATATCCAGAATGATAACCATTATAGCTTCAATTGCGGCATTAATATTTTTGGGAGTTGGAATTTGGAGCTACACACTAATGCTTGAAGCAGATAGTCAAAAAGAAATTGCTCGAATTCAGTCCCAAGAAGCTCAATACCAAAGAAAGTTAGCCCAAGAAAAAGAAAAAGAGGCATTAAAACAGAAAGAAAAAGCGCTGGAAAAAGAGAAAGAAGCAATATATCAATCTGAAGTTGCGCATCAGAAAGCCGAAGAAGCTAGAATTGCTGCCGAGGAAGCTAATAAGCAAAAAATATTAGCGCTTAAAAATATGGCTCTAGCTCGTGAGCAAATGAAAATTGCCGAAGAACAAAGGCAATTAGCATTGGCATCAGAACAAAAAGCTATGGAACAACAAAAGTTGGCTGAAACCGCTGCAAATGATGCACAAAAACAACGTATGCTATCCATTTCACAAGCAATGGCAGTAAAATCATTACAAATATATGATACTACTACCCGAGCTTTAGTTGCTGAACAAGCATATTTATTTAACAAAAAATATAATGGAAATCCGCATAATCATGACGTGTATGATGCATTATATTATGCCAATAAACATTTGTTCCATGATAAATATAATAGCTTATTAGGTCATACGGATGCAGTTCGTTCTGTAGTTTACAATTCAACCGGTAAAGAAATGTTTACAGGCGGAAGTGATGGGAAAATTTTGAAATGGGTACTTCAAAATGGCACCTATACGAACATTACATTCTTTAATAATAATTTTATCAATAAGAAATTAATACTTAGCCCTGATGATAAATGGATGCTTGTAATTGGCGAAGGAAACTTTATGCAATTATTCGACCTTTCAGATCCAAATGCCAAACCAAAGAAATTGTTCGGACATAAAGGTCAAATTTGGACAGCATCTTTCATGCCTGATAGCAAATCCATAATTTCAGCAGGTTCTGATTCAGTAGGAAATAGCCTATTAATAAGAGATGTGGAAACTGGTAAATATAGCGTATTAGCTCGACCTAAATCTAAAGTTAAAACTATTGCTATATCTCCCGACAAGAAAATATACACTGGAGATGATAATGGACAAGTATATGTTTATAATGCTTCAAATTCAGGAGAAGAGCGTCAATTAGCAATTAAAAATATGCATAAAATTCAAGCAGTGGCTTTGAGTCCGGATGGCAAGTTCCTTTCGGTAGGTGATGAACTAGGAAATGTAAAACTATTTGAGAATGAAAAACTTATTGCCAATTTATCAGGACATCGTGCAAGGATAAATGACATAAAATTTGACCCTAAAAATGAAGTTATTGCAACCGCTAGCTTTGATGGAACTGTTCGAATTTGGGATATAGCTCACTTAAATGAACAACCTATAGTGCTGCGCGATCATAACTCATGGGTTTGGTCAGTAGCTTTCTCGCCTGATGCTCAAACAATTATCACTGGTTGTGTCGATAATTTGATTAGAGTATATCCTTCTGGAATTGAAGCAATGGCTAATAGAATTTGTCCGAAACTCAATAGAAATATGACTCCTGACGAATGGAATTTATTTGTAGCAAAAGATATCAACTATGAATCAACTTGTGAAGGACTTCCTCAAGGAAAAAACAAAGAACTTGAATAGCACTTCGTTATTTTAAAGATTTCATGACTAACCTAAACCTAAAATTAATATTCAGTTGCATTCTCATGTTATTTATAAGCATGAACTCGATTGCACAATCATCTTGTAGTCAGGTGCTTAAGGAAGCTCAAAAAAGCTATGAACAAGGCAATCTTGAAACGATTCCCGATAAATTAAGTGGCTGTTTGTCAAATGGTTTTACCAAAATTGAAATGCTGCAAGCATACCGTTTAGTAATATTATCCCATTTATTTTTAGATAATTTACAAGAAGCTGAACGAAGTATGTATCAATTATTGCGTTTTGAGCCTGATTATAAGCCAAATGATGCTTTAGATCCAATTGAATACACCAATTTGTATCGATCGTTTAGGGTACAACCCCTTGTGTCGTTCGGAGCATTAGTTGGTGTAAACCGATCTTCACCTAGAGTTATTACAAATTATGGTACGGGTAATACATCATCCAATCCTACTCGATATTTTCCAGGAACTAATTTCAATTTTGGGATTACTTTAGACATTGCTATTTATAAAAAATTGTATGCAACTGTGGATGCTTTATATACTTCAAAATCGTATAGCTCTATTTCAAGCGTAATACCAAACGTATCAGAAGTAACTTCTAATGAAGCTTTATCAAATATTGATTTGCCATTTACCTTAAAATACCATCCCGGCAACCGAAAATTAAGAGTATTTATTAGAGGAGGAGCTGCTGCACATTTAATGCTTTCGTCTGGTAGCCAAGTGATTAGAAGAGACATTAATAAAGGTCAAAATGAATTTGATGGTCCAAATGTTGATTTTAAATCCCAACGAACGCCTCTTAATTTCTCTGCTGTTGTTGGAGGTGGGCTCACTTACAAACTTGGATATGGATTTTTAACATTAGATGCCCGATATTTTTACGGTTTAACTAACATTGCTGCTTCTGAGAAAAGGTATGAAAACTATTTAACTCAAATCACTAACTACGGATATTTGGATAACGATTTTTATTTAGACAACATCATGTTAAATGTTGGTTATATGTATTCCATTTATAGTGTTAAAAAGAATAAAAAAACTATTTATTAAATCAGGTTTAAATGATTTCGAATCATACTTACATAACTTTAAAATTTAGAAAAATCGCATCAAGTATATTTGCAATTTTCTTCTTCTCATTTGGTTTGGTATTACTCAATACTTGTCAAAAGTCAAATATCAATCCTGATTTGTCCAAAGGTTTTATAAAATACTATGGAGGAGCTGGTGGTGATATAGCTAATGAAGTTCAAATAACCTCAGATGGAGGATATATTATCGTTGGAACATCTGGTTCATTTTCAAACGGAAATAGTGATATTTATGTAGTTAAAACTGATAAATCAGGAAATACAATTTGGGCCAAAAACTATGGTGGCTTTGGAGCTGATTCCGGAAAATCAATTAAAGAAACCCCGGATGGTAATTATATTGTTGCAGGAGGTTTGGTTGTAAGTGTTGCCGGAACTTCAAAAATTTTAAATCAAATTTATTTGCTCAAGATAAACCAAAGTGGAGATACCATTTGGACACGTAAATTTGGATATCTCCAAAACGAAACTATAGCATATGATATCAAAATTGCTCCCGATGGAGGATATTTAGTTGGTGCTTCTGTTTATTATACCAATGCCGTTAATGGTTTTACCAGAAAATTATACTATTTGAAAGTTAATGAGTTTGGAAATTTAGCCCAAAGTTTGAACCCCTTAGGTACTGAAGGATTGGCTTCTTATATTTCAAGTGTACTCCCAGGAGCAATTGAAGGAGAAGTTGATTTTTTAGCAACAAGTGGTTTGATAAATGAAGTGAGTGCTGGTTCGGCAGAGTCAAAAGTTTATTCTCCTATAGTAGGCAAATTAAATAAGGATGGTAATTTATCCCAAACATTAGACAAACTTTCTCCAAATGTAAATATTCCACAGGCATTATTCACAGGTCAAATGAAAAGAACACCTGATGGGGGTTACATTGTATGCGGTACAGGTATTAATAGTGAAACTGGAGCGTTTGAAGCCTTTTTGGTAAAGTTGAACAGTAACAAAGACAAAGAAGGAGACTATATTGGTTATAGCAATGGATTTAATGCAGTAGGCAATTCTGTTGATATAACCTCCGATGGCGGATATATAATAACAGGAACTATTGAAAGCACAAATAATTCTGGATTTGAGATTATGCTGATTAAAGTTGATAGTGAGGGGAATCAACAATGGATTAAAACCTTTGGGGGGGCTGCAGATGATGTGGGAACTAGTGTTTTACAAACAAAAGATGGTGGATATATTATTTCTGGGATGATGTCATTACAGTCCAAACAACCAAGTAATATCGTTATGTGCTTAATTAAAACCGATGCCAACGGTAAGATTACAAACTAAAAACATGTTATTTAAAAAAATTAGACTAATCTATTTATTTTTTATAGTTATTACCGCATCTTTTACCACAAAAGGAGCTGTAACCGTATTAGGTACCGGGTTTAATATTAATAACATTTGTCCTAATGATGGTAACATGATTAGCTTACCAGATTTTGTAATTGGCGAAACACTTTCAAATGATTTCCAACCAGGAGGTAGTGCTTGCAGTTCCTTTCCATGTTATGCAAATTTTGTTTATGCCGTTCCTTCTGGATTTGAAATTCAAACAGAATTTGTTCAATATAATTTTAAATCCGGAGGAGACATAAGTTTCATTTACCAATATCCTGATTATACTTTAGTTACAAAAAATTTTATTAGAGTAATGTGCTATTTCAATGGTAGCAGTGCATTGGACGCATTTACTATTTCAGGTATTAAAATTAAAGCGGTATCAAACTTTGCCACTGGAAATGTATTATTTACCGATATTCCTGCATATAATTATTATGGGCTGATTAATCCAACTGGTTTTCCTTCAGGTTCTGTCATTGGTACACTATCATCCGCAAATGCAGGCAACATATTTGGTTGGAATGATAAATATTGCTTAAATAATGGCAAAGATACAATAAACGCATTTCCTACAAACGGCAGTTTTTCAATTTCCACTTTGTCAAGTTCAATTACCAATTTAGGGAATGGAAATTTGGAGTTTAACCCTAAATCATTTGGAAGTTTATCCGCAACTGGTACATCAATAAATGTAACACTTACTTACACTTATCCAGGTTTTGGTTCATGCAATACCATAACTAGAACTGCCAAAATAAGTCCTGTTATTTCTGTTACTTCAATTACCTTAGGTCAAAATTCTTTCCCTTATGGAGATGGAATAGCAAAACAAATTACTGTGACTGGTGCCAATTTGATAAATTCTTTTGGTGGACCTGGTGTAGCAAACAACTTTTTTTTTGCTGATGAAGTGTCTATTGGAGGCACAAATATTTTTGTATACTCAACAAACACAATCACTGGTTGCAGTGATACATCTTCAATTTCTGTAACCGTATACGATAAAAATGCTACATTTGATTTTAATCCAAAGCCTCCTTTAAGTATCTTATTTGGAACTTCAGGAACAGGGAGCTTTTGTGTTAATGACCCAACTACTTATAATGTAGTTCTTAATGGTCTAATAAGCCAGACACCGGAAAGCTATTATTCAGTTTCAGGTTGTTGTGCACCCCCACTTAACTTAACAATTAATGATTGTAAAAATAGTACCTCCATCACATTAAATGCACCATCTTATTCCGGAAGTGTATCAACCGGAGCAGGTATGAGTGGTGGCGTATACACATTAATAGGTGGGAATATTTATTCAATAGTTGGGGTTAAATTCACTCCAAGTTTAGCCGGTGTCAATACGCATCAAATGTATTATAATTTTGGTTACACTAAAAATTCAACACAAGCACCGGGTTGTTTTTTGAATAATCATGCCATATGGAAACAACAATCCATAAAAGTTTATGCAGAACCAGCGGCACCTACGTTAAATTTTACAAATTCAAAATCATTTTGTTTAGGAAAAGTCACCTCAGACGTTCTTGGAATAACAACAACATTAGATGGCGTTTCATTCAATTGGTATACCGCACAAAGTCAGACTTCTAAAACACTATTATTTACCTCTCCGGGTATTTCTTCATTGGTTGGATATAATGTAAACCTCACAAGTTTAGGTATTAATAACTCAACTTTGCCCGGCATTTATCAGTTTGGAGTATCACAAGTAGTAAATGGCTGTGAAGGGAAATTAACTTTATTCACTGTAACTTTAGTTGGAATTCCTTCAGTTCCGGGTATTTCTAACTTAATTGCATCACTTCCCAAATTTTGCTCTGGTTCAACATATCAACTTAATTTAGTTCCAGACAACACTATAAGTGGAGCCATTTACAAATGGTATAATGGGCCAAATACAACTACCTCAACATTAACTTTAGTCCCTGTTACCACCACAGGTATTTTACAAGTGAGCTTATCTTCAACAACTGGGTATTATCTTACCCAGGAAATCAATGGTTGTAGTTCCAATCAAATAGGAGGTTCAACTTCTGGTTTTAATTTTGTGCCAATTGAATTTAATCCTTTACCACAATCGCCTACAGTTTTAGGTTCAAATACTTTTTGTCAATTTGGAGCGGCTCCTGTTTTATCAGTTTCAGGATTTGATCCTACCGATTATTTAATATTTGATTGGTACATAAATTCACAAACTACTGTAAGTGCTTCCGGAACTTTGTTTACAATCACCACTCCAGGTGTACAATTTACTAATAGAATTAATACCGGATTAAGTACAAATCTATCCACCACAGCTGGCTATTATGTAAAAACAAGATATGCTAATACTGGCTGTAGTAGCGCTTCTGCTACAAACGTCAGTTTTGAAATTGTGGCATTGCCATCTTTACCACAAATAATTAATACTAATGATAGTTTGTATAATAATGCACCTTATTGTTATAACATTACCTTATCCTCGCCCATTTCTCCTTCCATAACAGGAAGTTCTTTTGTAAATTTGGTGAACCCTACTTTTGAATGGCGTAGTCCCAGTTCTGTTTCAGGTATAGTTTCAACTGCCATAGGTTATAATACAGGAATTAACACTTCAATTGCAGGTTCAACTAATTTTTTCATTCGTCAAAGTACAAAAGGTTGTTTTGGACCATATAAAAAATTAGTTGTTCAAATTAGCAACCCCGTTGTATCCCCTGCTCTTATAAATCCTGTTTCTTATTATTGTACCGGAGTATCCAACTCAGATATTCAAAATCTAAAAGCAACTAACTTAAATGCAGGATTATCGATTAGCTGGTATTTAACTGCAACCAGCAGTTCACCAATAAACAATGGCTCTAATGAACTAAATCCTAGTATAGATGATGTAAATTATAATAACACAATTGCCGGAATTCGAACGTATTTTGCTAAGTTTAGTTCTTTTGGCTGTTTGAGCACTTTGAGTTCTGTAAATTTTGAAATCAGACAAACTCCCCAAGCCCCGATTGTGAAAGATACCGCTTATTGTGCAGGTAGCTATCCCTTACAATTGATTAGAGCAAAAGTACCAACCCTTACAAATCAATCATTTTATTGGACAAATTTTGACAACGCAACTTACCTAGGAACAAATTTGGTAACACAGTCAGGTAATTCATTCTCCTATTTTAATTCTTCTTTAAGCGCCAATAATTTTTCGCAGAATACTTCTTTAAATTTTAAAGTGTTTCAGAATGTTAATGGTTGTGATGGTCCTTCCTCAACCTTAAATGTTCAAATTTTTCAAATCCCAACTGCTCCTTTCACTACACCTGATATTTCTAGAATTGTTTGTTCAGGAAATAATTTGCCAATATTTACTGCATCTTCTTCAGAGGTAAATCCAAAATATACATGGTTTAAAGATGCAGCACTAACTCAAACTGTATCGAGCACAAATTTATTAAATACAAACATTTTGGTGACTACTCTACCATCATGGATATCTGCAAACACACCTCCAAACTTTGTCAAAGTTTATGTGACCCAAACTACCAATTATTTTCAATCCTCTAATTTAACTTTTAATGGTTGCAATAGTGTTGCAAAAATTGATAGTGTAATTTTAACTCCAATACCTCCAAGCCCAATCTCAATTAGTCCTCCAAGTTATTGTGCAGGACAAGTAATAAATCCTTTGACAGCTTCCGGAGTTTCCTCATTGGCATCTATTAATTGGTATACCACCTCCCTTTCTGGAGGGATAAGTGGAATTGGTAATTTTTACAATACAGGTTTGTTTTCAAGTAGTTTTATAACAAATAAAATTATTGCAACTTATTATGTAAGTCAAACTTTCAACACTTGCGAAAGTAGTTTGACAGGTGTAACTATTACAATCAATACCTTACCCGGAGTATCAATAAATGGATTATCAAGCACATATTGCTTGTACGAACTAGTAGCAACAATTACCGGGTTACCTTCCGGTGGGTCTTTAACTTCTACTATTTCCGGTTTTAATTCTATTTCGTCAGATGTTGCTACTTTTAACCCTGCAACCGCATCTTTATCAGTTTCCAGTCAAAATGTGCAATACACTTACACAAATCCTGTTACAGGTTGCTCAAATAGCACCTCTCAATCAGTACAAGTTTATCCAACCCCCCAATTATCGTTTCAAACATTAAATACTCTTGGAGGCTATTGTGCATATCCGGGGCTAACCATTCCATTAATAACTTCTGCAAATGTAAACGGTACAGGTTCATTAAGAATGAAATCTTTAACTACAAATTTGCCTGTTAATGGTATCAATGCAAATAATCAATTAGAACCTATCAGAGCAGGTGTTGATACATTTGCAATTTCATATACATTTACACTTTCAGGTTCTTCCTGTTTTAATACAATTACTCAGTATTTTTCAGTTCATACTGTCCCATCTGTATCTTTTAGCATATCTAGTTTTTGTGAAGGAGATTCAATTAAATTTACAAGTAACACCACAGGTGTAACAAGTAATCAAATTTCTAAAAGTACATGGAAATTTACCTCAATTGATACCATTAATGCTATAAATATCACTAGGAAACTATTTACAGGATCATATTCAACCTCTTTTAAAGTTACAACCAACAAAGGGTGTATAGCTCAAAAGGATTCATTGTATGAAGTCAAACCCTATCCAGTGCCAAATTTCTCATGGAAATTTGTGTGTTTTGGAGATAGCACTACTTTTAAGGATAAATCAACAATAGGTTCCGGTAAAATAGTATCTAAAATATGGAATTTTGGTGATAGTACACTTTTAAGTAATCGTATTATAAGTGATACTTCAACCAATCAAAAATTTCTTTATAAAAAATCAGGTTATTATAAAGTTTCATTAACAACACGTTCTGATAAAAATTGTGTGTCTGACACTGTATTTAGAGTTGATATTTTGCCTTATGTATCAACATTTCCCAAATTATTTGATTTCGAAAGTTCATCAGAAGGTTGGTTCACTAATGGTGTTAACAGTGATTGGGTTTGGGGTGTACCTTCAAAAAAATATATTAAAAGCCAACCTGCTACAAGCAAAATCTGGGTAACAAATATTAAAGATACTATATACACAAGGGGTCAGGATTCTTATGTAAATTTCCCTTGTATGGATTTTTCTTCTTTGAATAAACCAATGATTTCATTTGATTTTAAAAATATTACATTCACAAACATTGATGGCGTGGTGTTGCAATATTCACTTGATAATGGCATCAGCTGGACCAATGTTGGAGATGTGTCTACTGGATTTAATTGGTTTAATTCCAATAACATATTTGGCAGACCAGGGTCGCAAATTGGACTGGCAAAAGGATGGACGGGTAATTCCGATACTTCTTTAACCTGGTATAATGCCAGAAATGTATTAAGTAATATGGCAGGAGTAAAAAAAGCCAGACTTCGATTCGCCTTAGGCAGCACATCAAACGTTAATATTAATAAAAATCAGCCCTTAGATGGATTTGCATTTGACAATGTTTGGATTGGGGATAGAACTAAAATAGCACTTCTAGAACAATTCACTAATGGTAATGATTTAAATTCAGCAAATGTTTTTGCGAATATTAGTTCCGCTGCACCCGGTTTGGATCAATTATTAAACAACAACCAACAAAATATTATTGCAATTAAATATCACACTAGCTTTCCGGAAAGTGATGTATTTAATGCTAGTAACCCTTCCGACCCTGGTACCAGAGCATTGTTTTATGGTGTTAAAAATGTCCCCTATACTATTTTAGATGGCAATGTTTATAATGGACCATCTTTCAACAGCAATGGCGATTCACTTAAAGTATCAGCCTTAAACATTGACATTTCAACTTTAAATGTTCCGGGATTTAATATTTATATTCAAAAATCAATTTCAGGAAATAAACTTAGTATTTTAAGCACTATAAGTTCCAACATTAATATAAGTGCTGATAGTCAATTGGTTTTTTATATTGCCGTAGTTGAAAGGGTTGTAAATAATGTAACAACAAAAAATGGTCAGACTCGATTTGAATCTGTATTAAAAACTATGGTTCCAGATGCCGGAGGAAATACAGTTTCCCAAAGTTGGACACCTGGTTTAAGCAAAACTATGTCACATAGTTGGGATATAAAAAATTTGAACACCAATAATGATCAGATTGGCGTTGTTGGCTTTGTACAAAGTGCAAAATCCAAAAAAGTTTTACAAGCGGCATATAATGGACCTTTGCCAGCACCAAGTGCAGTAACAGAAGTGAAACAAATTAGGACTTTATCAAAAAATGAAGAAATTACAATTTTCCCTAATCCTTCAAATGATGAAGTTACTGTTTTGTACAATATAGAACCGGAAAAACACATTACGTACACTTTATATGATCAAATTGGAAATCAGATAAATAAAGGTCAAATGCAACAAGGCAAAAAATCATTTAAAATCAATACTTCAAATATACCCGGAGGATTGTATTTCTTGAAACTTGAAAATGGAGGTATTGTACAATCTGTTAAAAAAATTACTGTGGTACACTAACCCTATAAATTATGGCACATAAAAATGTAATTATTAGGTTATTTATTTTTATTATTGGTTTTATTTCAGCCTCTGCTCAAGTTGCACCTACTCCGGATATCCGCTTTTTATTTGATGGCGGAAGTTATACAGGAACAACATCCGGAAGCACAATTGTATACACTTCTATAACGGGGTCTGTTCCATTTAATACCAATCGATGTAATGTTTCAAACAGTGCAATAACTTTTGATGGAAGTCAAAATAACAATCTTTATGTCAATACTTTACCTGGTGTACCAGAAATGGAACCTAACAGTGAACTGACTATTTCTGCATGGATAATTCCATTTGATTTAACTGATTGCAAAATTGTTTCAAAATTTGCATCAAACAGCCCTACCACAGGGTATTCCATTGCGGTTAAACAAAATGGGGTATTTGCCGAAGTATATGATAGAACAGGAGCCCAAACAAACTTCAATACCAAAGATGTAGGTGTGTTTGTTAATACAGGCGAATGGTTTCATGTAGCATATACCTATAAAGCGTTTGATTCGTTAAAAATTTATATCAATGGTAAATTCATTGGTGGGACTCCCGCAGCTGATGTATTTGGTGTAATGACAAATGCTGGTTTAACTTTTGGTAGAGCGGTTTTTGATAATCAATTTGCAACATCAACTTCTGGATTATTCCTTTTTAATGGAGCAATAGATGAAGTAAGGATTTTCAAAACAGCATTAAATAAAAGTCAAATTTTAAGTACTTATTTAAGCACGACTATTACTTCTCTTTTTTCAATGCCCTTATGCCCAACAAATACACAAACTTTTCAAGTTGGGACTAATACAGGATGGACTTATCAATGGTATAAAGGTACAGGAAGTAGTATAGGTTCTTCCATTAATGCTTCAACTAATGGGGGTATTTACGGATATACTTTTACAAATTCAGGTTTGGATTTGTCTTCACTTCCTTATTCAATTTCAGGAAGTGTTTTTAGAAATGTAATAAGCAATGTATGTTCAGGAGCACCTGCAGCAGGTTTTACTGGTCAACTGACTACCTCCGGAATTGCACTTTCTGTAAATCCACCTACATCAATAGTTTCAGAAATATTAACCAAGAATACATGTTTTTTGATATCAACAACTATAAACTCCAGTGCCACAGGTTTGAATTTGAGCTATCAATGGTTGAAAAATGGAGTTGCAATTAATGCAAGTACTGAAGCAGGTAATTACGGTACATCATTTTCGACTCCTGGATTAAATATAGCCCTTCCAATTATTAATGGAGTAACATATCAAAATATTATAACAGGTTCTTGTGGAGTTGTAACAACCACAGGTACATTATTAACTGTTTCAAATAATATAACTACATTTTCAGGACCTTCTGCATATACTGGATGTGTAGGAGACAACGTATCATTTGATGTAAGTGCAACAGGTAGTAATTTAAAATATAGGTGGTTAAAAAATGGTACTTTTATAACTGCAGGCACTGATGGCGGATCATACGGTTACACTTTTAGTACTACAAGTTTGAATCTAACAGTACCAAGTGGATTAGTAGGAAATACAATTTATGTTTGCAGCATATCAGGTGATTGTGGATCCCCTGTAACTCTTGGAGGTGCAAATTTAACCATTCGACCAACTACCAGTATTACTGGACCTTTACTTTCTAACAATTATTGTTCAGGAGGTAATACAATCATAGGAATTAATACAATAGCTGGTTATAACCTTTCAATTGTATGGGGTGAAGATGGTAATATACTATCAAATGGAGGTAGTATTTCAGGTGCAAATACCAGAAATCTTTCTTTGAATGGAATTCCCTCAAACTACCCTGGAACTTATCAAGCAACAGTTACAGGTGCTTGCGGAACTGTAGTTTCTAGTTCTGCAAGTTTAAATAATTTGCCTACAACTCAAATTTTAGGTATAAACCCATCTATTGCAACAGTTTGTAGTGGTTCAAGTACAAGTATGAGCATTACTGTAATTGGTTCAAATGTAACATTTTCGTGGTATCGTTCAAGTACCTCTGGAGGAGCTGCTAATACACTAGTAACTGATGGTGTTTACAATCCTCCGGGACCAGGAGATATTACTTTTTCTAATTCCAACTCAACCATTTTGGGATTAGGAACCATAGGCGATGCTCTTAATGGCTTTAATATTCGTGCAACCGCAAGTGGCGTTTGTGGCACTTTTTCTACATCAAACAGTACTATAAATGTTCAAAATAGTCCTTCTTATGGAAATCCGACATCAGTAACCACATGTTCGGGAACACCTGTCACTTTTAATATAGTTACCCCTTCCGGAACTAACTTAACTTATCAGTGGTATAGAGGTGCTACTACTTTAACAGGTTCAGCAATAACAAGTTCTACCGATGGCGGAATTTACTCCAATACTTACTCTACAAGCAGTTTAAACTTAAGTACCCCTCCACTTTCTTTAAGCGGATATTATTTTTGGTGCGATGTCGGAAGCGCTTGTGGTAATTTGGTTTCGGGAGCTGCCCAACTAACATACTATAGTCCTCCTACCATGTCCATTCAACCACCATCAAGTTTGGCAACTTGTTCCGGATTGAATATTAGAATTTCTGCTTCTGCTAATGGAACACCTACACCAAACTACCAATGGCAATTGTTTAATGGCAGTTCGTGGACAAATGTTTCAAATGGTACAAACTATTCCGGTTCTCAAAATCAAAATTTTACTGTTGTTGGCATTCCAACATCATTTTCAGGTAATAATTATCGAGTTCAGGCCTATAATGCTTGTGGTACAGTAACATCCTTTGTCACAACGGTTCAAACAAATATTAGACCTAGCGTATATTTAAATGGTTTAAAAAACAAATATTGTGGTAATGATTTGAGCGATACCATTCAAGCTTTTACGTCATTGCCTTTTGCAGGTGGCAGCTTTACCATGTCACCTCTTATTCAAACTTTAACTCCCTACAGTACTGATAAAGCCATCCTTTCAAATTTTAATTATTATGGTTCAATAACTACTGTAAATGTAGCGTACATATCTTTAAACGATGCTAAAGGTTGTAATAATACAGCAACAGGTACATTTATTGTATATCCAGCTTCACAGTTTCTTTTTGGGATGAATTTCATTTACCCTACCGTGACTTCCTTTTTAAATAATGGGGCTCCTGAAACTATTTTAGCAACTGTTTCTTCAAGTTTTAATGGCACGAAATCGTATAGCGGACCAGGAGTTAATGGAAATAAATTTTATCCGGCAAGTTTTACAACACAAACATATTCCATCCCTATCAATTTCACTTTTACGGAATCAGTAAGTGGGTGCAGTGTAACTATTTCAAAATTTTTAAATGTTGTAACCCCAGATAACATTGTAGTTCAATTTACCGGATCAGGTGCAACTTTAAACGGTACTTACTATGCATTTTGTGCAAGTGATGGAGCTAATTATGATATGAAACTTACTAGCAATTATGATATTTTGTACAATAATCCTAATCCTACTGTAACCGGAACTCCAAACTATTGTAGAACAATGACTGGATATGTGGATCCATACTCAGGAAGTGCATATACTATAACCGGCCCTGTTTATGGAAGTGGAATTACTGGAACTTTTGGTGATATTACTTCATTTAAATTTAACCCAAGTGTGGCTGGAGTTGGATCTCATTACTTAGTTCCTACCTATAGTCAAAACCAAATTCCCACAACCGCTCCTGGATTATGTAATTCTCAGAAATATTACTATACAATAAGTAATTATCAATATGTATATGTAAATCCAAAACCCGCAACTCCTTATCCATATTATCCAATTGTTAATTCTTTTGTGGGCATTTGTCAAGGTAACATTAATAATTTCGGTCAAATAAATTTTACAAATTCTTATAATATTGAATGGAGTAATGGCACCATTTCCAGCGTATCAGGTGTAATTAGTTCTCTAAATGGTGTTAGTAATCCAGATGTTTCACAATTAATTAATACTACTGTAGCAGGTGACTATTATTTTTATTGTCGCCAACAATATAATGGTTGCTATAGTGATTATTATAAGTTCAGAATTACGATATCAAGAAAGCCTCAATCTCCTTATCAAACAAATACAAGTGATGTATGTGAAAAATCTTCCACTTATTTGCTTTCTACTACAGATGTAGGAAATAATTTTTATTGGTATAGTTCCACAACTCAACCTGCATTCATTAATACAGGAAACATAAATAGCTATAATTTACCTATTTCAAGTTTTAATCCTGGGGTATATAACTATTTTGCCAGAAAAGATTCAGGAAATTGCCTTAGTGATTTCGGTAGTTTTACATTTAAAATTAATCCTTTGCCAAGTGCACCCATAGTAAATCCGGTGTATTCAGGATGCGTTACTAGTCCATTCAGTTCAACTCCGGGTGTTGTACTTACTATGACAGGAACCTTTACCGGTTTATATTTTCAATGGTATAAAAGAGCAACTTTGTTTTTTGTGCCAATTGGCACTACTACCGGTACATTGTTGGGTAGTAATCTTCAAAGTACTTTTAACGAGCCTTCTTTAGCATCAGTTGCTGGAACTAATCAATATCAAGTTCAAGCAATTAATACCGTAACCGGATGTATTGGGAATAGAACAAATTATAGAATAGATCTATTTAACATTCCCTCTCCCCCGGCTGTAAAAACCTTGCTAACTCTATGTAATAACGATACATTCCCTCAACTTGGAATTCAAAATATATCCTTATTTGCAACTTACAAATGGTATTTTAATAATACTATCGGAGGTTCAGTTTTGAGTGTCAACCCGTTTTTTAATACCTCTCCTTTCATACCTTTGTCTGCAAAAAATAAATATTTAGACACGACTTTTTATGTTTCTGAAACCAAAAACGGATGTGAAAGTGCCACAAGTCCTGCAAATTTTAAAATGTTTGGTCCATTTCCAAGTTTAACAATTAATGGATTAAACACACTTGCCAGTATCAATCTTTCTCAGGAAGCATCAAGATATTGTACAGGGGCCAACCGACAGATACAAGCAATTGCTCAAATTGGTAATAATTTAAGCATTGATGGAATAAATTGGATATATGCATCTACAACCTCAAGCGGTTATTTATTCAGTTATCCATTAATTTCTACGGCAGGAGTTGTATCAAGTTACTATCAACTTATTAGAAAAGTACCAAATTCATCGAACCAGTGTTTAAGCTCTTTAATTGGATTTAATTTTACAATCAATCCAACACCCTCAATTCCAGTAACAAGAGATACTGCTTATTGTGTCCCGAGCTTTACCAGTTTGCCTTTAGGTCCTGTAATTGCTAACACTACTTTCTCTGGTTCAGTACCTATATTCAGGTGGTATCCGAACAAAAATAATAACTCAATTTTTAGTAGTGGCAATGTGGTGACTTCTTCTCCTAATTTAGTCCAATTATCGTATACGCCACCAATAAACTATTCATTTACAGGAGTGTTAATTTCTGACTTTTATAATTTTTACGTAACCCAAGAAATAAATGGTTGCGAAAGCCCCTTAGTTGATCAAGCCGCTGCCCGATTAAATGTGTATAGAACACCCTTCGCCCCAAATACATCTCAAAACTTTTTAGCAATCTGTTCAGGTGTTCCAATGCCAAGTTTTACTGCTGCTTTTCCTTTAGGAAGCAACGCATTGTGGTACAATACTTCCCCAACTACAATTGTTGGACAAGTACCAAATTTATCAACTGGGGGTGTATTTTTTCCACCAGTTTCAAACTCAGTTAGTGGTTTTGTATTATCCGCTCCGGGAATTGCTTATCCTTTTTATGTAGCAATTCGAGCATATGGTCAGACTACTTCAAGTATTAATTTTATTGGTTGTGAAGGTCCTGCATCAGTTGTGACAGTGGTAGTTAAGTCTATTCCTCCAAAACCTTCAAGTGATAGTTTAAAAACATTTTGTGCGGGAAGTCAAGTACTACCGCTACAAATGGCTTCTGTTCCCGGATTTTCTAATACTTGGTATGCAAACATAACCCAAGTTGGAATACTTGGACAAGGTCAAAATGGACGTGTTTATCAAACCGGATTAAATTCTAATGTTACGAACGTTGTTTCCAATTATTTTTATGTTACTCAAACCTATAATCAGTGTGAAGGCCCACCCTCAACTTTCCAAATAGATTTACGACCAAATCCAATTTTAACCTTTACTGGGTTGACTTCGCAATATTGTCAGTACGCTGATCCTGTAACATTAACCGGTTTTAGCATTACTGGAGGAAATTTAGGAGGAAATTACTATGGCGATGCTAATATGCCATTGAATGCAATTTCAAATATAGGAACCAATTCAGGAACTGCATTATTTATACCGCGAAATGCATCTAAAGCCGTTACTGCCGATTATTTTGTATTTTATACTTATTCTGATATTTATAATTGTTCAAATACCATTAGTGGAACAGTTAGGGTTAATCCAAAACCGCTTATACAAATAAATACAGTATTTGATTCGGTATATTGTAAATATTCGAATTTTTCTGTTGCACTCTCGGGGAATCAGGCGAACGGACAATTTTACTTAAATGACCCAAGCTTACCTGGCAACCTCCCAATTACTCAATTTGTACCATTAAATGCCCCTTATGGAAGAGATAGCATCATTTATACATTTACAGATGCTAATAATTGCGTAAACGATACATCCGTACATTTCAATGTATATCCAGTACCTATTCCCAATTTTAGTTTTAGCAGTCGTTGTGTAACAGATAGTATAAAATTTTCTGATGCTTCAACAATTTCAATTACTGGCGTAACTACTGATTTCATAAAATCTTTCAAATGGACCATTAATAATCAAGTTATAACCACGGCTTCTCCTATTGCGGTATTTAATCAGTTTGGTCTCACAGATATAAAACTTAATACTACAAGCAATCATGGATGTCAGCAATCTATTACCAAGTCTGTTTTCATAGGTTCTTATCCAATTGTAGATTTTAAATGGAATAATATATGCAATGGTGACATAACGAGTTTTATAAATAAGTCCACCATTAATTTGGGACAAACAATAAGTGGATATAGTTGGGACTTTGGTATAGCCGATATTAATTCTGATACTTCTAACCTATTTCAACCAACATTCAAATATGACAATATAGGTTCATATAAAGTTAAGTTGAGAGCCATTTCGAATGTAGGCTGTATTACTAAAGACTCATCTACATTAAATACCCTACCTACAGTAACAACATTCCCTTATATACAAGATTTCGAATCTAATTCGGGTGCATGGTTTGTTGATAATCAAAGTCAAAACGCTACATGGCAATATGGTAGTCCAACAAAAAATTTATTCAACAGCAGTAATAGTACAAATAAAGTTTGGGCTACCGGGTTAAATCCTGGAAATAGAAATCCGGAAAGATCATATTTAAATGGTCCTTGTTTCAATTTAAATTCTCTTAATAAACCGATGTTTTCATTTGATATTGCTTATAACAATCAGCAAATTGATGGAGCCGTGGTGCAGTATTCTACTGACGGAGGTAATGTTTGGAAACCGGTTGGAGATTTTAATACAGGCATACAATGGTGCAATGCACAAAATTTAATTTCAGACCCGGGAGATCAACTATCTTATCGTCAGGTATATGATCCTAACAACTTACTTCCCAATGCACAGCAAATTGGTTGGAATGGTACTACTGCAGGCTGGGTTAATGCAAGAAATATTTTGGATGATGCAATTAATCCAAACGCAAATACAAGAATTCGTATTGCTTTTGCTTCTTATAATGCAAGTTCATTAGATGGTGTAGCTCTTGATAACATTACAATTGCAGAAAGAACAAGGGTCGCATTGATTGAAAATTTCACAAATATCAATGATAGTTTATCCAATAAATATTATGCGACAACCGATTCATTAATAAATAAAAATAAAAAAGATGCGGTAGCAATTCAGTATCATTCAAGTTTTCCAGCGGCAGATCCATTCAATAAAGCAAATCCTTCGGACCCTGGTGCGAGGATGTTGTTCTATAGTTTTTCTTCCGTTCCTAGAGCCGCCCTTGACGGTGCTGTTGTACCTGGCACTTCAAGAAACTTGACCCAAAATATGATATATAAAGAGGCATTAGAAATTCCTGATTTTTATATCAAGAATGTTCAATATAAAAATGCATCTAATCTGTTTGAAGTAAGTGCCGATTTCGTTGCTAATAAATCAATTAGTTCAAACTCAAATGGTACCAAAAGAGAACTAATTGTAAATTTTGGAATTATTGAAAAAGAAATAAATGGAATTGTTACAAGTTCATACGGTAAAACCAAGTTCATTAATGTTGCAAAAAAATTACTACCGGATGCAGGAGGTAAAAGTATTTTCAGAGATTGGAATCCTGGTGACAAAGAAACTGTAAAACAAACATGGCAATATACCAATGCCGATTTATTTGATACTAAAACAAATCAATTGGGCGTAGTGATATTTATACAGGATCGAGCAACAAATAAAATCATGCAAGCCTCATATTTTGGTCCTCAAATGTCCAACGCTGTTACAATTACAGGAGCAATTAATTCAATACTTAGCAAAACATTACCAGATGTAATTATTTATCCTAATCCCGCAAATGATGACCTACATATCATGCTTACTGATATTCAAACAGAATCAATTCAATGGCATTTATTGTCACAAACCGGAAACTCAATTGCTTCCGGATTAATTGAAGCTCAAGAGCAAGGAGTAACAATATCAACAAATAATATTCCAAGTGGCATTTATATTCTGAAATTGGGTGGATTAGTTCGTAAAGTTGTGATACAACATTAAAACCAAAAATCATTTTTATATCTTCATTTATGCGGTTTGCTTTTGGTTTTTGTATAATAGCTATATTTATTTCATCCTCTCCCCCATTCAAAACTGAAGTATTTGACCCATCAATAAATGGATTACCTACACCTCCCAATGGAGTTCATTTGTTTGATAATGTATTTATTGAAGATTCTGAAATAATGAATGCACATTATCTTGAATTTTTGCATCACATAGCCCAGGATTCGTCATTGGAATTAGCGAAGAAATTATATCCGGATACAAATATCTTCGGGGTAAAACACAGAGACGCTTTTATAAATTCTTTTACTCCATTTTATTCTAATAACAGTGCAAATCTCCAATATTTGAGAAAAATGCATCATGATGAATCCATTGAAAAAGGAAAACATGTTTTTCATTGGTATAATTATTTCTCATTTGAAGGCACCAAATATTATCCGGTTGTCGGCATCACTTATGAACAAGCTTTGAAGTATTGCCAATGGAGAAGTGCATATGTCACCAATGAATTCCAAAAAGAAATCACAAAAAATAAAAAATACCCCACTTTAAAATACAAAAAAGTTATTTTCACATTTAGATTGCCAACAGAAAAAGAATGGGAATTTGCTGCTTCAGGAGGTAATAATCCTTCAATCTATGCTTATGGATA
Source organism: Bacteroidota bacterium (assembly GCA_033763735.1). Classification (GTDB taxonomy): domain Bacteria; phylum Bacteroidota; class Bacteroidia; order Cytophagales; family UBA9547; genus JANRJY01. Next base: position 29,819 of record JANRJY010000079.1, on the reverse strand, counting down.
TAAGTCAATCACTCAAAAACCATTTAAAATTTATAAACCCAAATATTTAATTAAACATATAGATACCCTTGTAACTAAGAAACAACTTCAAAAAGACATTGAAACATATTTGCAGAAAGACATATTAAATTTTAATTGTATAGATAAAATAAAACCATACTTTGAAGATCAAGAATTAGAACCTGAATTTGCTTATGATAACAGACCAAATGATTATGGTTTATTTAATATGATAGGTAATGTGTCAGAAATGATAAATGTAAATGGAACTTCAAAAGGCGGAAGTTATTTGGACTCATTAAAACATATAACAATTAAAGACAAAAAAAATTATTTAGGAGCCCAAAAATGGCTGGGGTTTAGACCTGTTTGTGAAGTCAAAATAATAACATTGGACAAATGAAAACTCATTTATTTTTAATCCTAATACTTATATCTTTAACTTATACATGTACTGTAAAAAGAGATAATTCAGAAGCTTTTTATTTGGAATTTCAAGGAATAACAAGTGGTTCTGAACCTTATTGTTTTGATCAGATATACGGAATAAATAGGCCCAATTGGCAAGAATTATGTACAAAAAGAGGGCAATCAATAGGTTTACCTTTAAATATTAATCAAGATAGTTCAATATTTGTTTTTGTAAAAGGGGCAAAAAAAGACACCATCAAAACTAAATATTTAAGATATATTGATTCAAATGAAAACTCTTATCAACTGATCTTAGATAAATACAAAATTTATTATTCCACTTTTGATTCTTTAAAATGTTTTTGTTCACCAAGTGATACCAATTATTGTTCAAACAGAAATGGTTTTAAGGCTTTCATTTTTCTTTAGTTTTATTTTTTGTTTGACAATATCAGGTCAAAGATTAAGATTAACCCATATTAGGGTTGGATTTGATCCAATTTTCACTGCAACAATGTTATACCCTAAACTCGATACTTATAAATATCAAATTGATTACCACAACTATGAATGCTTTTTTGAATTGATTGGACCATACAGAATTTCACTAATAGGTGAATTTGGTCAAACTTGGGTCTCAATGAATGTATTAAGCAACAGACAAATATATTCAGGCAAAGGCTCATATGGTAGAATTGGATTCAATTTTGATCTGTCAAAACCTGATAAAAACCACGAATTTGACTTAGGATGGCGATTAGGGTATTCCAATACTGATGAATCAGCTTTATTGATATTTAAAGGAGAATATTGGGATAATGAACTAACAAAGAACTTAGTCGACCGAAATTCAAGTTTTATTTGGGGAGAGATATTATTAGACTTCAAATTTAGAATTTTCCCTAAAAAGGAGTCAAAACTCAAAGATTTATGGGTTGGAACAAATCTGAGAGTGAGGTTAAACACAAATAAAAATGACCAACCAGGATATAAAACGCAATTAATTCCTGGTTTTGGTTTAAATACAAGTTCAACAATAAGTCCCGGAATGCAGTTTTCACTTTTTTATACCATACGGTTAAACAGAGGAGTTGTTCATCGTGCACATCATTTAAATCATAATTATGAAATAATTGAAAAAAATCATCATGTTTATAAAATTAAACATCGAAAATCTGATGCAAATGAAGTTGACAGAGAATGATGAAATTATGTCAGTTTGTGTTCCTAATAGTTAAATAGCTGTCGAAATGACTGATTTTTCTCAAATTAATCAATTAAGAAGTGTTATTTTTTTAATTCAGATATAATTGGCACGATTAGTGTCAATTGATAATTGCTTTCATGAAAAGCAAAATCATTTGTACTTTATTAAAACAATAATAACCTAATAATATGGCAATTAAAGTAAAACCATTGGCTGACAGAGTTCTGGTTGAACCTGCAGCTGCAGAAGAAAAAACAGCTTCTGGTCTTTTTATACCTGATACTGCAAAAGAAAAACCACAAAAAGGAAAAGTTATTGCAGTTGGCAATGGCAAAAAAGATGAGCCTCTAACTGTAAAAGTGGGAGATTTAGTACTTTATGGCAAATATTCAGGTACTGAACTTAACGTTGAAGGCAAAGATTATTTGATCATGCGTGAGTCAGATATTTTTGCAGTTATTTAATCTATTTATTAACAATTAATTAAAATTTATAAAAAAATGGCAGCTAAAATCATTCATTTCGAAGCAGATGCTAGAGAAAAATTGAAAAAAGGGGTTGACACTTTGGCTAATGCCGTGAAAGTAACCCTAGGTCCTAAAGGTAAAAATGTAATCCTTGACAAAAAATTTGGTTCACCGGCCATAACAAAAGATGGTGTTACGGTGGCCAAAGACATCGAGTTGAAAGATCCATTCGAAAATATGGGAGCTCAACTAGTAAAAGAAGTAGCTTCAAAAACTGCTGATAGTGCAGGTGATGGAACTACTACTGCTACAGTATTGGCACAAGCAATTTTTAATGCCGGTATTAAAAACGTAGCAGCAGGTGCAAATCCAATGGACTTGAAAAGAGGTATCGATAAAGCCGTAATTCACATTGTTTCTAACTTGCAAAAAGCTTCTAAAAAAATAGGTAAAACAGAAGAAATAAAACAAGTTGCTACCATATCTGCAAACAATGATTTCGAAATCGGAGAAATGATTGCCAATGCAATGGAAAAAGTTGGTAAAGATGGTGTAATTACTGTAGAAGAAGCTAAAGGTACTTCTGATGAAGTTAAAACTGTAGAAGGTATGCAGTTTGACAGAGGTTATCTTTCACCATACTTTGTTACCAACACTGAAAATATGGAAGCTGAAATGGAAAGAGCATATTTGTTGATTTACGACAAAAAAATCTCTTCTATGAAAGAATTGCTTCCTGTATTGGAAGCCGTTGCCCAAACCGGAAAACCTTTGGTAATTATTGCTGAAGAAGTTGACGGTGAAGCACTTGCAACACTTGTGGTAAACAAAATAAGAGGTGCGCTCAAAGTTTGTGCTGTAAAAGCTCCAGGATTTGGCGACAGAAGAAAAGCCATGCTTGAAGATATCGCTATCTTAACAGGAGGAATTGTAGTTTCAGAAGAACAAGGATACAAACTTGAAAATGCTACTCTTGAGTACTTAGGTTCAGCTGAAAAAGTAATTGTTGACAAAGACAATACTACCATCGTAAATGGTGCTGGCAAAAAAGATGCTATCAAATCAAGAATAGCTGAAATTAAAGCCCAAATAGAAAAAACTACTTCTGACTATGACAAAGAAAAATTGCAAGAAAGACTTGCAAAACTTTCAGGAGGTGTAGCAATATTATATATAGGTGCTGCTACTGAAGTAGAAATGAAAGAGAAAAAAGACAGAGTAGATGATGCATTGCATGCAACCAGAGCTGCAATAGCTGAAGGTGTTGTTGCCGGTGGAGGCGTTGCCTTGATTCGTGCCTCAGAAGACTTGTCAAAAGTTAAAACTGAAAATGAAGATCAAAAAACCGGAGTGGACATCATTCGTAGAGCTGTAGAAGCTCCTTTGAGAACAATAGTTGCAAATTGCGGATTAGAACCTTCAGTTATTGTAAACAAAGTCAAAGAAGGAAAAGACGACTTTGGTTACAATGCTCGTGAAGACAAATTCGAAAATTTAATGAAAATTGGAGTTATCGATCCGGCTAAAGTTACACGTTTAGCTTTGGAAAATGCAGCTTCAATTGCTTCTCTACTTCTAACCACTGATGCAATTATCGCAGAAGAGAAAGAAGAAGAAAAAGCACCTGCTATGCCTCCAGGTGGTGGTATGGGTGGCATGTACTAATCAAATTGATTATACGTACAACAAAAAGGTCTCTCAATTTTGGGAGACCTTTTTTCGTTGTTTTGAATTTGGTAAAAAATGAAGTCTAAAATAAAACCATAAAATTTATTTACTTAAAACCGCATTCTCCAAACTTTCTTTGGTCAGATAGCCGGTATAGGTTCTAAATAATTTTGAATCGTTGTAAATTTTTACAACCGGGATTTCATCAATTCCCATGGATTTTGCCAATTCTTTATTTTCATCAATATTTATCCTGATTACTGATAATTTGCCTTCGAATTTTTTGGCAAGTGCATCTAAATCGGGCTCCATTTTTTTACATGGTGCACACCAAGGCGCATAAAAATCAATAAGAACTTTGGGTGATTGTCGGGTAAATTGATTGTATTGATCGGTGCTGATTTTGTCGGTACTTACTTTTTGATTTTTTGTGACAATAGGTAAGTTATTTTTTTGCCACGAAAGCAAGCCACCTTTCAGTTCGTACACCTTTACAAATCCTGAAGACCTCATAAAACTTGCTGCAGATGAGCTTCTTCCGCCAGAAAGGCAATACACAAAAGTTGGTTTTGACTTATCCAATTTTCGAACATCTGCTTTAAAAGAACCACTATTATAATCGATGTTTATCGAATTATTTATAAATCCTTCAGCATATTCATTGGGCGTTCTAACATCCAAAATCACAGAGTTAGCAGTGCTCGCTGCCAATTGGTCGAATGTTGTTGGATCCAATACATCGGCATTTTGTGATTGACACGAAAAGGCCATCGACACAAAAGCAATTACACTAATTAATTGATTGATTTTCATTGTATTAATAATATGCTTCAACAAAAATAAGACATATAACTATCAAGTTCTGTAACCTATGTTACAAAGGGTTAATATTTACATTAACTTCTTAATAATATCTTCAACTGAAATATTATCAGCTTCAGCTTTAAAGTTACGCACAATCCTGTGACGCAAAATAGGCAGTGCTACTGCTTGAACATCTTCTATATCAGGGGAATATTTGCCATTGATTAAGGCATTGCATTTGGCACCAATAACCAGAAACTGAGAAGCCCTTGGTCCTGCTCCCCATTCAAGATATTCATTTGCATCAGGTGAACCATAAGTAGTGTTTGGACGTGTTTTATGAACAAGTTTAACAGCATATTCAATCACATTATCCGCAACCGGCACTTTGCGTACCAACTCTTGAAAGCCTTTGATGTCACTATCGTTTAAGATTTTGTTCACAGTCACTTTCTTATCAGAAGTAGTAGCCTTTACTATGTCAATCTCCGATTCATACGTAGGGTATCCCAAGGCAATATTGAGCATAAACCTATCCAACTGTGCTTCAGGAAGTGGATACGTTCCTTCTTGCTCAATTGGGTTTTGGGTGGCGAGTACAAAGAATGGTCTATCCAAAGGATAGATCTGTCCTGCTATCGTCACGCTATTTTCTTGCATAGCCTCCAAAAGTGCTGCTTGTGTTTTAGGAGGTGTTCTATTGATTTCGTCCGCTAATAATATATTGGTAAAAACAGGTCCTTTTACGAACTTAAAATTACGGCTTGAATCGAGTGTTTCAGATCCGGTAATATCAGAAGGCATTAAATCAGGAGTGAACTGGATTCTTTTAAAATTCAAATCGAGACATTGCGCAATAGTTGAGATAAGCAAAGTCTTAGCTAATCCGGGTACACCAACTAATAAGCAATGACCTTTACTCAGAATTCCGGTTAGGACCAACCGAACCACTTCGTCCTGCCCAATGATGACTTGCGAAATCTCGCTTGTTAGTTTCTTATATGAATGTGCCAACGAATCGGCAAGTTCTACATCTGATTTCATGAAATATGCTTTATTTTATATGCAATATAAGTTTGATTATTTTAAAATCATGTCTAAAATTTGAGAATAGATATATTGCCGCAAATTTAGATTTGCTTTAATTGATTTACAACCTGAATTGGATTTGAAGCCGTAAACACAAAATTACCTGCCACGAGTACATCCGCACCTTCTTTTTTGAGTAATGGGGCATTATCTAAATTAACTCCACCATCAATCTCTATTAATGAATGACTGTTTTTTTGAATGATCAAATTTTTGAGCTTATTAACTCTTGAATAGGTATTTTGGATAAATTTTTGTCCACCGAATCCTGGGTTGACGGACATAACTATCACCAAGTCAAGCATATCTATTACATCTTCCAATAAATTGATGTTGGTATGGGGATTAATGGCAATTCCTGCTTTACAACCGGCATCTTTGATTTGATGTATGATTCTGTCAAGGTGATTACTTGCTTCATAATGAACCGAAATATTATGTGCACCAGCTTTTTGAAAAGCATCAATATATTTTTCAGGATTAACAATCATCAAATGTACATCCAAAGGTAATTTGGCATGACGTTTAATGGCTTCTACAACAGGTATTCCCATTGAAAAATTAGGAACGAAGGAACCGTCCATAATATCAACATGGAACCAATCTGCATTACTTGAATTAATGGTTTCGATATCGCGTTGTAAGTTGGCAAAGTCTGCTGCCAACAACGAAGGGGCTATAATCATTGAGATCAGTTGCGTTTGTTTAGCTCGTCACGAATTTGGGCTGCACGTTCATAATCTTCATTTTTGAGTGCCTCATCCAACAATGTTTTCAATTGTTCAGCCGACATATCTTTCATAGCATCAGTCTTTGAGGTGGATACAGTGGCTTTTGACACCGCTTTCTCTGCTTTTTTCTTAGGCTTGGAAGTACCACTTGCCGGCTCATCGTATTCGCTGAGTACTATTCCTGCCTCTGACATAATTGTTTCGGTGGTATAAATGGGAGCACCAAAACGCAAACCAATTGCTATTGCATCCGATGGCCTAGCATCCAGTTCTTGAGATTTGCCATCTTTCTTGCAATTGATTTTTGCATAAAAAACACCTTCTTTTAAATCGGATATTGTAATTGAATCAATGACAAAATCAAACATATCGGCAAATGACCGGAACAAATCATGTGTCATCGGACGATTAGGAACAATTTTCTCAATTTCGATGGCAATTGCCTGTGCCTCAAACATCCCGATGATAATTGGCAATCTGCGATTTCCTCCTTCTTCACCCAAAATAAGTGCGAAAGAACCGGTTTGTGATTGACTTGATGATAATCCTAAAATTTCAAGTTTAATTGTGCCCACCTATTAAATTATTCGTAACTATTCACAAAAGTAATCTTTTAAATTATTAAGAAACAGAAAAATGTGTACACATTTAATGTTAAGCTAATAAAAAAGGTAAAATACCATTGATTACTTATAATTTTTGACAGCTGCCGTTAACTTTGGCAGAATTTCAAATGCATCTCCTACTATTCCATAATCAGCAGCTTTGAAGAACGGAGCTTCAGGATCTTTGTTGATGACAACGATACATTTGGATGAATTCACTCCTGCCAAATGTTGAATGGCTCCGGATATGCCTACTGCAAAATATATATTAGGTGCTACCTTTACACCTGTTTGTCCTACGTGCTCATGATGAGGTCTCCAATCCATGTCTGATACCGGTTTGGAACATCCTGTAGCTGCTCCCAATTCTTTGGCCAAATTCTCAATAAGATGCCAGTTTTCAGGACCTTTCATTCCCCTGCCACCTGACACAACTATCTCGGCTTCAGTAAGTAATATATCACCGGAAGTTTTCATCACTTCGGTAACTTTTACTTTATTGTTAGAAAGAGCTGCATTCAATGCACTAACTTCGGCTTTTTGACTTCCGGGATTAATAGTCACCGCATTTTTTTTCACCACCAATACTTTATTGGAAGCACTTAGTTGTTCAATTGAAAAAGCCTTTCCTGTGAATATGCTTCGTTTGACTTTAAATCCTCCGTTGGTATCCGGTACTTCCGTAACATTGGAAACCATATTTGCTTTTAACTTTACTGCAAGACGACCAGCAAAAGCATCAACTCTTACTGACTTTGGAAGTACGACCACATTTCCACCATTTTCATTAAAAACAGCTGCTGTTGATGCTGCGTGTACCGACAAATCGGCCACATCAGCATTGGCATGAAATACTTTTGATATTCCATAGTTGCCTGCCAATTCAATTTCGGAACCCGGTGCCTGACCAATAGCAATGGCAATGGCTTGCGTATTCATTTTCTTTGCCAACTCAGAGGCAAAAGTGGCTATCTCTAACGATGATTTTTTTATTTTTTGATCTGCTATTTCCAGATAAGCTAATACTGACATATAAGTACTAATTAAGTGTTAATAATTATTTTTGACTCGATTCTGCAACTTCGGTCCATTCGAAATTGTGGCACTTGGGTAATTTGTTGATTATTTCTATTCCGATTTGAGGCGGAACGGTTAATTTCCTGATTTTTGTATCCATCCATGCCCCATCCACAGTTAATATGGCACATAGTGTCCCATCTTTTTTGATTATTTGATGTTGCATACTGAATCTGGCAAAATCCTTACGAAGTTTGAGTACATTGAAATCAATGGATATTTCATCGCCATATCTGATTTCTTTTCGAAAAACGCACTCCTCACGAAACAATACAGGACCAAAATTATTTTCCTGCATTACCCCTAAAGTAAGACCGGATGCATTTAAAAAGTCCGTTCTGATTTTAGCTCCCCAGTCGTAATAAACTGAGTGCCTGACATGATAGTTAGGATCAATATCGGACCATCTCAATGATACAGGTTGAATGAATTCCATTACAATAATTTTGCTTCGTTTTTCAATAAATCAAGCAATGCTTCAGGTGTGGCCGCATCTACCATTTTGCAACCGCTTTTTGGAGCTGGCAATTCAAAATGATCAAACTTAGCCAGTCCATCAACACTCACTGGCTCAATTACTTGTAAAGGTTTGGTACGCGCAGACATTATACCTTTCATATTAGGAATTTTCCATTCAGCAATAGGCTCCTGACATCCGGCTACAAATGGCATATCGCATGTGAGTACTTCCTTTCCTCCTTCTATTTCTTTCCACATGGTTGCTGTGTTGCCCGACAAATCAAGCTTCATAACTGGTGTAATCAAGGGCAAATCCAACATTTCGGCTACCATTCCGTGAACCTGATTACCATTGTAATCAATGGATTCTCGTCCCATTAATATCAAATCGTAGCTTCCTTTTTTTGCAACTTCGGCAATTTGAGTGGCAACAAATAACGAATCAGATGGTTCTGCATTGACTCTGATAGCATCATCGGCGCCAATGGCAAGGGTTTTGCGAATGGTTGGTTCTGTTTCGGCTGTGCCTACATTTACAACTGTTACCGTTCCTCCAAGTGCATCTCTAAGCTCAACTGCACGAGCGAGTGCGTACTCGTCATAAGGACCAATAATAAATTGGACACCTTGCGCATTAAATTTGGTATTATTGTCGGTAAATGTGATTTTTGAAGTGGTATCGGGAACGTGTGTGATACAAACTAATATTTTCATTGTTATTGATTGGTTAGTCTATTGATTATCAGAAGAAAACCCATAATTTGGATATAATACTGTAAAAGTGGTGAATCTGTTGCAATATAAATAAAATAAAAAAATATCCATGGAAAATGCAAGAATTACTGCGCTATTACAAATGCTCGAAGAAGAGCCCAATGATGCATTTACTATATATGCACTGGCGCTTGAATATGCTAAGACGGACACATTGAAATCAATGGAATATTTTGCCCAATTACTTCAAAAACATCCGGATTATGTAAGCACCTATTACCAATACGGACAATTACTTTGGGAAAGCAATAATCAAGAACTTGCAATGCAGATTCTTAAAAAAGGAATGGAAGTTGCCGCCCAACAAAAAGACACCCATGCACTTGCCGAACTTAAAAGCAGCTTGATGAATAAAGAAATGGGGCTTGAAGATGAGTGAGGGTGTAATGAGTAATGAGTAAATTTAATTTTATAATATGAGATGATAGCAAAATCTAAAATCAACATCAAATTAATTTAAAATTTAATTATTTACTAAACACCAAAAGACCTACTGCTCTCCCAAAAGCTTCATCCTTCTGATTCGTTTCATTTTGAATCGTTTGATAGTGTGTTGCTCAATATATCGAACGGCTTCTTCAGGTGAGTCAGTAAGCAAAAACAAATCCGTGTCGTTGGGTGAAATGGTACCAACTTCTTTCATTTTATTAATGAATTCGATTAATGGTTTATAAAAATCTACTCCCATTAACACTACCGGAAAATCACTTATTTTTTTTGTTTGTATCAAAGTAAGCGCCTCAAACATTTCGTCCAGTGTACCAAATCCACCAGGCATAACAATAAAACCGTATGAATATTTCAATAAAAAAACTTTACGCACAAAAAAGTACTTGATATTCACCCATTTATCCAAAAAACGATTATGATCTTGTTCAAAAGGGAGCACAATGTTACAACCTACTGATTTTGTTTCAGCTTCTTTTGCACCTTTGTTGGCTGCCTCCATAATACCTGGACCACCACCCGTCATTACTGCAAACCCAAGCTTACCAATAGCTTTGGCAACTTCAACTGTCATCTGATAATAAGGATGGTCTTCCTTAAACCTTGCGGAACCAAAAATAGTAATACAAGGACCTACAAAATGTAGTGAACGAAATCCTCGAATAAACTCAAAAAATACATTAAAAGCCATCCTTAATTCATCAAGCCTATCAAGAGGTCCTGATAGAAATGTTTTTTCTATTTTAATATAAGCGTCAGTCATTGAAAATTATTTTATCTATCATTTTTAAAAACGTAAGTAGTATTTAATGGTTGTATCTTTTTTATATTTTTGCGCACAATTATACAATATCCATTGTTACGGTAATTTTAATTTTATATACAATATGGGTCGCGCATTTGAATTCAGAAAAGCCAGAAAATTTAAAAGATGGTCTGCCATGTCCAAAACATTTACAAAACTTGGGAAAGAAATTTCGCTTGCAGTAAAAGCCGGTGGCCCAGATCCTACTACTAACGGAAGATTACGAGCTGTTATACAAAACGCAAAAGCAGTGAATATGCCCAAAGACAATGTAGAATCCGCCATTAAAAAAGCATCGAACAAAGATGAAAAAGCAATGGACGAAATTGTATATGAAGGCATTGGTCCGGGTGGTGTGGCTATGATGGTAGAGACTGCTACCGATAACCCCAATAGAACTGTTGCCAATTTAAGAGTAATTTTTTCAAGAAATGGTGGCGCTCTGGGTAATTCAGGATCGGTATCTTTTCAGTTTGAACGCAAAGGTGTGTTTGAATTCCCAGCCGATGGAATCAATATTGAAGAACTGGAACTGGAACTAATTGACTTTGGTGCACAAGAAATATCTGTTGATGAAGGAGTCGTGTATGTAGAAACTGATTTTGTTGATTTTGCCGGAATGCAAAAAGCTTTAGAAGAACGTAAAATTCCAATCACCACAGCCGAACTTCAACGAATTGCTACATCCTACAAAGAAGGATTAACTGATGAGGTCAGAGAAGAATTAGAAATACTTTTAGAAAAACTCGAGGAGGATGATGATGTGCAAAATGTATTTCACAATATGGCATAACTATTTGTTATACATAAAGTTGCTTTAATGACTTTCGTCATTATTTTTTGGAGGAAAATGTATTTGGTTTGCTATCGAAATGGCACCAACTTCTTTCAGTTCTGAACAACTATTGCTCAAGTACGACTTGCCTGTACCTCGTTACACAAGTTTTCCGCCAGTTCCCAATTGGAATCAAGCACAGTTTTCAGTTGAAAAATGGCGTGATGAAGTCAAAATCAGTTTTGCATCGGCCAACAGATATGACGGCATCAGTGTGTACATACATTTGCCATTTTGTGAAAAACTATGCACCTATTGCGGATGCAACAAAAGAATAACCGTTAATCACAGAGTTGAGGAACCTTATATTGACGCTGTTCTCAAAGAATGGGACATGTATGTTCAATTGTTTGGATACATTCCCAAAATTAGTGAATTGCATTTGGGAGGAGGAACTCCTACTTTTTTCAGCGCACATCATCTGGACAAATTAATCGATGGCATATGCCAAAAAGCCCATGTCGCTATCGATGCTTCATTCAGCATTGAAGTACACCCCAACGTCACCAACTTTGATCAATTGAAAGTGCTGCGCCAAAAAGGTTTCAAAAGGCTGAGTGTAGGCATTCAGGATTTTGATCCTTTCATTCAGGATATTATCAACAGGCATCAAACTATTGAAAAAACACAGCAAGTATTTGATTGGGCTAGAGCGCTCGGATACGATTCTATTAACGCTGATTTAGTTTATGGATTACCATGCCAAACAGTACAAAGTGTCAAATATACCTTTGATGCACTCAGAAAAATGAAACCCAATCGCATTGCATTTTATAGCTATGCGCATGTTCCTTGGATAAGTGGTGGTCAGAGAAAATTCAAAGAAAGCGATATTCCATCCAAAGATGAAAAAAGGAAATTATATGAAACCGGCAAATCAATTCTTATAGGTGAAGGCTACATGGAGCTGGGTATGGATCACTTTGCATTGGAAGATGACGCTTTGGCAAAAGCCATGCAAAACCAAACCCTTAACCGCAATTTCATGGGCTATACTACCCAAAGTTCCTCGGTATTAATTGGTTTGGGTTGCTCATCTATAAGTGACACAGGCAATGCTTATGCCCAAAACGAAAAAGAATTAGAAGCCTATCAAGAGAAGGTTAATGTAGGAGAGCTTCCAATAATTAAGGGACACATTCTTGACAGAAATGAAGTTATCATTCGAAAACATATCAAAAACCTAATGTGCTTCCAAAAAACTAATTGGGAAAATCAATCGACCAAATTCGATTCCTTGCCCGAAACATTAGTAAAACTCAAAATCATGGAAGAAGATGGCTTGGTACATATCTCTAATCAATCTTTGAAGGTAACCCCTTTGGGCATGCCGTTCATTAGAAACATTAGCGCTTGTTTTGACCCTTACAATGCTAATGATTCAAAAGAAATTAGCCGATTCAGCAAATCTATTTGACGATTCATTTACCTTTGCAGTCAAAGGAATGAGATGGTTTTTTTGTACATAAAAGCAGTTCATATTATTTTTATTGTTACCTGGTTTGCGGCTCTGTTTTATATGCCAAGGCTTTTTGTTTACTATGCTGAAGCCAATTTGATGTCCGAACCCGAAAAGTCAATTTTGCAAAAACAATATCTCCTCATGCAAACTCGACTCTGGAATGGAATTGCATGGCCATCCATGATTATTACCATAATATTGGGATTCAGTTTGGTTTATATTTATGGCACAATTCCAACATGGTTGATTTGGAAACTATTATTTGTGTCTCTTTTAATTATATATCACCTTTCGTGTCATTATATACATATCCAACAAAAGAAAGGTGAAAGCAAATACACATCCATGCAAATGCGCATTTGGAATGAAGTTGCTACTATATTTTTGGTTGCCATTGTATTTCTGGTTGTGCTCAAAAATTCACTACAAATGTTTTATGGATTAGCAGGACTTGTATTATTTATAGTAATGTTATTGCTCGGCATAAAAATTTACAAATCATTTCGTACAACCTTGTGATTGCTGTCATACAAAGAGTCAAATATGCAAGTGTCACCATCGAAGGCAATCTTAAGTCTTCAATTAATAACGGTCTGCTCATCCTATTGGGAGTAGCAAGTGACGATAGTAATGAAGACATCAATTATATAGTTCGCAAATCATGTGCACTTCGTATTTTTTCGGATAACGAAGGGAAAATGAATAAATCTGTTGTAGATATTGCAGGGGAAATATTATTGGTAAGTCAGTTTACTTTATATGCCAACACCAAAAATGGCAATCGTCCATCCTTTGAGCTGGCTGCCAAGCCAGATATTGCAATTCCATTGTACGAAAAAACCATCCGTCAATTTGAACAAACATTGAACAAACATATAAAAACCGGAACATTTGGTGCCGATATGAAAGTGGAATTGCTTAATGATGGCCCTGTAACAATAATCATCAATTCAAAAGAAAAATAAAACGTTGAATATCCTTTTTACATATTTGGTTGGATTTTCAGGCAATGGAGGAATTGAAAGATTTAACAGATGTTTTATAAGGGCTTGTAATGAAATTTGCGAAGCAAAAAATAATAATTTCCACGCAGTTTCAGTATATGATAGCAAAACTAATCCGGAATATTTGCATGAATCAAAATTTACAGGTTACAATAAAAGCAAATTAAGATATATTTTACTTTCATTCTTACAATCCTTCTCATTCGATACCATCATTATAGGGCATGTTAATTTAGCAATTTTAGGCCTTTTGATTAAATGCTTTTTGCCTAATAAAAAAGTAATATTAATTGCCCATGGAATTGAAATATGGCACATTAAAATAGGGTATAAAATTCATTTTCTTAAAAAAGTGAATCAAATATTTTGTGTAAGTAACTATACTAAAATGGTTATTGAAAGAAAATACAAACTTGATTCTGGCAAAATATCTGTTTTACATAATACACTTGATCCCGGATTTTCATTTCCGAAATCATTTCAAAAGCCAACTTATCTTCTAGATAGGTATAAACTTTCCAATGAAGTTCCTATTGTTTTGACAATCACGCGAATGTCACATCACGAAAAATATAAAGGATATGACTTAGTATTAGAAGCAATTAGTTCCATTGTTAAAACACAGCAAGTTAAATACGTTTTGGGAGGGAAATATACGCATCAGGAAAAGCTACGACTTGATATGATGATAGATTTTTTAGGACTAAATGATTATATCATTTTCCCAGGGTATATTCCTGAAAGCGAATTGATCGACTATTATTTATTGGGAGATGTGTTTGTAATGCCCAGTAAAAAGGAAGGCTTTGGTATTGTTTTTATTGAAGCTTTGGCATGTGGATTAAACGTAATTGGGGGAAATAAAGATGGCACCGTTGATGCATTATTGAATGGCACACTTGGAACCTTAATTAATCCGGATAATGTTTCAGAAATTGAAAGTGCTTTATCTAAAAATATTTCACTCAAAAAAAGCGAAGTTGATAAGTTACAAACACAACAAAAGTTGATTGAAACCTTTGGATTCAATACTTATAAACACAAACTTGAAACTTTAATATTTACTTAAATATCAAAATGCATATAATAGAATTTCCAAAATCTAATGAATGGCATTCCCTTGTAAAACGTCCAATTAAAGACTTGGCCGATATTGAACAAATTGTAGTGCCCATCCTGGATGATATTAAAATAAATGGTGATAAAGCTTTGCTGAATTATGTAAAAAAATTTGACAGCCCTGGTTTAACAAACCTTTTAGTCTCGGAAAATGAAGTTAATCATGCTATTTCTCAAGTTGATTCATCTTTGAAACAAGCAATTAATGTTGCCAAGTCAAATATTGAAAAATTTCATTCTGCGCAAAAACAAGAAATTCAAAAAATTGAAACCACCCCCGGTGTGGTATGTTGGCGTAAAAACGTTGCAATTGATAAAGTTGGGTTATATATCCCCGGTGGGACTGCTCCATTATTTTCAACGGTATTGATGTTGGCAATTCCTGCTACAATTGCCGGTTGTAAAGAAATAATTTTGGTGACCCCAGCTAATACATCCGGCAATGTGCATCCGGCAATATTATACACAGCATCAATTTGTGGAATAAACAAAATATTTAAAGCAGGAGGTGCACAGGCAATTGGTGCATTGGCGTTTGGTACAGATAGCATTCCCAAATGTGACAAAATATTTGGACCGGGCAATCAATATGTAATGGCGGCAAAGCAATTGGTTCAAAAAGACGGAACTGCCATCGATATGCCTGCCGGACCTTCAGAAGTATTAGTAATAGCTGACGAAACAGCTCATCCGTCATATGTAGCCGCTGACTTACTTTCTCAAGCAGAACACGGCAATGATAGTCAAGTGATATTAGTGGCAACCAACAAAGACATAGCAAATCAAGTCATTGAACAAACTCAATTGCAGATAAAAGCATTGCCACGAATTCAAATGGCATCCAATGCCTTGGACAACAGTTTTTGCATAATACTTGATGATAATGATAAAATCATGGAATTTGTCAATTCATATGCACCTGAGCATTTAATTATTGCTTCTGATAGACCGGAATTGTTTGCAGATAAAGTCCAAAATGCAGGTTCAGTTTTTTTAGGACATTATACACCTGAATCAGCGGGTGATTATGCATCAGGAACCAATCATACTTTACCTACAAATGGATATGCAAGGGCATATAGTGGCGTTTCTTTAGATAGCTTTTACAAGAAAATCACTTTTCAATCTATTTCTAAATCAGGGTTACAAAATATAGGTCCTACAATTGAAACAATGGCCGCAGCAGAAGAATTACAAGCCCATAAAAATGCGGTAACCATTCGTTTGAAAGATTTGAAATAATAGATAAACTACACCTATTTGCAGATGCAGATAGGTGTAGTTAGGTTTCATGTTTAACGTTTTGAAATAACCGTATAGTCTCTCTTCTCAGGACCAACATATACTTGTCGAGGACGACCAATAGGTTCTTTGTGCGCACGAAGTTCTTTCCATTGTGCAATCCATCCGGGAAGGCGACCTAATGCAAACATTACAGTAAACATATTTACCGGAATTCCTAAAGCTCGATAAATTATTCCTGAATAGAAATCAACGTTGGGATACAGTTTTCTATCTACAAAATATGGGTCTTTCAATGCGGCCTCTTCTAGACCTTTGGCAATGTCTAATACCGGGTCATTGACACCTAATTTATTCAATATTTGATCACAAGCTACTTTAATGATTTTGGCTCGAGGGTCAAAGTTTTTGTATACTCGATGTCCAAAACCCATCAAACGAACTTCTTTTTTCTTTACTTTTTCGATAAATGAGGCTGTGGTCATTCCAGACAAGCGAATTTCGTCCAACATTTCAATTACTTCCTGATTAGCTCCTCCATGAAGTGGTCCCCAAAGTGCATTTACACCGGCAGAGACAGAACCATACAAACTTGCTTGTGATGAACCAACAATTCTTACTGTAGAGGTAGAGCAATTTTGCTCATGGTCAGCATGTAAAATCAATAATTTGTTTAAAGCGTCAGAAACAACAGGGTCAATATTGTAAGGTTCTGATGGTTGTGCAAACATCATTTGCAAAAAATTTGAACAATAATCCAAGCTGTTTTTAGGATAATTATAAGGTAATCCTTTAGATTTACGGTATGACCAAGCTACCATTGTAGGCATTTTGGCAAGCAATCGAATGACTTGCAAATCCATAACTTCATCCGTTATGGCAGGGTCAAGTGACTCTGGATAAAAAGCAGTGAGTGCACACACTAATGATGAAAGTACTCCCATTGGATGCGCATAAGAAGGGAATCCATCCAAAATCACTTTCATATCTTCATGTACGAGTGATCTGCGATTGATGCGAATTGTAAAATCTTCTAATTCTAACTTAGTAGGTAGGTTTCCATATATTAACAAATATGCTACTTCAATAAAAGTAGAAGTTTCGGCCAATTGTTCAATTGGATACCCTCTGTATCGAAGTATGCCATTTTCACCATCCAGAAAAGTGATTCCACTTTTAGTAACTCCGGTGTTTTTATATCCAATATCATATGTAATATATCCCGAATCGTCCCTTAATTTTGAAATGTCAATTGCTTTTTCGTTTTCGGTACCTACAATTACAGGGTATTTGTAGGATTTGCCGTCAAGGATGAGTTCTGCTGTAGTTGATTCAGCCATGGTATAATAAGTTTAAAATTAAGAGATTAGCACCTTAAGTAAAAGGACTTCGAAATATACTTAATTTTTGAATAAAGCAATATAAAATCCAGATGTTTAGTGAAAAAAGGACATTTTTTGAATCAGATAGCTTAAAATCAAACTAATCAAAAATCAAAATCACGTTTTGGATTTAATAGCATCTCTTATTTCCATCAATAATTTTTCTTCATTTGATGGTTCAGGATTGGCTGGAGGTCCTATAACTTCTTCTTTCTTATTTTTTAATTTATTTATTAATCTAATTAAAATAAATATAACAAAAGCAATAATTGTGAAATCAATTACTGATTGTAAAAAACTACCTATTTTTATCGAAATTGCCTCCGCTAACACTGTTCCTGTTTCATCTAACAATACTTCTTTAATTATAAATTCAACACTTTTTATATTTACTCCTCCTATTACAAACTTATTGGAGGCATTATGATATCATTAACTAAAGAAGTAACTATTTTACTGAAAGCAGAACCTATAATAACGCCCACTGCCAAATCCAAGGCATTTCCTTTAACCGCAAAATCTTTAAATTCTTTAAATAAACCCATTTCTATTGTTTAGAATATATTGACTAAAGTTAAAAATAAATTGAACTAAACTAATTTTTTCATTGCCATTATATATCCCAAATGCATGCCTTCATGAAACATATTATATTGAAGTGCTTCATCAAATGTTGAAATAGGAGTACCAAGCGAAGGCGTGAATGCCTCATAAGCATTAAAAATTTCTTTGGAAATGTCCATTTCAAGTTCATTAACCGTATTCGATACAATTGATTTGGTTTCACTTATCGGAAAAGTTTGTTGCCAGGTTTCCGGAGATGTTCCATTTTTAAAATGGTTCATAAAATCTTCACTAACTTTTAAGGGCAAACCACTTCTTCTGTATAACAATCCTTGTTGGGAGGCCACAATGTGACCTATATTCCAATAAATGTTATTTTTAAAGCCTTGAGGGATTTTCAAAAGTTGTTTTTCGGATAGATTTTCCAAGTATTCAATCAATCGTGTTCTAATTCCTTTGATAAAGCTAATTGTTATAAGATTTTCTGCTTTTGAATTCATAATTATTCGGGATATAAAAGATATTTTTGTCGATAGGATTTAAAATTAATAATCCCAGGTTGCCACATTTTTTTTATTTCTGATTCTGGGATTGCATTTATAATGGCATCCAAAGTTACTTTATCACCAATAAGTTTGATACAAAAGTTATTGAAAAAGAGTTCCTTTTTGGATGACTTGCTATAGAAATCAATTACATATTTGAGGGTGAATTCGTACTTGATTTTCGAATTTCTCAAATCCATTCCGTAACATTTTTTTCCTTTGTGCATTGGGTCTTTCGACATGCCTTCAATACTTTCAGGAATGAAATAAAAACTTCCAAAGGTGCTATCGGGGTATCCAATGGCTTGAAAAGGAAACTGTGTGCCTCTTGCTACGCTTACATTAGTGCCTTCAAATAGGCACAAAGAAGGATAAAGCGCTATTGACAAGGCATTTGGCAAGTTAGGAGATGGCTTGATTGGTAAATTATACTTTGAATTGTGAGTGTAATTATTGCAATTAATAACTTTTAGATTTAACCCACTTGCAGATTTAATCCATTTTTCACCTTTGATCATTTGCGCATATTCACCAATTGTCATACCGTATACAATAGGAACAGGATGCATTCCTACAAAAGATTTATACGTTGTATCAAGTACAGGGCCATCTATATACATTCCATTCGGATTGGGCCTATCCAGAACAATTAATAACTTATTGTTTTCGGCACAGGCTTCCATAACATGATGTAAGGTACTGATATAAGTATAAAAACGAACGCCAACATCTTGAATATCAAATAGTATAATATCAAGGTCTGAAACTTGTTCAGAGGTTGGTTTTTTATTTTTCCCGTATAACGATACTACCGGAATTCCGGTCTTTGCATCAGTGTCATTGTTGATATGTTCACCTGCATCTGCATTACCTCTGAAGCCATGTTCTGGTCCAAATATTCTAACAATATTGATGCCTGATTTTTTTAAAGTGTCTACGAGATGGGTTTGATTAATATTTGAAGTTTGGTTTACCACCAGGCCAACTCGCTTGCCTTTAATTAAATTGAAGTAAGCATCCAAATTATTTGCTCCGGGAATTGGTTGAGCAAATAAAACAATGAAAGACAATAAAAAATGAATGAAAATTAAAGTTGACTTTTTCAAAATAATATGTTTTACATTTTGGGTAAACATACATTCCATTTGATTATAATTGCAAATGATAATTGAATATAATTATAAAAACCATGACACTTGACGAATTGTTCCAGGAAGCAACTGTTAAATCAAAACAGCTTCCAAATCAGTCAAACGAAAATTTGTTAACACTTTATAGTTTGTTTAAACAAGCTTCTGAAGGCGATGTGAATGTACCCAAGCCAGAAAACTTTTTTGATATGGTTGGTATTGCGAAGTGGAATGCTTGGAATGAACTCAAAGGAATGAGCAAAGATGAGGCAAAGCAAAAATATATTGATGCTGTAAAAGCGTTTGCTTAAGTCCTTAAAAACCACCTTCTATAGAACCTTGATCTTGTTGAGTTTGCTTTCTTTTGCTCACAGGTAATTTGTCGCTGCCAAATTTGTAAGTCAGTGTTGCTCTTAGTACTCTGGATTCGTATTGTCGATACATATTACCACTAAATTGTTGCGCATTGTTGAACTGAACAAAAAAGTAACGCGTATTAAACACATCAGAAAGATTGACTGCCAAAATCAATTTATTATTCAGCATTTCTTTTCTAACCCCAATATCCATAGCATTGAATCCTTGAAAAGTACCTTGTAATGTGGCTTGTGGGAGCATATAATAACCGGAAACTTGAATGTCCATATTTTTCCACACTCTCATATTGGACATTACTCTGAAATTGGCGGTAATTAATTTATTATTAGTTTCAATCCCATTCACAATTGACTGAAAAGCATTAATATTTGAAGTAGTGCTCCACCATTTGAGAATTTGATTTTTAACAATAAACTCAAGCCCATAGTTAATAGTGTTTTTTGCATTTAAAAATTGGGTTACTGCCGTGCCATCAGCATTTATTATGCGGAACCTTTGAATGGATTGGTCCGTTAATCGATAATACAAAGTAGTGCTAATTGAGTGTTTTTCAAAGCTTTTGGTGTGTGTTCCTTCGAAACT
The DNA here is from genome assembly GCA_033763735.1 of Bacteroidota bacterium. Classification (GTDB taxonomy): domain Bacteria; phylum Bacteroidota; class Bacteroidia; order Cytophagales; family UBA9547; genus JANRJY01. Next base: position 9,032 of record JANRJY010000079.1, on the reverse strand, counting down.
ATGCACATATTCGGGCCCAATGGTGGGATTTCCAGTATATAAATCCAAAGGATTGGTGTAAACAGGGAAAGGATTGAGAACATTAGTTCCAGGCCGATTTATGCGCATACTATAACCTATTCGGACTTCATTTTCTCCTTTGAATTTTTTACTGATGTAAAAGCTTGGGAAAATATTATAGTAAACTTGTCCGGTTGTTGTTGAAACTTGATTTGTGCCAATATTGATTGGCTTTAATATTCCGTTAAGCTGTGTGTGTTCCGCCCTAAGTCCAAGTTGAGCAGCAAAAATCCCAAAGTTTTGATTAATCATTGCATACCCGGCAGAAATAGTTTCGTCCAAAACAAAATTATTGGTTCTTGAAAAGTCAGTGACCTTAAAACTTGCATTTACATATGGCAAACTATCATAGTTTAACCGTACATCATTTTGACGTATTGTAGTTTTTGCTCCTGCCTCAAACTTTGTAGTAGGAGTAATTGGTAAAGTATAATCAATTTGTAAAACTGAATTTTGGAAAATGTTAGTATTGTACAAGTTTGATAAAGAAGTAGGACTCGTAACAGGAGTTCTAAAATTCAGAAATTCGTCATATTGTTTAAATGCATTACTTGCATAGTTATAACCATATGATCCTGATAAATTGACGTATAATTCATGACCCGGCTTCACAAATGTATGTCTGTAAAATAAATATGCATCGGTATTGTACCCAAATCCATTTATTTTATTATATCTGTTTCTTCTTTGATACATAATTCCGTTTTCATTGGACCATTCCGTTCGTATCCTTTCGGGGCTATAGTTGTCGTAATAGTTACTGTTTACTCCAAATCCAATTGTATTGTTATCATTGGCCTGAAATTCAATATTGACATTTCCAAAATGACTATTGTTTATACTAGTGTCAGAGTTTGAAAATTGATTAAGCCAATATTGTGGTCCGGTTGGTAACTTATTAAGTCTTTTTGATTCACTTACATACCACATATCGTTGTATCTGTAGCCGTAATTGGTTGATATATTCCATTTACCTAATCTGATATTCAGTGATATAGAGCTGTTGCCTTTATTAATGTCATTGTATTTATTGTACGAATTATTCCATTTGTCGCGTGTGCCGCCACCTATAATCACATTGCCATTGATTCCGTTGGAAAGATTTTTTTTGAGAATAATATTGATTATCCCGCCAATGCCTTCCGCATCATAACGCGCTGAAGGATTGGTAATTATTTCCACACGTTCAATGTTGGAAGCTGGAATTTGATCCAATACTGCTTGTTTGGAGGAGCCTGTCATGCCGGATGGTCTGCCGTTTATCCAAACGGTAACATTAGTTGTGCCACGCATTTGGATATTTCCATCCTGATCAAAATTTACAATAGGAATTTGACGAAGCACGTCTGTTCCAGAACCTCCTTGGGTAAGTGGACTTTTGTCAACATTGAAAACTTTTTTGTCTATACTATTTTCAAAAACATCTCTTTGACCTTGTACAGTTACGTCTTCTAAAGTTTTACTAGATGAGCTAAGTTTAACTTCATTTAATCGTACAATTGGTTTTATTGCCAATATATTTAAAGTATCGTTAATAGGTTGATATCCAATAAACGAATAAGTTATAATGTATTTGCCAGGCTTATTAACATCAAACGAAAAATTACCTTTTTCATCTGCAAGCGCTCCTAACAACAAACTGGAGTCTTGAACGCTTTTCATTGAAACTGTGGCGTATTCAATTGGTTTTGCGGAAGTCTTATCTACAATTCTGCCTAATACTTTTATAGAAGATTCCGTATAAGGTTGACAAAAAGAATTAAAAAAAACTAAGAAAAATAAAGATATTGCTTCTAAAAAGCGAGTGGAATTCAAGTTGGTGTTTTTTTTATCTATTTAAAATCAGCGCAAAACTAATAATGAAATCGGTTGAATGTTATAAAATAATTAGTTATAAAAATTTCTGAACTTAATTTTTTGAATTAATCTATTGATTATCAAATCAGTAAGTTCATTGGCTATGCGAACATCATCTTTTAATAAAAATGCAGTTTTTGACTTTTTTTCATCAATATCAATTGTGTATAAAACGGAAATCAACTTATTAAAGTCATTTCGTAATAAATGCAATATTTTTGATTGCAATAATGATTTTTCAGATTGATTTTCGACATTAACCAATTGAAATTCAGCGGGTAATAACTGAGTCCAATCTGTGTTAATATCCATTATTTTGTAGCAGCTTTTTTGGCTTTTGGTGCAGGTTTTGCATCTGGATTTGAAACCGCTTTATCTGCTTTTGTTGCGGATGCAGGTTTTTCAGCAGTTTTTTTAGTCTTTTGAACTGGTTTCACATCAGTATCCACCGATATTTCTGAAGCTTTGTCAAGAGCTCCTTCCTTTTTTGAAGTTTTCTTTGGTTTTGTTTCTTCTTTAGTTTTAGAGGTTTCTTCCGATGTAACCTCTTCAGATTGGGGCAATAATAATTCAGGATAATTTTGAAGAATAATAGAATACCATGAGATTATTTTACGAATATCAGAAGTATAAACTCTTTCTTCATCATAATCAGGAACTATTTTAACAAAAAAATCGCGAAGTTGTTTGTCATCCGATTTGGATGAAACATCTACTTTATCGCCAAATTTTTCTTTGATAAGTTGCAGAATATCTGATAATGGCTTATTAGTTTCTGCTCCAGTGGTATAAACAGATACATCTTTAAGAATAGAAACTTTGCTATTGGTGTTAATAACAATTTTAAGTTTTTGTGCATCAATAGTCTCTAAAATAACCCCGTTTCGAGTAGGTTTAATAATTTTAAAAAGTCCCGGTTTGCCTGTAACTGATGCTATGTCTTTTAAATCCATTAATATATCAAATATTTTTTTTGCGCAAATGTAATAGAAAATCCTAAACCTGACTTATATTATTAGCTTGTGTTTCAAAATTTTGATTCACATTGAATATAAAATCAAGAATTTTGTCTTTACCATATCCGGTTATGGCACTTGTAACGAATATTTCAGGTACTTCTTCCCACTTTTCGAGCATCTTTTTTTTGAACAATGAAATATTGGTTTGGGCTTTATTAACTGAATGCTTGTCAACTTTCGTAAAAACTAATACAAACGGAATTTGCAAAGTACCCATCCAATCAATAAATTCCATATCAATTGCTTGAGGCTCAAGCCTACTGTCAATGAGCACCATGGTACAAACTAAATTGGTTCTGTTAATGAAATATTTGCGATTCATTTCGAGGAATCCAGCTTTTTTGGTTTTTCCCACTTTTGCCCAACCGTAGCCGGGCATATCCGCCAAATACCAGTTCTCGTTCATCAAAAAGTGATTTATGGTTTGCGTTTTTCCGGGTCGAGCCGAAATTTTGGCCAGTTTCTTTTGATTGGAAAGCATATTAATTAAAGAAGACTTTCCTACATTTGACCTGCCAATAAAAGCGAATTCAGGCAAATTAGGGGTAGGGAATTTTTTTACTTCTGTTTCACTACTTAAAAATCTTGCCGTTTTAATATCCATATTTTTCCTTCCAAAGATTTTTTAAATATTGCCTAAGTTCCTCTTCCCTCGAATTTTTACCCGGATGATAGAATGTGGTTCCACTTAGGACATCTGGCAAAAATTCCTGAGCAACAAAGTTATTGGAAAAATCGTGTGCATACTTATATGATTTACCATAGTCCAAGTTTTTCATCAATTTGGTAGGGGCATTTCTTAAATGAAGTGGAACAGGCAAGTCTCCTTCCTTTCTAACGCATTCTAACGCATCATCAATTGCCGTGTAGGCAGCATTGCTTTTGGAACAACTTGCCAGGTAAATGGCAGCTTGTGAAAGAATAATTCTGGCTTCAGGATAGCCGATCACATTTACAGCTTGAAAGCAATTATTAGCCACAATCAATGCCATAGGATTAGCATTTCCAATATCTTCAGAAGCAAGAATCAACATTCTTCTTGCAATAAATTTTACATCTTCCCCTCCATGAATCATACGAGCAAGCCAATATACAGCTGCATTTGGGTCGCTCCCTCTAATGGATTTGATAAATGCAGAAATGACATCATAATGTTGCTCTCCCGACTTATCATATAGCGCTATTCTTTGTTGAGCAATTTGCATTACCTTTTCATTGGTAATTTCAACCGGAGATTCATTAATGTATTCTACAACGATTTCAAACAGATTTAAAAGCTTACGGGCATCACCTCCAGAAATTCCAAATAATGCTTCTGTTTCTTTCAAAACAATGTTTTTATTTTTCAGGATTTCGTCTTTTGTCATTGATTGCTGAAGCAATTGAATTAAGTCCTTTTCTTCCAATGACTTAAGAATGTATACCTGACATCGAGAAAGTAACGCTCCCACTACTTCAAATGAGGGATTTTCGGTGGTAGCTCCAATAAGTGAAATGATTCCTTTTTCGACTGCACCTAACAACGCATCTTGTTGTGATTTGTTGAAACGATGAATTTCGTCAATAAAAAGTATTGTTTTTTGTTGGAATTTTGCCTTTTCGATTACTTCCCTTACTTCTTTGACACCCGCACTTATGGCGCTTAAAGACACAAATGGCATTTTGAGTTTTTGCGAAATGATGGACGCCAAAGTAGTTTTGCCAACCCCGGGTGGTCCCCAAAGTATAAATGAGGGCACACTGCCTGATTCAATGATTTTTTTGAATACACCATTTTGGCCCACCAAATGCTCCTGGCCAATAAAGTCATCCAAATTTTTTGGCCGCATACGCTCTGCAAGGGGGGTGTTCATTGAATCTATTTTATTATTCTACAAAAATACAAATAACTGTTAAGAATAACTTTAGTTATAGAAAATGCAATTAAGCTGTCTTCAACCACCCTGTGACACTATATCTGTTTTGTGTTGCAGGTAACACTTCATGAGGTATTTCTTCACTTAAGAAACAAACCATTCTCCCTCCTAATGGCTCTATATCTATTTGATTTTCTGGCAGATACATTCTTAATTGTCCACCCATGAAAGCCCCCCAATGTTTGTTTAAATAACAAACTATACTAACAATTCTTTTGTTTTCTTTTTGAAAGGCATCAAGATGTTTGTTGTAAAAAGCACCGGGAGTATAAATGGCATAATGCAATTCTTTAGATCGTATGCCTAAGTATGCTTGGCGATTCAGGTAAATTATGAGCTCATTTATTATGTTTAAAAATGCAGTTTCAAATGGATTATTTGAGCTATCAGAAAGCCAATGTATTTGGTCATTCCGAACGTTTTCAATAATCATTTCGCTATTTTTTTTGCCAATAGCTGCATTTTTGAATTGCCCATGATTGTGCAACTCGATGGCATTTTCTCTGAGTTGTGCCGTCATTTCGTCTGATAAAAAATGGTCGTTAACGTAATAACCATCTTTCATTAGGCCCTGTATTATGTCGTCAAATGAATTATTCATGTTGTATTGTTGACAAATTAAGGTTTACTTTTTATGATTAACAACTTATATTGCCGTTTGTGAGAAAAGACTATCTTCAATCAGATGCGGAATCCTTAACACCAGCTGATAAGGAAATTGAGAAGGCGCTCAGGCCGCTTTCTTTTATGGATTTTTCGGGGCAAGACAAAGTCGTCGAAAATCTTAAAGTATTTGTGGGTGCCGCCAAGCAAAGAGGAGAGGCATTGGATCATGTATTGTTGCACGGTCCACCCGGTTTGGGCAAAACAACATTATCAAATATTATTTCCAATGAACTGGGAAGCGAAATTAAAATAACTTCCGGTCCGGTATTGGAAAAACCCGGAGATCTGGCTGGTTTGTTAACTAATTTGGGAACAAACGATGTGTTATTTATCGATGAAATTCATAGGCTTAATCCTGTTGTAGAAGAGTACTTGTACTCGGCAATGGAAGATTACCGAATTGATATCATGTTGGATTCGGGCCCTAATGCCAGAACAATACAAATTACTATTAATCCATTTACGCTTATAGGTGCTACCACCCGTGCAGGATTGCTTACATCACCTTTGAGGGCGCGGTTTGGAATCAATGCTCGATTGGAATATTATGATTCAACGATATTAACAGGCATTATCAAGCGTTCGTCCGGTTTGTTGCAAACACCAATTTCGGACGAAGGGGCTTTTGAACTAGCTCGAAGAAGTAGAGGAACCCCTCGTATTGCCAATAATTTATTAAAACGAACTCGTGATTTTGCCCAAATCAAAGGGAATGGCACCATTACTATTGAAATTGCTCAAATTGCATTAGCAGCTTTGGATGTTGATCAGGATGGACTGGATGATATGGATAACAGGATATTATTAACCATAATAGAAAAATTTGCTGGTGGTCCGGTAGGATTGGGAACTATAGCCACTGCGGTAGGCGAAGAAGCAGAAACAATTGAGGAAGTATATGAGCCATTTTTAATACAAGAAGGATATATTAAGCGAACTTCCAGAGGAAGAGAAGCTACAGAATTGGCATATAAACATTTGAAAAAAGTGCCTCCCGGTAAGTTGGGTAGTTTGTTTGGGTGAACACTTTCAAGTATTTTTGCATAAAAATAAGTTAAATGAAGGCCAAGTCAATGGACCCAATTATAGAATCGAAGCGTTACATTCAAAATGCCAAAGACATTTTGAGCGAAAAAGCACATAAGGAAGATGGATATTATCAAGATAAAAAATATATCAAAATGGCAGGTCATACTGCTTATTCAGGTGTATTAGTGGCACTAGATGCATTTTTACAAACAAAAAAGAAAGGTAGAAAAAGTATAGAATGGTATAAAGAAGAACTTTCAAACGTAGATAGAAAAATACTTAATTATTTGGATGATGTATATGAACATTTACATCTTGTAATGGGTTATGATGGACATGGAAGTGTAAAAAATGCGCAAATCGGTTTTGATAGTGCCGAAAAGATTATCAATTGGGTGGAAAATAGGTTGAATTGATTGACAACTTTTAGTAATTGGGTTTTGTCAAAAGTAGGAAGATAGACTTTAATTTAATTAACAATTAGGACAATTGCTTCAAAACTAATTCATCATTTTTCCATTTGATTATTTCAATCTCAACTCTTTGCAGTTCAAGGTTTTGTATATTCTTGCCAATTTTATAGACTTTTAAGCCTTCTTTTTTTTTTAATTAAATTAAGTAAGGTTCTTTTTTTTACTTTTTCATTTAATATTTTGATAGTTGTTTCATTGTTTTCGGTATTTTCAGTTCGCAATTCATCTTCTCTAGAAAAATCTAAACCCAACGTTTTGCTTTTAATTGAATCAAACAAATAAGGACAATGCCTTGGGATAATTTCCACTTTATGTAATTTTTTAGCTGAGATAATTCCAGGGATTTCAAATTTTCTTTTTTCTTATTCTGGAATTCTATACATAAATCGCCATTCCTTTTCGTGTTGCCAATCGGCACTTTTGGTAGTTAATGTTGCTGTTATTATAGGATGAAGGTTGTTTTTATTAACTTTAAACTTCTCCTGTAAGTCTCTATAGTTTATAGGGAATGGCCCATAAACACCTTTCGTTGGATTCTCAAACTTTGCTACATCAAACTCAAGACAAAAACCTCGGTTACTTGTGTAGTATGCCCACATTAACAAGTCCTTTGGGTTCTCGGTCATACACATGATTCCATGCTTTGAAAATATTTCAGTGATAAAATCATTACCAATTGTTTTTTCAGAACCCAGATTATTTGATTCGTATAGTTTCTTGATTTCATAATCAATATCGAGAAGAAACGGACTTCCGTCAAAAGTGTCGTTCAAATCCCTATGCCATGAACAGTACACATAGTTTTTTGATAATGCGTCAATGCTATATTTGTTGAGAGGATAGTACTTAAATAAATAATTCGGTTTTGAGCCCTCAAACTTTTCATCCATACCGAATTCATCCCCTATGTATTCAAAAGTTTGACCTTTTTTGTCTTTCAATATAATGTTCATATTTTGGCAAATCACCATTAATTACTTCATTATATTTCCTAATAAATAAAAGGGATTGAAAGAAACTCAATCCTACAATTTATTTCTTAATTTGATTGGCTATCCTACCCTCCACTTTTTCGGTTTAAAGGTTTTCTTATCATTAATAATTTTAACGGTGTCTCCGCTTGGCTTGAGCACAAAAAGTCCATTTTTTTCAGCGTATTTATCTACACCTTCGCCTACAATCATACCGGCTACTCCCCCTAAAAGTGTTTTGCCTTCCAATCCTACCATTGGGTGTTTTTGAATCTTTTCTATTCGCTTTAAATGTTCGTCAATGTGTTCTGCTCGTAAGGTGTTTTTGACTTCTATTGCAATAGCAAACTGAGAGTTATAAATCAGAATATCAACTTCGTAAATAAATTCATTTTGTAAGTCCTTTTGAACATAATGATTTGTAATAGCATGTACAGGAATGCCCCAATTATCGAACTTATTAATCAGGTCTGCTCTCACTTGTTCTTCGGCAAATCGCCCCAAAGTATCACCCAAATCAGATATTTTTCTGCTGAGTTCTTTGTTTAACTTATTGAAATCAGAAGTTATTCGATCCATTTTTTGTTCGAATCGTTTATCACTTTGAACAAAAAGTTCTAAAACGCCATCATAGGTCAAATCCGACATTTGAAAATTATTTATACAAATATAGAATATTAATTTGGATCTTTAAACCATCAATTTCTGAATCAACCTTTCTAATTTTATTAGTTATAAAATACCTTTTTTATTTCCTCAACTCATTTTCTTCATAAATCTACTTTCATTACTTTTGGGGATAAATAATATACATCTGTGGGCATCCGTTCTTTCTTAGTTAAACCAATCGCCAATTTTTTAATCTCCCAAAATCAAAAGTGGATTAAAGACCCAATTGCATTTCAGGAAAAGATTTTCAAGAAATTAATTGCTAAAGGCAGACAAACATCTTTTGGGAAAGACCATCAATTTTCAAAAATCAATAATTATGAAGATTTTAAGAAAAATGTACCAATTGCAGATTATGAAGACCTTAAAAAT
>JANRJY010000063.1:0-12085 GCA_033763735.1 Bacteroidota bacterium | reverse complement strand
CAATTTCTCAAAAAGTTCCTTCGCTACGGATATCAATAACTGATCATTGGATGTGTAAGCGATTGTCTTTTGCTGTGTATAGGTATTGAAGTCGGAATACCGAATTTTTACGGCCACACAACCCGTGAGTTTTTTGAGTTTACGCAATTCGAAAGCGAGTTTTTCTGTCATACTTACAATACACTCGCGGAGGAAATGAATATCGGTAGTATCGGTCTGAAAAGTGTTTTCGGTGCTCACCGATTTCTGTTCGGAATATGGCACTACAGGGCTATGATCAATGGCATTGGCTTTTTCGGCAAGTGACACGCCATTTTTGCCAAATTCCTTCTCAAGCAATCGCACCGGCACTTGGCGTAGCGTTTGGATGGTTTTTACACCCATACTACTCAGCCTCAGGAAGGTTTCGGTGCCTACCATCGGTATTTTGGCCACAGAAAGTGGCGCCAAAAAAGGCTTTTCGGTTCCCTGTGGAATATACAATGCCCCATCGGGTTTGGCTTCGTTGGTGCCTATTTTGGAAACTAACTTATTGATAGCCAAGCTATAAGAGATGGGAAGTCCCGTCTCTTTGGTGATTTTTTGCTTGAGTTCCTTTGAAAATAACTCGCAGCCAAAAAAGCGGTCCATTCCGGTAAGATCCAGATAAAACTCATCGATGGAGGACTTTTCGACTACGGGCGCACAACTATTGATTACTTCCGTCACCATATTCGAGTATTTAGAGTATCCTTCCATGTCACCTCTGATGATTAGTGCATTAGGGCACAATCGCAGTGCCTGTCGCATGGGCATGGCAGAGCGAACCCCATACTTACGTGTTTCATAGGAGCAGGAGGCCACTACGCCCCTATTGGACGAACCGCCTATGATAATGGGCTTGCCTATTAAAGATGCGTTTTTGAGTCGTTCTACCGATACAAAAAAAGTATCGAGGTCGAGATGAAGGATGGCTCTTGATTCCATAGTACCATAAATTTACGGTGTGAAATTTGGAGCTTTAATCTATTATGTAGATATTTACGACATTATATAGTAGTTAAAGCCGACAAAATACGGAAATTAGTTTCACAATGTCAAGCACTTTTCTATCAAAAAATATAATCACCACCCAGTTTGTAACGGGGGGCGGCCGAGAAAATCGTTTTTAACGATTAGAATAAGATTTTTAAATTTTACCTAATGGTATTTGCCCTTGTTACAAAATAGAGTAATTGGGTTATATAATGATGCATTACAAATGCAAATTACTACCGCCCCCGTTTCAAAAGAGGGTGACTGGGGTAGCGAAAAAAATAATTATTTATTATTTAATTGCATACTCCATTTCGTGATGGAGTAACATTAAATCTTCGTGTTTTACCGCAAATTCTGAAATAGTAATCCCATTTTTGTCAGCAAATTCAACTTCAAAAACATGGTTTTCCAATATTTCAACCACTGTTCCTACTTGACCAAAAACCACTTTTTTTTCGGGCAAATCCTTTAAAATTGCAACAGTATCAAATAATTTTATTGGCTCTCTTTTCATAAATTTTATTTTTTAACATAACAACTTGTTAATCGAGGAAAATCTTCCGATTTTCTTATAATCCATCCAGTTACGACATCTGCCTCTTTGTCAAATATACGAATTTTTATAATCACAGTATATCTCTTCCCGTATTCGTCTGACTCTCTTTCTATACAATTAACCTTTGAAATATTTCTAATGATTTCTTCCTTCAGCTTATTTGCATCATTTATTCCTATGCCTAATGCAGATTTAAAAACCAATGCTTTCTCCTTTCCATATGGATGGTGTTCGTTTAGACAATATTCCGTGAGTTTTTCAATGCCAACATGTGCATTATCAAAGTTTGGCAATTTTCCCATGCCACAAAGTTACCGATTATTTACTTTAGTTATTTTAGATAATCGTTTCAAATTAATTTCTTCAATTTTTTGTTAATATTGTATATATTTACGACAATTATTTGTATATATAAACTACAATGTCGAGCACATTTCTATCAAAAAATCTTAAGTATCTGAGGCTCAAAGCAAAATATTCGCAAGAGATAGCAGCAGAAAAACTAGGCACTACTCGTGGGGCTTATAAGGACTACGAATTAGGTACTTTCCCCAAGCCTGAAATGCTGCTTCAAATGGCCGACTTTTATGCCATATCGCTCGATCAGTTGCTACGGACCGACCTTGAAATGCTTGATATGCAGGCTGCGCACCAAAAAACCATGAGCCTCAATGAACTTAAGCGCAACAACCAAAAAGTGCTTGTGGTTACAGTGGATAGTCAGGATAAAGAGTATATTGACTTTATTCCCGAAAAAGCAAAGGCTGGCTACACTACTGGCTATGCCAACCCGGAGTTTGTAGGTACTTTACCCAAATTTCGCCTACCTCAACTACCCGTAGGCACGTACCGAGCCTTTCAAATTCAAGGTGATTCCATGCCTCCGGTTACCCATCAGTCGGTTGTGGTGGGTAAGTATGTAGATGATGTTAGCAACATCAAAAACCTGAGTACTTATGTTATTATTACCCTTAATGAAGGCATTGTGTACAAAAGAGTGATGCTAGGTTCCGACAAGCTGCTTTTAATATCTGATAATCCTGAATATAAGCCATATAGTATTGCTACCAGCGAAGTAATGGAACTTTGGGCCTACCACTGCCATATCAGCTACGATGGTAACAATACTGCAAACAAAGCATTGCTACAGGAGTTTTTGAATATTGCGGAGGGGAAATAAGTATGTAATCATTATAATTTTACTTCAAAAATTATTATTTTTGGTTTTGATTTGAGATAGCCATGATTGTAACACTTAATGTACTTCCTAAGCAATTTGCCGCACTTTCAATTGTGCTTAAAGCAATGAAAATCCCTTTTAATATTGAAGAAGGCTCCGAAGCCTATGAAAAAAAAGTGGACGAAAATCTTTTGAAAATAATGATGGAAGAAGAAAAAAGGGGCTTGGAATTGTATTCACATAAAGAATCTTTATCTATTCATCAGCAAAAGAAAAAGAGATTGGAAGTATGAAAATTATTTTTTCCAAAAAGTATGATAAATCGTTTGACAAACTACCCTTAAAAATTCAAAAATTAGCAATCATAGCTGAGAGTGAAGTAATTGAGGCAAATTCCATCAATGAAATTTTTCAATTAAAACCCCTCAGAAAAAAGGATTTTTATAGTATCAATATCGGAAATTCTTACAGAATTGGTATTAAAATTAGAAATGATGAAGTTATTTTTATTAGCGTAGGTCACAGATCTGATATCTATTCCAAATTCCCATAATTTTTTTCCTTTTTAAAATTCTTGAATCTTTTTTTCGTTATCGAGGTTATAGTTATAAAAATAACGTGCATATGTTTCATCCTGCGGATAAGTGTCTGGTATATCAATTTGTTCACGACAAACATTTCGCATCCAAATCACCAATTTCGGTCGAACTGTATTCCTCTTTTGAGCTAATAGCTCCTTTCTTGCACAACTTTGATATTCCTATCGATTATCTTTCTTGCTTTGAATTATTTACCCAAAACACAAAAAATCAAAAAACTACTTTTTGTCTGATTCACGAAGGAGGCAAACCTGTACTATTCACATTTTTTCAAACTGTATTGATTGATTATCAAAACTTTAACAATTCAAAATCCGTAGGGTTAAGAAATAAAATCATTCGATTTATTCTTCAAATCAAGCAAATCAAAACTCTTTTTTTGGGTAGTATATTTCGATCGGGTAAAAGTGCTTTTTTTGTGCCAAACGGGTTACAACTTTCTGAATCACAAGTAATTAATTATTTACACAAAGCCGTCCAAAAAATGAATCAAAAGGAATGCTTCAACTTTGTCGTGCTTAAAGAACTCCCTTTTTCATCTCAAGGTATCGCCCAACTGCAGTCATTAGGATACAATACCGGTTGGTCCGATATTCAAATGCAAATGGATATCCATCCGTCATGGAATAGTTTCGGTGATTATCAATCGCAATTATCGCGCAAGTACCTGGCTCGTAGCAAAAAAATCAGAAACAAATTGAATGAAATTACCTTTACTAATCTTTCTTCGGCTTCTATCACTTATTATGAATCAGAAATATATCAGCTTTATCAACAAGTAATTCAAAACCAGCCATTTGTTGCGGGTACACTTTCTGTTACTTACTTTGCCGATTTGAAATTGAAACTAGGTAATCAATTTGAATTTGTGCTTTTATCTATTGACGATAAACCGGTTGGCTTTTACTCCGCATTTGTTCAGCCTTATGAATATGAAGTGTACTACATCGGATTGGATTATCGCATCAATCAAAACATGTATTTGTATTTCAATATTCTTTTTTCTACCCTTGAAAGAGCAATTATTCTACAAAAATCCAAATTATTACTCGGTCGTACTTCTCTTGATGCCAAGGCAAGTATGGGGGCTCAAGGAATTTTGTATCCTTCTGTATACCAATCTATTACCATCCCTCATAAGCTTGTGGAACATGCCTTAAAATATTTTATTCAAACCAGTTCTGATGAATGGAAAAACCGCAATCCTTTCAAATCAAATATAGAAATTGCTGAAAAGGATTTAGAGGCTATTGTTTAATACATTATTTTTGCCTCAGTATGGCAAAAAAACCAACCATTACGCATCTGTTTGTTCATCTGGGTATTATCATAACCCTCTCATTTGTAATACTATACATATTTTTTTATATGTATTTACCTAGTATTACTCATCATGGTGAATCGATTGAAGTCCCCGACTTACGTAAGAAGTCCTTTTCGGAAGCCAAAGCAATATTACTTCGCAAAAAATTGAGAGTCGTTATTTATGACTCGACCTATTCTTCTTTTGATGAACCTCTTTCCGTTATCAACCAATTCCCAAAGCAAGGTGAAAGGGTAAAATCAAATCGCACCATTTACCTTACTATCCGTTCCAAAAATCCTCCTTTGGTTCGTATGCCCAAACTCATTACCAATTCCCTCAAATCCGCTGAAATCACTTTAAAAAGTTACGGATTGGTGTTGGGCAATATTAAGTACATTCCCAGCGTTAATGAAAATGCGGTATTGGAACAATGGTCGGGCAGAAGCAGAATTGAACCCGGAGCTTTTGTTCCTAAAGGTTCAGTTATTCATTTGGTGGTGGGCAATGGCGTGAGCTCTGAAAGTATCATTGTTCCTGATTTGAGTGGACTTACCCTTGATGATGCCGAAAATATATTAAAAGCCGAAGGATTGGAAAAAGGTAGTGTAGTATATGATGAAAACTCAAGTGCCCCCGAAGGCACCATTATCAAACAAAAACCTATTTATATTGAAGGTGACACCACCAATACTATTAAAATTGGCGAAATTATTGACCTTTGGGTAGCAGGCAAAAAACTATAAATCAACTATTTGCATTGAATAAAATTTCATTTTTTATTTCTTTATTTTTTATTTTATCTCATTTTATTTCCGCTCAACTTAAGATTTATAATCTAACAAATGATCCTTACAGAAATATTTCAAATCATAATTTTTCATCTTCAAAAAATACACGCGCGGAAGCAAGTAATAATCAAGTTTCACCGAGTGTTTATATTAATGTAAATAAAGGTAACTTGGTTCGTTGTGCAACAGATACCAGTGCGGTGGAATTTAAAGCTACCGGATTAAATACCGGTACTTCACCCACTTATAACTGGTTTGTTAATGACCTTTTGGTTGGCTCCGGGAGTACTTTTCGATATGCCTCCCCTCAAAACAATGATGTTGTTTATTGTAGTATGCTTTCTAATTCCAATTGTGTAGCATCTCCCAAAATTGCAATTTCCAATAAATTCACTATTTCTACTAACACTACCCTTTCTTCTTCTGTTAATATTTCTGTTGTTTCTGGTAGCGACCCTGATTGCAATGGGTTGTCACCTGTAACCTTACAAGCTATTCCCACCAATGGAGGTTCCAACCCGCAATATTCGTGGTATATAGGTGGAACACCTACCGGCACTAACAGCAACATACTTTCATTACCTACATTATTGGGCACTAATTTTGTCAGAGTGCGACTCAAAAGCAGCCTCACTTGCATTAACAATGGCATCGACACCTCCAATGGTTATTATACCCGCAAAATATTCAGACTTATTTCACCGGTTGTTAATTTGGAATTGGTTTCAAAAACCAACAACAATTGTGGGGTACCAATATACTCCTTCAAAGCTTCCTCTGATAATGCAGGTGAAAAACCTATTTACAATTGGTATTTGAATAATGTTCTTTATGCTACAACTAGTGTACCGGGAGGTAATTTTTCAGTAGAGCTTCCTAATTCTAATGACGAATTTTATGTGGTTCTCACACCTAGTTTGACCTGTGTGAATCCTAAAAATGCCATTTCAAACTCTTTTGTACGAAAAGACACTTTAAATCTGCCATTTTTTGAAGATTTTGCCAATTCCGATGTTTTCACTAATAACCAGATTTGGGTTAAAAACGGGGGTACTTTTATCAACAATAATTATTGTGTTCAACCATACACGCCAAAGGTGGCTACTTTTGATGGCTTGCAACAAAATGGTACTCCTTACGATACAGTGAATATTACTTCAAGAGGAATTACGGATGTATTAACTTCTCTTCCTATTGATTTGTCAAGTGCCAAATATTCAGATAGTGTTGGCATTCATTTTTTATTTCAACCCGCTGGAATTGGGGAAATTCCTGACAAAAAACAAGGCGATAATTTAACTTTATATTTTCTTGATTCCGGTGAAAACTGGATTGAAGTGTGGAGTGCTGCCAAGGAAACACTTTTAAATGCTTTTGTCTTAAGTGCTAATCCTTCGTTTTATAAAAAAGTAGTCAATATTCCCTCTATTTCCGGCACTACTTTCTTTCATAGAGGATTTCAATTCAAATTTGAGGCTTTTGGCAGGTTATCAGGAAGTTATGACATTTGGAATGTTGACTATATTTATTTAAATAAAAATGTAACACCTTCTATATTTTTTCTTGACCAATCATTTGGTATTCAACCCGGTAAATTATTTAAAAACTATTCTGCCATTCCCACCAAACACATTAATTATGCTCTGCCAAGAGTTGCATTTGATACTTTGCGAAGCAATATCAATAACCTCGATAATAATTTCAATAATTTGAGTATTGGGGCCATTGTCTCTGATAAATATGCCAATGTCTTTAATAAATCCTTAGTTGCAGCACCAAGTGGCAATTTCAGAGTAAATGCGAATGTAAAAAATATACCCATTTCTGCTCAATTAACCGGAATATTTAATTCATCTGTTTCGTCCCCTTTGGAATTATTTTATTCGTTTTTTGTTTCCGGAGGTGGCGATGTCGATAATTCGGATGGTAAAGGGATTCCTTATACCAAAAATAATACGATAACCGGTGCTACCTATTTGGATAACTTTTATGCATATGATGATGGTAGTGCCGAATATGGCATCGGTTTGAATTATAAGTTTGGACAAATTGCTTATAAATTCAAATCATTGCGACCCGACACTATTTATAACATAGCAATTAATTTTGCTAAGTTGGGACAAATTCTTCAAAACCAGAGTATTGTACTTACAATATGGCGCGATACGTTGCCTAACTCATCTACTGACTATACTTCCGGCAATGTAGTGTATCGCAAGAGTGTATTGTTAAATTATCCTTCAGGGCGCGACCGATGGACGGTGTACCCTGTGGATCCTCCCGTTCCAATAACTTCAACATTTTATATTGGATATCAGCAGGTTACGGATCAATTGATTGCTGTTGGGTTTGATAAAAACTTTGATTCCAGTGATAAAATGTTTTATTCAAATAGTGGCAATTCTAATAGTTGGCAACCTTATAAAGACTCGTTAAATACCGGTTCCATGCTAATGCGACCTGTATTTGGAACATTTAGATATATCAACTCGATTAGTAATGAAATTACCGATAGTCCACCTATGACAATTTATCCCAATCCGGCAACTAATGTTATTAATTTTTCTGAATCGATTCAAGGCATTACCTTATTTGATTTAATGGGAAATGTTCATTTACAAATAGAAAACACGTTGAATATTATTGATATAAGTAACTTAAATAGAGGTATTTATATTGCAAAGATTCTTCATAAGGACAAGTATATTTTTCGAAAAGTAATTATTGAATAACAAACTGAAATTCAATAATTTGTAGTTGTTTTTATATCTTGTTGTATCAGTATTTCTTATACTATAGTCAAAAATAAAGATGGTAAAACCGTATTAATATTTAGTTTATCAGGTTATTAGATATAATAGTCAAAAATAGTTGGTAAACTCGCTGTAAGTCATAGATTGTCAGGTTATTATAACATAGTATTTGTAAGTTGTTTCATATACCCTTTTCTTATACCATTTAATCAAAAAAAGTGCTAAAACATTAAGTTTTATGGAAAGGTAAATTTAATTTTCTAAGTAAATAATATGAAAACTAGTGCTAACAAGGCAGGTAATGCCTGAATAATAAAAATCTTTTTGCTTGCCGTGAAACCACCATATATTCCGGCAATTATAATACAAATAAGAAAGAACATTGAAATATTCGTTTGCCAATTTTTATCATCAATAAAAAATGTCCAAATGAGCCCGGCAGCTAAGAAACCATTATACAATCCCTGATTGGCAGCGAGTGTTTTAGTGGGTTTAAACATTTCGGTAGGCAAAGCCCCTTTAAAAGCCTTTTTACCAGCCGTTTCCCAAGCAAACATTTCCAACCATAGAAAAAATATATGTTCCAAAACAACGATTGCGATTAAAGCTGATTTTATAACTTCCATCAAACAAATTTTAAATTTTAATTACCGGATAATCAATTTCGTACTTTTCAAGTTTTTTCACTATTTCATAGAGAATCATATAGTTTTTGTACCATTTTTTATCCGATGGAACAATATGCCATGGGGCACTTTTAGAGCATTTTTCAAACAAAAAATTATAAGCCTTTTTGTATTCCTTGTGCATGGCTATTGCAATCACATCTTCCTTTTGATATTTCCAACGTTTGTGTGCATCCGTTTTGCGTTCATTAAGCCTTTCTATTTGCTCCTTATGTGACACATGCAAGTAAAATTTAAATATAATGGTATTATTATTAATCAATCCTTTCTCGAACATATTAATTTCATCACATCGGTCATTAAGTTCGCTTTCATTAAGCGATTTATTCACATATGGCACCAGAATATCTTCATAATATGACCTATTAAATATATGAAAATACCCTTTCGCAGGACACACTTTATTAATTCTCCATAGAAAGTGATGAGCAGCTTCTTCTTCGGAAGGTTTCTTAAAAGCGGTTACATTGCACCCCATAGGATTTAAACCAGAAAACACATGCTTAACGGCACCATCCTTTCCTGAGGTATCCATTCCTTGGAGAACAACTAACACCGAATACTTTCTTTGAGCAAATAATTTGTTTTGGATATCAATTAGATTTTCCAACAGTTTTAAGTTCTTTTGTTGAACATCATCCTTGGTAATTTCTTCTTCCGGATTCGTAGAGAAATCGTTTAAATTAATATGTTGCTTCATGCGTATATTTGAATTTGGGTATCTAAAACTTCTATTTCCACTGCTTCCCCGTACTTAAGTTCATCAATTTTTGGCATTACTAATTCCAACATTGAAGGTTTTTGTGGATGGTCCGTTTTGGTTGCGGGATCCGGCATGTAAATGAGTCCGTTATAAATTAGATTATTGTATCTTAGGGAAACATCAAAAAAGTAAAAATTTTCCGGTGGAATAAATGGTGACCAATTAATATTTTTAAAAAAATGCTTTGGTTGCAATATTCGGAATTGAAAAGGAGAAATATCTATATTAAGTGTCCCCGGATAAAAGTTACTTAATTCCAAACCTAGTTTTTTAAAAAAAGGAATTTGCATTTGTATGGTTCCTTCCGGATATCTTGCATCCCCACCTTTTCCGGAAGCAACCCCATGACCGGAAATTAATAAGCCTTTAAGTTTCATTAACGTATGTAAGAATTCTATACTTTTAAAATTAATTATTTTGATTTGATAATTATTAATTTCTTTTCAATTTGCTTTTCAAATCTATGGTTTAACTTTTATAATTATGGCAACGATACTTAGTAAAAATTTCACGCTTGAAGAAATGCTTCAAAGTCAAACTGCAGTTCGTAAAAATATAAATGAACAATTTACACCATCTCCCGAGGTGATATCCAATCTTAAGGAAGTATGCAAACACATTTTACAGCCACTTCGGGAAAAACTTGGTTATCCCATTCAAATATCCAGTGGCTACCGTTGCCCAAGACTTAATAAAGCCATTGGTGGAGCATCCAAAAGTCAACATACTTTAGGAATGGCTATTGATATTATTGATAATAAAAACGGAAATAAATATTTATTCGACAAAATAAAGGAATTAGGTCTGCCTTATGACCAATTAATTAATGAATTCGGATTGGCTTGGGTACACGTATCTTATAATCCCAAAACGTCTAAACAAAGAAACCAAGTACTTTTAGCAGTAAAAAACGAGGCAGGAAAAACGGTGTATGAACTCGCTTAAAAAGAATTAAAGCATAGATTCATCAGTTTAATGATAACATACTGATTATCAGCTACTTCTTAAATCCAAGAACACTTACTCCACAACCCGATTCCGCGTTGGAATAAGTCATATAATATATGCCTGTGGTTTTGCAATTGTAAGTAATAGCGGGGTATACTTTTCCATTGAGTTTGTTAGTAGAAACAAGTTTTCTATTGGAATCAAACAAGCTAACTTCAATTGCAATGTCAGTGCCTTTATCATCGCACATCGATAAAATATAAGATGTATTTCCACTGAATACGTATGAATATTCAACTTGCTCTCCCCCACCTTTTTCAATTTTATATACTTTAAGGAATGTGAAATCACCGAGTTTACCCGAACATTTTTGAACTAATGGATCTGTGTTACATTGTGCATTGCAAAAAGTAAAAGAACCTATCACTAAAAATACCAATACAACTATTAATCTATTCATTTTTGAATTTCAATTTTGTTAACTTACTATCTTTTTGCGGATTGCTTTTATTTTTTCATCCAACATTTTAACGTTTTCTTCCGTAATATTAATTACAGTTTTAGAATTATCTTTTACCACCAAAGCACCGTTTTCTTCAACCATTGTTGGTTCTGCATATATGGTTTCTATTTTAACTTTATCATATTCCGATTTTACTTCCATTAATGCTTTATTTAACTCAACTGCATTAGGATCACCCTTATAAAACCCTAGTAATAAAAGTATTTGGTCCAAAACAACTTTTTGTTCGCCTATTTTTTCATATAGGGCTTTGTTTTTTTCTCCTAATGCTACCGTGCAAGATATATTCAAAGCTTCAAGCCATCCACCGGTAAGCATGTACATACTAATGTTACTTCTATCTTGTTCTTGCAAATAATTATTCATCTTCTCGAAATTAGTGGTAGTGATATCTAATAAAGAGTCCAAATTTTGATTGTTATTTGCAATTCTTTTAATGGTTTCGTAGTCAAAAAACTGTCCTACTTTCAAATCTTCGGCTAATTTAACTACGGTATTCAAATATGTTAAGGCATCCTCTTTATGATTATAAATGTTGATGTAACCTAAATCTGCTCCATACACACCCAAGTTGATTGCTTTCAAATAATTTGTGCTATATGATTTATAATTTTCAGCATTATTAAGAATAGAGCTATTATACTCAGCACCCGAGTTTTTAATCATTGTTTCAATTTCAACCGGAGGGGGAATGGATTTAATTACTTCTGTTGCAAGTTCTGAAGTAGCTTCATTTACTTGACCAGAAGTATCGACACGACTTAATTCGTTGAATTCATCAGAACCGCCTGATTTATTCTCAGAACAGGACAAAACCAGGAGAATACCTGTTGAAATTATTATTAAACTAAATAATTTATGCTTCATAATTTGATTCAATTGTAAAAATCATTAAAAACATTTAATAAAGGAAATTTTTTGAAATTAATTCTCAACATTTTTGTGTCCAAACTTAGAAATAAATCC
>JANRJY010000062.1:0-3916 GCA_033763735.1 Bacteroidota bacterium | reverse complement strand
ATATCTATTAGGTGTGCATATTGATTATCCTCATACAAACTAATGAAAAGATATGCAGATGATTCGGTCGGTTTTTTGATTTTAAATTTAAATAGATAAGTATCATCTTTAATTATCTGCCTTTCTGCAATAAAATATCCGCCTGCTGTTGAAAATCGGGTTTCGTAACTGGTTCGCATATTATAATCGAAATACCAAAATTGCTTGGTTAGTAAGTTTTTGAATTTCCGATCGTTAATGTCGAACTGCATTTTAATATAAATAGTTATGCTATCTTTTGATGAAATTAAGCGATACTGACTATTAATAAATGCAGAATTGTCCAATTGATAACTAAAATTCCATTTCGACATTTTGCCTTGTGCAAATATGGAATGTGAAAAAGTAAGTAGAATAAATAATATAAATATTCGCAAATGAGGCTTGTGTTTAAAATGTAAAATTAAGCTAATTTTGATACTTCAATGATAACCTATGGATTTAATAAACAAAACGCATACTACACCTGAAGCTCGAAAAGAACTTTATAATCAATTCAATAATGCAACACCATACAAACATTTGGTAATTGATAATTTTTTGACACCGGAGTTGGCCGAACAAATGTTTGTAAAGTTTCCGGCATATGAGTTGTTCAATAAGAAATATGACGGAATGAACGAAAAAAAAGCCGAAGGCTCTAATTTTCAGGATTTTGATCCTGTTTTTACAGATTTCAAAAAGTTCGTTTCGTCACCGGAATTTTGCGAATGGATTACTGATGTTACCGGAATAAAAGATGTATTTGTAACAGACGATGCGCTTGGCACCGGACTTCACCAGGGAGGAACCGGAAGCTTTTTGGATGTACATGTGGACTTTAGCATGCATCATTTATTGAATGTGTATCGGAGACTTAATTTATTAGTATTTTTTAACAAAGGTTGGCAGGAAGATTATAAAGGGCATACCGAACTTTGGAACGCGGATATGACCAAACTTGAAAAGAAGGTTTTACCAATTTTTAACAGGGCTGTAATGTTCGAAACAACCGGAACTTCTTATCATGGTTATGGCAAGATTAATCCTCCGGAAGGGGTTACTAGAAAGTCGTTTTACACTTATTTTTATACTAAGGAGAATGATGGCGCTCATAAAGAAGGATATCATGATACTATATTTAAGGCCCGACCCGAAGAAGGAATAACCAAAAAAGTAGTTACAGACGTAAAAGAATCGGCAAAAAACTTTGTAAAGCGAACTTTGAAGCGACTTGGAGTATCGTTTTAAAAATCAAGACTTTCCAAGTTTCAAAAACTTGGAGATTCTAATTGTAAAATTTGAATGTACATTTATTAAGATATTAAAATGAGCATTATAAAAATTCCATTGCAATACGAAGGTGATTTGGGTGAAAAAGCCCTTTATACACTATTTGATAGTGGATCAACCTACTCATGTATTAGTCCTCATGTGTTGCACAAATTTGTAACGCCAACCAAGTTTAAACATCCTTTGCACTTTGGAACAGCTTCAGAAGGTGCGTTTATTGAAGTTTCAGAAAGATGTAGTATTGATTTTTATATCGATGATATTAGACTTACCGATGAATTTTACATTGTTCCAGGTTTGTCGGAAGAGGCCATTATTGGTGCAACTACGATGCAAAAGTGGCGCATAAAGCTCGATTTTGAGCATGATAAACCTATAGTAGATCCAAAAGTGGCTAAGTTGATTTTAATAAATTTGATAAGAAAATAATTTTTCAATAATTGAGAATTACCATTTTATCTTTTGTCTTTTATCTTTTCTCAATTACAAACATATTTTCGTATATCATTCCCACTGACATTATAGGTAAAGATGCACGAAATCTTAACTCAAAAAAAACAAGAGTTCAATTTCAACTTGATTTTAGAAATTCATTTTTAGGAAAAAACAATAGCCCTATTTCAATTTATGGACTAAATATAGGCGTTAAACTCAAAAACAGATATCGGATAGGTATTGGAGGATATTTTACCAATCAACGAACACCAAAAGAAGTACCTTTACTTTCAACAGGTAGGGTAACTCCTCAAAGTAATGGGAATTTGACTGAAACACCGCGTATTTTTGCGTTTCGGGAATTAAGAATTGAATATGTAACATTGAATTTTGCTTATAGTATCATCCAAAACCGATATTTTGAACTTCAAATCCCATTGGAACTAGGCGTTGGAAGTTACTTTTTTCAATACTATAATGCCAGAGTGAATGACCAATTGGCGCCTTCAGAAAAAGTGCGTATACAAGGTGCACTCGATAATAATTTGTTAGAAAAGTTAGATAGAAGAGGCATATTTTTTCCGGTTCTTGGAGGTGCAACTCTTACCATTAAACTGCATCGCTGGCTTTATCCCAATGTTTCTCTTGGATATAGAAAAATATTAAATGAAACTGATTTGCGATTCGATTTTGATGGCATTTATTATCATTTCGGAGCAGAAATTCACTTTTTGGAAATGTATTACGATTGGAAAGAGCGAAAGAAAAAACCAAATACTAATTAATATAGATATTGTAATACTTTTCATCAAAAAAATTATATTTACGCGCAACTTTTAAACCTTTAGTAAATTTTATGAATTTCTCACCGATTGATATTGCCGTTTTTGTTGGTTACATCATTATTATTATCAGCGTAGCACTTTATGTAAGTCGCAGAAAAAAAGGCGAAGCACAAACCACACGTGATTATTTTTTGGCTGGAAATACCTTGCCTTGGTGGGCTATTGGTACTTCATTAATCGCGGCAAATATTTCTGCTGAACAGCTAATTGGGATGACAGGAAATGGATTCACCATGGGCTTAGCTATAGCCACTTATGAATTAATGGCTGCTGCAACATTAATTATAGTTGGTAAATTCTTCCTTCCTGTATTTTTGAAGAGCAATATTTATTCCATGCCTAATTTTTTGGAGATGCGTTACAATGGTACCGTTCGCTCTAGCCTAGCCGTATTGTGGTTGATTTTATACGTTTTTGTCAATGTTACTTCTATACTTTATTTGGGAGGTGTGTGTTTAGAAGAAGTTTTCCAAATTCCATTACAATATGCGGTTATTGGAATAGCATTGTTTTCAGCAATATATACGGTTGCAGGTGGCTTAAAAGCAATAGCTTATACCGATTTTATTCAAGTTACTTTTTTAGTTGTAGGCGGACTATTAACAACAAGTATTGCACTCAACAGGTTAACAGATGGTCAGGGATTTTTTGAAGGACTTCAATTTTTGTACACAAATAATCAGGACAAATTTAAAATGATATTTCAACCGGGCGATCAGTTTTATTCTGCCCTACCTGGTGTATTTGGTGTATTTGGTTTTATGTGGATTGTGAATCTTAATTATTGGGGATTTAATCAGTACATCACCCAGCGAGCGCTTGCAGCCAAAAGCCTGGATGAAGCTCAAAAAGGTGTGATTTTGGCAGGATTTTTAAAATTATTGATGCCATTGATAGTGGTTATTCCAGGTATTGTTGCTTTTGCTTTAAATGCACCTTATGATATTAATACTCAAGATAAAGTGTACCCATGGTTGTTGAACCAGTTTTTGACAGATGGCGTTAAAGGCTTGATATTTGCCGCATTGGTTGCTGCAATAGTAGGTTCGCTAAGTTCCAAAACCAATAGTATTGCCACCATATTTGCAATGGATGTGTACAAACCATTTTTTGGCGGTGAATCATCGGAACAAAAATTAGTATTTGTAGGTCGATTATCTATTATTGGTTCATTGGTAATTGGGGTAATTTGTGCCCCTTTTATTCGAAACTTTTCCGGAGGGTTTCAATTTATTCAGGAGTTTACAGGCTTTTTTAGTCCAGGTATATTTGTGATTTTCTTATTTGGATTGTTCTGGAAAAAAGCCTCAGCTAAAGGCGCGCTT
>JANRJY010000057.1:0-23251 GCA_033763735.1 Bacteroidota bacterium | reverse complement strand
TACTCGGTTTTGTTTCCTTTCAAAACCCCTCTTTTATCCGCTTTAACTCCGTTGAATTATTCGTATTATTCAAAAGGGAGCGCAAAGGTAAGGGAACTATCGCATTTCACAAATATTTTTTTAAGTATTTTTTGAAAATGTCAGGAAATGAGACTGCCTAAATCAAAATTACATGAAACTAAAGGTAGTTTTTGTTACAATTTTTTTTGTAAAAACTGCGTCATTGTGCGAAAAAGGTGCAATCTTGTAGTATTTCCACTAATTCCATGGGCTTTATTTGGATATATAAAAGTTTCAAAAAATTTATTTGATTTGATTAAAGATTTTTGAAATTCAAAGGTATTTTGAATGTGAACATTGTCATCAGAGGTTCCATGTATCAATAAAAAATTACCTTTTAGTTTATCAGCTAGATTTACAGGTGAATAACTATCATATCCAATTGCGTTATCAGTAGGGTTTTTTAAAAATCTTTCCGTATAAATTGTATCATAAAATCGCCAATTTGTAACAGGTGCAACTGCAATTGCCAATTTGAAAATGTCATTGCCCAACAACAAAGAAAGCGAAGATAAATAACCACCAAAACTCCAGCCCCAAATACCTATTCGGGTGCTATCTATATATGACTTTTTGGAAAGATATTTAGCAAATGCAATTTGATCTTCAACCTCATATTGGCCTAATTTTAAAGTTGTACATTTTTTAAGATATGCCCCTTTGCCACCTGTGCCCCTCCCATCTAAGCAGGCTATAATTATTCCAGTCTGAGCCAAATACTGATGCCACCAATCTCTTGAAGAAGGAAATTGATCTAAAACTTCTTGAGAACCCGGTCCTCCATATACATAAAGTAGTACCGGGTATTTTTTATTAATATTGTAATTGGGAGGGAAAATAAGGTAATAATTTAATGTATCTTTATCATTATTAATAAAAGGATTAAAAACAGGAGAAATTGGTTTTAATGAATCAGAAAATGGAAATTCTGATTTTAAATACAAAGTTTTGTTGCCTGAAATCTGAAATAATTTAGTTTGAGGCGGAGTAATACTATTTTGATAATCTACTTTAATAAACGTATTGTTAGGATTTAATTCAAAGTCAATATATCCTGAAAATGTGGTTAAAAAATATTTATTCAATCCATTAAAATCAATTTTACATATTTTAGTTTGAGTAGAATTACCTTCGTTTGAAGTATAGTAAATAAGTCTATTTACAGAGTCAATTGCATTGATTGACTTAATTTCAAAATTGCCTCTTGTGACTTGTTTTAGTTTTTTCTCGAAAATATTAAAGGAATATATATGCTTATAACCCCCATTTTCTGATAAGAAAAATAATAATGAATCTGTATAAATAAAATTATCATCAACCTCTATATATGCTGGGTCGGTGAATTGAATAAGCGTATCGGATAATCCTGAAAGTGCACTATAATGAAAGATTGTCAAAGTATCTTGTGAACGTGAGAGCTCACGTACTGACAGAACAGACTTAGGGGCCCAATTAATTCGAGGTACATAATTGTCGAATTTTGCAAAATCATAAGCAGTAAAGGTTTCCTTATATTTTGCATCATAAATCAATATTTTAACTTTAGAATTTTCCTCACCCGCTTTGGGGTATTTGTATACGTAATTAGTTGGGT
This sequence comes from Bacteroidota bacterium, assembly GCA_033763735.1. GTDB lineage: Bacteria > Bacteroidota > Bacteroidia > Cytophagales > UBA9547 > JANRJY01. The sequence goes on along the minus strand of JANRJY010000057.1, from coordinate 21,597 downwards.
ATACATCATTCCAAATTTGCATGGTATATTCTTTTACTTTGGATTCATCAAATTGATAAAAAGCTAAAAAACGAGCGTCAGGACTCCACTCAAACCCCTTTACAAATTCAAATTCTTCTTCATATACCCAATCAGTAGTTCCATTTATAATTTCGTTTTTCTTACCATTGGATGTGATTGATATATCGATTTGACTTTCAATATTATATATCCATAAATTATTTGATTTGACATAAGCTATTGATTTGCCATTGGGAGAAAAATCAGGATAACTAATGTATTCGCCATTTGCTATTTTGGAAAATGTTTTTGTTTTGATGTTAAACAACCAAAATTTTGATTTCCACGACCTTCGATAAATACTAATGGTATTACATTGGAATAAAATATAGTTGCCATCTATTTGAAAATCGTCAAAATCTAATTGTATTGAATCTCCGGGAAGTATTAATTCTTTAGTTGTGGCAATAGTTCTTATCTTTTTGTTGCTTTTAAGACTAAGCTGTTGTATTTCAGCTCCTTGTTTGGTTTTAACAATGTCAAAATATGAATCAGAAGGTCCCCATTTATAAGAAAGCGTTTTGCTAAAATTGTATTTGTTGGTTAACCAAATATCTTCTAGGGTAATTTGGGAGAAAAGTGAACTAGTAATAAAAATTAATAGAATTAAGATTATTTTCAAATTTAAAAAATTAACTCACCCCTTGCCCCTCTTTTACAGAGAGGGGGTGGAATGAGAATTTATAGTATTAAGCTATAACTGCATCGAGTTTTTTGGCAAGTGCTGCTTTACCAACGGCACCTATTTGTTTGTCAACCACCTGTCCATTTTTGAAATATAGCAATGTAGGAATGCTTCTGATTCCAAACTTTGCAGCGGTATTCGGGTTAAAATCAACATTTACTTTACCCACTACTGCTTTACCATCATATTCACCTGCAATTTCTTCTACAGCAGGACCGATCATTTTACAAGGGCCACACCACTCTGCCCAGAAATCCACCAAAGTAGGTTTGCCCGAGGCAATTATTTCTTCAAAATTCGCATCTGTTATTTCTATTGCTTTATGTTTTGCTGAAGTTTCCATTTAAATAAATTTTATATTCGGTATGATAACAAAGGTATATGGATTTTTGTTCAATTGCCACATTAGATATTTTTTTTGACCTTTAACATTTTGGCACTTGCTTTTTGACATATTCCACCAACCGGAGGATTAAATTTTGACACGGTGACTTCTACCTTCTGCACTTGCGGAAACTCTAAAAACATAGCATCAAGTATTCGATTGGCTATGGCTTCAAGCAGTTTAGTGGGTGTTTCAATAACTTTTTTAATTATTTGATATACAGATTCATAGTCAATTGTTTGAGATAGATCGTCATTCAAAGGTGAATCTCCCACTTCGGCAGTAAAAGTAACATCTATCCCGTATTTATTGCCGATTTTGCGTTCTTCTGCATAAAAGCCATGATAAGCAAAAAATTCAATGCCGTGAAGGGATATTTCTACTATCATATTTTATCAAAAAAAGAACCATGATCGGTTACACTTTTAGCATTAGATTGAAAAGATGAATCTGCCTCTTCATCGCTGGTAATTAGTGGTTTGGAAGTATTTTTTTTGTTCTTATTCAGAATTTTGTTTACTCTCTCAAGAGTGTCATTTGATAAATTGCGCAATTCCATCAATAAATTATCTCTCAGATTTTCAACTTCTTTAAACTCTCGTTGAGAATCTTTTACTTTGTCTTTAGCTTCTTCTTCGAAATTTTTGGCTTTTTCTTCTGCTTCTTCAATTATATTTTTGGCATTATATTTAGCTTCATTCAAAACCGCATCGGCATTCATTTGTGCTTCTTTAAGTATGAGTTCTGCTGATTTATTAGCTTGCTCAACCATGTTTGTCCCTGTTGTTTCGGCTGTTTTAAGTGTTTTATAAAGGGAATGCTCAATTTCACGCATTTTTTGCAATTCCTTTTCCTGAGCATCAATTTTTGATTTTGCCTCTCTGTTTTCTTCCTGCAATTTTTCCCACTCCACAGACAAACTCATCATAAAAGCATCCACTTCTTCTTTCTCGTATCCTCTGAATGCTTTTTCAAAAGTTTTTTGTCTAATTTCTAACGGAGTAATTTTCATTTTAAATTCTTTTTACTGAAAAGATAAATTGATATTCGCAAAAATAATAAAGGAATACGGTATTTAGTAGCAATATACTAAATTGGTTTTAACATCGTTCTCTTAATGTAATTCGAACCACAAATAATCCATAAAAGAAATGACGAAAATACTTTGGGCTGATGATGAAATTGACCTTCTTAAACCACACATTATTTTTTTAGAAAGTAAAGGCTATACCGTTACTCCTGTAATAAGTGGTGCAGATGCCTTTGACAAATGCAAAACCGAATTATATGACGTTGTTTTTTTGGATGAAAATATGCCGGGAATGACGGGTCTTGAGACCTTGACTCAGATAAAAGCAATAAAGCCCAACCTTCCAATTGTAATGATTACAAAAAGTGAAGAAGAAAAAATAATGGAAGAAGCAATTGGCTCTAAAATTAGTGATTATTTGATTAAACCATTGAATCCCAATCAGATACTATTATCTGTCAAAAAGATTCTCGACAATAAACGATTGGTCGCAGAAAAAACGAATTCGGGATATCAGCAAGAATTCAGACAAATATCAATGGCTTATAATGAAAAAATGAACCATCAAGAATGGGCTGATATTTATAAGAAATTGGTGTATTGGGAACTTGAAATTGACAGAAGTGAATCAAAAGACATGAAAGAGGTACTTGATATGCAAAAAAGCGAAGCAAATACTGAGTTTTGTAAATTTGTAATGCGTAATTATGAGAATTGGCTTAATGAACCAAAGGCAGACAAGCCTATTTTCTCCAATAACTTGATGAAAAAAAAGGTATTTCCTTTGCTATCAGGAAGCGAACCTGTCTTTTTTATTTTGATTGATAACTTGAGATATGACCAATGGAAAACACTTGAACCTGAAATAAATGAATTATTTACCACAGAAATAGAAGACACCTATTATTCCATACTACCTACGACAACTGAATATTGCAGGAATGCTATTTTTTCGGGGATGATGCCTTCAGAAATGGAAAAAACGCACCCTGACTTATGGTGGAAAGATGAGGAAGAAACAGGGCACAATCAGAATGAGGATAAGTTTCTAGCAGCACAATTGAAAAGAAATCAATTGGGAAATGTGAAAATGAGTTATAACAAAATCCTTAATTCACATCAGGGAAAAGTGCTGAATGATAATTATAACAACCTGTTAGACAATAAGTTGAATGTAATTGTTTACAATTTTGTAGATATGTTATCTCATGCCAGAACTGAGACTACTATGATTCGTGAATTGGCTCATGATGAATCGGCATACCGCTCAATTACTGCTAGTTGGTTTCACCATTCCACTTTGTTGGATTTTTTAAAAAAATTATCTCAACACAAAGTGAAAGTTATTATCACTACCGACCATGGCACCATAAGAACCAAAAGAGCCAGCAAAATAATTGGTGACCGAGAAACGAATACAAACCTCCGATACAAAACAGGAAAAAATCTTTCTTTTGATGAAAAAGAAGTTTTTGCTACTCGCAAACCCGAAAGATTTTTTCTCCCTAAAAGAAATATTACTACTTCTTATGTTTTTGCTAAAGAGGATTATTTCTTGGCTTATCCAAACAACTATAATTATTACGTAAATTACTATAAAGATACTTTCCAACATGGAGGTATTTCTTTGGAAGAAGTGATAATACCGGTGATATTACTGAAGAATAAAGAATAAAGTCAATTTACTTTTCGTCAGTTTTAGTTGAAAAATGCTCTTTTACAATAATAGTATATCCTTCATCAACTAATTTCTTACGTACTTCGTTTGCCTTATTTTCTTCATTAGTACCAAATACAATAACTCTATTGAACCTGTAATTTTGTGATGATTTAAAACGAGAGTTTACATCGTTTGACATTACTGATTGTACAAAGACACTAAAACCTTCCGACTTAAGCTTATCCATCAAGCCTTGGACATTTGCCATATTTCGGAATGCCCCTACTTGAAATCCGAATCCTTCTTGGCTTAACTCTTTTCCTTCAGTGTCATACAACTTATACATTTGCATTTTTTCAGGAATTAATATTTTAGGTGCCTCCAATGCTGAAGTTGACATTGTTGCCATTTTTCTTTGTTCCAATTCGAGTTTTTTTGCTTCCTCAACTTTTGGTACATAGGTCATATTTTGGACGGCAACCGGAGCGTTTTCTTCAATTTTTTTATCGGTTACGTCATATATAATTTCGTTTTCACCTGTTTTACTATCAATAAATTCAAAAGACCCATCTTTATTTGGTATAGATTTGTCAATAACTCTATTGTACTTATCAATTAAATCCAAATTCACTTTATAAGCAGCTACTTTGGGATCGGAAAGCGTTAATTTACCTTGCATTAATCGAGTACCTTCACTTGATTTTTTTGCTTCATTAAAAGGGAAACTTACTTTTTTGACTAAACTATCGTTGTTTGTTTTTACATCATAAGCAATACGTGTTTGTAGATTAGGGTTTGGCACTTCATACACAACTTTATAATTACCAGGAGTCAAATTTTTGAAAGCAAATCCACCATCTGATTTGGTAAGCATCCTTGATTTTATCTTTTTATCTTTTTGATCCACCAACATCACGGTAACATTTTCTTTAGAAGCATTGGGATCTTTAAAATCAACCATACCCTCAATTACATAGTTAAGTGAGTCATTAACCGCATATTCTACATTGGTTTGACTTTTAATTTCCGCGTCCGGATCATTGATTGCATAGCTAAAGTCAGCTTCTTTACAAGGTGGTTGAAGTTCAAAGGCCACATTAAAAACCCCTTTTTCCAAATCACCAAAGTGTACCTTTCCATCAGGACCCGGTTTTTGAGTGGCAACTTTGTTTCCAAACTGATCATATAGTACGGCTAATACCGGGCAAGGATTTTTGGAAGTATCCTGATCAATTTCAATATTAATTTCACCACTATTGGTGTTAATCTGAACATTGTGTTTCAACCCTTCTCGAATATTTACCGCAAAATTTGCCTCTCTATTAAGCATTTGTTGTTGTGCTTCTCCACCAATTTCTGGCGGTTCAAGCATTACAATTAAGTCAGGAACTCTAATAGCTGCGGAGTCAATATCAAACTTCATACGTTTATATAGCTTAATATTCAAACCACCTCTAATTGCCAAATATTGCAATACAGAATTATCACCGTCAAAGTACTTTTTAATCAACGGATTATTTCCAAAATGTGTGTGAACAGTTCCTTGAAAAAATATTGAAAATCTTCTTGATAATTTGATGTCAGTACCTAATCCAAACAATGGACCAAACATAGGTGCCATCACTAAATTCAAATTTCTAAAATCTTGCTGAATTGCTTCAGCTTTAATTCCCGATCCGAAGGTACTATCGGTTTTTGGAGATGAATTTACATTACTTTCATTTTGACTGTAGTTTACAAAAGAAACATTTACACCGGCAATTAAGTATGGATTTATCCGTTTTTTATTATTAAGAAAGTTCAATTTCCCAAACAATCCCAAACCCAATACATTCATGCTATGCAAAGGAGGACGTGAAGTTATAAACCAATTGCCATCAAGTCCGACATAAAATCTCTTTTTGAGTTTATAATATGCCATTAAACCAAAGTAAGGGGCCGGTTGAAACCCTCCGAAAACATTTTTTGGCTGATTAAATTCATTAAAAGAAACTGATGCCGGAAAAATACTTACGCCCACATATGGACTCAAAGATACTTTACGCTCAATATCTTCAGAAATAGAGGTTGTTCCCTCTTTTTGAGTAGCAGGCGCCACTTTTTCATTTTTTTTGACACTTACAGGCTTTTTAACTGTATTCTTTTTCTGAGCAAAAAGTAATGCAGGTAATAACAAGGCTAGCCAAAAAAATCTACCAACTATCTTTTGAATTAATTTCATTCAAACTCATTAAGTGCCAAACATGTATGGACAGTATTAGCGACAATCAAAGATATAAAATGATATGCAATAGTTCATAAAAAAAGTGCAATTTTTTTATGAAATTACAACAAAAAAATAACTGCCTAATTTACAGATTAATAAAAAATTAATAAATGACTTTTGTTACCAATTTTAATCAATACTATTTTTAATTAATTTATAACCATATTCAAATATTTATATTTATTTACATTGAACCAGTTCAATTATTCTACAGTCATCGGTTTTTAAATCCAAATTTCCCGTCCACACACAAGAGGTATCTGCGGAACGGGCAAAATACGAATAGTTGCCTGAAGCTCTGCTAAATGTAATTTGAGACGCGCCACTTGGATTGCATGATCCGGGCATTGAAGCAATAGAACTTGTTAGCGTAGACACTTCTTTGTCACCCAAATTTTGACCATTAATTGTAACAGTTATCGGCAAAAGAGCACTATTAGAGGATAATGTATAAAATGACAACTTGCCATTTTCACATTTACTTAAATTGACTGGAACTGCCTGACCTGCAAAAAGTTCGACTACGCCTGCCCAAGCACAACCATCATTGCTTTTGGCATAATATGCATACTTACCCGGATCGCGTTGGAAACGTACACTGCCTTGTAAACTCAAAGCATCGGGTGTTCCGGAACCCGAGAAAATAACAGGAATTACTTGTGATGATGAATTTCCTTTGACCCCAAAATTGGTCATGGTAACTGTTAATGGAAATGTGTTGGTAGCATTAGAATAAAAAATAATATTACCATCAATAGGTTGTATGTATAATTTAAGGATTAATCTTGAACGTTTAACGCCTTTTCCGCGAGCAGAGGCGAGGTTCAATTTGCCACTTATTCCGAAGTTGCTTACGTTAAGCTTTTTATTAGCATCTTCGGCAAGTGCAAATATGTAGTAATCAATATCCGGATTTGAAACTTTGAAATAATATTTTCCAACATCTAATCTTTGAAAGTCCTGAATATAATTTTTACCTGTAATGTTAGTTCTTTGCACAATGGCGTTGTCGTAATCGGTGGAATTATCGAACATAAAAATATTACCTGCAGGAGTGAGTCCATCCACTTTTGTTTCTACTCCTTTAACTATGGTAGTGTCAACCACCGTAACTTCAAATTCGATAATAGGAGTAATGTCACCCCCTGATTTGTCACAATCAACAAGCAAACAAATCGCAAAAAAGGCAAACCCTGATTTGAGAAAAAAAATTGCAAATCTTTTATTCAAAGACAATGCTTTGAACAATTTTCTTATCGCCATCCACTAAATTAAGTATGTATTTTCCAACAGGAAGGTCATTTCTATTGTATTTAATTTCAAATTTACCTTTATCATTTTTAACACTTTGTGAACTAACAACATAACCTAAAACATTGTATAAATTCATTGTAACAGTATTGTTTTCAGGCGATTGATATTTAACATTTATAAAATCACCTCTGGCAGGATTAGGGTACACTGCGAGTACATGTTCGCTGATTTTTTCAATTGGTTTTTGTTTTTCAATTATAATGGTTGAATCAGTAGACTCAAATGTATATCTGTTGAGAGGATCCATTGCATTGTTGGTTAACGTATATGGGTCGGAATATGCTACACAATTATCGGAAGTATTTATTTTTACATAATACGTTCCTAAATAAATTGGTTTATATGTTTGTCCCGTAGCACCTACAATAGCCCTATGAACACCATCTGTTCCTATAATATACCATTGATATGTAGCTGCTTTGCTTGATGAAAGAAGTGTGTCAGAATTAACAATTCCAGAAACTGCCACTGTAGGTTTGATATTTTTGGCATTCAAATCTACATTTACAGACGCAGCAGTAAAAAAACAACCTGTACTATCACCTACAAATACGGAATATTTTCCATTTTTAATTGGCAAATAAACTTCAGAACGACCATTTGCAATAGTGCTTTTGCCAATAAACCATTGATACTTTGAAAAACCTTTGGCAACTGTTAATGTATAAGGAGCAAAACAATTTGTTTGGTTTGTTTCCACAATAGTTGGAATTACTTTACATATCATAGGCTGATGAAAACCTTGTGTTGCAAAACCTGTATTATATGCACCAGTGAAAATAATTGCTTCCCCAACACTCCAAGAATAGTTTTGATTGTTAACAGTTACTGAATTCCCTGCATTGGTTATGGCAAAAGGTGCTTGTTTGGCGGGGTTGCCTGCTTGCGCATGAACAATGGTAAATGATAAATGATAAATGATAAATGTAAGTAGGAATGTTAAATAATGAATATTAAATGATAAATTTTGAATTTTGGACTTTGGATTAATTAAAGGCGGAGAGAGGTGAGAAATGAGACGCGAGACATGAGTAGTGAGAGGTGAGTAATTCAAAAATCGTAAATCGTAAATCGTAAATCGCACATGGATTATATTTCGCAAAAAAACCAATATGTAATTAATGAGTTTCATCGGATAATCAAAATTAGTTTAACGCAATAATACTCGAGCTACTGAACCTGCTGTTGTTTGTAAAAACACGCCAATACTAGCACCAACGTTAGGAACTCCAACTGACGAAGCTGCACCTGCTGTTGTAGAAGTAACACAATGTTGTCCTCGGGTTGCTCCACCAACAATATTAACATTGACAATACCTGCAACCGCAACTTTGCAAACTGAGGAAGCATTGCAGTTCTCTGTCAAAACTCCAATAGCAGCGTTGTTAGAAGCAGTGGTGGTTCTTTGAAAAGAATCATCAGAAGTACCGACAACTACGATATCTCCCACTGATGAAGCAGGACCTGAGTTAAAAAGGTAAACTACAACTGCATTGTTGTTAATATTACCACCATCACCCAAACCAATTTCACCATTAACTTGCAATTTGCTTTTTGGTGTACCTGTAGTACCGATACTTAAATTACCAGACACATTCAACCCCGCATTGGTACCTGAAACTGTGAAAGCGCCACCACTACCTAATAAAGTGTTAATATAAAATGTGCCAGAAGGATCAACAGCAACTGGGTATGTAGCAGAAGGGTTATTAAAAGAAGCAATTCCATTATTAGCCATTCGACCATTGATTACTAAACCAGTTTGGGTAGCATTCGCCATATTTATTGATAATCCATTGGCCCCAGTAAATGTACTGTTGTTGCTAATATTTACTACAGCTCCTGCAACAGAAGTATTAAAATTCATAAAAGAGGCAGCCCCGTTGGTGGACCCTATGTTTGATTGAACTGATAAAGCAGGACTATTATTGTTTGTTTCGAATTTGGCAGCAGGACCATTACCACCATTTGTTGCAAAAATAGAGGGTCCACTAGCATTATTATTCACCTGTAAAGCTCCATTATAGTTATTATTATTTGCGTTTATACTGAGAGCTACAGCATTTGCTGAATTAGCATTAAAAATAGAACCTGTTGAGGTACCATTATAATTAAATAAAAATCCTGTAACTGAGCTATTTGCATCAATTTGTAATGCAGCAATACTAGGGTTATTATTTGAAACATGTAACTTGGCACTTGGAGAAGAGATGCCTATTCCTACATTGTTGTTTGTATTTGTTGCAGTTATATTACTTCCAGATAAAGTCCATATAACACCCCCAGCTCCTCCTGAGGTTGTAACATATAACGTACCTGAATTATCTGCATAAACAGCACCTCCCGGACTCAAGTAGCCAAATTGAGCTTTACCAGGACCACTTGTTTGTATCGCATAAGCACCAGAATTAGTTGAAATCGTTTGGATACTTATTCCGGTTGCTGTGGATGTTACATCTTGCATTTGTACAGACATACCTGTTCCTGAGCCTGTTATATCAAAAGTAGCACCTGTAGCGCCATTAGAAGCTGTTATATTTACAGCAGCACCATTGAGGGCATTTGCCTGAGCATAGAGAGCCACAGAATTAGAAGAATTGGCTCTTACAAATAATGCAGCAGTTTGTGAAGTGTATGTTTCAATAAATGCTACTCCTGTTTGGGAAGGGGGTGCACCTGTTAGATACAAACCTGATGAAGTGCCTGAATTCATTGACCACATTGCAGGACCTGAAGTAGTATTAATCAATATTTTACCATCGTGATCAATTATTAGTCGATCGGTAGATGAGGCTGAGTTGTTGGGAGTTGTGGCAAATACTAAACGAGTACCATTATTACCAGGTGCAAAAGCTTGAGTTGACATGGCACGCATTTCAGCCGTTGGACCAAATGCTCCAAATTGTACGCCATCATACCCTACAAAACCAAAAGTACCCAACGACATGCCAGTTGCTAAAGCACCTGGAGCATACAGGCTTGAACTATTTGATCGCATATTGATAATACCACCTTGAATACCTGATGATGTGGTTGCGTTATAAACAGAAAATACGCCCGGATTAGAAGTGCCTGCAACTTGGAAAGTTGTACCCGGGGCTGTAGTTCCAACACCTACAGTACTGGAGTTATAATACAAAGATTGCCCATTAGTTTGCCACTGTCCACTTGTACCAGCACCTGACACAGTTACCAATCCAGTATTATCAACCATTAGCATTCGATTTCCACCTCCTGCAAGGCTTGATAAAAACATACGACCACGAATGTCTGCAGCTATACCTGATGTTGAAGCGATGGCAAATAGGGCTGTTCCCGTGCTAGCAGTGCTACTTAATTGAAAATATCCACCATAACTTCCCCCAATAGCATTAATAGCAGTTCCATTTTGTGATTTGGCAAAAATGGCTGAGCTATTCGCATCATCAGCTTGAGAAATCAATCCCCAACTATTTGCTCCTACTGCTATTGATTGAATCCCTGTTTGGTTACTTGTGTTAGAAAATACATCTAATTTTGCTCCTGGTATTGTAGTACCTATTCCAACAAAACTAGTATTATAAAAAATTGAATTGCCATTGTTAGACCATTGTGAAGCACCTGCGGCTCCTAATCCGATATTACCTAATCCATCAACTGTAAGTACAGAACCTGCTACAGACAAACTTCTTATTCTTGCTCCGCCATTGACATCTAGCATAGTGGTGGGCGCACTTGTGTTGATACCCAGACTAGTAATGTTGTTACCAATAGATACAGAATTAGAGCCAGAAACGGAAGTCAAATATCCAATTGCAATTGCGTTAGTAAGTCCGACTGTTGATAGTCCCGATAGCCTGCCAATAGTAATATTATTTGTTCCACCCCCTATATTCAATCCAGAAAGTTGTCCTATTGCAATGTTTATACCACCCCCAGAAATTCCTGAACCAGCACCGCCACCAATCAATACATTATCATATCCACTTGTCATATTAATACCCGCTTGGGCTCCTAATACTACATTGCCTTGACCAGTAGAAACTAATCCAGCTTCGCGGCCAATCATTACGTTTCCAGTAGTTGGATTGACATTTCCTGCATTGTTACCTATATATATACTATTATGAGTACCATTTGCCGCTTGTCCTGCACCCGGACCAATAGCAATAATAGAATTTGAAGTAGAAATGTTTGAATTACCGTTCCCAATTAAAATATTATTAAACCCTGTTGAGGATGGATTACCAGTGTTACCTAAAAATATGTCTCCATTACTAGTCATAGAAACTGCTTTTACATTTTGAATCAAGTATGAACCTGAAAATGATCCAATATTTATGGATTGGTCTGTGTTTTGCGGACCTATATTATTTCCACTAACTGTCCAGTAATTTGGAGTACTTGCAATAATCCCCATTCCTACATTTCCAACACCATCCACAGTAAGAAATGCACCAGGAGTATTGTATGTTCGTAATCGAATACTTCCATTCACATCCAAATATGTTGTAGGGTTTGGTACATTTATTCCAGTAAAGCTTTTAATATAAACTGCTCCGTCATCAAAATAACCAGCATAATTACCTAGAGTACTTCCCACGGCTCTACCATAAACAGCATAATTAGTACCGCCCCCAACTCCAGTTAAGTTGGAAAATAAACCATATCTTTCTCCTGTACCAGTTGATTGATCAGAAATAAGCATGCCTATGTGATTACCGGAACCCGAACCATCGTTTGAAGCTTCAAAGGCTCTTGATTGACCTGCAGTATTGTTTGTAATGTATGAATAAGCAGCAGTCATAATATTCCCGCTTGTGTTGTTAAGAATAGTAGAAGACATACCACGAACTGCCTCGCCGGCGGTTGGAGTTACGTAACTTTCGTATCCTATTTTCATACCTCCACTCGGAACTCCACTAAAAATAGCACTAAAAGCAGATTGGGTGTTACTAGCTCCGGAAACATCCTTAACCACATATATCGCCTTGTCATCAGCACTAGCTGCGAGTAAATGAAATGGGTAATTAGGTACTGTTGTTCCCACACCCACGAAACTCATCGTATAGAATCGAGAAGGATTAAAATCTTCCCAACGATTATCTTTAATAGAAGAAAGACTACCCATCCCCAAATTACCTGATCCGTCTACAGTCAGCAGAGAACCAGTAACCGAATATGTTCTTAAGCGAGCAGTTCCTACAAGATCAAGATTAGCTCCAGGTGTAGTTGTTCCAATACCCAGCAACCCTGTTTGGTCAATAAATAAACGAGGAGTAGCTGCACCAGTGGTCATACTTGATATTTGATATCCGTAGGTGTTTTGAACAATCCCAGAAATCCAAATAGGACTTGCAGCCGCTACTGTTTCAGGTTCATACATCGTTACGACAGATGCATTTCCAACGGTTCTTCTTAATTTAACAATTGGTTGTTCTGTAGCATTTCCTTCTAATGTAAGTTTATGGGAAGGTGTAGGCGTTCCAATACCAACAAAACTAGTATTGTAATAGATAGATTGGCCGTTTTTTAACCATGGAGATTGAAGGGAAGCGCCATCTATAGTAAATGCTGCCCCTGATTGTGAAATTACTAATCCGCCTAATCCAACAATGCTTGTGCTTAAAGTTCCTGCCTTATCCCAACTACCTGAACCATTCCAAATGTAAAATGACTTTAAGTCCGTATCATATACACCCATTCCATTATCAGAAACGCCCAAAGTAGCACCCAATGCATTGCGTTGTGCAGTTGTTAAACGGGGCAATAAAACACCCTGTGGATCAGTCGTAGGATTGGGGACAGAAATATCCAAAATAGCTCTTTTGTTAGGGGTATCGGTTCCAATACCCTGGCTTTTTTGGGCGAATGTTGATATGGTTGTTGCAAATTGTAGTATGCATGCCAAGATCAACACCCATAGCCAACTTAAGGCATTGTGCATTTTCAACTTATCCATGTTATTTGTACTTATATTCATTATACTTTATTTTAACCTCACCCCAGCCCCTCTCCTTGGAGAGGGGTGATTTAGACGACACTATAGCCGTTTTATACTATTTCTTTTGCTCCTTCTGACAATTCCTTCCGTTTTTGCCTCCTTCTTGCCTTTTTAACCTCACCCCCTGCCCCTTAATAAGGAGAGTGGGAAGGTTTAATTTTTAACTACCAATGAAAACCCATACATATATACCGCATCTGCACTATTTTGTGACCGCATTTTGATACTTAACATATGCCAACCTGCTGCTAATGATGTAACATTGATATTTGCTGTTGAACTTATGGCTATAGCTGCAGAATTTGTTGTACTGGTTTGTACCACAGCACCTCCATCAATATCAAAGGTATATGTTGCTGTAGTAGCCACATTGGAAGTACTTCCTGTAAATACTCCTTCAAGTGATGTAGTGCCTGCAGGTATGTATATCGGTAATGTAAAATACTGTACATCCGTAGTGGAATAGGTAGATTGTGGGTTTACAAACGACTGAGCGGCCAGCACCATTCCGCCTGCACTTAGGTCGCCTCCAACTTTTAGTTTTGCACCGGTTACAGATGGTACTCCAATTGATACATTTCCAGAGTTATAGAAAATGCCATTAGAGCCAACTATAGTAGATGTCCATTGAGAAGGGGTTGCACCGGCAACTGTTACAATTTCGCCATTTGCATTGACCCCTAGGTTAGCAATTCCACCTGATAGTCCTGTGACCGTTATTGGTCCGGCAAATTTTGCATTTCCTACCACATCTAAAGTTGCCGTAGGCGTAACGGTTCCAATACCAACGTTACCACCGTTAAACAATCCGGCATAATTGACTGATCCTCCCGAAACGTTCACATTTATACCAATGTTCTGAGTACCACCTGTACCATTTACAACTGCTCTAATACCTGTTTTTGCGCCAGCATTTGTTCCAGACAATAATGCATCAAACCCAATTGCATTACCATTGCCTGTCAAGTTATTGATTCCTAAAAATGCAGGTGTACTGCTGCTTGAGTTATTCGCATTACCTGTTACGCTTGTAACTAATCCATTAAATTGTTGGGTACCGCCTGCACCTGAGATTGAGTAATTAAATAAATAGCCATAATTAGTTGAGAATGTAGCACTTTGAGAAATGTCAAAAATAACGCCTCTCATATTGGAACCAGATTTGACATCCAGTACATGTAAAATTGATGAAGGATTAGCATTACCAATACCAACCATACTTGTGGTATAAATTTGGTTTGTTGAAGCAGATAACCATTGTGTTGATGCCGCAGGAAACAAACCAAGCCCTAACTTACCTACCCCATCCACAGTAATGATACTTCCTGCGGCTCCAGCAAGGTCATTGCCTACAATACTTGCAAGATATGCGGCACCTGAAATGCTGGTATTGCCTTGAACCATTAATTTATTCCCACTGTTAGGCGCATTAATAACTCCAATACCAACATTATCGAGCATATAACTGATACCTCCGGAAGATAATTGTGTACGGACAGTGCCCACACTATTGTGCATACGGATAACTGAATTACCTCCTTCTTCATCCACATGAAACAACAATCCGGTTGATGTTGCACCCATTATTCCAAGCACTGTTGAAGAATTGGCAATGGATTTGATACTCAGAGGAAAGTTGGAAGTAGGGGCAATACCAATCCCAACTGTTGATCCATAATAAATTCCAGTAAGTGAATTGATCCATTGACTTGAAGTAATGTTAAGCGTTCCATAGCCCAAAGTACCTAATCCGTCCACTGTAACTACACTTCCTGTTGGAGCCCCAAACATATTATTGCCTACCAATGTACCAAAATGACCAACACCGACTACTGAAGTATTACCCACTACTACCAGTTCTTGATTGGGAGTGCTAGTACCGATACCCACTTTTACTTCGTAACCACTGCCTTTTTCCGCACCTAAAGCCATCATATTGGATCCTCCAACAGTGGCATAAGCTCCAATGGCTACGGCATAACTTAGGTTGTTATTTGAAAATTGTGTACGTGTACCAAGGGCAAGATTGTTGAATCCTGTACTATTATTAACTCCTGAAAATGAGCCAATAAAAATGTTTCCATAACCACTGGTATTGGAATTTCCGGACGCAATGCCAAAGAAATTATTGAATGAACCTGTGTTATTTGAAAAGCCTGAATTTTGACCAAAAAAGTTGTTTTGAGCACCTGAGGTATTGGCTTGACCTGCATTTAAGCCAAAAAAGTTATTGGACAATCCTGAGGTGTTAGACTGACCGGCAAATTTTCCAAAGAAATTATTAGAAGCACCATTCGCATTTGCATTGCCCGCTCTAAATCCAAAAAACACATTATCCGTACCTGTTCCAGAGTTATTTCCAGCTAATGAACCAGCATAGAAGTTATTGGTAACATCTCCATGAATAATCAGGCTGCTACCATTTATGCCTAAAGTTGTGCCATCCCAAGTAAAATTAGTGCCATCTGAAGTTAAAGTATTACTGTTCGTAAAATACGCAATTCCTTTGTTGGTACCCGATCCACCAATTCCAGAAGGCATGGTTCCGTAGCCAAGTTTTCCTACTCCATCTACAGTTACAATACTACCAACTGGCGCTCCTGACATATTCCCTCCAATTAAAGTTTCCCCTTTAAGTATTCCTGTAACACTTGTATTGCCTTGAACTGTAAGTTTTTCATTTGGAGTTGTTAAACCAATACCAAAGTTGCTATTACCATTAAAATACGAAGGAGTAGCCACTCCCAATTGAAATATTTTTGCTCCAGCATTATCATACAACATTAAGTTTCCTTGTCCACCTGAACCTTGATCAACTTCAAATATAGGGAAAGTTGTGCCTGAATATTCAACTCTAATTGGTTTGGTTGAATTGCCAGTAGATTTAATATTAAGAGTATTACCAGCAATTGGCAACATACCAACACCCACACTTGTACTGTAATAAATTCCATTAGTTGTTGTAATCCATTGGCTAGACACAACATTTGGCATGGTTCCCAATCCCAACATTCCAGCTCCATCAACGGTGACTATACTTCCTGCTGCGCCAGTTAGGTTATTACCAATGATGGAACCCAAATATCCAATGCCGGTTACAGAAGTATTTCCTTGTACCAATAATTTTTCATTGGGTAAAGCAGTTCCTATGCTTACATTACCACCTGTGGATTGTAATAATAAATTTCTATTGCCGGCACTAATCGCATTCAAAGCCATATATTGATTGTTTGCAACAGGATCTGTCTGAATCCAAATTCCTAAACGAAGTGCATTATTATCATTAGAACCAAAACGAGCAACTTCTTGTGCACCGGATGGAGATGTACTTGGGTTATTACCTCCAACTTCCAATCTTGCATTAATAGGGTTGGCAATATTGATACCTACGTTACCTCCTGTAGTATGTGTAGAGTTGGCCCCAGAATTGACCCAATTGTTAGTGCCAAATGTTCCTAATCCCAATTTACCGGCACCATCTACAGTTACAACGCTACCCGCAGCACCTGAAAGATTATTTCCTACAATGGTACCAAAGTAACCTATACCATTTACAGAACTATTACCATTGACTACAAAACGCTCATTTGGTAAGGTAATCATGTTAACCCCTATATTTCCATCTCTATAAACACCAAAATCCGAAGTTCGTAGTCCGGCACGTCCAATAAAATACCTATCAGTAGGATTTGACACTCCACCTGATTGCACCATTCCCCATTGCCATATTGCATTTAAATCGGTTGGTGCTGCATCAGTGTTATAAATTCCAGTTTTAAATTCTACTGCAGAAAAAGTACCACCAGTACTTGGGGTTTCAAATCGTTGATATGCCCCTTGTGTAGGATTGTAAACATGGATTTCAAATTGTGGATTAATTCCACCAACTCCAATTCTTGCACTAGAAGTAAAAATATTTCCAGAAGAAGTGGTAATCCATTGACTTGTAGGAATATTTAAAGTACCGATACCTAATTTGCCTGCACCATCTACAGTCACTATACTACCAGAAGCACCCGTAAGATCATTTCCAATTATTGTTCCAAAATAACCAATTCCCGATGTAGAGCTATTTCCATCAACAACTAATCTTTCACCAGGAAGTGTAGTTCCGATACCTACATTGCCGGTAGACCCATTAGATTGAATCGTCATATATGGATTAAATGAGGAGTCATCATTTGCGATTCCTCCAAATATCAAATGTTGATTATTAATAGCTCCAATAACAGCGATTCCAGGGTTTGGATGACTTATTCTTACTTTGCTGTTCGATCCATCTGTAAACAAAGCACTAGTTTTAACGGTTCCATACCCTCCCCCAACTGCCAAAGGCTGATTTGGATTTGAAACTCCTATACCAACAAAGCTATTGGTGTAAATTTGATTAGAAGAAGCAGAAATCCATTGATTGTTCACTGCCGGAAAACTACCTATACCTAGTTTACCTAATCCATCAACTGTTACAACGCTACCTGCAGCACCTGAAAGGTCATTGGCAACTAAGGTTCCGAAATATCCTGTACCGGAAACACTAGAATTTCCAAATACCGTAAGTTTTTCATTTGGAGAAATGAAATTCCCAATTCCAAAGTTTCCATTATTTAAAATAGAAACTATGGGCACTGTTGAGTTATCCAAGAATTTGTAAATATATTCGTTGGAAGGAATACCCTGAGTTGCATTAAAAAACTGTAAGACTCTGTCGCCGGGACTGTTTTTCATAGAAATAGTTCCGGTGCTAATTTGAGAAGATCCCGTATTAGTTGAATTGAAAAAAATAGTAGCATTGGCAAAACCATTATCAACAGAATTGATGGAGATTCCGTTGTTGTTATTGGTAAAAATGGTTAAAGGGCTAGAAGGGCTATTGGTACCTATACCAACAAAGCTATTGGTGTAAATTTGGTTAGAAGAAGCAGAAATCCATTGATTCCCATTTGAAATCGAGGTGGTTACCACATTACCCAGACCATCGACTGACAATATGCCATTTGAAAGACTATTTATATTTAAATTTTGAGTATTAGTTGTTCCAGTAATTTGTGCATTACCATACACTACCAATCGTTCGCTAGGCACAGGAGGGGTAGAACTTGGTCCATTGGGATTGCCTATACCTACATTTCCTGATGAAGGATCCATAAATAAACGTATATTATATGCACCTCCAACCCAGTTCGCTATATTGAAATTATTATTCTGATCACTTGGACGCAATCCAAATCTCCATCTATTTGCGTCGGAATCTATAGCATCGGCAAATTCAAACTCCGCATTATCCCCAGGAGCATCTGTAACTCGTTGAATCCTAATTCCTGTACCACGTATATCCAATATTCTGGTTGGGTTGTTTGTGCCAATTCCTACAAAGCTGTTGGTATAAATTTGATTAGAAGAAGCAGAAATCCATTGATTTCCATTTGAAATTGAGGTAGTTACTACATTGCCCAATCCATCAACAGATAAAATACCATTGCTAAGGGAACTAATTTTTAAATTGTTAGAGGTAAATGTACCTGGGACTACAACTGAATTTTCATCTAAAGTCATTACTGGAACAAACACATTTGCAGCGGTACCTTTTCCAATTCTGAATATCCCTCCAAAACCATAACCCATGTAGAATTTGTCAATAGTACCATTATTTTCAAAAGTTACACCGGCTCCATAATAACCTGAACCAACATCAGTTAACAATTCATTTACCTGACTAGATTGTTTAATGTGAAGTTTAGAATTTGTATTTGATGACCCGATTCCCACATTTCCAGTATTATAATAAATATCAGAAGCATTTGTAGTCCATTGACTTGAAGGGATGGAACCCATACCTAAGTTTCCACTTCCGTCTACAGTAAGAATAGATCCACTAATTGATAAGTTCTCAATTCGTGCACCACCTACTACATGCAATGCTGCAGTTGGCAAACCTGTTCCAATACCGACATTAACAGCATAAGAGCCAGTACCACCTAATGCCATCATATTATTTCCACCAACAGTCGCATTCGCACCAATTGCAACGGAATATTGTTGACCAGAGTTTACCACATCAGCTCCATCACCAATGAGTATATTATAGCTGCCTGTTATATTTGAAAAGCCAGCACCTGCACCGATAAATTGATTGCCAGATCCTGTTGTAAACTCACCTGCTGAATTTCCAATGAAATTATTATATGATCCTATTGTTATGCTTCTCCCTGCTTGATATCCAATTAAATTATTATATGCACCTGTAGATAAAGAATTTCCTGCTTTGTATCCGAAAACTGCGTTTCCAAATCCGGTTCCAGGCGTTGGATTTTCATCATTAACAAATACGGAATAATAATTATCCAACCTCAAACCTGTTGCAGTGCCAATCATATATTTAAAGGCATTTGAAGGCAACTGGAGGTTATAATTCCCTGTAGGAGTCAAATTAGAACCCACTAATGTCCAATAATCAGATGAAGAGAGAGAACCATAGCCAATATTCCCAATTCCATCAGTGGTAAGTACACTTCCGGTAGGTGCACCAATTAAGTTGTTAGCAGTTAAAGAACCAAAATATCCAATTCCTGTAACTGAAGAATTTCCGGTAACTACTAGTTTCTCGTTAACACTAGATATATTCAATCCAACTCCAACATTTCCATCTCTGGTTACAATGAAATCATATCCAATATTGTTTCTGCCAATTCCCCAAAAATCCATTGGGCTTGAAGCTGCCTGTTGATTCAACCCAACTTGCCAGCGTGCATCCAAGCGATTGTTATTACTGTTATACCTTCCTGAAGAAAACTCTAGATAATTTTGAGCGGAACCGGTAGCATCTGTACCAAAAAATGATGCCTGATTAGTTGCTTGATAAATTTGTAAAGATTGGCCAAAAACAGTGCCTGTAGAAGAAATATTACCTTGAACTGTTAACTTTTCATTTGGAATTACATTACCGATTCCCACAAAACCAGCATCAAAGTATATACCAGAAGTAGTATTGATCCACTGACTGGCTATATTACCTCCATCAATTGTAAATGCATTTCCGGAAAATGAAACTGTAATGCCTCCAATACCAGTGATTGTAGCAAATGTACCTCCACTTTTCCATTGTGTTCCATCCCATGTATAAAAGGTTTTGTCTGTAATATCATATACGCTCATACCGGCATCGGCAGGTGTCAAAGCAAGTGCGAAATTTGCTCTTTGCAAATTATTCAATCTTGGTAATAATAACCCTTGGGTAAAAGTATTAGGGTCAGAGACGTTAATATCTAATACTGCTCTAGGATTGGGAGTATTGGTGCCAATACCTACCGATTTACTTTGTCCGTACACATAAGAGGTAAATAAAACTAAAATGGAAACCAATCCAAGCTTAGCTGTTCTTTCGAAACATTTCATTATTCTTATGTTTAATATTTTATTCATAAATATATTAAATACCTCAGCGTAATTTTAACGTAATTAGTCTTTAATGGCAATTGTATAAGAAATTACATTCAATACATCTCCCGCTCCAGCTTGACCTTCTACTACAATTGTGACCCATCCTGAATTCAATCCCCCAAAATTCAAAACCATTTCGGGAGACACATTCAATCCTCCAAATGCTATTGTTACGGCTGATGAATTGACATTTGTTGGAGTAGAATCTATTACCCTAAATCTCACGGTTCCTGTACTTGCTACTTGCGAACCTGCATAAACTGTCGCCATTAACCTATTTGTGCCTGCTGGAACGTATCCTGTAACTGTCGCAAGTCCTACATATGCGCCACTGCTATTGGTAGATACAGCGTTGTTAAAGTATTGAGTACTAATAACCATACCTCCCATGCTTCCATCGCCTTGTACTTTCAATTTGGCTCCTCCAGCTAATGTGGTTGTGCCAATCGAAACGCCTCCTCCATTGTAGCTTATATTCGATCCCCCCGTTGAGGTTACCCATTGGCTAAATGTACCTGAAGTAGTTACAACGTTTCCAAGTCCATCAACACTTAATACTCCGTTTGACAATCCATTTATTTGTAAGCTTTGAGTAGCTGCCAAACCTGTAATTGATGCCGTACCTGAAATAGTGGTACTACCCAAGTTGGCTACTCCTGTGCTGATTATGCTATTCAAATAGCCTATACCTGATGCACTTAAATTTCCTAATATTTCTAATGCTGCATTGGTTGGGCTCGTCACTCCTATACCTACATTACCTGTGTTATAGGATAT
>JANRJY010000056.1:0-23211 GCA_033763735.1 Bacteroidota bacterium | reverse complement strand
AATTAAAGGGGGCTATGAAAATACGCCCCCTTTTTTATTGTATGTAATAAATGAAACATTATATTTGTATAATATAACAAAACCTATAAATTTTTGAATATTTTTAATATGAAAAATTTTAAAAGAATCTTATCTACATTAACCATTAGCTTTTTACTATCGAATGGAGTATTTGCACAAAACACAGGTTTTTTTGCTGACTTCAACGCGTCATTACCTGGGAACATATCTGGAACTCCCGGCAAATTAAATTTAACCACCACAAATGGTGAACTCAGAATTCAAGTTAACAAGGACCTAGAGTCCGATGGGATTACAATAAATTTCGCTCAACCGCTTGATTTATCAAACAAAGCCAATAGGGTAATCAATTTCGATTTGCGTACCGATACCACATCAAGGAAACTTGGTTACACAGTATTGGTTACCTTGCTTGATAATAATGGAAATACAACATCATCATATGGTCTGGTAAAAAATATTTTCCCAACAAATAAATCGCAAAAAATATGCATACCCTTTTTAAATCAAGTAGCAGCAAACCCAAGCAATACGCCAACACCAATAAACTATAATTCAATAGTAGCGGTCAATATTTATTTTCAACAAACAGAATTATTTAATGCCAATTTGTATTTGGACAATATTATAATTGGGTCAGTTTCATCAAACAACTTTGGGAAATTTTATCCATATTTTAAAGGAGTCCCTACAGAATATACCTATATTAATTCAGCTCCTAAACGAATCAAATTAGAATATCCGGTTGATGCGACTGATTTAACAAATAATATTTCCTTTAGTGCCGTAAGCTCAAATCCTGCATTGATTTCAAATTTAACAATCGTAAATAACAACTTAAAAAGTAATGGTATTACATTATTTACTAATGCGGTAGGCATTCAACGCAATGACTTAACCAATGCACCTGCATTACTTGAATACAGCCTGTCACCTAATGCAATTGGAATGGCAACAGTAACAGTGACAGCCACATCACCCACTACGGTTTCCGGAGTAACCACAATACCTTATAATTATGTATTTGTAATTACTGTTTCACCAAATATTGCCCCTTCTATTAAGCCAATACCCGCACAAATAGCCAGCTCCGGAGTGGAGCTAAAAATAGAATTAGATTCTGTGTTTTCGGGAAATAAAGAGGTTTTACAAACGGTTTCCATAAGTGGCACTAGCTCAGATCAAACTGTTGTGAACAATGCCAATATATCAATTGACTACACACCAGGTAATAGATTCGGCTTGCTACGAATAACACCAACTTCATTTGCAAATTTGCCTATAAAAACAACTACCATAACATTAAACTTAATCGATAATGGAGGAACTGCACAAGGAGGACAAAACAGTGCAACCTATCAATTTCCGTTAACTGTGTTTCCTGTTTTTTATAACAAACCAAGTTTTAACCCGATACCGGACAATACGTTTATATCTATTTCAAATCCTTTATATCGTTATACAATTACAGGAATAACCGATGGCAATGGAGGGGCTAATATAAGTAGCTTAACGGCAAAAAGTTCGTTTCCTCTTTTAGTACCCGACCCTGTTATCAATTATACACCCGGGAATGATTATGCAGTAATGGAAATTTATGCCTCTAAAATTGGAGCTGCAACAATAACCGTAACAGCAACCAATACAGGAGCACCGGCCAATAGTAACGGAAATGGTTCATTTTCAAGAACTTTTAAAGCCGGAGGCGTAAGTCCGCCCATATTTGGATATTCTGAAACATTTGTAAATACAAAAGTAAGAGGGACAAAATATTATAACGCAGGATCATCAACGTCTACTGACTTAGATGCAAATACAAATCTTTTTTTGAAATCAGGACCATCGAATCAAAACTGGTTTGCTGAAGGACAAGGATCATATATTACTTTATCAATTGATCCATTTGGGCAAGTCGCTACTGCAGTGTATAACAAAGGGAATGCTGCTACAAACGGGTATTTTTCTGGAATCTGGTATACTCCTAGGAGTTTAATGGATTTATCCAACAATAGATATATCACAGTGAAACTCAAAGCAACAATTCCAACAAGATTTCAATTAGATTTGTTTGATGTGAATGGGAATAGATACGGACTTTCACCTGCTGCAGGTGTAATGCTTGGCACAACAAATTCGACTTATACTTTTTGTTTTACAGAAACTCCTTCATCCACACAATTTGATATTTCAAAAGTTCTGGGTGTATTGTTTAATGCTCCTAAAACAAGAGGAGATAGTGCTGTAAACAAAGCCACCGTAGATGATTGGCAAGCATATAATGGGATTATTTCGATTTCTGAGTTTTATATTGGAAACAGTGTTGTCTCTCCTAATCCTTGCCCTATTGTATTATCACAAGTTCAAATTGCATCAATAGCTAATCAAGTGTTTTTAACCACTCAATCCGGTCCAAAAAATATTACAGTAACAGGCATTAATGCAGGATCTACTTTTGCTAATGGTTTGAACACAAACCCAGTTTCTTTAAATATTCAAGGTAGTAATAATGGGTTTATAGCAACACCTTCGGCAAGTCCAGTTTCAAGTGGTGTTTCAGTATTATCATTTAACACTCCAGCAACTCCTGGCACTACTGTCGTTTCCGTAACTGGTACTGCAACAGATGCGTTTACTACGACCAAAACATTTCAAATTGTCGTTGAAAATGTGCCTGCAACATTTCCGGTAACCGTCACAAATGACTTAAGCCAGAAATTTGATTTGTATTCTGTAAATCCAAACGGTACCGTTGGACAAACGATGGAAGGATTTGGTTCTACAATAAATACCGATGGAATTACTACAGGTACCATAGTAAATCCATCCACATTTGACCCCCAACTGGTTGATGTAATTAAAGATGCAGGAATAACGATCGGTAGAATTGCTGTTTTGAACGATTTTGAACCACAAAATGATAATTCTGACCCATATCAAATTAACAAATCAGGCTTTGATTATGATGCATTACGTTCACAAGCAGATGTGATTAAACAATATATGAATGCAGGTGTTCAAAAAATTATTGCTTCTTCATGGGGACATCCATCGTGGTTAAAGAAAAACAATTCATTTGCTGCACTAGATAATACATCAAAATGGATTGATAATACGGTTGATTCCGTTGCTTACGATGAGCTGGCTGAATATTATGCTACTTACTTAAGAGGAATGAAAGAAATGGGTGTTGATATTTATGCTTTAAGTTTTATCAATAACCCACAAGTAAATGCTTCTTCGTATCCAACTACAATGTTTAATCCTGAGCAATATTCAGCTCTTGTAGCAAAACTTGGTAAAAGACTTGAAAATGATGGTATTAAGACATTGATAACAGGTCCTGAAACTGATTATAATTTAGATAATGCAAACGCATATGTTACTGATATTGCATCAAAACCAAATGCAGCTAAGTATTTTAGCGCTTATGGAATACATAATTACGATATTGGAGCATTGGGCGCATTTAATACTAATACAAATTCAGGTAATTGGTTTAATATTTTAAATCTTGCTCGTAATAGTGCATTTACTGCATCAAGTAATCTATATTTAAATCACCCCTACACGGCATCAAACTCAACAGGAAATGGTAGTGGTGGAATTCCAACGTGGGTAATTGAAGCCCCAAGCGGCACAGATGATTGGACAAATGCCATGCTATCGGCCAATCAAATAATGAACGCTATTGTATTAGGAAATGCATCTGTATGGATGTATACTTCATCTCAAGCAATCAGGACAGGTAATACCAATACACTAAATAATATTGGTCAGGCTTCTAAGCATTTTTTCAAATTTATTAATGTGGGCGCAAAACGCATAGGTAGTCACTCACAAAATAATAACATTAAATCTGCCACTTTTAGAAACCCCGACTATACTATTGTTTCTGTGTTAATCAACAATGCATTATCAACTCAGATTGTAAATATTGTACCACGTAATGGCACCACAATACCCGGAATTTTTAGAGTGTTTTTATCAGCCCAAAACTCTTTTTGGAACGAACTCAATACGACAACCGGTCAAATTATTCTGCCACCACAAAGCATAGTGACACTTTGGGGAGGTGCCGGAAGTGACAATGTTCTTGCCACAGCAATAAACGTTTCGTTAAGTTCCAATATAATTACTATTCCGGGAGCCTCAATTCAGTCGGTTGCTAATGTGCTTCCTTCTAATACCTCAAATAAAAAAGTAATATGGTCATTGTCAAGTGGTAATACATTGGGAAGCATCAATTCAAATGGTTTATTTACCGGTATAAGTAATGGTGTGGCAACCATATCTGCTCAATCGGCTAATAACGCCTCTGTTCAAGGCACAGCCACTATAACCATTTCAGGTCAATACATTCCGGTTAATAGCATAACTGTTAATGGAAACGACATCACTACAAATGGAGGCACTTCAAATATGACGGCAAATATATTACCTGCAAATGCAACAAATTCAAATGTAAGTTGGTCGGTAACATACGGAACCGGGGCAGCAAGTATCTCAGGCACAGGCGTACTTAAAGCTCTGGCAAATGGAACAGTTACGGTTACTGCAACTGCATTAAATACAACTAACATATCCGGTTCAAAAGTTATTAATATTTCTGGCCAGACATCTTTACAAACATCTCCTTCTTCTATTGTTATTTATAATGGAAATAACAACCTAATCACACTGGACAAAGTGGCGCTTCAATTATATGCTAATGTTCTTCCTGATTATCTTTTAAACAAAGCTGTATTGTGGTCTGTGTCTCCAACTGCAGATGGTGGACTAGCAAGTATAAATAGTTTAACAGGAGCTATATTCCCAATATTTAATGGAACCGTTTTAGTAACCGCTACACATACATTAAGTGGAGTAAATACCAGTTTAATTATTACAATTACAGGACAAAGTGTTCAGGTACAATCTTTAACAGTTGTTGGAATCAATAATGTTAATACTATTTCTAGTAATGGACAAAAAGTTCAAATGAAAGCCTTTACATTTCCTGCCCAACCGAACGACACAACCATCACCTGGACAGTAATAAATCAAGTAACGTCTCCGGATTCCGTTCAGGGAGGATATGCCACAATAAATTCAAATGGATTGTTAAGTCCTTACAGCAATGGTATAGTAACAGTGGTAGGGATCTCAAATAGTAATGGTCTTATTAAATCGAATTGGGTTATTACGATAACCAACCAAAGTTTCAAAAAGATAATTGTGTATGGAAATCCAAACATAAATGCTACAACATATACATTGACTAATAGTGTAAGAAGTTTAATGTATGCATCTGCTAAGCCTCTTTATTTATCTAATAAAAATATTACTTGGACAGTAATTAATGGTACAGGAATGGCTTCGGTAATTGGTTTAAACAATCAACCAAATGCTTCTGGTGTAAATAGCTGGGCTACTATCTCCGGCATAAAAAATGGAAATGTGAGCGTGAAGGTCTCATCAGCAACAGATACAAGCGTATACACGATAATAAATATACCTATAGCTATTAATTTAAGTATTTCAGGTACTGGTAATATTACTGGAGGAAGTGCTTCAGAAAAACCTACAGCCAATTACAGACTATATGTCCAAAACACTGCTGCATCAGATGTTAAATGGAAAATATCTCCGGAAGGAATAGCCACAATAAGCAATCAAGGATTGTTATCCGTTAATTATGCCGGCTTAGCAACATTAACCGGATGGCTGGGTAGTATGCCATTAAATATTATATCTAAACCTCTTGATCTAACAGGTGTATCAAGAATACGACCTAACAGTATTACCGGAATTATTATTCAAAATGCTGATAGAGAGACTATTGACGTAAGCGCAGGAGTTGTTGATATTGGACAAGAACTATATGTATATGCAAATTTATTACCGGCAAATGATAATTTAATCCAAGATATGATTTGGAGTTCATCAGATACTAACATATTGGTAGTATCTAATGATATAGGTTTGATAGTAAATGGGAGGTTGTTAATTAAAAATTGTGGTACGGTAACAATTTCAGGTGTTTCATTAAATGATACCACTATTAAAAGCAGCATTATGTTAAATATAGTAAACTCTATTTCACCTCAAAGTAGCGGGAGACCAAGCTTTTGCGTAGTAAATAATGTTCAAAATAATGATATTAGTACAAACCTTTTTATATCTCCCAATCCATTTACAGAATCATTTAAATTCAATAATTCATCTATGGAACCAAATGCTTATTTAGAAATATATTCTCAATTAGGTGAATTGGTTTATCATCACTCATTATCAGAAAAGAATGTAGTCATCAATACAAATAATTGGAAATGCGGTATTTACGTGCTGAAGTACAAAAGCACAAATACTACTAAAACTTTCAAACTGATTAAAAGGTAATACCAAATAATATTTTGCAATAGTATTTGTTGTGTAATTTTTATTATGTTAATAATCCCTCTAGTATTAAATAGAGGGATTATTTTTCTGAAATATACTACTGATTGTATTTTTCTAATATTTAACTACAATATTTATTCGGAGTAAACTTTTGCAACCAAATAATATTTGCTTTACATGCGTACGAGCGTCACCAACAAGTTTATCAAGTTTCTCGAATACTTATTAAGGAACTGGTTTTTTAAGATGTTAGTGCTTGGTAATTCCATTCAAACGGTCAACCCTTTTATTCAAAAAATAAGCAAAGGTGAATTCATAAAATATATAAAAGAGAATTATAAAACTCACGATATAAATAGCCAACATTTTTAGATTTCCGGTCATAAAAAGTCTGAAACAAAATATCAGACCAAAAAATGAACCAAAATACAATGACATTTTTATTAGTAATTGACTAGTCATGTTTACTGTTTTATCCGGTTTTAAAAATTTAAACAGCCACCACGTCCAATCTTTAACGGGTCAAATTGTTATAAAAATCATCCATAATTTAACTCATATTTTATAACCATAAACTTATTCCATTCAGCTTATTGTTACTAATAATCGGTAAAACAAAATAAATACTTTACCACAGTTTAAAATGCATAATGCATACCAATGTTAATTGTGTTAAAATCTGTAAAACAAGAGTTCAGAATTAATAATTGAATACGATGTTATTACTCAAGTACATACTTATGAATTGAATACTAATAAAAAATAACCAACATTAAATAAAAAAGGAGCTCCAAAATTGAAGCTCCTTTTTGAGTTGAAATATTATGTTAAGGGTTATTTAACTAACAGTCGTTTTATAACCGGAGTTGAATTACCACTGGATATACGTACCAAATAAATGCCGGAAGGTAACGAAGCACCTACAGGTACTGATGTTGTGCCAGGGAAAATACTTGCAGTAGTGGTGTATACAGTGCTACCGGTTAAATTAACTACACTTACAATTATGTCCTTAGCCACATCTGTACTTGCTTCAATAGTAAAACCTCCATCAGTTGGGTTAGGATAAATAGTTGCTTGGTATACCGATGAACCCGTATTAATACCTGTAGTAGTATCGATTGGGTCAACAGGTTTACTTGAACATGTAGTACAAGTAACAGGACAAGTTGTTCCCACACAAGGTACAGTAACTACGCAACCTGGATTGTTTTGAATTGGTGTTTTACAGCCTGTTGCTGTAGTTAATTGTACAGCAGCTGAATTCAAGCGGACAATAAGTATTTTTGCAGGTACGCTAGGATCGTTTTTGTAAGTACCGGTAATTGTAAATATCCCAGATGCTTGTACATTGCTTAATTGTAAATCACCACTAGCACCAACTGCTGTTGAAACCACATTAACTACCTTTCTTACGTTCCAAGTAATTAAATCAGAAGGAACCACTGCTAAAACCATTCTACTAGAATCATCTGATTTAAAATATCCTGGTAAATAATATTGTGGTGTGACAGCTATTGTACTTGTATAACCGGCAAATGTAGTATTTGTATATGTTCTACATTTAGCATCGTAAGTAAAAGATCCAAGATACCAATTACAATCTTGAAGATAAGTATTAGGGTTAATGGTTAAAGTTGCAAAATTTGAAACTGATTTGTTTGCAACAGAAGTTGCAGTTACTGTTACAACCCCTTTAGCAATTGAAGTTGAACGCAAAACGCCCGTTACTGAGTTAATGGTAGCCAAAGGAGCTCCAGAACCCGGACTTGCCACAGACCAAGTTACTTCTTGTGAACTTCCTGCTGCTAATACGTTAGCTGTGAAAGCAACATAACCCCACATATCAGTAAATCCATTTCCAGCAATAGTACCTGTAAAAGTAGTATTTACAGAAAGACTAGTTGGTGACACTTGTCCACTTACTGTAATAATTGAAACTACTTTGGTAGGAATTGGAGCTGATGAGGTTGTACACGTAGAGGTTCCGGTTACTGTAACTACTCCATTATTAAGTGCGGTTACAATACCATTTGAAGCCACATTAGCAACTAACCCATTAACAGGATCAGGGTTAACAATACTCCAAACGACACCTGTTGTAGCGGTTCCAGGAGTAGGAGTTAAATCCGAAATATCTAATTTCCCATTTGGTGTTGATAAAACACAACCCGGACATGTATTGGTCAAAGCAGTAGGACAGGTAACTTGGTTTAAACCTGAAAGTATAACGGTACCATAATTATCGGCCTCTTGATAATTGTCGTTGTAACAACACATATTCCACATCGTTTGTGCTACTCTGCTTGTTAAAGCAGCATTATATATGTTATTAGATAAATCAAATCTAAACAATCGGTTGGCAGCAGGTACTTTGCTTGCATCGGTATATAATCCAGTTGCAGGTGATATCCACTGACTGTTCAGTTTACTCCATTTAATTGCCATTTCCATTACATATCCTTTTTGACCGGTTGTAGGATGCGAATAAGGGGCTGTATAAACTTCCCCATCTGAATCCAACAATTGCATACCTTGAGCAGGTGCCCAACCGCCATTAGCCTGTGTTAATTTGCTAACAGAAGCGCCTCTGTAATTAAACTGTACTTGTCCTTCCCATCCGCTGTTAAGTACCGGAGGCCAAACGCCTGCAGTTGAAGGCTTTTTGGAAACTGCACCCGGGTCCATTGCTACAAACATTTCTAATCCAGTTCCTGCACTAATCGTTGGGGTTGTAGGATCCCAATTAGGTTCGTACACTACTCCGGCTATGTACAAATTATCATTATCCCAAGCTATACCAAACGAAGCTGTGGTATTATATAAAGAAGAAGCAGGTGCGCCTGCAGGAGCAGCAGGAGCAACAACACCGTTGTCATTAATATTTATTTGATTATCTATTTTATTTGGAAAATGACCATTCGCAAAACCAGCACCAGAAGTACCCTGACCAGTAGTTACTACGTTTGAATAAGGAGTTGTCCAAATTGCATCATTAAGTTTTCCGTCCAGTTTTGGAGGGTTACCTGCAAACCAACCTACTACTGTTGCGTTTTTATTTGCAACTACTGATTGTCCAAATGTTGCCACACTTGTTACAATCCCAATCATTATAAAGTATAATTTTTTATTCATAGTTTTATATTTTTTTGTAAAATTAGTTAAATTATTAGGTGAATCAAAATTAAATATTAATAGCCAGGGTTTTGTTTTAGTGTACCTCCAGATAAATCAATTTGATACTGTGAAATTGGGCACAAATTATGCTTCCCTTTTACGTAGCTCTTTTTATCCAGTGGATTAAATAATTTGTTAGGAAATACATTACTTGCTCCCCCGGGATGTCCTTCTATTTCATCCCAACGTTTGATATCCGGAAAGCGATGATATTCCGTTGCTAATTCTACTCTGCGCTCATGAACTATTGCTTTTCTAAACCCATCTAAGCTAAAATCAAAAATAATTGGCTCTAAGACATCCGCGAATATTGCATAACTTTGTGGACTCCAAATTACCAATGAACTTGCGTCACTACTTGGATAATCCATTAATATCTTTTGATTTGAAGGATATGCTGCCAATAATTCAGGCGTTGGCATAACATCCGGACTTAATGTATAGGTACCCCCAGACACTGTAGCTACATCATTTAACTTGTTTGCAGGCAGCATTTTCCTCGCTCTGGCTCTTACTTGGTTCAAATAACCAACCGCTTCCGCTGTAGGACCTCCATTGGCTTCGGCAATGGCTTCTGCGGCCATTAATAATATATCAGCATAACGAATCATCCGCCAATTATTACCAGATTGATGCGGAGACTGACCTCCGGTAAAACCATTAACTGCTTTTTTTATGTGAAAAAATTCTTGAATTGGGTGCGCTGCGGCAGCTACTTGTTCTCCATAACTAGGTTTATATGTTAATCCTGACTTTCTTGAATTTCCATCACCATAACCTTCAAGTGTGGTATCATATGGCGGTTTTTTGTCGGCCCTTACAAAATATAAGGTTCTAGTTAATCGCGGGTCATTGAATTCGAACTCAAAAGCCAAATCTTTTAAAGCTATAATTTCCTGATATGCTCTTTGACCATCTTGTCCTTGAATTCCCATGCGCAAATCACGTTCCGTATTTTGATTGGCATTGCCACCATCCTGATAAAACGAATTATAGTTGGGTGGATCTCCTCTATCGGTATATTCTATTTCAAATACAGTTTCTTTATTATGCTCATTATACAAAGCAAAAACAGATGTAAAATCATCTAACAATTGAAATTGACCGGATGCAATTATTAACCTGAATTGATCGGCTGCTTGTAACCATTTTTGTTGATACAAATAGGTTTTGCCTAACATGGCAATTGCAGCCCACTTGGTAGCTCTTCCCAAATCATTTCCACTCCATGAATCTGGAAGATTTGCTGCGGCTTCAATAAAATCTTTTTCTGCTTGTGCAAATACCTCTGACCTAGGAGATCTTACTCTATACAAATCATTCAGATTATTTTGTTCAGATGATTTTGTATAAATAATAGCATCTCCAAATGTTGTGGCTAAATGCCAATAAGCATTTCCTCTTAAAAACCTAGCCTGACCTTT
This sequence comes from Bacteroidota bacterium, assembly GCA_033763735.1. Lineage (GTDB taxonomy): Bacteria > Bacteroidota > Bacteroidia > Cytophagales > UBA9547 > JANRJY01. Next base: position 12,211 of record JANRJY010000056.1, on the reverse strand, counting down.
TACATATTTTCTTTTAATATCACTCATTTCGGCAGGTTTGTCTACGTTATCATAGGCCAAATTAGAACGCAATATAGATTCATAATATGATCTCCAAAGGGTAGCAAACAAGTCCATTCCACCAGAACCTGGAAGTGCTCTTGTAAAGTTATTAGGTCCTGATACCCATTGAAAATTATCTAATAAATCTGTACCATACTTGTTTTTTTCCGTGCAATCGTCACTTGCTACTTCATTTAAGTAGAAATAATAATGACCGTACCACCTTTGTGTTTTAAGATTAGCATAAGCAGCTAAAAGAGCTGCCTGAACTTCATCTTCGGTTTTGTAAAAATTGGAAGTAGTAAGTTTGTCAAGCGGTTGTCTGTCCAAAAAATCTTTGGAACAAGAAAACGACAATAGTATTAAAAAGAAAAGGGTAAATATTTGGAATAATTTTTTCATTTCTATTAGTGCTTACGATTAAAATTCTATTCTGGCTCCTACGGAGTATGTACGTGGCTGTGGTGAAGTACCACCATCAAATCCTGCTGCTGTTGGATTAAAACTACCAATCTCAGGGTCATATCCTTTGTAATTTGTAAATGTTAAAAGATTTTGAGCCAGGATGAACAATCTTAAATTAACCGCATCGGCTGATCTGAACATTTTTTTCAATAAAGCTTCAGGTAAAGTATATCCTAAAGACACACTTTTTAGACGAAGGTAAGAGCCGTCTTCTATAAATCTTGAAGAAAAGCGACCGTTATTATTTGGATCTCCGGTTGCATAGCGCGGCATGGTTGAATTTGAATTTTGTGGTGTCCATCTATTCAAAATCGAAGCAGATTGATTGTCATCCGGAGGTGATCCTGAGTTGTTCATGCTTTCCAAAGTGTTTCTAAGGCTATTATATATTTGATTTCCTGCAACTCCTTGAAAGAAAAGTCTTAAATCAAACCCTTTATATCTGGCTTCTGCAGTAAATCCATATGTTACGGTTGGAAAAGGTTTTCCTAGATAGGTTCTATCTAATTGACTTATTTTTCCATCTCCATTTATGTCTTTAAATTTGATGTCTCCAACAGATTTGCCAGTAGAAAGCGTGTCTTGATAAGCATCTAAGGTTGCTTTATCTTTTATAATTCCATCGGTTTGATATCCATAAAAGTATCCCATGGGTTTGCCGGGTTCTGTGATGGAATTACCGCCTGCGTCTACTATTTTAGCTCCACCCGGGCCAAATTTACCTTCCAACGCCAATACTTTGTTTTCGACATAAGTTACATTAGGAGAAAGACTGTACTTGAATTTTCCTTTTTCATTACGATAAGTAAATACAAATTCAAATCCTCTATTATTCACACTTCCATAATTTGCATAATACACCGAACCACCTTTTGCAATTGCTGTGTTATCTCCATAGCCTGTAATTCCGGAATTAGACGGTATAGGAGCAGGAATAAGTATACCTCTTGAAGTTTTATCAAAAAAGTCTAAGTTAAATTGGAATTTGTTTTGAAACAATCCCAAGTCCACTCCGATATTGTGTTGTTCTTGTGTTTCCCATCTTAAATCCGGATTAGCTATACCTGTTGTCGGGGCTGCACCATTATATAATGAGCTATTACCTAAGGCATTGGAAGGGCCTAAAGGATATCTGATAATGCCAGGTATAATTTGTTGCGTATATAAAAAGTTAGCACCGGTTTGTTCCAACCTATATTGCTGATTACCTGTTTGTCCATACCCATATCTGAGTTTCAAATCAGATATCCATTGAATGTTTTTCATAAATGATTCGTTGCTGATACGCCAACCGGCAGCAAACGAAGGAAATATTCCATATTTATTATTTGATCCAAATCTTGAAGAACCATCATAACGAATATTCGCAGTGAATAAATATTTGTCATTATACCCATATTGTATACGACCTAAATATCCTAATAAGGCATATTGATCGTCTCCGCCTGAAATTGTAGCAGCTGAAGGATTGTCCGGAGTTAATACCGTATTGATACCATTAGGTACATAAGACGTTCCTCCTGATAATCCTGAAAAATAATAATATTGGCTTGACATACCTACCATACCGGTGATTTCATGTTTGCCATATTTTTTGGTATATGATAAAATATTATCGACCAACCAGTTGAAATTATTGGATCGACTATCACCTACATTTCTGGAATTAATTACTCTATCATCTATAAGTCCTCTAAAACCCACAAAAGGATTTGAAATTCCGGATCCACGACTTCCAATTATTTCTGCTCCCACACTTACCCTATATTTTAAACCTTCAATGGCCTTTACACCAATTAAGTTTCCAAAGTCAATTTCTGTAAATGCATTGCTCAGAAAATACATGGTTTGACCTTTACTTTGACTTTGGTAGTTAAAGGCAACCGGGTTAGGTGCGTTGTTATTTCCATATATTCTAACTTGATAGGCGCCCCAACCACCAGGATTATTTTGAGGATCAAATACAGGAATTAATGGAGAGTTGGATAAAACAGAGCCCAATCCCGATCCACCTCCTTGGTTAATGTTATATGAAAATGTAGACGATTGACCTATTTTTAACCACTTTTTTGGGGTAAAATCTGTATTTGCTCTTATGGAATATCTTTCGTACAGTGTATTGATTGTAGTACCTGTATTTTTAAAGTAACCTGTAGAAAGTGAGTATGTGGCATATTGATTTCCCCCTCTTACACCTAAGTTATAATTTTCAATTTTTCCTGTAGTAAGTATCTGATCTTGCCAATTAGTATTTGACCGATAACTACTTGGGTCTCCAACCGGACCGTTAATACCTGTTACCGTAGGTGCAGAATAACCCGGAAAATATTGCTCTCCAGCCTTGCTTGTATAAGTTGTATCGTTTCCATATTTCGTGAAATTTGGTCTGTATATATCTTGCATGTAGGAAGTATATTGATTTGCATTTAGCATATCCATTCTTTTCCATACTTCTTGCACACCATATGTGGCTTCAAATTCTACTTTTGGTTTTCCTTCTTTACCTCTTTTGGTTGTAATCATAATTACACCATTGGCACCACGAGCTCCATATATAGCTGCAGAAGAAGCATCTTTTAATACGTCCATGGTTTCAATATCATTGGGATTTATATTTACAACTGAGCTGTAATCCAAAGGCACCCCATCCACTACGTACAATGGTTGTGTACCATTGATGGAACCTATACCTCTAATATTTACTACTGCAGGTGAACCCGGATTACCGGATGAATTTGTAACGGATACACCTGCTACCCTACCCTGCATAGCTTGATCCATACTGGTATTGATGGTTTGTTTCATATCGGATTCTTTGACTCTACTAACTGCACCGGTTACATCAGCTTGTTTTTGGCGTCCATAACCAATAGCAACAACTTCCTCTATTAATACAGATTCCGTTTTCATATTGATAGAATAACTTTCTTTACTTGGAGAAACTTTAATCTCTTGAGTTGCAAATCCAATATATGATGCAACAATAGTAGCATCGGCCGGTACGTCTTTTAATTCAAAGTTACCATCAAAGTCGGTAACGGTTCCTTTGGTAGTTCCTTTCACAGAAATGGTAACACCAATTAAAGGTTCACCTTTTTTAACGCCAGCTGCTTTATTGTCTTCGTTTGACACAACAGTACCTTTGATTGTTATGCCTTGACCAAAGGATGTTAAAGTAAAATTGGTAATTAGAATTGCTAGTAGTAAAAACTTTAACTTCATAAATTATATTTAAACATTCAAAAAAATTATTTATTTCTGATTTTGCAAAGTTGTTACATAAATTATAAAAAATCCAATATTTTTTTAAACTTTTTTTATCAACGATAAAAAATAAAAAAGAACTCTTTTTTAATCTAATATATATTTATCTTATTGAATACTAAATATTTAGATAGTATATTAAACATTAGAGTACGAAATTCCTGCAAAGAGGTACGCAAAAAAAGCAAAAAGGTACGGATATTTTGCAAAGAGGTACGTTACTACTTCATTGAAGTACGTATTTTTAGCATGTATGTACGTAGTAACTGCAAAGAAGTACGAAAATCAAAGAATATTGTAACTTGTTACTGCAAAGAAGTACGAAAAAATTGCAAACACTTACTACAAATGGTTCAAAAAAGTACGTTATGACTGCAAAGAAGTACGTAAATTAAAATTCTAAATTTAGATAGAAATCAACCTTTTTTTGATTTTCGGCACCTATTGAATATTCAAACTTATGTATCAGTCCCATGTTAAGAGAAGCATCAAGTGCTTGTTTTATTCTTAAATTGATTAAACTTCTTCTTCCTTCTTTAATATATTTTTCTAGTCCAAGTATGTAAGGAAGTTTGTCTGCATTAATACTTGTTATATTTATGCCTTTGTTTTTGTTTGCCGAAATACTTCTTAGTAAATAATCTCTTAGTGCAATTATACTTTCAGTAACTTTACTTGCTCCTTGAGCAGCTATGGAGGTTATTCTATTAATATCTGTTGGGTATTCAATAAACTTGCTGTCTATCTGGTCAACAAATATGGGATTTAGTTTAATAATGATTTCAGCCTTTTTATCGCGCATATTTTTATCGCCTTTGCTTACTTTTTCATGTTCTTCTTTGGTTAGTCCTTCGAAGAAAGTTATGACTTTAATAAGTGGTTGATATTCTTCTACCCGGTCTATCAGCATTTCATTTCTCATTCCCATTTTTACCTCTCTGTGGCGCTCATATACGATTAAGAAGTTTCGCGATTGCAGTCGTTCCAATGTTTCTTTTACTATTTCTATTTCTCTTCCTGAATAATCTCCTCCAGCATATTCTCTGTAAAGTTCACCAGGAGTGAATCGTACCACCGGAAAATCTCTGCTTTCATTTCCGTATAAAGATTTTATTGCAGGCATATTACCATGAAAATCGCCCGAACTTTTATCATTCAATATTTTTAAAACGGCATTCATTAGTTTGTCTTCCGCTTGACTTATTCTAATGCCTTCAACCATAATTTTGTCCGGTAGTTTCTTTTTAAGTTCAGGATTGATGCGGTCAGATATTGGTACATGTTGCTTTACATCAATATCATAAGTGTGTTTGAGTTTTTGATCAATATAATGACCAGATTGTTTAAATTTAGGTTTTTTGATTCTTTTTAAAGATTCTAAGGTGTCTTTATCAAAAAGACTTCCTGATGGTGATGAATCTGGTGTTACCATTGTAAATGAGTTATGAAAATACGAATAATACTATATTACTTGAAAATATTAAAAAGTAAATATTACTTAGTTTATTGATTTGTTTGGTATGGGTTTAACATTACCATATTTAGTTAAGTAATCGGCCAAAGCATTATTTACTACATCTTTCACTAGAAGTCGTTCCCAATATGCAACTGCTTTAATTTGATCCAGATAATCTTCTCTTACAATAAAAGTAGCACGGGTTTCATCAGGTTTATTAATATCTAATGTTGTGGATATTGTAGAGGTAGTAGTAGCTTTTTGATTACTGGAGGTAGTTTGTAATAGGCTATCCAATCCTCCTTTGAATGTTTTTTTGCTCATTATTAAGTAATTAATTGTATACAAAGTTATTGATATTATTTGAATTACCAAATAATAATTATTTACTTGGTTTAACAATATTACTTTGTTTCTTTAGTATTTCTTTGGCTAATGCTTTATAATCTTCCGCTCCTTTACTTAATGGTTCGTATCTAAATATATCCAATTGACGACTGGGAGCCTCAGCCAATGATATGTTTTCTCTTATTTTGGTATTAAATACATTCGCTCCCAAATATTCAGAAATAGAATCCACCACTTCTCTGTTTAACACTTTTCTATTGTCATATTGTGTTACAAAAACACCTCCAATTTTCAAATTCTTATTAAGCACTTTTTGAATTTTGCCGATTACGTCCACCAACTTGCTTAAACCTTGTAATGCAAGATACTCGGCTTGTAATGGAATAAGCACTTCATTTGCAGTGGTAAATGCATTAATTGTTAATAATCCAAGAGAAGGAGGACAGTCGATAATTATATAATCATATTTACTGATTACGGGTTCTAAAAGATTTTTAAGTATATATTCTCTGCCTATTTCTGTGCTTAGTTCAATTTCAGCTGCTGATAAGTCTATTGTGGAAGGGATTAAGTCAACGTATTTATCAATAGCAGTTACTTGTATATTCAGGTTCTTTTTAATGAATGAATAAATATTCAAGTCGGGCTGATGTACCCCCAAACTTTGTGAGAGGTTTGATTGGGGGTCAAGATCTATTAAAAGAATTTTCTTTTTTAATAAAGATAAAGCAAATCCTAGGTTTATGGATGAAGTGGTTTTGCCCACACCACCTTTGTGATTGCTCATTGCAAATATTGTAGCCATATTATTAGATAATATTATTAATATAAATAATTAAAGTAATATTGTATTACTTAGGAACACCGTATTCATAATTGGAAATTCGACCGGTAGCGCCATTAAATTCAAGCTCGGCAATCATACCGGCCTGACCGTCACGGTTTTTAAGTATTTCGGCATATATTTCGTTTGGATTGTGTTTTGCCTCTTGATTTCTTCTGTCACGTTGTTTTTTTTCAAGCGTAAAACCTCGGTTCCATAGGCCTATTATTAGATTGGCTGTTTGTTCAATATCGCCTGCTTCACGTATTTTGGTTGCATCCAACATGCCTTCTTCCAATACTTCTCTGTTGAATTGTGCACCTAATATTATTGGCAACCCGGATGGAACGGCCATTTCTTTTAGCAGCTTATTACATATTGCTTGCAGTTCCAGTTGGCGAGTTTGGTATTGCTGTTTGATAGTGAGTAACTGTATATAATCAATAAATACAGCACACACATTTTTTTTATCTTTCAGATATCTTACTGCTGTTATCAACTCATCAATGTCGCTGAAGGCATAATGTATGTGCAAACGGCCAGATAATAAATAATCATTAAAAAACTCATCTTTACCTCTAAGGAAATCAATATTCTGATACGTATTACCAAGTCCTTTAAAATAGTTTTTAATGTATTTAAGATTTTTGATTCCCGGCTTTAATTCTTTGTTGATATATATGTTTAACATTTTAATCAGAATAGCTTCTTTGTCTTCTTCCAGCGAAAAAAAGTAAACGGATTTTTCCGGATAATAAGTTGCTACTTGAAGGGCAATATTCATTAGAAATGCAGTTTTCCCATGTGAAGTTCGGGCTGCCACAATTGACAAGGCTCCAGATGGTAACATTAGCTCTTCTTGTGTACTGAATTTATCTCTGAAATATAATCCTGTTCGTAAACTATCGGGTTGTGTGGAGAGCTTTTTCCGTACATCATCTTCGGTAATAGTTTCCAAAAGATTTTCCAATACCGAATTTTGTACATTGTACTTAATTTGTTGCAGTCGTTGCTCAATATAACTGACCGTATTAGTTGGATTATCGGATTGGTTTTTGTCTTTAGCTTCATTAAGAACATTTTGAATCTCAATTCGATTGATTTCTTGCTGCCTTTCCCATTTTAGTTTGTCAATAATTGATTTTAAAGAATCTTTAGTGATTCCCAAAAATTGAAGCTTTTCAATAAATTTATTTTCAAAAATATCTCTACCAATGGGGTCCTTAATATTTGCGGCTATTTCAGTTGCCGTTTGTTGAATTTTATCTAATTCTTTAAAGTTAATTTTACTTTGATCAATTGCATCAGCAAAAAGCACCTCAAGCATATAAATGTAGTGCGGAACCGCATATTCCAAGGCTTCTTTAAAAGCACCAATACCATAGTTGGAAATAAGTTCGTCCGGGTCCTTTACCTGATGGGGAAGTTGTACGATAAAGCATTTTAAATCACTTTCTTGTGTAATTAATTTCAAGCACCGAAGCGTTGATTCTCTACCTGTGGTATCATTGTCCAAGCAAAGCGTAATGGTTTGGGCACCATTTTTAATAGCATTTTTCAATTGACGCGCATTGAGTGAAGCACTTCCGAGTGCAACTACGTTAGGAATATTTTTAGCGGTTGCGTGCAAGCAATCAAAAATCCCTTCTACAATTATTAAATCTTTATTGCCTTTTACAGCTGATTGATTAAAAAGTAAATCATCCTTTTTTATACCCGGAGAATATAAATATTTGGGTTGATTGGATGCCAAATCACTTTGGGTGGTTCTAAAGATAAATCCCCTGATTCTGCCCGATGGCTCACGAAATGGAATGGTAAGCTTGTGAGTATCCATACCCAAGGATGGAATTTTAATATGATCGTATACAAAATCTTCAGGATGCTTTTTCTTCTCAATTAGATAATTAAATGTATCGTGAGCAGATGGCATGTATCCAAGCTCCATAAGGTAATGATTTTCAATTTCTTTGGAACCTGGTAGTCGCAAAAGAACAGGATTATATTTTCGAGTTTTTTCAATGTAAGTTCTTACCTGAGAAGCCGCATCAGAATTGGCGTAAACATTGTCCTTTTGACTTAATGAATCGATAAAAAAATCATTACAATCTTCCAAAAGTTGCGCTACTTTTGATTGGTATTCAAGTTCCTGTAAATTTTCGCTTGACAGATTAGATGGTAAAGGAACTAAAGCCAATGAGCAAAGTAAAACTAATGTTTCTCTATTAGACAGATTATCTCTGTTTTGAAGATAGTTCCATACAGAAAGTGAACCTCTGGTATAGTCAATAAAATTGCTTAGATTATTGTTATACAAATATACTTTACCTTTTTCGCCATTGCTTCCGTCTACTTTTTGACCAGTTGTAGATTTGTATCCATACCCAGTATATTTAAAACCAAACTCAGGAAAAGCATCTATAACATTTTCATACAGAGAAGGATACACAGATTCGTGTAAAAATTCAGAGATTTTCATCAGCGTAATAAACTTAGCTTACAAAGTTATACAAGTTTACGTAAGAACAAATTATTACATAATAATATTATATTACAGATATTATTAAATAACATAAGTAATATTAAAATAAACTGTGTAAGATTTGGTAGGAAAAATATAATTTGTATAAATTGCAACATTATTTAAATCTAATTTCAACTTTAAAAAATTATAAAATGAAAAGATTAATTACTTTAATTACAATTATTATAACATACAACTTGAGTTTTTCTCAAGCGGTAACCACAATAACAGGAAGTACTTATAGGCAGTTGTTTAACGGTAGTTTTGGTGGAAATTTTTATTGCTGTGGTAGTACAGATGCGTGGACACTAACTACCGGAGTTAAGCCATTTATTAATATAACAGACAATAAAGGAGGCAACGCCTCTGTAGGTACAGGAACCACCACTGGGGTAAACCAACCTGCTGCATATTATATTAAAGGTGGATCAGGGATTTTTGACATAGATCCAAATGTATTTACAATTTCAGGTGATGGCAACTTGTATGGTACCACAACAGATAACTTAACTCTAGGAGTAAATACCCCAACACCATCAAGTTATGGATTAGGTGGTGGCAATGTTACAACCGGTACACTTGCTACATATGATGCAAGGTATGGATTTTATATGAAATTATCTTCAACTGGAGATGGATTTTGGGCTGATGCATCTAACCCTGTTGCAATAACTACAGCAAATCCAAATTTTAGTATTGTAGTAACAAACCCAACTTCATTGTCAGGTTTTGTGCGATTTGGTTTTTATACAGGTGGCGCAATTTGGCCGGGTACTGCTTTTACAAGAGAATATGCAGTTCCTGCCAATTCTACTAATGTTTTTGTTGCGACAGATTTGCCAGCAGGAAACGTTGGAGCCCTTAGTATTAAAACAAGTGGATTAGTAGGTAATATTACTTTTGATGACTTAGGACTTGGGTTGACACCAACAACCAATGCAACGATTACATCAAATGTGGCTACTGGAAACGTTTCACAAAACCAAACAGGAGCATTTTCAATAGCATCTGATGGCGATGAATTGTATGCGAACAATCTTTCATATGTTAATTACACAGTGGCTGGATCTACTAATTTAATCAGTATTGATAAAAGTACTGGTACGTTTACTTTTTCAGGATTAGCAACGGGAACAGTAACTGTAACTGCAGCTTCTGTGTTTGTGCCTTCATCAGCAAAAACATATGTATATACCATTCAAAATGTTCCGGTTACAAGCGTGTCAATTTCATCTGATGTAACAACCCTAACCAGTGATGGATTTACTATTGCAAATATTACTGCTTCTATTCTGCCAGCAAATGCTTCAAATCAAAATGTAACATTAACTAGTTCTAATGTTAATATTGCTTCATTAGTAGGAAGTCAGGTTGTTGGAAATTCGTTTGGAGTAGTAACAATCACAGGAACAGCAGAAGGTGGATTAACATCAATGGTTGTAATAACCGTGTTATCGTCTTCGGTGACTGGTGTTTCTGTATCAGGTGCACCCTCAACATTAACCATTGGTGGTACTGCTACGTTATCTGCAGCTACAACCCCTGCATTTACAGTAAACAATGCAGTAACTTGGGCTGTTAGTTCGGGTGCAGCAACTTTGAATACAACTACTGGTTTGTTAACGGCAGTTTCTGCAGGAGTAGTAACAATTACTGCTACATCCGTATTAACCCCAACTGTTAAAGGCATCGCAGTTATCACTATCCTAACTAATACTACTCCAGTGTCAAGTATATCGGTAAGTGGCACTTCTACGCTTACAGTAGGTGGCGTAACTACATTAACTTCAACCGTTTTACCTGCAAATGCAACAAACAAAACAGTAACTTATTCTTCATCGTCTACAATAGCGGGTGTGAATAGCACAACAGGGGTGGTAACTGCAGCTGCAGCAGGAGTTGTAACTATAACCTCTACTTCTGTATCAACACCAAGCGTAAAAGGAACGATAGTAATTACAATCACAACAGTAGCAGGAACAACTTCTGGTGTTAATCCTACAACGCCAGGAACTAACATCAGTTCGGGAATATCTTCTTCTGAAGTGAGTGTATATCCTAACCCTGCAACAACCAATATTTCGGCAAGCGCAGGTGATGCAGTTGTATCGACAATTACTATAATCGATGTTACTGGTTCGGTAGTAGCAAGTGCTTCCGGTTCAGAAGTATCTGTAGCTGGATTAACTAAAGGTTTGTATATTATAATAATAGAAACAAACAAAGGAATTGTTAGAAAAACCATTTCTAAAGAGTAATGAATTTGTTATTTCTTAAATAATTAAAGGGGGCTATGAAAATACGCCCCCTTTTTTATTGTATGTAATAAATGAAACATTATATTTGTATAATATAACAAAACCTATAAATTTTTGAATATTTTTAATATGAAGAATTTAAAAAGAATACTTAATTCCTTAACCTACAGCCTAATATTTTCAGGAACATTGCTTGCTCAGAACACAGGTTTTTTTGCTGATTTTAGTGGTGCTTTACCAAGCAATATAACAGGAACTCCAGGAAAAGTTAAACTTAGTACTGTTAATAATGAGTTAAAAGTATCGCTTACGAAAGATGCAGAGTCTGATGGTATGACTATAACTTTTGCCCAGCCTTTAGATTTATCAAATAAAGCAAACAGAGTTGTAAATTTCGATTTGCGCACCGATACAACTACAAGAAAGTTAGAATATACAGTTCTTGTTACATTATTAGATAATAATGGTAATACTACATCATCATTTGGTTTAATCAAAAACATTTTTGCTACGAATAAATGGCAAAAAATCTGTATTCCATTTTTAAATCAAATTGGATCAAATCAAGGCAATACTCCAACTCCAATCAATTATAGCTCAATTGTTTCAATGAGCATATACTTTCAACCAACTGGTATATTAAATACTAGTTTGTTTCTAGACAATTTAATAATTGGATCCGCATCATCTAATAATTCGGGAAAATTTTTCCCTTATTTTAAAGGAGTGCCAACGGAGTATACTTACATAAATTCTGCTCCAAAGAGAGTAAAACTAGAATTACCAGTAGATGCTACCGACTTAACAAATAACATCACATTTAGCGCTACAAGTTCAAACCCATCTTTAATAAGTAATTTATCATTTGTAAATAATCCAATAAAAAGTAATGAACCTAGAATTTTTATCAATGCCGTTGGAATTGAAAGATATGATTTGACTAATGCACCCGCAGTATTAGAATATAGTTTAGTTCCTAATGCAGTAGGAATGGCAACCATTACGGTTACGGCAACATCGACTACTACAGT
>JANRJY010000055.1:0-65592 GCA_033763735.1 Bacteroidota bacterium | reverse complement strand
AAGTTGATATGTGGAGGACATACATCATCTACCAAACCTATTCCCATTAATACAGGACACTTGACCCAAGGAGCCAAATTTTTGATATCGATATAGCTGAGTGTTTCATATACTTTTTCCCAACCTACATTTGGATTTTTTGCCACGTATTCTTTGAATTCATTTCCCGGCCAATTTCCCACCACAAAATAATCTCTGAAATCAGAAAGGAATGGAACTGCAGGTATGCATAGTTTTATTCTGTCCGGGTTTAGAGCAGCTGTTGCCACACTCAATGCACCTCCTTGACTGCCACCTTCTACCACCATACGGGTGCTATCCACTTCCGGACGTGATACCAAGAAATCCAAGGCCCTGCGCGTATCCATGTAAGCGCCACGGTATATATATTGTTCCTTATCATTGACAAAATGTTGCAAATAACCCGGAAATCCTGGGTTGACATTGTCTTTGCTAAATCCATGACCTCTTACATTCAAAGCCAATACCACAAAATCATCGCCTTTATATGCCCAATCCAACTGCAAAAAACTGCTGTAACCTTGTACTACCAGCAAAGCAGGATATTTGCCCGATTTTTTGGGAACCGCATACCAACCTCTAACCAATACATTTCCTAATGAACGCATCTCAACAACATATACATTGCGTGATTCTTTACTCAATGAATCTACTAGGATAAGTTTGTATTGAGGGTCAACTGCTGCCAATTCTTTTTTGGCGCGATTCCAATAATTTTCAAAATCTGGCTGACGATCCGTAGGTGAAACTATTTTTTCGGGATCTACGCCAAATGCAAATTGAATCGATTTGTTAGACGTAGCACTTTCAACATTAATGGAAGCATTATAGAATCCGGGTTCAAGTTTTCCTAAAGGAATATCAATTGTTTTCTTGCTGTTTTTGGGTAATGACAAATCCAATTTGGTTTCGTAAGCCAATTTTCCAAAGTCAGACAATACCTTAATCACTACTTTACCTTCTATACTGTAAGAACCTGAATATGTGATATTTAATGGGATAGAAATACTGGCATTATTCAAAAATATTCTGTTTGACTGCGGGAATTTTGGCTCAATTACAAGATTATCAGTAGCACCTTTGACTTTAAGCTCAGGAGCATACGAGTACATACCACCGCCACCACCATTGTCCCAAACGCGAACGGCAATAACGTTTGCCTTATCCCAGTTTATTTTGTCAAAATCGATATTATATTTTCTGAGGTCGGCATATGCATTTTTGAATTCGGGAGGCACACCACCACTAAATCCTATCTTTACTCCATTAAAAAATGTTTCATCTGCATCGTCAATTTTGCCTAAGTCCAAAAGCAGACCACCATTTTTTTTGGCATCAGCCTTTAATGAACTAGGAATGACTACAGAAGTACGATACCATGCAAATCCATCATAACCTTCAAAACCTTGTTTTTCCCAAATAGTACCCGCGCTGATTTCTTTCCATTGGCTATCGTTGAAGTCAACTGCAGCCCACTTGAGGTCATCGCCGGTATTGAATTTCCAAACAGGTTTTAATAAGTTTTGTGCAAATACATTAAGAGTAATTAAAATTAAGAAAATAACGGTTTTTTTCATTGTATGAGTGTCTTTTAAAAGTTGTACAAATGTAAAAGTAAGGATGATATATACAACGTTATATGGAATCTTTCGTACTAAATAATTAAATATTAAATCTGTAAAATATATAATTTGACTAATCAAATAATTTATTTTACGATTCAAATTATCAAAATTAAATTTCATAAATGAACTTAATTCTTTTGCTTGTAAACCAAATTCATAAGTAAAGTACCAATGACCAAAAGAAAGAAAATTTTAATCAGCAATTAAAAATGATTACTTCTATAAAATATATTTCACTAAAAGACTACGCCTAGATAAAAACAACCAAGTTGGTAAACTGATTAAGCAATAATTAATCCGAATACCTTTTGGTAAGATCGGAATAGGCATCAATCCTACGATCGCGGAAAAATGGCCAATGCGTACGGGTGTTATCAATTTCGTTTAAATCAATTTCTACAACTCTGGTTTCTTCCTGATCTTTGGTACAAATGTCCATAATACGTCCCAGAGGGTCACTTACAAAGCTATTTCCCCAAAAACTCAAATCGCCTTCCGTTCCAACCCGGTTTACGGCACATACATAACATCCATTGGCTATACTATGCGCACGTTGTATGGTCCTCCATGCATCCAGTTGGCCATTTTGCACTTCTTTTGGTTCTTTTGCGTCCCATCCAATAGCTGTTGGATAAAATATAATTTGAGCTCCCTTCATGGCAGTTAGCCTTGCTGCTTCCGGATACCATTGATCCCAACAAATAAGGGTGCCAATTGTTGCATATTTGGTTTTGATGGCTTTAAATCCCAAATCGCCGGGTGTAAAATAAAATTTTTCTTCAAAACCCGGATCATGCGGAATATGCATTTTACGATATATTCCAGCTGTGCTTCCATCCGCATCTATTACTACTATTGTATTATGATAAATTCCATCCACACGCTTTTCAAACAATGGTGCCACAATCACCACCCCATGCTCTTTTGCAAATTTTGAAAACAATTCAGTAGAAGGCCCTGGAATAGTTTCAGCCAACTTAAAATGCTCATAATCTTGCGTTTGACAAAAATAAAGGGTTCGATACATTTCCTGAAGGCATATAATTTGTGCACCTTTATCTACCACTTTTTGCAAATATGTAAGTGTGTGCTCCATATTACTAGCCACATCAGCAGAGCAAGCTGTTTGAACAATCCCAATTTTAACTTTCGTCATTGCCAAATGAATTGATTATTTTTAACAAAAATATGACAATGAACTATTCGATTGTTAAAATTGTCTTGATTTAAATTTGCATGGTTGAAAAAGAATCCAAATACTGGTATATCAAAGGAGGACAGCTTTTTACTCAATTGGATGATGAAGACTACAAAGAGTTGGATTGGATTAGTTGTATGGTGCATTGCAACAAAAGTGAGTTTGTGTACTTGCCTCAAGAACAACACCGTAAAGTATATTATCTGAAGCAAGGTTTGGTAAAGTTGGGATATTATGACGAAAATGGAAATGAAATAATTTTGGATATTCTTAAGCCGGGAGATTTGTTTGGGGAGGTAACTTTTGATGTAAGCAAATCAACTACAGAGTTTGCCCAAGCACTGATGAACGACACCAAACTTTGCAATTTTAATATTTCAGAACTTGAAAAAGTGCTTATACGCAAACCCACACTCGCCCTTAGGATAAGCAAAAAAATTGGCGAACAGCAAACTTCTATTTCACAAAGACTTTCGAAAATTATATACAAAGATGCCCGTTCACGAATTATTGACTTTTTTAAAGATTGGGTGATTGATGAGAAAATAACGGATAAAAAAAATATAGAGTTAAACAACTATCTTACTCATGCTGAAATAGGTGGACTAAATGGATTGGCACGCCAAACAGTGACGAGCATACTTAATGAGTTGAAAGAGTCTGAACTTTTGTTTTTAGATCGAAGAAAAATTATAATTCCGGATTTGAATAAATTAAAATAATTTTTCTGCTTTGTCGCCTTCCTGACATTTGAACAAATACCAGTGTACTAATTTTGTTGAAACTTTGATTCAATGTCAAAAATTACACAAGAAAAAGTTGATACTTTTCGAGAAGAGAAAATAGCCCAGGAGCGTTTTACGCTTATTGGTATTATCAAAGACTTTTTCTTCAATCTTATGCATCTTGAGCGTAAGCGATTCTTTTATACAGCATGGGATTTGACAATAACTCCAGGCAAATCAATACACAAGTATGTAGATGGTTATAGGCAATATCTATATCAACCGGGAGAATATTTGTTCGTGTCAGGTGCAGTTATTTTGTTTTTAACCATTCGTTATAAGTTTTTTGCAAGTGATTTTACAGATACAATTACATCCTTTGGGTTTTTGTTAGAACACAAAGAGTTTTTTACAAACTTCTTTTTATATGCCGAAGAATACGCAACCATCGTAAATGTGGTGACTATACCTGTATACACGTTTTTGTCGTGGCTATTTTTTATAAATACACGACACAATGTTGCCGAAAATTTGATAATGAACACCTTTATTACTGCACAACAATTGTTATTTTTAGTGGCATTAGTACCGTTATTAGAATTATTTCCATACACAAAAAGCGAAATAATGACGTTCTATTCCATAGCTGTAGTATTGTATAACATTTGGGTTTATATAGAGTTTTTTGAAGACAAGTTTTTCCCTAAAGTTATTAAAGCGGTATTTATCAATGCCTTAGCATTTCCAATACAGTTTGTTGCTAATGTATCTTTTTACTATTTATTTGAACCTATTCTTAAATATTTACCTCAACTATAATATCATGTATTTAAAAATAATTATTATTTCATTATCTGTTTCCATAAATGTTTTTTCACAAGAATTACTAAGATCAAAACATTTCAATATTTCCAATCAAATTGCAATTAGTGGATATGATCCTATAAGTTATTTCAAAGGCTCTCCAAAAAAAGGTAAAAAAGAATTTCAATATAAGCATGAAGGCATTGTTTATAACTTTGTAGATGCAACAAATCAAAGTTCATTTAAAAGTAATCCTGCCAAATATGAACCTGCTTATGGAGGCTGGTGTGCATACGCAATGGGTAATACAGGCGAAAAAGTAGAAGTAGACCCTGAAACATTCAAAATAATAGATGGAAAACTGTATTTGTTTTACAATCAATTCTTTAATAACACACTCAAAGATTGGAACAAAGATGAATCCAATTTGAAGAAAAAAGCCGACATCAACTGGACAAATATTTTTAAATAAACCAAAACCTAAATATATAACAATGAATAAGTTTTTAGAAATTCTATCAAGTATCTGCCGTGTGTTTGCTGCTATTATAATGCTGCAAACGCTATATTTCAAATTTACAGCCTCTCCGGAATCCGTTTATATATTTACAACCATAGGGATGGAACCTTGGGGTAGAATTGGAATAGGAATAATGGAATTAATTGCTTCCATATTACTCTTTATTCCCTCCAAACATTGGCTTGGAGCCGCTTTGGGAATTAATCTAATGGCAGGAGCATTGTTTTTTCATATTACCAAACTTGGTTTTGAAGTAATGGGCGATCAAGGACAATTGGTTTATTATGCAATTACAGTATTGGTTACATGTTCCGTTGTATTATTCTTAAATCGGTCCAATGCCATTTTTGATACTATTTCCCTTTTAAATTTAGTTCTTAAAAAGAAAGAAAATGCTTTATAAATCGATAATATTAGTTTTTGCCTTTTATAGTTTCGGATTTGGTCAGGTTCCTACTAATGCAATTGATATTTGTCCGCTGATGAATGGCGAAAACATTCCAAAAAGTGTCGTAAAAGATAAAAACGGGATTGACATAAGTTTGAATGATGTTATTTCTAAAAAACCAACGGTACTCATTTTCTTTAGAGGAAATTGGTGTCCTTATTGCAACAGTCATTTGGGAGGTATTCAAAAAATCGAGAAAGAAATTGAAAGCCTTGGATATCAAACCATTGCAATTAGTGGAGATAAATTAAACGAAATTCCAAATACAGAATCAAAAAATAAATTAACCTACTCCGTATATTCTGATTCGAAAATGCGTACTCAAATTGATTTTGGCATAGCCTATCGCAATGAAGAAACCATCAAAAATTATAATGGCTTACTTCAAAAAGCTTCAGGAGAAGACCATGGAATGCTTCCCGTACCTTCATTATTTATTATAAATACATCAGGTAAAATTTTGTTTAGTTATCTTAATCCAAATATTACCGAAAGAATTGATGAACAAGTAGTATTGGCTGTATTAAAAACATTGAAAAAATAATGCGAATTGAACTTTATGTTTTTATTGTTTCCTTACTTTTTGCAAATTGTTTATGGGCAATTCCTATCACTAAAGATATGTCGAATGCAGATACTGCAGGTTTATTTAAAGCATTTGGAAAAAATAAAATTCTTCCAAAAGCAAATGAACAACAAGCGTTATTAGCCCTTTCATTTTATCCTGAATTAATCAATACTAAAATTGAATTCAGATTGGTTGATGATATTGTTCCTTTGACCACAACACCCATTTGGTGGCAAATAGTAAAATCTGGAAAAAATCGAACTTATTTAATCTTGATAAGTTTTAAGTCAAATAAATTATTAACCCCAATATTACTCGAAAACTTAGAATATAATGCTCAAATAGGAGTATTGGCACACGAACTTAGTCATGTGGTAGAATTTCAGGAATGGAATTTTTTCAATTTTATATATCATATCCTTATGAATTTGTCATCGAAATATGTGGATACTTTCGAATACAATACCGACAAACGAACCATATCTCATGGTCTTGGTTACCAACTTAGGGCCTGGAGTGTTGATACCAGAAAAAAACTTGATTTGTCGAAATTCATTTCCGAAGAAGATATTAATAATGGAAGGGAAAGATATATGAATCCTGAAACAATTGACAAGTTAATGTTAACAAATCCATTATACGCTAAATAAAATGCTATGAAACTTGCACACAGTACATTTGATTTGTTAAACCAGTTAATGGATCTGCTCCAACAAATAGATGCTAAAGAATATTCAAAACCCGTAAAGTGCTTAGATGGAAATACTGTCGGAAAACATGTACGACACATTATTGAGTTTTATTTTGAATTGTTTAACGGATACCAAACCGGAGAAATAGATTATGACAACAGAAAACGAAGTTTGAAACTCGAAACAGATAAAAATGAAGTCATCAATCATATCAATCAAATTCACAATAAGATATTTGAAATTTCAGAGAATAAGTCTTTGATATTAAAAGTGACTTTGCAAGATGATATTGAAAAAGAAATAATCTCAACCACATATTTTCGTGAATTGGCTTATAATATGGAACATATCATTCATCATTTTGCAATTATTAAAATTGCAATCGAAAATGAATTTGACAACATTTCCTTAAATCAAAATTTTGGAGTTGCATATTCCACAATTAATTATCAAAAAACTATATGTGCACCGTAACTTATGTACCAATTTTTAAAAATACTTTTAGTGGAAATTTTGTCTTAACTTCAAGTAGAGATGAAAAAGTAATTCGCGAACTTGCACAAGCGCCTGTATTTCAATATTATAATGGAAATGAATTATGTTTTCCAAAAGATCCTAAAGGAAAGGGAAGTTGGCTAGCATGCGATAAAAAAGGAACTGTGTTATGCTTATTAAACGGTGCTTTTGAGCCTCATGTACCATTGCCAAAATATCGACAAAGTAGAGGACTTGTAGTAATGGATTATTTCACTTATTCGAATACACAAAGCTTTCTTGAAAATTACAACTTTAGTGAAATTGAACCATTTACCCTTATTATTATTAAAGACTTAAGCTTAGAAGAAGTTATTTGGGATGGTGTAAAGGCGCATTTTAGAAAATTAAAAGCATATATGCCTTATATTTGGTCGTCAGCTACATTGTATGATGAGGAATCAAAAACTAAAAGGCAAAATTGGTTTGAAAGTTCGATTAATAACTTAAATGGAAAGTTATTTGAATGGAATGCGCTTGATTTTCATTTAAATGCAGGTGACGAAAATATTGAAAATAATATTCGAATGAATAGAGATGGCCAATTACAAACAGTAAGCATTTCAAGTATCAGACATGTTGATTTTGAAACGAATTTCACTTATCTGGATTTGGTAAATGATTCGGAGTATCAATTAAAATTTAGTGTTGGGGAATTGGTACAATAAAATATTAAACTCAAATTTTTTTGTAAAGCTTTTCCATTGGGAATTTTGGAATTTTTATGTGGTTTATGGACCTACTATAATTTATTATTTGTATTTAAGTTTCAGAGCAAAATCATTCTTCTGGATATTTGCTTCTAACCCGGGAATTGAAAATGCAGGATACGTTGGAGAATCCAAATCAGGAATTTTAGAAAAAATACCTCAAACGTATCTTCCAAAGTATTGCTTGATATATCCAACAATTGAGCTAAATAAAGTTCTCATAATGCTAAATGAAAATAATATTGCTTTCCCTTTAGTTGCAAAACCTGACGTTGGCGAAAGGGGTCAAGGCGTTACCATTATAAATAATCAAGACCAATTATTAGAATTGATTTCAACAGTAAAAGTCGATTATATACTACAAGAATATATTAGCTTTCCGTTGGAGTTGGGCGTATTTTACTACCAACTTCCAAAGCAAGGCGGAGTGGTTTCTTCTGTAGTAATTAAAGAGTTTTTGAAAGTGAGAGGAAATGGTTATTCGACATTAAGTGATTTGATTGAAAGCTACCCAAGGGCAAGGTTCAGAAAAGATTATTTGAAAAACAAATTTAAAAATCAGTGGAATCAAATAATACCTTTAGATAAAGAAATAATACTTGAGCATATAGGAAATCATGTAAGAGGTACTACATTTATTAATGGCAACTATTTAATTAACAATCAATTAACTGAACTATTTGCAAATATCAGTCAACAAATTGATGGATTCTACTTCGGACGTTATGATTTGCGTTGCACCAACGAAGCTGATTTGTACGCAGTTAAAAATATCAAAATTCTTGAATTGAATGGAGCAGGAGCCGAGCCTGCGCACATTTACCAACCCGGATTTTCATTTTGGGAAGGGCAAAAAGTACTGTTATTCCATTGGAAAGTAATGTTTCAAATTAGTATGTACAACCATGCACAAGGTGTTGCGTTTCCAAAGTGGAATCAAGTAAAAGAAATTTATAAAAAACACAGACAGGCTATTCAAAATTTAACATAACCTTAGTTCAGGATAAGGACTATTAATACGTATGAAATTGACACAAAAAATGTATATCCTTCTTATTAGCCCTTCTAAAAACCTTCGGTTGCAAGCTTCAAACTCTCGTTTTCGCTTGTCCAAAGGGAGACTTTTAGCCCTTTCCCCCAAGGGGAAAGGGTTGGGATAGGGGCAAACAAGCTAGAAACACTTTATATAATCTAAATAAACACTTTCTTAACCCGAACTTA
This sequence comes from Bacteroidota bacterium, assembly GCA_033763735.1. Taxonomy (GTDB): domain Bacteria; phylum Bacteroidota; class Bacteroidia; order Cytophagales; family UBA9547; genus JANRJY01. The sequence goes on along the minus strand of JANRJY010000055.1, from coordinate 56,526 downwards.
GGTTAACATAGCAATTGGAATTGATGTTACAATACTTGATTATACTTTTTGTGAGTGCTATTGGCTCTCTTCCTTTGGGGGTAATAAATTTAACTGCTGTGCAAATAACTATCAATGAAGGCGTTAAGTCAGCGGTCATATTTTGTTTTTTGTCTGCAAGTATTGAGTTTTTTCATGCTGCTGCTGCATATTACTTATTAAACGTTATTACTATTGAATTATCAGCTAATATATACTTGAAACTATTAACTTCAGTTTTCATTTTGTGCATTGGCCTGTATAACATTTTTAAAAAATCTATAGAAATCCAAAGTGTAACATTCATACATGCATTGATAATTAATATATTTAATCCTATGGCAATTCCCTTTTGGATGATTGCGTTAGCATATTTGAAAATTGAAAATACAATAAACATAATAGCATTTAGTACTACTGCTTCATTTGGGGGATTTGTAGGTCTAGTGACCTATGTATGGATAGCAACATTCTTAAAAGAAAAATCAAACATCAAAAAATATAATATAAACCGAATTGTAGGTGCTATTATGCTTGTTATTGCAGCATACACCTTAATATTTTAAAACAACAAATATACCCAATCAGGAAAAAGTCCAAGTTCAATAGTGAGTAGGCAGCTCACAATTAAAACCGTTTTATAGATAATGCTATAACTCAATGCTTCTTGTTTGAAGGTGCTTTCTTTAAAATACATGGCTATAATCACTTTGAAATAATAATACATACCAATAATGGCATTAACAATAGCTATAATAACTACCCAAGCAAAACCACCTTCGATACCTGCAGAAAGAATATAGAATTTAGCAAAAAAGCCACCTGTAAGTGGTATACCTGCAAGCGATAAAATAGCAATTGTCATTACAAATGCCAATATAGGATTTGATTTTGCCAAACCATTGAATGCATCAATTTGATCGCTTCCAGTAGCATGTTGTACTGTTTGTAATACCGAAAATGAAATAATAGATGCAAGTGAATAAGTTAGACCATAAAACAAAACAGTACTACCCGAATTTTGATACGAAACAGCCAAAACAAGCATTAAATACCCGGCATGAGCTATGCTCGAATAAGCAAGCATTCGTTTAAAACTTGTTTGGAAAACAGCCGTTAGCGTTCCGATAGTTATCGTTGAAGCTGCAAGTACTGCAGCTATTTGCACCCAAATATCACCGGCAGGTAACAGGCAGTAATAAAATAACCTAAACATACCTGCAAAACCTGCTACTTTCACTGCAGTACTCATAAATGTAGTTACCCATGTAGGTGCACCTTGATATACATCAGGCGTCCAAAAGTGAAAAGGGAAAACTGATACTTTAAAACATAAGCCGGCAAGCATTAATAATATGCCAATTCCAAGCAAAGGACTCGTAACAATTTCATTGTATGAAGTAATGGTTTCAGCAATTTTATCAATATGGAAAGAGCCCATTTCACCATATATCAAAGTTATTCCCATCAACAATAATCCGGTAGCAAATGCTCCCATTAAAAAATATTTAAGAGCCGCTTCATTAGATGATAAGTCTTTTTTATTGCTTCCCGCTAGAATATATAAAGGAATGGACATGATTTCTATTCCGATAAATAATATTGATAAATGGTCAAATGACACAATACAAATCATTCCTATTAATGAAAAAATGACTAATGAATAAAATTCAGTAGCATAGTGCACATTATCAGCAAAGAAATATTCAGACAGTAAAAATATTATTAAAGTTATGGTTATTAGCAATATACTAAATCCTAATGCGTAATTATCAAAATATATCATATCATTGAAATACACCAAATCAGTATTCCACTCTATGGCAAAAAATCCAATTGCGGATAATAAACCAAATACAACAATACTATGAACGAGTTTAACAGGGACCTTGAAAAGTCCACTCATCATTGTAAAAAGTCCTAATACAGATAAAATAATTAACGAATTCATATCTATTTATTTAACTAACCCAACCATGCCTGCAAAAGAATTTTCTTTTACATATTGCATCAAGTCAGCTGCGTAAGAATCAGTAGATTGTAAAATGACGTTTGGAAACAAACCAATAGCGATTATTAAAATACAAATTGGAATCAAAACAGCTAACTCACTTGTATTCAAGTCCTTGAAATTGTCTATATTGGATTTCGCTGATCCAAGCATGATATTTTTGTACATTCGAAGCATGTACACTGCCCCTAAAATAATGGTAAGTCCGGCAATTGCACCGAACCACATATTGAATTTGTAAACAGAAAATAATAACAAAAATTCACCCGGGAAGCCATTAGTTAAAGGTAAAGCAACAGTGCCAAGAACAATAATTAAAAAAGCAATGGAAAGCATAGGTGCTTTGAAAACAATGCCTCCCAAATTAGCAATTTGACGTGTACCCGTTCGTTGGCTGATTAATTCAAGAACATAAAAAATGGCAACTACATTAATTCCGTGATTAAACATTTGAATAACAGCTCCTTGAAAGCCTTCAATGCTACCGGTAAATAATCCTGCAGAAATCAATCCTACGTGAGCGATAGATGAATAGGCAACCAATTTTTTGAAATCGCTTTGCATAATTGCAATAATTGATGCATAAACGATACCTATTACCGAAAGGGCTACAATCCAGTAATTCAAATCATTAAATGCAAAAGGAGCAATTGGGATTAGCCAACGCATTACGCCAAATATGCCCATTTTTAACATAATTCCCGACAATAACATTGTTGCAGGCGTAGGTGATTCTGTATAGGTTTCAGGCTGCCAAGTGTGAAACGGGAAAATGGGCATTTTGATTGCAAAGGCTATGAAAAATGCTAAAAACACCCAAAATTCTTCAGCAGAATTTAAATCTGCGGTTACAAACATATCCAAACCAAAAGAATGAGGAGCTGGTGTTTTTAAATAAATGTAAATTAATCCTGCCAACATGAATAAGCTTCCGAATACAGTATAAATGAAAAATTTGAAAGTAATCCTGACTTTATCGACCCCTCCCCAAATTGCTGAAATGAAGTAAATAGGAATTAGTGCGGCCTCCCAACATACATAAAATAAAAATCCATCGTATGCGGTAAATACTCCAATCAGAGCAGTTTGCATTAATAGAACCAACATATAAAATGAAGGTACTTCACTATAATTTCTGTTTTCAAACGATGAAAAAATTACAATAGGGCAAAGCAAATTGGTAAGTACAATTAAAATCAAACTTACACCATCAATATTCAAACTAAAATTAATACCTAAAGAAGCGACCCAAGGCAAATCAATGGAAAGATCTGTACAAGGGTATACCCAAATGGCTATCCATAAAGTAAATACGAATTGTAAAAGTGAACCCAACAGAGCAGATTTTTTAGCCAAATTTCCGGGCAATAACACAGAAATCAAACTAAAAACAAAAGGTATGGCTAATAACAATAATACGTACATTCGTTTTTCAGATAAATAAGCCTATTCCAATAATTAATACCAACCCAACAACCATAGCAAATATATAAAATCCAATATTTCCTGTTTGTAGATGTCGAATCGTTTTTCCGGCACCAATAGTACCTGCCCCCACTTCATTTACGATTCTATCAATACCTGATTTTTCTATAATATTAAAAGCAAATCCTGAAAATTGATCCAAAGGTTTACGAATAATGGTATCGTAAATTTCATCGATATAATATTTGTTATAAATTAATTGATTAATAGGATTGAGCGATTGCCCATCCGCAATAGGTACTGTTTTTTTAACCACATAAATAAAATAAGCCGTTAATATTGAAGCCAATGCCAAACCAACCGAAGTACCCATTAATATATATTCAGTTGTATGGTCGAGAAGGTGGGCCTCATTAGTCATAATTAATTGAGCATCAGAAAAAATTGGTGCAAAATAGTTGGCAAGTGCTGCATTTCCTCCTAATACTTCTGGTACATTGAAAAATCCTCCCACTACGGATAGTCCGGCAAGAATCATTAAAGGAACAGTCATACTTAAAGGAGATTCATGTAAGTGATGCTCTTGCTCATGAGTGCCTCTGAATGAACCAAAAAAGGTAAGAAACAATAAGCGAAACATATAAAATGCAGTGAACATAGCTCCAACTACACCCAATCCCCAAAAAATAGGGTTCACCTCAAATGCTTTTGCCAGTATTTCATCCTTTGAAAAGAATCCTGCAAATGGAGGAATACCTGCTATCGCTATTGTTCCTAATAAGAAAGTAATAAATGTGATAGGAAGTTTCTTGGACAATGCACCCATGTTTCTGATATCTTGTTCTCCCGACATGGCATGAATAACACTACCTGCTCCTAAAAACAATAGTGCTTTGAAAAATGCATGTGTCATTACGTGAAAAAGAGCACCGGTAAACGAACCTACACCTAATCCCAAAAACATATATCCTAGTTGACTTACCGTAGAGTATGCGAGTACTTTTTTAATATCGTTTTGCGCAAGACCAATAGTAGCTGCAAAAAGAGCCGTTGCGATTCCAACAATGGCAATAATTGACATGGTGACAGGGCTCAATGCATATAAAATTCCGGATCTGGCAACCATATAAATACCGGCAGTAACCATTGTGGCAGCATGTATCAAAGCGGAAACAGGTGTAGGACCGGCCATCGCATCAGGCAACCAGGTAAACAAAGGAATTTGAGCACTTTTTCCTGTAGCACCAATGAATAATAATATGCTTATGGCGGTAATTATGGTTGTTCCTTTATTGTCAATCTCATATTCTTTGGCAAGAGCAAATACTTGACTGAACTCGGTGCTTCCAAATGTTATGATGATTAAAAACACACCTAACAAAAATCCTAAATCACCAATCCTATTCATTATAAAAGCCTTTTTGGCGGCATCGTTATAACTATCATTGGAAAACCAAAAACCTATAAGTAAATATGAACACAACCCAACGCCTTCCCAGCCAATGAACATGATGATATAGTTTGAACCCATTACTAGAAGTAACATGAAAAAAACGAATAGATTCAGATAAGCAAAAAACTTATTAAATCCTTCGTCATCATGCATATATCCAGCTGAATACAAATGAATTAGAAATCCAACTCCCGTGATGATTAACATCATAAACACAGATAATTGATCTATTTGAAAAGAAAAAGTAATGTTAAAGTCTCCAACAGTGATGAAATCATATAGGGGAATAACCGTTGGTGCAATGGATCCATTTAACAACCCTATAAATAAAGAAACCACAATAGTAAAAGCACCTAAAATAACAGATGAGCCAACAATTGAAGCCACACTTTTAGGCAATGATTTGTAACCAATTCCATTAATAAGGAATCCGATTAGAGGTAATAAAGGAATGAGCCAGGCAAGTTGAAGCATATCAGATAATTACCATTTTAGGTTTTTCAAGGCGTTAATGTCAATCGATCGTACATTACGGAATATCATTACTATTATGGCCAAACCAACAGCAACCTCAGCTGCTGCAACCGCCATTATAAAAAATACGAATACTTGTCCTGCCGCATCGCCTTTATAAGTAGAAAAAACGGTTAATAGCAAATTCACTGAATTAAGCATTAACTCAACTGACATAAAAATGATAATTACGTTTCTCCGCGTGAGAACACCAATAATTCCGATACAAAAAAGTGCAAGACTTAAGAAAACATAATAGTTTACCGGAACTGATTGAACAATACTATTCATTACAAATACTTATGTATATAGGCTCTCAAATATAGTGCAACAATTTTTATTCAACCAAAAAAAAGATAGGTATGTGTCAAAAGAATGTAATTAATTTAAAATAATGCTCTTTTTTAAAGGCAATTCAGCTATCAAATGCCCAAATCCGTTTCGTCATTCAACGAATCCAGTAAAAATTTGACTTCATCCATTTTTTCTTGTTCGTTCATTTTTTCGAATGACACCATCATGTTGCGAAGTACTCTTCTGATTATGTCAACATTGGTACATGGTTCGTAAAAAAGTTCGTTGTACTTCAAATTGAGGTGTGAAATATAATTGTCAATATCTTGTTTGGTAAATACCAATCCTTTGTTGAAAGCATTGATATAAAATTGTGTTTCTTCAGTTTTATAGGTAAGAATAAATAAGTTTGGAAGATTTACGCCATATACAGGCATTTTTAGCTTTTGTGCAATGAGCATATAAATAACACAAAGTGAGATAGGATTTCCCTTCCGGGTTTCCAATACCACATTCAACATCGAATTATTTAACGAATGGAAATTTTTGGTGTTGGCAGCAAATTTAAGTTTACCAAAAAAAGCGTAGTTCAATTGCTTTACCCTTTCAAATGGCAAGTCCTCAGTAATTTTCAAATCAACCCAAGCATCATAGTAGAGTTGTTCAATATCAGACTTTAATTTTTCATACTCATATTCCGGATATTGATAGGTACAAATGAGCCACATGCCATATAACAAATCTTGACCTCCGCTTTCTTTCCAATCTTTAAGTTTGGTGCCTAACTGACCGAATTGAACAGTATGAATAAGTTCTTCTATCCGTTTCTGTACCAATGGATTAAAGTTGCTTTCCCATTCTTTCTCCAAATATGGAATAACTGTATCACCTAGGGTAATAATTTTTTGCTCCACATGAGAAAGCACTTCGTTGTCATCATCACTTAACAATGACACAAGTGCTCTTAAATTCTTTTCATCCAGTTGTTCCATTTCAAACTTATTCTCTCATCGTTATATAAAAGTAAATTTACGAAAAAGTATCAATCAAGTAAATATCTGTTGAATAAAACTATTGTAACATTTTCTTCAAAAGTCCGATTTTAGATAAGTCCTTGAGTCCCGGACTTAATTCAAATTTGCTGTTCACATCAATAGCGTATAGTTGCGGTTGTGTTTTTTGCATTTTTATAATATCATTAATATCGCCCAAATCTATTCCTCCACTTAAGAAATATGGGGTTTTTAAATGATATTTAGTCAGAATATTCCAATTGAATTTAATGCCATTTCCGCCTGCACTTTTACCCTTTGTATCAAACAAAAAATAATCACAACATTTGGCGTATTCATTTAATGTTTCAAAATCAAATTGATCATCCATCCCAAATGCCTTAATTATGTTCAAACCAGGAATTGACTTTTTGACTTCTTCACAATATTGAGGCAATTCATTTCCATGTAACTGCAATCCATCAAGATGATATTTTTCGACAATTTTTTTTATTTGAATAATTTCTTCATCCACAAAAACACCAATTTTTTTTATTTGAGGCGGAATGGAATTAGTAAAGTGTGGGTCTAATATGTGAGTGGCATTTCTTTTGGATAAATTATAAAAAATAAATCCAATAAAATCCGGAGATAATTGTATCAATTCTTTAATATTCAAAGAATCGAGCATACCACATACTTTTAATTTCATGGACGTAATTGGTCTATTTCTTGTATCAACGATTTACATGCTTTGCCTGGTTCATTTGTTTTCATAAAACTTTCACCTATCAAAAATCCTTTAAATCCATAGCCTAATAAATCAACAACCTCAGACGCGCTATTCAATCCGCTTTCAGCAATCTTTACAAAAGAATCAGGAATTACTTTTGACAAATCTTTAGAGGTTTGAATGTTTACTTCAAATGTCTTTAAGTTTCTATTATTGACACCAATCATATCGATGTATTCATGAACATTTCCTTCCAATTCTTGTTCATTATGAATTTCGAGTAATACTTCCATGTGAAGCGAATGTGCAAATTTTGCCAATTCAAAAACATCCTTGTTAGTTAAATTAGCAGCTATCAATAATATTACATCGGCACCCCAAGCTTTTGCTTCAATAATTTGATATGGATCAATCATAAAGTCCTTTCTCAAAATTGCCACATTAGGATTAAGTTGTCTGGCAATCTCCAAATCTTCTTTTTTACCTCCAAAAAACTGTTGATCGGTTAACACAGAAAGCCCCAAAGCTCCTGCTTTTGTATATCCACCCGTAACTTGCTCTACTGTCAATGAACCATTAATGATTCCTTTAGATGGAGATTTGCGTTTGTGTTCAGCAATAATCCCTCCGTTTTTGGAATTGTAAAGTGCTCTTTTTAAGGAGTTTGTTTTTCTAAGGAACAAAGAACTTTGTTCAAGTTGTTTGATTGAAACAAGATCCTTTGCCAGTCTGACTTCTTCTTTCTTATGAGCAATAATTGTATCAAGTACATTCATATGATTTGTGCTATTACAAATGGAGGTATATTTGTAAAATTAGGCACACAAAAGTATAAAATTAATAACAGAATAGCATAAGAATGAAACTCACATTTTATGGTGCAGCCCGACAAGTAACCGGTTCCATGTATTTATTGCAAACCAATGATGGTTACAATATTTTGATTGACTGTGGCTATGATATGGAGAAAGACCATAAAAAATCAGATACAGAAGATGTTGACTTAGAATTAGAACAAAAGCCTCATTATGGCACATTTCCATTTGAACCTTCACAAATACATGTTGTTATTCTTACTCATGCCCATATTGACCACACAGGCAGATTGCCTCTTCTGTACAAAGAAGGATACGAAGGACAAATATTGTGCACTACTCCTACCTACTATTTGACACATATTCTGCTTGAAGATTCCGCCATGCTGAATCAAAAAAAATTGAAACGATTGCTTGACAAGCATAAAAACAAAAGAATGTTACCTGAAGCTGTTTCTGAACTATACTTTGGCAAACAAGTGGAAGACACTATGGATATGTTTGTGTCCATACCATTAAATCAAAAATTTAAACTCAATGATGAGGTGTCCGTTTCCTTTCATACCGCAGGTCATTTATTAGGTGCTGCACATCTGGTATTCAAAATAAAGGAAGATGGCAAAGAAAAATCTATTTGTTTTTCGGGTGATATTGGCAGAAAAAATTATCCTTTATTACCTGATCCACAAAGAGTTCCGGAAGTTGATTATTTAGTATGTGAAAGCACTTATGGTGCCCGATTGCATAGAACTAATATTAATCCAGAGCATGAACTTGAAAAACTGATTGAAAATAGCCTTGTGAAAAAACAAGGAAAGCTCATTTTTCCGGCCTTCAGCGTAGGACGTACACAGGCATTGCTTTATACATTGAGTAAATTATATCGAAATACGGAATTGAGAAAATTCAAAATTTATAGCGATAGTCCCATGGCTCAAAAAAGCAGCAAAGTGTATGAGCAATTCATAAAACAACTTAATAAGGAAGCCCGTGAATATTTTGAGGATAATGATGAACTATTTGATTTTGATCAGTTTGAATATATCCAAGATCTAAAACAAAGTAAAGCTCTTACCAATCACTACGAGCCTTGTATCATAATTTCAAGTTCTGGTATGATTAGTGGAGGACGAATTGAACATCACGTGAGAGAAAGCCTTGAAAATCCCAAAGCTACAATAGGTATCATAGGCTATTGCGCAGAAGGCACTATTGGATATGAATTGATGAATGGAGCAAAGGAAATAACAATTCGGAATCAGAAATTGGAAGTTAGATGCGACATTGAAGTTTTGGACTGTTTCAGCGCCCATGGTGATCAATCTGATTTGATTAATTTTGTAGAATATCAATCTCCTGAAAAAGTAAAACAAATATTTTTGACACATGGAGATGAATATGGAATGCATACTTTTGCACATCATTTAACTCAAAAGGGCTACAAAACCACAATTCCTTACAAAGGAGAGACGTTCATATTGTAACAAAATATAATATATCATACATTTTACCGACTTGTTGAAAAAAAATACGTTACAAATATGGCATAGGGTTTGATAATTATTATATTTCATCCAAATACAATGCTATGGACAGAGAGTTCAAAGAAACTGAAGAGGGCAAAAATATTGTCAAACGGTTCGAAGATGCAATCAATAGTTCAACAGATACCTATTTTGAATTAGAAGAATATGAGTATTTGGTAGGGCACTATATGAACCTTACAAAGAATAATAAAGCCCTGAAGGTGCTTGAACACGCCATAAGTCAGTATCCGTTTTCTTCTGAGTTAATGATTGAAAAGACGAGAGTGCTTTTCGAATCCGGCAAATACAATCTCGCACTTGAACAGATAGAACATCTCGAAAATTTGCAACCTAATGATATTGAAATTATATTGTTGAAAGGTGCCATTTTGACAAATCTGGAAAAATTTGAAGAAGCTGTACATTTATTGGAAAGCGCATTGGAATTTAACGAAGAGAAAGACGAAATTTATTATAGTATTGGTTTGGCTTACCAAAGTTGGGGTAAGTATGACGATGCCATTATTAATTATAAAAAAGCTGTTGAGTTGAATTTGGATCATGAAGATGCTACTTATGAATTGGCTTTTTGTTTGGACATTACCAATCAACTTACGGAAAGCATTAGTTATTACCAACAATTTATAGATAATGACCCATTTTCACATAACGCTTGGTACAATTTGGGAGTAGTACATAGCAAATTATTGGATTGGGAAAACGCAATTAAGGCTTATGAATATGCCGCATTAATAAAAGATGACTTTTCATCCGCACATTTTAATATGGGTAATTCCTATATGAACTTGGGTTCATATGCCGATGCGATAGAATGTTATAAAAAAACAATTGATTTGGAGGGACCAACAGCAGATGTACTTTGTTGCTTGGCAGCTGCTTATGAAAAAATGGAGTTGTTTGAATCGGCAATATTGAACTTCAAACAAGCATTAAAAATTAATTCTGCCTATCATGAAGCCATTTATGGAATAGGTTCTTGCCTTGAATCACAAGAAAAATGGCTTGAGTCTATTCATTTTTTCAAAAAAGCATTAAGTTATGATGAAAAAAATCCGGTGTACCTTTTGGCGTTAGCTGATGCCGAATACCATGCAGGTAATATAGTTTCAGCTTTAGAACTTTATAATAAAGCAGCTGATAATGACCCCTTTAATGTTGATTTATGGCTCAATTGGTCATATATTTTCTTTGAACAAAATGAATTTGATAAAGCACTTACTGTAATTAATGAAGGCTTGGAAGAAATACCGGACGATCCTGATTTGTACTACAGGGCAGTAGTTTATGCAATAAAATGCGGAAAATATAAAGACGCGTTTGTATTTTTAGAAAATGGCTTAACTTTGGACTTTGATAAGCACATTCAGCTTTTTGAATTTTTCCAAGATTTGGATACTCAAAAGGCGCTTTACAAAATCATAGATAAGTACAAAAACGAATAAATAATCAATGAAATGCCCCTTTTATTGTGGCTTCCCTAAAAAGTAATATTTTTAGGGCACTTCATTGCATCATTAATAAAAATTAAAATAATGAATTACCATCTTTTACAAGTACCTGAGCGCACAGTCAAACCAAGGGACTCTGGATTTACAATGGCAATGGACAAGGGACTTAGCGTTCGAGAAGCTGAAGATTTTATGTCAGTAGCCAGTCAATATGTAGACATTGTAAAATTAGGTTGGGCTACCTCATATGTGACACCCCATTTAAAAGAAAAAATTAAAGTGTATCATGATGCCGGGGTGCCGGTGTATTTGGGTGGAACTTTATTTGAAGCATTTATTGTAAGAGGACAGTTTGACGAATATTGCAGAACACTTGAAAAATATGGATTACAATATGCAGAAGTATCAGATGGTTCAATTGAACTTGATCATGGAGTAAAATGCACCTACATTAAAAAGCTTGCCGCCAACTTTACTGTGCTTTCAGAAGTAGGCTCAAAAGATGCTGAAAAAATTATTCCCCCTTACAAATGGATTCAATTGATGAAAGAAGAATTGAACTCAGGAGCTTGGAAAGTAATTGGGGAAGCTCGTGAAGGAGGAAATGTAGGATTATTCAGATCTTCAGGTGAAGTTCGTTCAGGATTAGTAGAAGAAATACTAACGCAAATTCCATTTGAAAAAATAATCTGGGAGGCCCCTCAAAAAGCACAACAAGTATGGTTTATCAAACTACTTGGAACCAATGTAAATTTGGGAAATATTGCTCCTCACGAAATAATTCCACTCGAAACGATTCGTCTTGGTTTGAGAGGAGATACTTTTCATGATTTTCTGAAATAGTTTGCAACCCAATATCGCTATCGAGGATATACTTGAGATTGCATCCAATGCAGGTCAAGCTATAATGCATGTGTATCAGCGCCCTGATTTATTTTCCGAAATTACCATTAAATCCGATCACTCTCCTTTAACACTTGCGGATAAAGCATCAAATGAAATCATAGTACCTTCATTAACAAAATTGTACCCCAATATTCCTATAATTAGTGAAGAATCGAAGCAAATAGATTATTTAGTGAGAGAAAATTGGGAATCCTTTTGGTTGGTTGATCCGCTTGATGGAACTAAAGAATTTATCAAGCGAAATGGTGAGTTTACCGTAAACATTGCTCTTATTTACAAAAAACAACCCGTACTAGGAGTAATTCAAGTGCCGATAAATAATGTGATTTATTATGCATTTGAAAACAAAAGTTACAAAGAAGAAAATGGTTATACCAAAACAATACGGGTAAATCATAAATCCGATAATTATGTAGGCATTGGCAGCCGCTCACACCCGGGTACACTTGAAGCCGAATTTTTGCTTAAGTATCATGTTTCTGAAATGATTTCGGCAGGTTCGTCACTAAAGTTTTGTTACATAGCAGAAGGTAAGGCAGATATATATTATCGTGAAGGACCCACTATGGAATGGGATACCGCTGCAGGTCAGGCCATAGTATTGGGTGCAGGAGGTAAAGTAGAAGGAATTAGTTATAATAAACCAAATATGTTGAACAGTTCATTTTACTGCCTTGGCTTTTAATGTTCATGCTCAAAATTAAAATATTCACAGTTTTGGTTGCACTGAAGACGCTTCTTTGCGGATGCGATAAAACTACTGATCAAAAATTCCAAAACGTATTTGGAAATTATAGAATATCAAGAGTCGGCACTCTTAATAGTGAAATTGATGAAAGTTCAGGCTTAATCCTTGCTGATAAAGACTCGCTTTTTTATACACACAACGATGGAAATATTAAGCATCTTTTTAAGATAAATGCAAAAGGAGAAATCATTAAAAAAATTAATTTAAACGGGCATTTTGGTGATGTTGAAGACATCGCAAAAGACGATTCAGGAAATGTATTTATTTGCGATGTAGGAAATAATTTTAATGACAGACCTAATTTGTTTATTCACAAATTTAACCCTGAAACAAATCAATATTTAGATACCGTCCGATTTTTTTATCCTGATCAAAAGGCTTTTCCTCCTTCTCAGAAAGAAATGAATTTCGATTGTGAAGCAGTATTTTATTTCAAAGATAGTTTATACCTTTTTTCAAAGAATAGAGGAAATAGAATGGTAAATTTATATCAATTGCCTGTATCCTCTTCAAAGAAATTCATTCCTGCAAAAGCAATTGATAAAAGCTACATTAAAGCCGAAGTTACAGCTGCCGATATAAATCCTTCTAAAACCAAATTTGTTCTTTTAACCTATGGTTACATTTATGTTTATAAAATAGAAAACAACAAGATATCATTTTCTAAACCATTGACTTGCAGAAAATTTGGAAGAGGAGGACAATTAGAAGCTATTTGTTTTATCAACGATGATGATATGCTTATTACCAATGAAGGTGGCAAAATCTGGAAAATGGAGATAAAGGACTAATTATTTGTTTTAAATTTCAAAAATATCCCTTAAATCAATCTCTAACCCTGGTAAAGTTTTCACTTTTACTTTATCATCATCTACATATTTGTTAAATAAAAAATATTTTCCATTATCTAGATGATATATATCTAAAACTCTTTCGAATGGATATATAATCCAATATTCCTTAACCCCTGCCTCCTGATATAGTTGATGTTTTGTGACTAAATCATGCTTACTGTTTGAATTTGAAAGTATTTCAATAATCAAATCAGGTGCACCGTTGCATCCTTTTTCATCTAAAATTTCCGGACTGCAAATTACACAAATATCAGGTTGCACAACTGTGGTTTGATCTTTATCATTTTTTGTTCGAGTCAATCTTACGTCAAATGGTGAATGAAAAACTTGACATTCCTTCTTTTTTAAAAATGATGCAAATTCTTTGATTAAGTTTCTGCTTATTCTTTGATGAGTTGTTGATGGAGCAGGACTCATTTTCAAAACAAAACCCTTAATTAATTCTACTCTTTCATCAAACCACCAATTCAAATAATCGGCATAGGTGTATTGTTTGTTGACATCGAGTTGAGAAAAACTTGTAATTTTTTCCATACATTAATACTTGGTTTCTACACCAAATATATTTGAAAAATCATTTAAAATTATCTCCCTTAGAAGGATAATTACTTCCTATTCACAAAATCTTTAGGATTGATATTGTATTCAGGAAGCTGTTTGAAATACTCGTAAGTAATTTTTAGACCTTCTGCTCTACTAACTTTTGGTTCCCAACCCAATATTTGTTTGGCTTTGGTGATATCAGGTTGTCGTTGTTTTGGGTCGTCTTTAGGTAATGGTTTAAAGTCAATTCCTACACTTGCTCCAGTCAACTTAATAATTTCATCGGCAAACTGCATCATGGTTATTTCAGATGGATTTCCAATATTAACCGGCAATGAATAATCGCTCAATAATAATCTGTAGATTCCCTCTACTAGGTCGCCAACATAACAAAATGAACGAGTTTGAGTGCCATCACCAAAAGCAGTGAGATTTTCGCCTCTTAGAGCTTGTCCAATAAAAGTGGGTAGTACTCTTCCGTCATTAAGTCGCATCCTTGGTCCATAGGTATTAAATATACGTACAATTCGAGTTTCCAATCCGTGAACATTATTGTAAGCCATTGTAATGGCTTCCATAAATCTTTTAGCTTCATCATAGCATCCTCTTGGACCAACCGGATTCACATTTCCCCAATATTCTTCAGTTTGAGGGTGCACCAAGGGGTCGCCATATACTTCAGATGTTGATGCAACCAAAACCCTCGCACTTTTTGCTTTTGCCAATCCCAAAACATTATGAGTTCCTAAGGAACTCACTTTCAGTGTTTGAATCGGAATTTTGAGGTAATCTATTGGGCTTGCAGGAGATGCAAAATGTAAAATATAATCTATTTCACCAGGTACATGTATATATTTTGATACATCGTGGTGATAAAATTCAAACTCCTTTAGCTTAAATAAGTGCTCTATATTGCGCAAGTCACCTGTAATTAGGTTATCCATTGCTACAACATTATAGCCTTCATTTATAAATCTATCACACAAATGTGAACCCAAAAATCCGGCTGCTCCTGTAATTAATACTCTTTTTTGTGCCATTTCTACTTATAAATTTTAACTCAAGCCAATGCAGTAATAATCGAAACCATTTTCTTTCATTTCTTCTTTACTGTATATGTTTCTTCCATCAAATACCACTTTGCTTTTGAGCAACTTGGCCATTACAGTGAAGTTGGGGGTTCTAAAATCGGGCCACTCTGTTACCAATAATAAAGCATCCGCATCGATCAGGGCTTCGTACTCATCTTTGGTATAAGTGATTTTATCGCCCAATATGTGTTTCGCTTCTTTCATAGCAACCGGATCATATGATTTAACTTTACCTCCTTCTGCCAATATCTTATCAATTAGCACCAAAGAAGGGGCTTCACGCATATCATCTGTTTTAGGCTTGAAAGATAATCCCCACATCGCAAATGTTTTGCCTTTTATATCCCCATTATAATGTTTCATTATTTTGGTGAATAAAACAGACTTTTGGTCTTCATTAACCTCTTCTGTTGCTTCCAAAAGACGCATTCTATAGCCATTTTGTTTTGCTGTTAGTATTAAAGCTTTTACATCTTTAGGAAAACAGGAACCTCCATAACCAATTCCGGGGTAAATAAACTTATTTCCAATGCGTACATCTGAGCCAATTCCCTGACGTACTTTGTTTACATCCGCCCCAACTATTTCGCAAAGATTTGCGATATCATTCATAAAGCTGATACGGGTAGCCAACATTGAATTTGCAGCGTATTTGGTCATTTCTGATGATCGAATGTCCATAAACAAAATAGGATGTCCATTTAATAGAAATGGTTTATACAGTTTTCTGATGATTTCTTCTGCTTTATCTGATTCAATACCAATTACAATTCTATCGGGTTTTAAAAAGTCCTCAATAGCCGCTCCTTCTTTAAGGAATTCCGGATTTGAAGCCACATCAAATATTAAGTCGCTGTTTCTTTTTTTAAGTGCATTCTGAATTTCATTTTTTACCTTATCTGCAGTTCCCACAGGTACGGTACTTTTGGTAACTATCACAGCATAAGAATTCAAATTTTCACCAATGCTCTTTGCTACGCCTAACACATATTTTAAATCGGCACTGCCATCTTCACCCGGTGGGGTACCTACAGCAATAAAAATTGCTTCACTTTCTTGAATTCCTGTGGCTAAATCTGTTGAAAAGTGCAAACGCTCCTTCTGGGTATTTTTTAATACCATTTCTTCCAAACCAGGCTCATAGATAGGAAGAATGCCTCTGCGAAGGTTTTCAATTTTTTTTACATCTATATCTATACAAGTAACCTGAATACCTGTTTCGGCAAAACATGCTCCGGTAACTAATCCCACATACCCGGTACCAATTATTGAGATTTTCATTTAAACTTTTATTTATTTAATATACAAATCAATAAGATTCTTCATTTCAGAAGATATTTTTTTACTCTCTTCTTTAGCTTTTATTGCAAAATCTTTTTCTGCTGAAGCAAATAT
Source organism: Bacteroidota bacterium (assembly GCA_033763735.1). Taxonomy (GTDB): domain Bacteria; phylum Bacteroidota; class Bacteroidia; order Cytophagales; family UBA9547; genus JANRJY01. The sequence goes on along the minus strand of JANRJY010000055.1, from coordinate 39,740 downwards.
AATGGCTCTGGAACTATTTACAAGTATCCCACCGTCGGCATTCAAACATTCTTGTGAAACTTCTTGAAGGTTACCGCCTTGCGCGCCAACGCCGGGGACTAGCAAAAAATGATTGGGGATAATTTCTCGAATTTGAGAGAATTGTGCTGAATTCGTAGCGCCCACCACATACATGGTATTGTCAATATTTCCCCACTTCGAAGTTTCGGAAAGCACTTTTTCGAATACATATTCTCCGGATTCTAATTTTTGTAGTTGAAAATCAATACTTCCATTATTTGAGGTGAGCGCAAGTATTATTGACCATTTATTTTCATATTTTAAAAACGGGTAAATTGAATCTTTGCCCATATAAGGTGCTATGGTTATAGCATCTGCATTCAAATTTTCAAAAAATGCTTTGGCGTATTGATCAGAGGTATTTCCTATGTCTCCTCTTTTGGCATCTGCAATTTTGAAATGGGTTGAAGGAATATATTCAAAGGTTTTTTGCATGGTTTCCCAACCCTTAGCTCCTAAACTTTCATAAAAAGCAGTATTGATTTTGTAAGAAACGCAATAATCAATGGTAGCATCTATAATTGCTTTATTAAAACTAAAAATTGGATCTGGTTCTGTTTTTAAAAATTTAGGTATTTTATTGATATCAGAATCAAGTCCTACACAAAGGTAGGTGCCTTTATCAAAAATTTGTTTGCTTAATTCCTGCCGAGTCATTAGTTCCGGAGATCTTGTACATCTACTCCAGGGTATTTTGTTTTGTCAAAATCAAATTTTCCTTCTTCAATTTTAGGGTTTAAAGAAAACTCACTAATAACATAGTTATACCTGTTGCCATTTTTTTCGAAAATACGCCATTTTACGATTTCATTCGATTTTTTGTTTATCCAAAGTCTTATTTTGAAAAAAGGCTTCTTCTTGTCATCAGGTACCAAGTCAACAATATCCATTATTCCTGACTTTGACTTTTCTTCTTCCACCCAAAGATATTTGTATCCATTTTTGTAAATGGAGTATATTTTAGTGGGACTAATTTCATCATCTTCCGGTGAATAATCTGAAATGGTAACTTCGTTTTCTTCTTTCAGTAATGTCCACACAGTTGTTCCATTATTAATGATAATTTGATTACCCAAGCTAATGTGGAATTTTTGCCCTTTTACAATAATGTCACCTTTAAACTTTTCATTTACTTTCGATTGTGGATTTTCAAGCTCGTATGAAAAAGAAGCCTTATACGATTTAATCGCCTCGTATTTGGCACTCAATTTATTCAATATTTCTTCTGCTTTAGGATCGAGCTGAGCAATGGTGCTCAGCCTTAATCCTAAAATTGATATTATTAAAAGAAGTTTTCTTGACATTTCGATAATAGTCCGAAAGTGATTGAATAAAATTAAAATTCTTTTGCTTACTTAGTTACTTTGGACAACTCTACATCAAATACCAATACCGAATTGGCTGGTATTTTGTCACCCATTGGCATTGGACCGTAACCCAATGTTGAAGGCACGATCAAAGTAGCTTTAGATCCTGGATTAAGCAATGCAATACCTTCATCCCAACCAGGAATAACCATTCCAACTCCTAATGTAAATTCAAAATTGTTTCCTTTAGATTCATCAAAAACTGATCCATCAAGAAGCATACCTTTATATCCTACACTTACTTTATTACCTTTTTCAGGGTTTGCACCTTTACCTTTTTTATTGATAATGTAATATAGTCCTGATTCAGTTGATTTGGCTGTTAGTTTGTTAGCAGTCAAATAATTTTTTATTAAACTGTCGTCAACAACTCTTTGTGCAGCCATCATAGCTTCCATTTGTTGTCTGCGTTCGGCCATTGCTTTCTCTTGTTCTTTTTGAAATTCTTCTTTACCTTGAATTTTGATTACTTTCATAGTAAATGTTAAGTAACTGGCTGAGTCAATAAAATCAGGACGAGGGGCCATGAAAGTTTTTTGAAACAATGAATCCGCATTAATTTGAAAACTTACACTATCACCAGCTGCTAGCATTTGCAATCCTTCTTCAAGTCCGCCTTTAAATGTAGGTTCCTGAACTACAACTTGAATAGGAGTACCTTCTTTCCAGGTGTCTCTTAATACAGAATCCTTACTTGTTTTGTAACTGAAATGAACGGTAATAAAATCGCCACTTTTGGCTTTTGGTCCATCATTTTTTGTGAAATAGTAATATTTGAGTCCATTCTCGGTTTTTTCATAGTTTACGCCTTTGTTACATGATGAAAGTAAAAGGGTAAAAATTATGGCAGTTGCCAAAGCATATTTTTTTAACATGGTAATAGGTTTGTGGTTTGATTTTGTTTTAAAGTTAATTCCTCTTTGTAATAGGGCAATAGTTCAATAAATTTTTCTACTGTTTGCGCCAAAGATAATGAAGATTTTCCACCTGACGCATTTTTATGTCCGCCTCCTTCAAAATGTTTGGATGCAAATTCATTTACCTTAAAATTACCTGATGAACGAAATGATAACTTGACTGCATCCGGGCGTTCTATAATAATGGTGGCAAATTCAATATTTTCTATCGAAAGTGCGTAGTTCACTAAGCCTTCTGTATCACCGGTTTGAGAGTGATAGGTAGCTAATTCTTCTTTATTTATTACTATGTAGGCAGTACAATATTCTGGAATAATTTTCATTTTTTGGCTTAATACAAAACCCAAGAACATAAGTTTTTCATGTGAATTATTGTCATAAACCAGTCGATGTATTTTTGAATTATCCACTCCAAGTTCAATCAAATTAGCGATAATTAAATGAACTTTTTTTGAAGTTGAAGGAAATCTAAATGATCCTGTATCAGTCATGATTCCTGCATAAATGCATTCACCAATAGGTATGTTAATTTTTGATTTATCACCCAACATCACAATAAGCTCATATATTAGTTCGCAAGTAGCGGCAGCTTTTGAATTCCACAACACAAAATCCGCTTTAATGCTTGGGTCCAAGTGATGATCGACTAATACTTTTTTACCAGAGGCTTTTTCAAAAAAAGGTCCTACATCTTTTAGTCTTTCTACCGATGAAAAATCCAGATAAAAAATTAAATCTGCTTTTTCGATAGCAACTCGGGAAAGTTTGTTGTTTTTTTCAGAAGCTTCAAAATCAATAACACAATGGTTACAAGGCATCCATTGTATAAAACGTGGATAATCAGTTGGAGATATTACCGTTATTTTATGATTATATTGTTTTAAATAACCATAAAGAGCCAAAGAAGAACCTAAGGCATCGGCATCGGGTTTTTGATGGGTTGTGATTACAATATTTAAAGACGGGCCAAAAATTAATTTTTTCAGCTCACGAATATTTTCCATTCTATTTTTAGGCTACCTAAAGGCGGTGCAAATTTGAATAAAAAATAAGGCAATTCAAACTAAATAAATGTATGTTAAATTACATTATAAGAAAATTTAAAATTGAATTGCCAAACAAGTTGATTGCATAGTCAGAAATTTTTACTTATTATTTATATTTTCAAATAATTCAACAATAATGCCATCTATTAATCCAATATTGGGTGCGATGATTTCGTTTGAACCTGCCCATTGCATAATATTTAAATATATATCTGCAGCAGGAACAATAACATCTGCACGGTCTTCATTTAGTTTTAACTGATGCATTCTTTGTTCAATGGAAAATGATTTTAATTGATCTCTAATCTGTTCTAATCTAATGTATGGTAATGAAAATTCGCTGGGTAATCCTGATAATTCGTGTAGTTTCTTTATATTTCCACCTGTACCCACACAAATTGGATTTATAAGTTTTTTGTCACGTACTTCCGAAACCACCCAGTCACGCATTTCGTCCCAAGTTTTAGGTTCAATTTTATTGTGAATTGCTCTTACCGTACCAATATTGAATGAATGAGAAGCTAATTTTTTTCCATCTTTAATTAAATTTATTTCTGTGCTTCCTCCTCCTACATCAACGTGTAAAAACAAACCAACACCAACTTTTTGTTTTAAAGCCCGATCAATAAGCCCGGCTTCTGTTTGGCCGGATATTATCTCAATGTTAACTTTTGATTTTTTGGAAATTCTTTCAATTATATATATTCCATTTGCAGCATCGCGCATGGCTGAAGTGGCACATACTTTAAATGAAACAACTTCGAATACCTCAAACATTTCCTTGAATGCAAATAACATGCGTTCCAGTTTTTCTATTTTTAACTCACTTATGGCACCAGTGGTAAACACTTCTTCTCCAAGGCGAATTGGATATCTTAAATATTCAACTCTTTGAAATTGCCATTCAGTATTATATTTAATTGCAGATGCTACTAAAAATCGCATTGCATTTGATCCAATATCTACAGCTCCAATTAACATAATATGGGTTTGAATTGTGCACAATAATATGGTTAATAATTTTTAAAAAAAACCTAATCAATAAGTGATTGTGCTTAATTGAAATTATGTAATTTTAAATTGAATTTATATTATTACCCAATGGACTTAGAAAATTTAACAAAAAAATATACCAACGGAGAAGTTACCGTTGTGTGGAAACCCGGCATTTGTATTCACTCTGCCATCTGTTTTAAAGGACTGCCTGAAGTATTTGATCCACGTCAACGACCATGGGTGAAAATGGAAGGAGCTGAAACTAAAGCAATCGTAGAACAAATTAAAAAATGTCCATCAGGTGCATTATCATATTTTATGAATAATGAATCCAATATGGAATCAGCAAAGCTGGATGCTGAAATAGAAGTAATTCCAAATGGACCACTGATTATATATGGAACCTTGAAAGTAACAGATACCAATGGTAATAAAACCTTAGAAAACAAAACAACCGCATTTTGTAGATGTGGCGGGTCAAGCAACAAACCATTTTGTGATGGTACACATAAGAAAAATGGTTTTCAGGGTTAATGTCAAATATTTATAGTTTAGACTAAATATCAATCGGGGGTATACCTATTCAGGATATATATCCTATTTTATCTGTCTTTCGAGATGCCCTAGCGGAACATCTCGAAGAGCGAAGCCATTAAATATTATATTCTGAGAGAATTATTATTTTGAAAGAATTGCACAATATCATTTTCACCGCGAGGCACGAGGGGTCTGTAGGATAGATAAAGATGCTAATATCAAAAAGATGCCTCATGCCTCGGCATGACTAGGAAAGCTATGTTGGTATTCTATATCTTTAGCAGTTGTATTACTTTTTTAAAATACTTACTGTTATCCTCTCCCCTGCTCTCCTTGTAATAAAAATAGTAAATCTATCATGAATTTGTAACCAACTCGCACTCAATTGTATAGGGGGGCGGTTGAATAAATCGTTTTCAACGATAAATTATCTCCCTTGTTTGACCCTTCATACTTCGGGGTTACAATAAAAGCAAATCTGCATCACTTTTTTTTCTGAGATTAAAATTATGTCAACAATAGCAATTAACAATCATAATCACATAGAAAGAAGTACTTTAAAAGCTTTTTTTTAATACTATTTAGATAGATTATTTTAATCCTACAAATTCAACTTATTCATCTCTTTCACTGCATAATCACAAGCCCTCGCTGTGAGTGCCATATAGGTTAGTGAAGGATTTTGACAAGCTGCGGAAGTCATGCATGCGCCATCGGTTATAAACACATTTTTGACATCATGCATTTGGTTATGAGCATTGAGAACTGAGGTTTTAGGGTCTCTTCCCATTCGTGCGGTACCCATTTCATGAATTGCGGAGCCGGGTGCAAAAGTCTTATCATATGTTTCAATATTTTTTGCGCCCCCCGCTTCCAGCATCTGAGCTGCTTCAATTAAAATATCTTTACGCATTCGTTTTTCGTTTTCTTTAAACTCACAGTCAATATTCAAGGTTGGCAATCCCCACTTGTCCTTAATATTTTTGTTAAGGGTAACTTGGTTTTCGTAATAAGGTAGCGTTTCGCCAAACCCACCCAAACCCATCGTCCATTTGCCGGGCTGACTTATTTTATCTTTAAAATCTGCTCCAATGCCATATTCAGCTATGCCTCTCCACCAACTTTCTCGGCTTGCTCCTCCCTGAAAACCATAGCCACGCAAAAAATCTTTTTTCTCATTACCTACATTGACAAATCGAGGGATATAAATTCCATTGGCTCTTCTGCCATAATAATATCTTTCATCCAATCCTTCAATAGTTCCTGTTGCTCCTAATCTGAAATGATGATCCATCAAGTTATGACCAATTTGCCCACTCGAATTGCCTAATCCATCAGGAAACCTGGTAGAAACTGAATTCAGCAGAATATGGGTAGTTCCAAGTGTGGAAGCATTTAAGAAAATGATTTTAGCCGTAAATTCCATATGTTCATTGGTAACACTATCAATCACATGTACGCCTTTGGCCTTTCCTAATTTATCATCATATATCACATGGGAAACCAATGAATTAGGTCTTAATGTTAGATTTCCTGTACGGACTGCTGCAGGCAAAGTAGATGACTGCGTGCTAAAATAAGCACCAAAAGGGCAGCCTCTGTGGCACAGTGCTCTATATTGACAATTGCCTCTGCCATTATGAGGTACAGTCAAATTTGCAATTCGACCAATTGTTAATTTCCTGTTTTTGAATTTATTTTCAAGTCCCTTTTTAACTTCTTTTTCGGCAACATTCATTTCCATAGGTGGCAAAAATTTACCATCCGGAAGTTCAGGGATTCCTTCAACTTGTCCGCTGATTCCGGCAAATTGCTCCACATAATCGTACCAAGGTGCCAAATCGTTATATCTGATAGGCCAATCTACCCCTATTCCTTCTTTGGCATTGGCTTCAAAATCCATAGGACTTAAACGATATGATTGCCTACCCCACATTAATGATTTTCCCCCTACAACTCCGGAGCGAAACCAATCAAAGGGTTTAGTTTCGGTATATGGCGCATCATTATCATTGAACCAAAACGTTTCATTTTGTTCACTGAATGGATAATCGCGGGTGGTATATGGATGTTCTTTTTTTTGTTTTTGACTTACTTTGCCTCTGTATTTGAACTCCCAAGGATGACGTAAAGCCGTTTCGTAGTCTTTGATATGCTCGATGTTTCTTCCTCTATCCAGAAGTAAAACTTTAAGACCTTTTTCGGTAAGTTCCTTTGCTGCCCACCCGCCACTTATTCCGGAACCAACTACTATGGCATCGAATTTGGTTGTTTTTGATAAATCTTCAGGCACGTTGTAGAAATGTTAAATGTTAAGTGATGAATTTTAAATTATTTAAGCCCAAGCTTTTTGACCTTTTTCAAGGGTAGTATTTCCATCGTATCGACCGGGAATGTGCACATAATTTAAAGCTTGAGTTGCACCAATTTTGGAAGTGAAATATCCGGTTAAAGTTAAGTCTTTAAGCAATTTGAAAAAATCGTTTGATTTTTTTTCAATGTTTAAAAGTATCTCTGTTTGCTGACTTTCAGTACATTGCAAAAAGGGTAAGCCATATTTTTGTTTAGCTAATTCGGCAATTTCATTAATTCCAGCAATAAAATTTTCTTGATTTTTTTCATCAAAAACCTCTTTAAAAGTCATGAATATAAACTGAGGAACTTTAGCTGCGATGGCTCCCGGAGTGTCTGTTTCAGGAATAATTCGTTCGGCTATTTCGAATAACATTTTTTCCTGAATGGCAGATAAATGGTATTTTGAGGTTATAATTTCCGGTTCCTTGCAACTTTCCAAAATGGCAATTAATGCAGGAGAATATATTAAACCTCCTACAGCCCAACCAATTCGGTTGATAACTTCTCTGCGACTTAAGCTTTGTTCTTTCATGGTAAAATGCAAATTAATAGAAAATAATTACAAAAAAATTATTGTAGCTTAAAATATTAAACATTGATTAAAATTGCATATCTGCTTTCTTTAAAGTACTTTTTAAAAATTATAATACTTTATTTTTACAAATGGGTTACTTCAAAAAAGTTTTTATTGATAAAGTTACTTTCTTGTTAATTATCATTGGATATTTCTATGAAATTAAGGCGCAACAATCTTTTTTCAATATCCCAAATTCACACATTACTGAGAAAAATGAATTTTTCTTTCAGCAACAGTCAAACTTTTCAAAGAATATTTATCAATTCAATCAAACACTCTGCTTTGGATTAGGCAGTGGATTTGAAATAGGAGTCAATCAATTTGGAATTTCATTGGCCCCAAGTCATCAGTCTTTACGATTGGTTAGTAATTTCGAAATTAGTTCACCTGCACTTTATCCATTTTATATGTTAAATGCTCAAAAAGCATTTCATTTAAACAAACATATGGAAATTGCCTCAGGATTTCAGTTTGGGGGAAATGTTTCAGATTTAAATCATTTTAATTCAGGCATTTATGCATTTACAAATTATGCATTAAAAATTGATGCGAGCAAAACTTGGTTTGCAGGAGGTGTATATTATGCCAATGAAAATTATTTTGGCAAAGGAGATCGCTTGATATTAAACAGCCCTATTGGTATACAATTTGGAATCGAACAATTTTTTATTAAACATAAATTGGCCATCGTATTAGACTATTTTAGTGGTTTACATGATTTTGGTGAAGGCACGATTGGACTTTCTTATGAAGCAACTTCACATTTAAATTTTTCACTAGGATATCAAATTCCTAATATGAATAGCACCTCGCCACAAAGCATTGTTTTTGAAATCACTCTAAATAGGTTAACCAAAAGAAAAGCATTTGTTAAAAAAATTATGGAATAATAAATTTGGTTACACCCCCTCCGCAACCACTTCTTTAACTTCAGGAAGCATAGAAGTCAACAATCTTTCAATACCACCTTTGAGTGTAGCTGTACTTGAAGGACATCCACTACATGAGCCTTGTAGGTGCACCTTAACTACACCTTCGTTGAATGAATGAAAAGTAATGTTACCTCCATCTGATTCCACCGCCGGACGTACATATTCATCCAGTATTCCTTTAATCTTTTTTACTACTTCCGGGTCATTCTCATTTATATCAGAAGCGATTTCTTCTAAAAACAAAGGATTGCCTTCCTCAAGATATCCTTTGATAAATGGCTTTAACAACAAAACAATTTCATTCCATTCGATTCCTTCATCCTTAGTTACTGTTACAAAGTTTGATGAAATAAAAACTCTTCTTACAAAATTATATCTGAACAAATCCAATGCCAACGGACAGCGTGAAGCAGAAATAGGATCCGGAAAATCAGCACTCATACCTTCCGGCATCAGCATGAAATTCACAACAAACTTCAAACTATTAGGGTTTGGGTTCGACTCAGTATATATAGTAACGTTTATTTTGGGTTTGATTTCTTCCATTTTATTGGTTCTTAATTGGAAATAATAACAAATATAAGGTCTGAAAAGTTTAAACACCGAATTTTATTACTTTTAGTTTTGGGATAAGTAATTTTTAATTTTAAGTTTGCACCCTATTACAAATACAAGCAAAATATTTAATTATCATATATGTCTAATATAGGAAAAATCACCCAGGTTATTGGTCCGGTTGTTGACGTGAGTTTTGAAGAATCCGGAAAATTACCTCAAATACTTGATGCTTTGGAAATCACCAAACCTGATGGCACAAAATTAGTATTGGAATGTCAACAGCATTTGGGCGAAGACAGAGTTCGTACCATTGCGATGGAAGGAACGGAAGGATTGTGCAGAGGAATGTCTGTTGAAGACATGGGAGCTCCTATTAGCGTACCTACAGGTGATGCCATCAAAGGACGACTTTTTAACGTAACAGGTGATCCTATTGATGGTTTGAAAAGAGTAGATTCTACCAGAAAGCTACCTATCCACCGTCATGCACCTCGTTTTGAAGACTTAGCAACTTCTACAGAAGTGCTTTTTACGGGTATTAAAGTTATTGATTTGATTGAACCTTATTCTAAAGGTGGTAAAATCGGATTGTTCGGTGGTGCCGGTGTGGGAAAAACCGTATTGATTCAAGAATTGATTAACAATATCGCCAAAGCTTATGCGGGAGTATCCGTGTTTGCAGGAGTAGGAGAAAGAACTCGTGAAGGAAATGACTTACTTCGAGAAATGATTGAAGCAGGTATCGTGAAATATGGCGATGCATTCAAACATTCAATGGAACATGGCGGATGGGATTTGGCAAGTGTTGATTACAATGAATTGGTAAAATCGCAAGCTACATTCGTATTTGGTCAAATGAACGAACCTCCGGGCGCTCGTGCTCGTGTGGCCCTTACCGGACTAACCATTGCCGAATACTATCGTGATGGAGATGGTGAAGGACCAGGAAAAGATATTCTATTTTTCGTTGATAACATCTTCCGTTTTACACAAGCCGGTTCTGAGGTGTCAGCTCTTTTGGGTCGTATGCCTTCAGCGGTGGGTTACCAACCTACACTTGCAAGTGAAATGGGTGCGATGCAGGAACGTATCACTTCAACTAAAAAAGGATCAATTACTTCTGTACAGGCCGTATACGTACCTGCCGATGACTTAACTGACCCTGCACCGGCAACAACATTTGCTCACTTGGATGCCACAACCGTACTTTCGCGTAAAATTGCTGAGTTAGGTATTTATCCTGCGGTGGATCCATTGGATTCAACTTCCAGGATTTTGACTCCTGAAATTGTGGGTGAAGAACATTATGCTTGTGCTCAAAGAGTTAAAGAAACTTTACAACGTTACAAAGAGCTTCAAGATATCATCGCTATTTTGGGTATGGATGAGCTTAGTGAAGAAGACAAACAAGTGGTACATCGTGCAAGAAGAGTACAACGTTTCTTGTCACAACCTTTCCACGTGGCTGAACAATTTACAGGATTAAAAGGAGCTTTGGTAAATATCAAAGATACTATCAAAGGTTTCAATGCAATCATGGATGGAACTTATGATTACCTTCCTGAAGCAGCATTCAACTTAGTTGGTACTATTGAAGAAGCTATTGCTAAAGGAGAAAAATTATTAGCTGAAGCGAAATAGGTATTAGTTGGTAGGATATAGTTCGTAGTTGATAGTTTAAATTTTAACAATTTTCATCGATTCCAAATCTGAACTATACACTACGAACTACTTACTTTACACTACGAACTAAAGAGATATGAACTTAGAAATTGTTACCCCCGATAAGAAAATTTTTGAAGGCGAAGCTGATGGTGTCCAATTGCCGGGTACAGATGGCTCCTTTGAAATTTTAAGTAATCACGCACCTTATATTACTACACTTGGTACCGGAAAACTACGTATCAAAGTGGGTAAAGAATCGACCATTTATCAAATTTCTGGTGGTGTAGTAGAAGCACTTAATAATAAAGTGATTGTACTTGCTGAGTCTATTACGGAATAATTTACTGCTTTTTATATTTGGGGATATTTTTTCATTTGGTTTAATATAACTTTATCCGCTCAGAGATTTTTTAATTTGTTTGTTCTTTGGGAAGTAGCCTCAAAATTATTTATCAACTATAGGATAATGTACGCAATCTTGCATTGTCACCCCGAAGCATGAGGGGTCCAAGTGACAACAATAAATGTTTGATTAATAAACCTACTCGCCCTTGTTTGTAAAGGGGTCGGTTGGGGAAATCATTTCTAACGATTACTTGTAAACAACGAAAATATTCAATTAATTATTAAAGAGTATTACTCAAATCTTGTCTCCCAACTACTGCCATTATCTCTACAACATCGTCAGTAACTTTAAAATAAATGCTATCGTAGCCAAATACACACCTTCGGTATCCTTTTTTTAAATAATCAACAGATTCGAATGAAAATGGTCGTTGTGCTATAATGTCGAAATAATCAAAAAATGAATTGAAATATTTATCCGCCTGATTTATTCCAAATTTTTGAACACCATATTGGTGGATTCGAATCAATTCATCTTTTGCTTCATTGCTCAGTCTATATTCTGCCATTAAGCAATGACTTTGATTGGTTTAGAATTTGTTCTTTAGTATCAATAGTGAACCCGCTTTTCTCTGCTTTCTCCAACTTGGCTTTAAGCCAATCGATTTGTACCTGTTGATGACGAGCCTGTCTAATCAAATCATTGACTATTTCGCTTTTGCTAGCGTATTCTTTATTGATTATTTGAGTATTTAACCACTCTTCGTTGGGCTCTGTAAATGATATACTTTGACGCACCATAATGATATAGTTTGGTGCAAATTTACATCAAATTTGAATCAGAAACAAGATTTATCATTCACGTTCAACCTTGCATATCATTCCTAACTTATTCAATCACTGATGCACGGGTTTGACACAATTTTTTTTGAGCGAGTAGAGATTTTTATAGGATGCACACGACACAGACGTGCGCCAACTTTATTTATTTTTCACTTAGACTAACGGGGGGGGGTAGATTTTAGTCTAATAACCCAATTTTCATATTTCACTTTTTTACACAACATTTGCATCATGTACACTTTTGTATTAGCTCCCGATTCATTCAAAGAAAGCATGACCGCCATTGAGGCATGTAATGCAATGGAATCAGGTATAAAAGCTGTTTTTCCGGAAGCAAATGTCATTGCCAAACCGATGGCTGATGGTGGTGAAGGCACCACAAATGCAATAGTCATTTCTCAAAATGGACAATTCAAAACTTTAGAAGTAGTTGGACCTTTGGGTCATCCTGTCGAAGCAAAATATGGGTTAATCAACAATGGTACAGTGGCTATTATCGAACTTGCAGAAGCTAGCGGTATTCAATTAGTGCCAATCCAACAACGTAATCCATTAATTACTACAACTTATGGTACAGGAATGTTAATGAAAGATGCCATTGAAAATGGTGCAAAAAAAATAATTATTGGCCTTGGTGGAAGTGCAACCAACGATGGAGGAGCTGGATTAGCTCAAGCATTAGGCGTAAAATTATTAGATGCAAATAATAACGAAATTGGTTTTGGCGGAGGTTCATTGAGTAACCTTGTAACCATTGATAATTCTGACAACCTAATCCTTAAAAACAATATTGAAATTGAAATTGCCAGTGATGTAACCAATCCATTTATAGGACAAAAAGGAGCTTCAGCTATTTTTGGTCCTCAAAAAGGGGCTACACCAGAAATGGTTACAATTTTAGATCAAAACTTAGGTCATTTCGCCTCAAAAATCAAACAGGCTAGTCAAATTGATGTATCTAATATTCCGGGTGCAGGAGCTGCAGGTGGAACCGGTGGTGGACTTATGGGATTGTTCGATGCAAAAATGAAAAAAGGAATTGAACTGGTCATTGAATATTCTGGATTGGAGGAGGTGATTCCACAAGCCGATTTTGTATTTACAGGTGAAGGATCTATGGACTTACAAACGCAATATGGCAAGACACCATATGGTGTACTTTTATTAGCAAAAAAACACAAAAAAAAGGTCTTTGCATTTGCCGGAAAGCTTTCAGACCACAACAATATATACAGCTGCGGTTTTGATGCTGTGTTTAGCATTATGCAAGGCGTTTCTACACTTGAAAATGCACTCTATACAGGAAAAGATAATTTAAAACGATCCGTTGAAAGTGTGTGTAAGGTTATTAAATCTTTGAAAAATTAAATATTTTTTGTAAAATTTTGAGGTAAATTTTTACTTAAAGTATATACCTCCTAATTAATTGATTTTTAGATAAATATACTTTAATTAAACCTGTATAATTAGCTTGTAATCAGATAATTATTTATTTAGATTAAAGAACTTTACATTTTTTTTACGTATATTTATCCACACCTATTGATAATCAACAATTATTATTAGGCTAAAGCACAAAATATCAGGTTGGATGACTAAAAGACGTTCGCTTATTTTATTTATAATTTTTATAAGTATAATTCAATTGGTGTTTGCTCAAAGAGTACAGTGGGCAACCAAGCTTGTACAAAAATCAGAGATGTACCAAACTCAGTGGAATTATCCCGAATTGGTACTCGGACCTCCATCTATTTATCCGGACAGAGATATTAACGCCCCACTTCCGGATTTGTATTCCGATGGATATATTCTCATGCATGACAAAACCAAAAGTGAGGTGATTGAAATGCAGTTCGACAAACCAATGCCTGCAAATGAGTTACTCATATATGGTATATTGAATGATGGTACTATAAAATCGGCTCATATTATTCTTAAAGATCACAAGTCCAAAAAAGTATATACCGCGCCAAGTGAGCCTAATCTGCAAAAGAAAATGCAGATTAAAGTTAATTTCAATTTGGAAACAGTTTATGGAGCCAAAATCACCATTGATCATTCTAAAATTAATGTTTGGAATTTGGTCAAAGGCATTGGTGTACACAATGGCAATGATTCCATTCAAATTATACCGGATTTGTATCCTCAGGCCGAATTTCCATTCGGAAAAGACACCATTGGTCATAATATCAACACACATGAATGTTTTGAGTTTAATCCACGCATTTCACCGGATGGATCAACGATGTATTTTGTAAAAGAATGTCCGGGTGTGGATGATCAGGACATTTGGTTTGCCGAGTCAGATGCTGCCGGCAAATGGAAACCTGCACAATCAATTGGAAGCCCATTAAATAATCAAGGACATAATTTTGTCACATCCATTAGTATGGATGGGAGAACACTTTACATTGGAAATACATATCGTCCTGATGGCCAACAACTTGGTTCTGGAATTTCGGTTTCCAAACTTCAAAAAAACAAAACCTGGTCTTTACCTGAGAATATTGAAATTCCGGAATTGAACAACCAACATACCAATGGCAATTATTTCATGAGTCTGGATGGAAGTGCGGTGTTAATTGCCATGCAAAATCAACATTCGGAAGGTGAACTGGACTTATATGTTTCGCTCTATAACAAGTATCGCAAGAAATACGAAGAACCTATTAATCTGGGACATACCATTAACACGCCATTCACCGAAGACTATCCTTATCTGGCTTTTGATAACAAAACTTTATACTTTTCATCCAAAGGGCACGTAGGGTATGGCGGGCACGATATATATATGTCGCGCAGATTGGATGATTCATGGACTAAATGGACTAAACCTGTAAACTTAGGTCCTAAAATCAATTCAAAAACGGATGATGATGGATTTATGATAGCCAATTCGGGCGATGTTGCTTATTTTAACTCTGTTGCATTTGACACCATTCATAATATGGATATTTACCGCATTAAGTTGCCAAAGTTGCTTGAACAACAAGCTCAGGTACTTATTAAAGGAAAAGTAACCAGCCTAAGAAATAACAAACCCCTTTCTGCTAACATCCGATACAAAGAAAAAGGTAAAAAGAACTTTGAGCCTATTACCGTTCAAACTGACGAAGACGGGAATTTTTCTTTCATACTTCCTCATGGCAAAGCGTATGATATAGATGTAGAAACACCTTCATATTTTAAGATGACAGACCATATCTCACTTCTTGACACAAATATGAAATCACATGTATTGAAAAAATTTGCCCTTGAGCCATTTTTGGATTCAGGACAAGTTTCTGTTTTGAGCAATTTGTTATTTGACTTTGGTACAGCCAAGTTGAAAGACACTTCTTTTCATGAATTAGAAAAGATGGCCAAAAAACTTCATCAACAAAATAAATCAGTCATTGAAATTGCCGGTCATACGGATGATGTTGGTCCGGAAGAATATAATTTAACGCTCTCTCAAGAACGCGCCACAGCGGTAGTTAATTACTTAGTATCCAAAGGCATAAGACCCTGGAGACTCAAAGCTAAAGGTTATGGAGAAAATATGCCCATTGCAGCTAATGATTCGGAGGATGGTCGTACGCTCAATAGAAGAGTGGAAATGATTATTTTGGATGATGATTTTACCAAAAAATACAATAAGCCTAAAAACGATAAGAAACAACGTTTCAACTTTTACAGCAACGTTGCAAGGGATTGAACCTACAAAAACAATTCTGCTAATAAATAATCAGCTACCAATGTAGCTATACAGCTATTGGTTACTGCTGTAGTACTTGACTTGCCCACCTCTAAGGCGCCTCCTTTAGTAAAAAATCCTTGATAGGCTGATATTGAAGCGATTAAGAAAGCAAAAACAAAAGATTTGACCAATGCCAACATCACATTATAAGGCTGAAAACCGTTTCGAATACCCATAATATAATCTTCACTTGAAAGCACTCCAGTGAACACGGCAGAGCAATAACCTCCGGTAATGCCCAAAAAACCCGACATGGATATCAATAAAGGGAACATAAGCATGGCTCCCACAATTTTGGGGAGTACCAAATACGAGGCTGAGTTGATACCCATTACTTCCAAAGCATCAATTTGCTCTGTTATACGCATGGTTCCTAGGTTTCCGGCTATAGATGAACCCACTTTACCTGCCAATACTACACAAGTAATGGTGGGAGCGAGCTCCAACACCTCCATATCTCTTACCACCGTGCCTACAACATACAATGGGACAAGGGGGCTAACCAAATTTGCCGCTGTTTGAATCGAAGATACTGCTCCAATAAAAGTAGATACGATAGCGACTATAATAATGGAATCGATACCTATAATCACACATTCGTCGAGAACCAATTTTGGATAAACCGAAAACTTTTCTCTTTTCACAAACATGGAAGAGATAAAAATAAAGTATTTGCCAACCGGTTTAAGAAAGTTTAAAAACACAATTTAATTGGATGAATATTTAGGTCAATATCTTTAATATTAGCTTAATTTCAACTGATTTTTCTTTCAGGAATTATGCAAGAGACAAATTAACACTTTTACATTTGAAATTGCACTAATTTATGTAGAAATTCGCAGCTCCTTAATCGAAACCATCACCTTATAATATATATACACGTGAGAGATACCCAAATATTTGAAATAATAGCTAAAGAGAAAAAACGTCAAACAGAAGGCATTGAACTAATAGCTTCTGAAAATTATGTTTCCGAACAAGTAATGGAAGCACAAGGCAGTGTACTAACCAACAAATATGCGGAAGGTTTGCCTGGCAAAAGATATTATGGTGGATGTGAATTTGTTGATGAAAGCGAACAAATTGCCATTGACAGAGCCAAAAAACTTTTTGGTGCAGAATGGGTAAATGTTCAACCACACTCAGGCGCTCAGGCTAATGCCGCAGTGATGCTTGCAGTTATTAAACCCGGTGACAAAATATTAGGATTTGACCTCTCTCATGGAGGACATTTAACTCACGGCCATGCCGCCAATTTCTCAGGTAAAATATATGTTCCTTCATTTTATGGTGTGGAGGAATCGACAGGTATCATCGATTGGAATAAAGTAGAAGAAAAGGCGATGCAAGAAAAACCAAAATTAATCATTTGTGGTGCCTCCGCTTATTCCAGAGATTGGGATTACAAAAAATTAAGACAAATTGCTGACAAAGTAGGTGCTTTACTTATGGCGGATATTTCACATCCCAGCGGACTTATTGCCAAAGGATTGTTGAACAACCCAATGAAAGATTGTCATATCGTCACCACTACCACCCACAAAACGCTTCGTGGACCAAGAGGAGGAATGATTATGTTAGGTAAAGATTTTGAAAATCCATTTGGTTTGAAAACGCCAAAAGGCGAAACCAGAATGATGAGTGCAATATTAGATGGTGCTGTGTTCCCTGGTACACAAGGAGGTCCATTGGAACATGTCATTGCAGCCAAAGCCATTGCTTATGGTGAAGCTCTTTCCGACGGTTATACTACCTATGTACAACAAGTGAAGAAAAATGCTGCTACTTTAGCCAAACTATTTGTTGACAATGGATACAAAATTATATCAAGTGGTACGGATAACCATTTGATGCTGATTGATCTTCGTTCCAAAAATCTGACAGGTAAAATTGCGGAAAGCACTTTAATCAAAGCAGATATTACCATCAACAAAAATATGGTTCCTTTCGATACACAATCAGCAATGGTAACTTCCGGAATGCGTATTGGAACTGCTGCAGTTACCACCAGAGGATTGAAAGAAAAAGACATGGAAATGGTGTTTGCTTATATCAATGATGCATTAATGAATCATGAAAATGAGGATAAAATAAAAGCCATTAAACAAAAAATTAACTCTTGGATGAAGAATTATCCATTATTTCAATGGTAAACAGTCCTTCTTCCCGAAAGCCTTTGTGAGTGTAGGATTTAGAATGAGGTTTATAAAAAATAATGATTACAAATATCAACCAACTTGATTTTTCTAAGAAATATTCTTATTCCGATTATTTAACCTGGAAGTTTGAAGAATATGTGGAATTAATTAAAGGAAAGGTACTTCAAATGTCACCTGCGCCTTTGGACATACATCAAAAACTTGTATTAAATATTGCTTCAGAAATCAAGCAAGTTTTAAAACATAAAAAATGTCAGGTTAGAGTTGCTCCATTTGATGTTCGTTTTCCAAATATGAAGAAATCATCGCAAGACATAGATATTTTTGATGTAGTACAGCCAGATATTTGTGTAATATGTGACCCTGACAAAATAGATTTACGAGGTTGTGTTGGTGCACCAGATATGATAATTGAAGTACTTTCATCTTCTACTGCAAAAAAAGATTTGAACGAAAAATTCAATTTATACCAAGAAAATAAGGTAGGAGAATATTGGGTTGTATTTCCATTTGAAAAGACAATAAACGTGTACTTACTTGATGACCAAGGTTTATATATTTTAGACGCATCCTATAATGAAGAGCCAAAGATTCCTGTCAAAACAATTCCCGGATTTGAGATATTAATGGCAGACATTTTTGAAAATTAACATCTAATTATGCAAGTGAACTTTAATAAAATATTAAACCATAAACCCTAAACAAATACTAATTTATCAATTTTATTAGGTTCATTTAATCATTATTTAAAGGGTTTGGATTTGGAAAATTTGAGTTTGTTTAGAATTTAGATATTAGAATTTATAAATTGATTAATATTATATAAATTTATTCCGTGGCTTTAGACCAAATCAATTCAGAAGAAGAAGTACCAGTAGGCGAAAAAGAGATGAGTTTTCTTGACCATCTTGAAGAATTGAGAGGTCATATTATCCGTTCAGTAATTGTAATACTTGTATTTGCTGTAATAGCATTTATATTTAAAGATTTCTTTTTTGGAAAAATCATATTTGGTCCGGCCAAGCCTGATTTTATAACTTATCGTGCATTCTGTAAGCTTGCCAAAATTCTTCAAACTGATATATGTATTGATAAGCTAAACTTTATTATGCAAAGTCGAACCATGTCGGGTCAGTTTGCCATGCATATGACAGGGTCATTTATAATTGGTCTGGTATTAGGGTTTCCTTATTTGTTTTGGGAAATATGGCGATTCGTAAAACCAGGATTGTACGACAAAGAACAAAGTGCTACTCGTGGATCAGTTTTCTGGGTAAGCTCCCTGTTTTTCTCAGGAATATTATTTGGTTATTTCCTTGTAGCACCACTTTCGGTGAATTTCCTTGCCAATTACCAATTAGATCCAACCATTCAAAATCAGTTTGATGTGTTGTCATATCTGGAAACTATGATTATATTGGTGGTAGGTTGTGGCTTAATATTTCAATTGCCAATGGTTATATTTGTATTGACCAAAATAGGCATTGTAACACCTGATTTCATGCGTACCTATCGCAGGCATGCAATTGTAGTAATTCTAATAATAGCCGCCATAATTACTCCTCCTGATATATTCAGCCAATTGTTGGTAACAATGCCAATGTATGTATTGTATGAAGCAAGTATTTTTGTTTCGGCTTGGGAAATGAGACGTCAAAAAAACCAAGAAACCGTTGAATAATTGGACGCCAGTTTTATTTCTTTCTTTAAGCATTGCTTTTGCTCAAAATTCGTCAGTTGATTCGGTTCAAACCAACAACGAATTCAAATTGGGTTTTACGGAAATAAGTGCCGGAGTGGATATACGTATCAATATGCTTCGTACACCTTCTGACCCTTCGAATGCCAAATTTTCTGGTTTTTATGGTGGATTTAGCCGTGTGCAAAGCTCATTTCTGGGCGTCATATTTGCTGATAAGTTGTTCAAAAAAATCATACTTGCTGATTATGAAGTAGGTGAATTAATCGGAGGGTTTAATAATTCAAACATCCCGGGAACAAAAACTGGGTTTTTGCCTTTATATAATTTCGAGCTGGGTTTTTTAATTATGTACAAATTGTCGCCTAAAACCGATTTGTGGTTTTCATCAACCTTACTTCAGTTTTCCAGAGATTATTTTAGTGATTTTTTTGGAGGGTCCAATTATAAAATAAGAATTCGTAATCATCGATTTATTTACGAAGCAACGTGGATTTCGGAAAACAAATTGTATTTCGGAGCTTTTAATTTTATATCGGTTGGAAGTAATATTCCCAAAATTCAAATTGGAACTAAGTACTTTGTTGCTCCAAGGAAAATAGTTGGATTTAATTTGGTATCGTTACCGGCATTTACCGAATATCATTCGGAATTCGGCTGGGAAAGAGTGATGACTTTACAATTGTTATATGGCCTCAATTTCTAATGTATAAAACAACCTTACTATTTGTATTTTTAACTTTAAGCCAATGCTATGCAATCCTTGGGTTGAAACAACGTGAAGTTGGATTTATATCCGGATATGGATATGGTATTTCTCAAAACAGCGTACCCGAAGGCAACTATCAACCTTTATATTTTATGGGTCATTTTGGGTTGGATTTGAACAAATTTGTCAAAAATCCATTCTTTCAAAAAGCCATTTTTACGCTTTACTCGGAACCACAAATAAATGTGGTATATATTTCATCGTGGGAAACGGGTAACACATTTCAAGAATATGAGTTTGGAATCAATTCCGGATTCAAACTCATGTACCCTATTTACAAAGGATTTTATATTGCATTTTTGGGTGGTTCAGGACCTCATTCCATCACGACACACACGGTACGTCAATATAGAGGCTTTGCATTTTCTGATAATTTCGGATATGGGGCATATTTGTTTTTGAATAAGAAAGTTTCATTCAGTGCCATGTTTCGATTACGGCATATGTCTAATTTGAATATTTTCACACCTAATAGCGGAATTAATACTTATAATTTCCATTTCGGATTAAGCTGGTGGATCTTTTAAAAACGAATCATTTTTTTAAGTTATAAGCAATAATTATACTTTTGCACCTCCTTATTAATGAAATGAAATACCACAACCAACGCTATACCATTCAGGGAATACCTGTACAAACCATATGCAAAGACTTTGGCACACCATTGTATGTATATGACTCTGA
This sequence comes from Bacteroidota bacterium, assembly GCA_033763735.1. Taxonomy (GTDB): domain Bacteria; phylum Bacteroidota; class Bacteroidia; order Cytophagales; family UBA9547; genus JANRJY01. The sequence goes on along the minus strand of JANRJY010000055.1, from coordinate 18,492 downwards.
AGTAATTATCAATCAAATTGAAAAATTAAAATTTGCCTTTTCAGGATTTAAATGCAAGCTCAAATACGCAGCTAAGGCACTTACCAATTCATCCATTTTAAAATTAATTCACAAACAAGGTTGTGATGTAGAAGCTGTTTCAATAGAAGAGGTTGAAATTTGTCTGAATGCAGGTTTTAGTCCCAATGAAATTGCTTTTACTCCCAATTCCGTTCATTTTTCAGAAATAGAAAAAGCAATTGCACTTGGCGTATTCATTAACATTGATAACCTGCACATTTTAAACGAATTAGGCAAAAATTACGGCAGCTCAGTTCCTTGTTCGGTCCGTATCAATCCTCATATTCTTGCCGGGGGAAATCAAAAAATAAGTGTAGGACATAAGGATAGTAAATTTGGAATTTCAATAGATTATATTGACCAAGTTGTGCAAATAGCCCAAAAATACAAAATCAACCTTAAAGGGGTACATGTTCACACAGGTTCTGATTTTTCGGATGTAGATGTATTTATGCAGGGTGCTCAAGTTCTTTTTAATGTAGCAAAGAAATTTTCATCAATAGAAATTATTGATTTTGGAAGTGGTTTCAAAGTGCCTTACAAGCCCGGTGACAAGGCGACTGATATTACACTATTAGGTCAAAAAATGACTGAAGCAGTGAAAAAATTTGGTAAAGAATATGGAAGAGAACCTGAAATATGGTTTGAACCGGGAAAATATTTGGTAAGTGATTCAGGCATACTTTTTGTTCACTCTAATGTACTCAAAAAGGCTCATAACACCACATTTGTAGGAGTGGATTCGGGTTTTAATCATTTGATCAGACCCATGATGTATGATTCATATCATCATATTATTAATGTTTCAAATCCTGAAGGAGAAAAAGGCGATTTTAGTGTTGTAGGCAACATTTGCGAAACGGATACTTTTGCCTGGCAAAGAGAATTATCGCAAGTATCAGAAGGAGATATACTTGCGATAATGAATGCAGGTGCATATGGTTTCAGTATGAGTTCCAACTACAACTCCAGACCGCGTCCTGCAGAAGTAATGGTGTACAACGGAGAAGCACATTTAATCCGAAAAAGAGAATCCGTAGCGGATATCATTCGCACCGAAGTGCCAATGGAGTTCTAGGAAACAACTATCCTAATCCTTCAAAAATTTTAAATTTTGCAATTCCCCATTTATGAAGACGGTATGAAAGTGATACACCTAATACACCCATTCCATATTTGACGCTTCTTTTGAAATTGATACTGCTAGCTTCCTTAAAATATTTGGTAGGGCAAGTAACTTCACCTATCGAATAACCTGCCATTGTGATTTGACCAAGCATTTCATTGTCAAAAACGAAATCATCATTATTGTTTTCTAAAGGTAGTGTTTCTAATACTTTTTTGCTGAATGCACGGTAACCGGTATGATATTCGGCCAGTTTTTGACCCATCATCACATTTTGAAATAGTGTCAGAAATCTGTTAGCAATAAACTTATACATTGGCATTCCTCCCTGAAGTGCTCCTTTGCCCAGTATTCTTGATCCAAGCATTACATCAAAAAGTCCTCTTGCAATTGGGTAGATCATGGCCTCCAATAATAATGGTGTATATTGATAATCGGGATGCAACATCACAACAATATCTGCTCCACTTTCAAGCGCTGCTTTGTAGCATGTTTTTTGATTACCGCCATAACCACGATTTTGTGGATGACGAATTACTTTGTTGATTCCCAACTGTTTGGCAACTTCAGAAGTGTGATCCTTTGAAAAATCATCTACTAAAATAACTTCATCTACAATATTGAAAGGAATTTCCTGATATGTTTTGTTCAATGTTACAGCTGCATTGTATGCAGGCATTACCACAACTATTTTCTTACCGTCAATCATTTACAAAAGTTCTTTGGTTTTTTTAATAAAGAACCGCAAATGTATAAGCTTAACCTTTAAAAAAGAACTTTTTAACCAAAATTATGTGTAAGTGACATGTATGCATCTCCAATATAGTCAACAATATCCCCGGCTATCAATGCATATTCCGATTTGACATTAGCAGCCATATTCCCTGCCAAACCATGCAAAAATATACCCAATAATGCAGCATCTTTCAATGAATATTTTTGTGCTAATAAGCCTGCTATGATACCTGTAAGTACATCTCCGGAACCAGCAGTGGCCATGCCTGGATTTCCGGTAGAGTTGAAATAATAAGAACCATCAGGAAACGAAACCCCCGAATATGCTCCTTTGAGAATTACAATTACGCCATGTGTTTTAGAAAAAGCAATCTGCTTCAAATGTCTCTCATAAGCCGAACTTGATTCACCGGCAAGTCGTTCAAACTCTTTTAAATGTGGCGTCAAAATTGCGTTTTGAGGTATCTTGAAATCAGGAAATTCTTTCATGATTTCAGCCATCAAGTTCAATGCATCTGCATCCAAAATTAATGGAGGCAAATCTTTTTGACTCAATAAGTTTCGCAGCATTTGCTTGGTGACCGGTCTTTTCTCAATGCCCGGACCAATTCCAATGCTTTCAAAACCACTTATTTTTGGAAAAAAGGTGACGTATTTCTCATGTTCTTCAATCGTGTATGCCATTGCCTCCGGAACACAGGTTTGAATAATTTCATACCCTGATTTTGGACAGGCTACAGTTAATTTGCCTACGCCACTTCTCATACATGCTTTGGCACTTAATACAGCTGCTCCCATTTTGCCATATGAACCTACGATAAGCAATGAATGTCCATATATTCCCTTATGGTCAAACTTGCTTCTTGTTTTGACAATTTTCTTAATTGAAGATTCTGATAAATAATAATAATTACTTTCACATTGTTGGTTGAATTCCGGCATCAAACCTATATCAAGCACTCTGAAATTACCTGTGTATAAATAATTTTCCTTAAAAAACATGGAAAGCTTAGGCACCTGAAAAGTGAGCGTTTGATTGGCATGTATAGCTAATTCTGTGACGGATGATACATCTTCAAGTAATCCCGTTGGCATGTCGATAGATATAACAAAATTGCTTTTTGAATTAATTAATGATACCACCTCTTTAATCAAACCTTCCAATGGGCGATTGATTCCACTTCCTAAAATTGCGTCTACAACAATAGCATCTTCATTCAAAATAACCTCAGAAATAGACTTGCAAATTGTAATATTTGAATGGTTGTTCCTCTTTAGTTTGTCCAGATTCAAATCAAAATCTTTGGTTGAATTAGTTGTATAATCAATTATCAAAGTTTGTACTCGATAACCTTCTTCAATTAGTATTCGGGAAATTGCCAATCCATCTCCACCATTATTTCCTTTGCCACATAATATTTGAAAATTAACGTCTTTGTATGGAAACATTTCCAATATCGCTTGGGTGCACGCTTTCGAAGCCCTCTCCATTAAATCAATTGATGAAATAGGAGTATTGGTAATGGTATATTCATCCCATTTCTTTATTTGTGATGCATTGAGAATTTTCATGGCTAAGGTCTATACTTATTGGCTAAAATACTAAAATCTAATTTTCAGATAAATGTTTTCGATTTTTTATTCTATTTCGAATGTATAAGTTTTCCATGTGCAATATTTTTTATTTTGATGATGGATTAATATTAAGCAAATTCGCAGCCAAATAATTATATTTTGGAAATAGCAACCAAAGAAATAGTAAACAGAATATATTTTTTAAGAGGACAAAAAGTAATGCTGGACAAAGATCTTGCAGAACTATATGGAATTGAAACTAAAATTTTAAATCAAGCAGTCAAACGGAATAGTACAAGATTTCCAGAAGACTTTATGTTTCAAGTATCTGAAAATGAATATGATAATTTAAGGTCACAAATTGTGACCTTAGATAAAAACAAATTTGACTATTTTCGATTTGCTCCAAATGTTTTTACTGAAAATGGTGTAGCAATGCTATCTAGCGTGTTGAATTCAGAGAGAGCCATCCAAATGAACATATTGATAATGAGACAATTTACTGCCATGCGTCATATATTGATTGAGAATAAAGAGCTTTTTATTAAGGTCATTGAAATGGAAAAGACATTGACCGAGCATAATGATCAATTGAATACGCTGTTTTCTTACCTCAAAAAATTAATGCATGAATCAACAACCGAAAGGGAACCAATAGGATATAAATTAAATAAGAAGAACTGATAGCCATTCAAATTTGTTTTGAATTTAAATATTTATGAAAAGAAGAATTGAACAAGAGTTAGAGAAAAGAATTTTGGTTTTGGATGGTGCAATGGGCACAATGATTCAGAGATATAAACTCACCGAAGCCGATTATAGAGGGGAACGCTTTAAAGACTGGAAATCGGATTTGAAAGGGAACAATGATTTGTTGTCGATTACCCGTCCGGATGTGATATTGGACATTCACAGACAATATCTTGAAGCAGGTGCCGATATTATTGAAACCAATACATTTTCTGATACACGTATTGCCATGGCTGATTATCACATGGAAGAATTGGTGTATGAGCTCAACTTTGAATCGGCTAAGCTAGCGAAACAAGCTTGTGAAGAATACACAGCCAAAAATCCTAATAAACCTCGTTTTGTGGCCGGTGCACTGGGTCCTACAAACAAACTTTCGTCCATGTCACCTGATGTCAATGACCCTGGCAAAAGAGCCATAACCTTTGATGAATTGGCAGCGGCTTATGAAGAACAAATCCGTGGATTAATTAATGGAGGTGCGGATATGCTTTTGTTTGAAACGATTACAGACACTTTGAATACTAAAGCAGCTCTTTTTGCAGCTAATAAACTCAAAAATGAAGATGCCAAATTTCATGTTCCATTAATGGTATCAGGAACCATCACCGATGCTTCCGGTCGTACCCTTTCCGGACAAACGACGGAAGCCTTTTATAATTCATTGAAACATGGAGGATTGATGAGTATTGGTCTTAATTGTGCTTTGGGAGCTCGTGATATGCGTCCATATCTGGAAACCTTATCTAACATTGCTGAATGTTATGTGAGTGTGTACCCCAATGCCGGTTTGCCTAATCAATTCGGTGAGTATGATGAAACGCCTGAAATAATGGTGAACAACGGCGTTCACCAAGACTTTATCGACAATGGTTTTGTCAATATCATAGGTGGATGTTGCGGTACAACACCTGATCACATCAAAGAAATGGCCAAAATGGCTGAAGGAAGAGCACCTCGCAAAATCCAACCAAAAGATCCTTTGATGCGATTGAGTGGATTAGAGCCATTTACTTTGACCAAAATTACCAATTTTGTGAACGTTGGTGAACGAACCAACATTACGGGTTCTGCCAAATTTGCTAAGCTTATTCGTGAAGAAAAGTTGGAGGAGGCCTTGGCTGTAGCGCGTGAACAAGTAGAGAATGGTGCGCAAATTATAGATGTCAACATGGATGAAGGAATGATTGATTCTGAGGCCATGATGGTGAAATTTTTGAATTTAATTGCAGCTGAGCCAGATATTGCAAAGGTTCCAATCATGATTGACTCAAGTAAATGGAGTGTAATTGAAGCAGGACTTAAATGCGTACAAGGAAAGGCCATTGTTAACTCCATTTCTTTGAAAGAAGGTGAAGAAAAATTCAAAGAATATGCTCGTAAAGTAAGAATGTATGGTGCTGCTACGGTGGTAATGGCTTTTGATGAAAAGGGTCAAGCCGACTCGTATGAAAGAAGAATAGCCATTTGCAAAAGAAGTTATGATATATTGGTAAATGAGGTAGGCTTTCCGGCCGAAGACATCATATTTGATCCTAATATCCTTACCGTTGCTACGGGGATGGAGGAACACAATAATTATGCAGTAGATTTCTTTAATGCTACCAAATGGATCAAGGAAAATCTACCATTTGCAAAAGTTAGTGGTGGCGTATCCAATATTTCATTTTCATTCAGAGGAAATAATGTGGTAAGAGAAGCCATCCACTCCGCTTTCTTGTATCATGGCATAAAACATGGTTTGGATATGGGTATTGTTAATGCTGGAGTAATTCCGGTTTATGATGATATTCCAAAAGATTTGTTGGAACTCATTGAGGATGTGCTGCTTAACCGCAGACCCGATGCTACCGAACGATTAGTTGAATTTGCTGATCAAATTAAAGGCAAAGGTAGCGAAGCTAAAGAAAAAGTGGCTGATGAGTGGAGAAGCTTGCCTGTTAAAGAGCGTTTAACACATTCATTAGTGAAAGGTATTGCTGACTTTATTGATGCTGATGTAGAAGAATGCCGACACCTTTATGACAAGCCTTTGGAAGTAATTGAAGGCCCTTTAATGGCAGGGATGAATGTGGTAGGTGATTTGTTTGGCGAAGGCAAAATGTTTTTGCCTCAGGTGGTGAAATCAGCTAGGGTAATGAAAAAAGCAGTTGCATATTTGTTGCCTTATATTGAAGCTGAAAAACTGCGCTCCGGTAATACCTCAACCAATGCCGGAAAAGTACTAATGGCAACCGTTAAAGGTGATGTACATGATATTGGCAAAAATATTGTTGGCGTGGTGATGGCATGCAACAACTATGAAGTAATTGATCTAGGGGTGATGGTGCCGGCAGAAAAAATATTGGAAACTGCCCGTAAAGAAAATGTCGATGTGATTGGGTTGTCAGGATTGATTACTCCTTCACTCGATGAAATGGTGCACGTTGCCAAAGAAATGCAGCGACAAGGATTTACCATACCATTGTTAATTGGTGGTGCTACTACTTCTCGCATTCACACAGCAGTCAAAATCGACCCTCAATACGAAGGCTCCGTTGTCCATGTATTGGATGCTTCACGTTCCGTTCCTGTAGTTTCCAGCTTATTGGGTCCCGATTCGAAAGATGCATTCCATCAAAAGACCAAGCATGAGTACCTGACAATGAGAGAAGATCATGCCGGAAAACAAAAAGACAAAAATTTTCTTCCCATAACTGAAGCAAGAAGCAAAAAACTAAAAACAGATTGGTCAACGCTGACTGTGAAAAAACCACATATTTTGGGAAATAAAGTCTATGAAAATTATTCTTTATCTGAAATTGCTAAGTATATCGACTGGACACCATTCTTTCAAACATGGGAACTAGCAGGACGTTACCCTAAAATATTGACCGACAGCGTAGTAGGTGCTGAAGCGACCAAATTATTTGAGGATGCACAAAAAATGTTAAAAGACATTATCAATCGCAAATTGCTAAAAGCAAATGCAGTTATAGGTATATATCCTGCTGCAAGTATTAATGATGATGACATCGAATTGTATGAAGTAGGAATTGAACCTCATGGAAGCCATTTTCATTACTCCGAAAACAGAAGTAAGGTAAAAATGAAATTGCACCATTTGCGTCAGCAAACCAAAAGAGCGGACAATGTTCCTTACTTATGCTTGACTGACTTTGTAGCACCAAAGGAAACTTCGGTACATGATTATGTCGGTGCATTTGCAGTTACTTCCGGTATTGGTTTGGACGAATTAGTGGCTAAGTTTGAAAAGGATCATGACGATTATTCATCGATTATGGCCAAAGCATTGGCTGATCGCCTTGCCGAAGCATTTGCCGAATTGATGCACGAAAAAGTTCGCAAAGAAATATGGGGATATGCCAGCGATGAAAACCTTAAGAACGAGGATCTTATCGATGAAAAATATCAAGGTATTCGTCCGGCACCAGGCTACCCGGCATGTCCCGATCATACCGAGAAAGCAAGCTTGTTTCAATTGCTTGATGTAGAAAAATCTATAGGTTTAAAACTTACCGAAAGTTATGCTATGTACCCTGCTGCAGCGGTAAGTGGCTGGTATTTCTCTCATCCACAAAGCAGATATTTTGGATTAGGCAAAATAGACAAAGATCAGGTGGCAGATTATGCTCAAAGAAAAAATATGGACCAATACACTTGCGAAAGATGGCTTGGCCCAGTGTTGGGGTATTGATTCTTGACCTTATACCTTTCGCTGTTCAAGATGCCGGTAGGGCATTTCGAATAGCGGAGGAATGGCTGACTATTGCCAATTCAATGATTATGAAAACAAATACTTACGAAAAGCTTGTAGACCCCTCGTGCCTCGGGGTGACAATCAAAATGTGTAATTCTCTCTAAATAATCAGTCTCTCAGAATATAATATTTATTGGCTTCGCTGTTCAAGATGTTCCAGTAGGGTATCTCGAACTACACATAAATATGATTTTTATCCTATGATGGTTAAATCTCCGATTGATATTTAGTTTAAGCTATAAATATTTGACATTATCCTTGAAAACCATTTTTCTTATGTGTACCATCACAAAAAGGTTTATTTGCTGACCCTCTTCGCGAGTGACATTATTCAATGGCTTCCAGCCATGTATACCTAATTTATAATTGGAAAATTTTCAATCAATCACCTTAGCCCTGAAAAAAGGTTTACTTTGGTCAAATAGCCTACGAAATGTAATATGTGTTTTGGTCACAGTAGCGCCAAATTGACCTATTAAGTGAATCATTTTGGGGTTAAAGTCGCCAATCCAGTTCATTTCGAATATATCATATCGGTCTTTGGGTTGAATAATGCGAGCGGCTTCAATAATTACTGCTCCTTCCACACCTTTGCCTTGGTACTCAGGAACTATGCCAAATGCCACGCCAAACATTTTCCTACATGATTTTCGTATTTTTTGATGGTAAAGAAATTTGAGTTTTGCCAACAAATCAAATTGCCCATTGAGGTATTTGAATATTTGGTTCAACTCTGGAATCATGATAAAAAAACCAATCGGGTTGTTGTTGTAATATGCAAACACTAGAATATCCGTATCCACAATGGGGTTCATTTTCTTAAAAATACTTACTGCTTGGGCTTTGTTCATGCCTTTAACACCTCCATGTTTGGACCAGGCTTTGTTATAAATCGTTACAAAATCATCTGCAAATTGGTCCAGTTTACCTTTGTCGTAGTTCTTGTAATGGTAATTAGGGTCACGTGCTACGCGCAATGCTTTTTCGCGGTATAATTCAGGCATTTGGCTTTGAACCGGCATCGAAAAAGTGTACTGTTCGAAGTAGTTTTGAAAGCCATAATTCTCAAACAATTGCCTGTAATAAGGGAAGTTATAGGGCATGCAATAATTGGGCTCTTTATCAAATCCATCCACTAGGCATCCCCACCATTTGTCACGCTCTCCAAAGTTAATGGGACCATCCATGGCTTCCATTCCTTGGTTTTGCAACCAATTTTGAGCGGTGCTGAACAACAAATTGGCTGCACTTTGATCGTTGATACATTCAAAAAATCCTACGCCACCATTTTTGTATTCTGTTGTATCGGCTGTTTTTTTGTTGACAAAAGCTGCAATTCGTCCAATGGTAACATTTTGATTATCAACCAATATCCACCTAATACAAACACCATGTCGATAGAATTTATTTTCCTTTTTATCAAACACAGCCGCAATATCCTTATCCAACGGACGAATCCAATTCGGTTCGTTTTTGTACAATCGAACCGGAAATTGAATAAATTCCTTTTCAGTAAGCTTATCTATTACTTCAATTATTTTCATTTATCACTAAAATATTAGAACACGAATAACACAGATTTTGACAAATATTAACAAATAAATCAGTTAAAATTAGTTTGATTTGTCTCATACGTGTTCCATTATAAATGCATAATAAAATATTTTTAAGTATGAATAGACAAAGGTATTAACTTTGAAATATGAAAAATGTGAAATACGTATTCGTTTTACTTTTAATTGTGGGTTGCAACCTTCAAAATACGCCTAAAAATTTCAAAAAAGCCAATCTCGACATCGTTGACATAATTAAGTTCAACGAAAATAGTTGGATAAAAACCAAGCCTGTATTTGTTAAAAAATCTTATTTGAATGGCATAACTGATTCTTCAGTTGCTAAACCTACCGATTATCATAAGGAATTTACGCTTTTTGAATCACTGGATCTAAACACACCCAATATGCGTGATGGTTACGTGTGGGGCAGTTTCCGCAAATTAGATACAATTTATGTGAATTATGTACGTAAAAAGGATACACGATCTGATGTTTCTGTAATTCGAGCAAAGTTTGATACTAATAACAGACTTATTCAAATAGAAGCAAAAATGAATCGCAACAACTTGGTATTTTCAAGAGCTAAAAAATTGCAACTTAACTTTAATCCAACAATATCAAACCCTACAATTTCAAGTTTGCAAATATCAGGCAGCCAAGGGTTTGTGTTTACAAAAAGAGACACATTTGCTCTTACAAGTAAAGTTGTTTATTAAATGGGTTTCGTACCGTTTTACAGCCAAATATTTGATTTACCTATCTGGAAAATTTATCCCAATAACACCAAAAGCGCCCTTTGCGTTGAGTTTCGCGATGCTTCGACCTTGTCAGCCAAATTCGGATTACTTGATCTTTCAAATTGTAGTTGGAAATGGATTGACATATTCAATGCTAATAACTGGTGGACAGGAGTCGAAACTTTTCATAATAACATAATCTATTTTCATCATTACGACCCTACCCTGTTTTCCAAACATTTGGGGGTAATAGCTTACCATCCGTTTGAAAACAAAATAAAGTGGCAACTAAAAATGGCAACATTTGTAAAAATTGAAAACGATTTTTTATGGGCTTTAAAATTGAAGGAAGAAATCCCGGTTAGATTTGATTTGGAATCCGGAAATGAAATAGTTGATCAAAATAGTGCTTATCAAATTATTCAAGAAAAAATAAATTGCATATATCCTAATATATTCCAAATAGGAGAATTGCAATTTGAAAAAATCAAAACATTTTTACTCAATAAATTTACTCAAAGCATTTATCAAAGTGTTGAATATCTGGAGTTTGATCAGTTAATTATTATAAGCTATTATACAAAGTCCGACTCTGCAATTACCAATAACTTGTTGATAATTAACCGAGAAGGAAGCGTATTATTGCATGAAAAGTTACAACAAGAAGCTAAAGGAATTGGATTTGGTACATTTTTTATTTATAATAGAATATTGATAACGATAAAAAACACCTCTGAACTACTTGCTTATGAAATTTAATGTGTTTGTGTTATTATTTATAATTGCTTTTAATTGGGATTGTAAAGCTACCATCACCGATTCTGTAGGGGTAATTGAGCAAAAAGGATCATTTTTTATTGTTTATAAAATAGAGAAGGAAACCATTTATTCGATATCCAGAAAGTATAATGTGAGTGTAAAACTATTGACTGAAACCAACCCTGAAATTGAAAAAGGCGTGAAAATTGGTCAAAAAATATTAATTCCAATCGTTAAATCTTCTAATAATGACAATACAAATTATGTATATCATACCGTTGAAAGTGGACAAACGTTATATGCAATTTCAAAGAAATATAATGTAGTGTCGGACGACATCAAATACTGGAACAAACTCCCCGGGAACGATTTAAAAGTAGGTTCCAGAATTATTGTTAGCATTAAAAAGGAAACGAAAGCTATTGCTGAACTCAGTGTTCAAAAAGTTGATCCAATTAAAACAGAAAATCCTAAAGTAGAAAATGAACCTACAAAGCAACCAACAATTGAACCTGTATCATCCGATACGGAAATTAAAGTGGAAAAAGGCAATGTACAATTGTATGAAAATGCCGATGGTGATCGATTTTATTATGCATTGCACAGAACTGCACAAATAGGAAGCATCATTCGAATAACAAACCCTGTAAATGAAGTAAAAATATTTGCGAGAGTAGTAGGTAAAATGCCTTCTGAAACTGATAAATCAGTGGTAATTTCCTTAACTAAAATAGCATTAGAAAAGCTTCAAACCCAAGAAAAGGGAGTATTTGTAATGGTTGAAATAATGCCTTAAATTCCATGTCATACGAAATCAAGTTGCCGCTTTTTGAAGGTCCGTTTGACTTATTATTATTTTTTATTGAACGTGACGAACTTGATATCAAAGACATTCCAATAACCAAAATTACAGATGAATTTCTGGATTATTTAAAGCACCTTGAAAAGCTAAACCTTGAAGTGGCAAGTGAATTTATTTTAGTAGCTGCCACCTTAATGCAAATCAAAGCCAAAATGTTGCTTCCAAGACCGGAGCTTGATTTGGCTGGAAATGAAATTGATCCACGCGAAGAACTTGTACGCCACTTATTGGAATACAAAAAGTATAAGTCATTAGTCAGTACTTTTGGCGCGCTTGAAGAACAAAGGCAGCTAATGAATGAACGAGGGAACATACTTGACGAACTTCGGTCTATTGGCGAACGTAACAATGTGGAAGCTGAACTTCAGGATGTTGACTTGTACAAGCTCCTCAAAGTGTACATGAAGGTAATGGAAAGGTTTGAGGCTGAAAAAAGCAAACCTATTCATACCGTCACGCCATATCCTTACACCATTGAGTCACAAAAAGAGTACATTATCAACTTATTAACTCAAAGAAAAAAACTTCCGTTTACGGAAATAGTATCTTCAATGCCCGAAAAAATTGCTATAATTTATAATTTTTTATCAATTTTGGAATTGCTCCAATTGAAGCAAATCAGCATCAATTTAGGTGAGGGTTACAATAATTTTTGGATAGAACAGTTATAATCAAGCTTAAATCTGATACAAAAGCATGATACCTTTGCAAAAATTTGATGAAAATATCAGAGCTTTTTATACTTTTGCCGTGACCATACATTCTTTAATATCATGGAGAGTACAAACAAACGAATAATGCTTCAGGGTGAAGTATATACTTACGATTTTCAGTACACACAAGAACAAGTAAATCAATTTGCCGTAATCAGTGGCGATAACAATCCAATCCATTTGGATGCTGCTTACGCAGCCAATACGCCATTCAAAAAACCAATAGTCCACGGAATACTAAGTATGAGTATTTTTTCTAAATATTTTGGCACAATTTACCCGGGTGAAGGCACAGTATATCTAAAACAAATCATTGAGTTTTTGCGTCCAACATATCCCGATACACAGTATCAAGCTATTTTTACAATAAAAGAAATTGTAAGTTCTCGTAACAAAGCTGTAGTTGATTGTAAGGTAATTGATAGTGCCACCGGCAAACCTACCATGCGCGGGGAAGCCGAAATAATGCATAAAGAATTGATAAAGTAGATTTTTAGTTTTTATCTCAATAATCCGAACATCCACAGCGGAATTTTGTTTCCGTGTCCTGATTCAATTTCGTCAATTGCCAGATAACTGGCAGGTAAGTTTTTGATTTGCTTAAATGTTTTGTTTTTACCACCAACTTCAAAAATGTATTTGTTATCCACCAGAAAATCACCTGCCGGAGTATAACTAATGTGATGAATGGGTTTCAGTTGGTTAAAAAAGAACGTTTCTCTGAGCATTCCCTTTTCTGGCTTAATTTCACAAAGTGCATAAGCCAGTGAAGGATTTTCCAAATATATCATTTCTGGTTTCACCATTATGTTAAATCCTTTTTCGTCTGACACCAATAAATTAATAAGTCTGGAGCGCTCCAACAAATCCAGATACTTGTACAAATTGCGTCTGTCGGTACTCAGTTTGGCTGCCAATTCAATCAAGTTGGGCTTGTAGGGAACCAATCCACTTATCACAATTAGCAGTTTCCTGATTTTCATTGCTGTTGCAAAATCAATGCCTCCGGCAGTAAACATATCGCTCTCAATGATCAATTGAATAGTATTGCGCAGTTTTTCATAAAAACCCGATTTGTTTTCAGCCGAAAACGGATAAGAGCCTCTTTTTAAGAAAACATCAAAAAATGTATATGGCTTAATGCCTTCTTTACCCCAATTATTTGCAATTTCTTCATGGTTATGGATTAATTCGTCAAAAGATATTGGGCTGATATATATATCGTGCTCATAGGTAAGGTGCTCTCTCAACGACATTGTTTCAAGTTTGTAAACCATTGCCCTTCTACTCAAATCGCCTTGCGTTTTCGACATTTCGAGAACGGACGAGCCTGTAAACATTACTTTCAATTCAGGGTATAAGTCGTAGGTGTTTTTAAGTTCAATGGACCAGGTTTCATATTTATGAACTTCATCCAATACCAAAAGTCTGCCCCCATTCGCAGCAAATGTTTCAACTACATCAATCAATCTGTAGGAATGAAAGAATAAATCATCCAGTGAAATATATAAGCCTTCGTGCTTCGATAGGTTTTTCTCCTTTAATTTTTGTAAAAGCAAGGTGGTTTTACCGGTTCCTCGAGCTCCTGTTATGCCAATAAGCCTTTCTGAGTCATCAATACTGTTGTACAGATATCGTTTGAAGTTAAGTTCTGTATTTTTAATTCGCTTCTCCGATTTTACAAAAAGTTCCTCAAATATTTCAGGTACAATTATCATAATATGTACAAATATACTAAAATATTTTATACTGTACAAATTATTAATAAATATATAGTATGTACAAAATTAAATAAAGTACTTTTGTATGTACAAAATAATAAATTGTACATATAAATGTACAATATTATAAGTTAAATAATTGAAAATAAGAATTATGTAAAAATATAAAGTGTAAAAATTAATTAAATTAGTTTCAATAACTCCTCAAAAGTGTGTTCGTCTTTTGAAACATAACCTTCAATATTTCCTTTAGTTTCCTTCATCAAATAATCACCTGATTCAAGCCCACTTATAAAAATAATTTTAATATTTGGATTATAATCTTTAATAAAACTCATTATTTGAATGCCATCCATTGCCCAACGGTCTTTGCTGTTGAGGTAATAATCCAAAACAACAAAATCAGGATTTTCACTTATATGACGTAAACATTCTTCTCCGGTTTTGTAAAAACTAACCACAAAATCGTCCTGATAATTTTCAAAATTGCTTTTGAGAAAATGAGCATATACGGGATCGTCTTCTACGACAAAGATTCGTCTCATTGGTTGTTTCAGGATACAGCGAAATTATTTATACAGGTATAAAACCTTTACTAAACAAAAGTAATAAAAATTGAAACATGTAAGAATGTATTTAAAAATCAATAAATCAGAAGCAGATTGAAAAACTATTTGAACCAATCCATTTTGAAGTTTCCTAACTCCATATTGGTGTAAAGTTCTTTGTATTGGTGTACTTTATTATTAATGTAATAATTCGCTTCAGCCAATAAGCTATCTACCGAATGTTTGCTGCCGGCAAAGGACAAAAACTTCTCAAACAAAACACAAACCAGAAAAAAAACGGCCCCAACATATGCTTGAAGAAGCAATGAAAATGTGGCAATTAATCCAAAAATAAGGTTTTTAATTATGTTTATTGCTGTGTTCATGGCTAAGGAATTTGATTTTAGAATACCAATTTCAGATATTTTGAAATACAAAGCAAGAATTTAAAGGAAAATATTTTCAAGTTTTGTTTAAGAATACCAGCCGGAATATTTAACATAATTGTTGGCAATGCCTTCTATTAATTGTTCTGTTTGTTCCATACTGAGTGTTTTTATAACTTTTCCGGGCACTCCTGCAAATATAGTGCCTGATGGAATTCTTGTGCCTTCCAATACCACCGCACCTGCTGCTATTATAGTGTTTTTTTCAACTACTACACCATCCATTACAATGGCTCCCATGCCTACTAGCACATTATCTTCGAGCGTACATCCGTGTACAATGGCATTATGACCAATGGAAACATTATTACCTATATTTACAGGATGTTTTTGATAGGTACAGTGGATGCAAGCCCCATCTTGTACATTTACCTTGTTTCCTATTTTAATATAGTGCACATCGCCTCGTACTACAGCATTGAACCAAAAAGAACAATTATCTCCGCTTATAACATCACCTACTACAGTGGCATTGGGTGCAATCCAGCAATTATTTCCAAAAATTGGAGTAGTGTTGTTAACGGAAATAATAAATGACATGAGCAGGCTTATTTATGCCGTTTTACCTTTGCTTATTTGACTTATTAAGTCTTCAACATCTTCCAAAAGAGCCTCTGCTTGTGCGCGTGCATCCTTTACCACTTTAATGCTTTCGTTTTTGGCAGCTGAAAAAACTTCGCCATTGCCATTACTATTATTTTCAACCGTCTCAACGGTAGCATATTTGGCAATAATGTCTTTGAGCTTGTCTTTGTATTTTTCCAAATGAATACCAAGTCTTTCTCTGGTGTTTTTACCTTTGTCGGGTGCAAATAATATCCCAACAGCAGCACCTACGGCAGCACCTGCCAAAAATGCCATGAATGCATCGCTACGTTTGCTCACTTTTTATAGTTTAATGATTTAAATCCAAAATTAATTGAAATAAACAGTAATTTCCGGAACTTTTTACTTTTTATTATTATTGTATAGTGTAACTAATATTTCCGTTTTATGATTGGATATAGATTTGAAGACTACAAGCCTAAGCAAAACGAAACACCTTTCGAGAAATTGTTGAACATTTTCCTGCAACTTATGAATATAACTGCTGGCAATGTATCAGAAACACTTGAGTGGATGAACGACCTTGACCGTGAACATGGACTTACTAATAATGATTATGGAATGGGTGATTTTATTGAAGAACTTAAAGCCAAAGGATATATAAGAGAAGAAGAAAATGGTGGCATGGCTATGACGCCCAAAAGTGAACAACAACTTCGTAAGCGCTCTTTGGATGAAGTATTCGGAAAAATAAAAAAATCAAAACAAGGCAATCATCAAACACCATACACTGGCATTGGTGATGAACCTACTTCAGATTTGCGCGATTATCGATTTGGCGATTCCATGGATCAAATTTCGATGACTGAGTCCATCAAGAATGCGCAGATTAACCATGGTTTGGGTGATTTTACTTTGAATGAAGGGGATTTGGAAATACTTGAAAAGGAGCAAAAATCACAGACATCAACTGTATTAATGATTGACATATCGCATTCCATGATTTTGTATGGAGAAGATAGAATTACCCCTGCCAAAAAAGTAGCCATGGCTTTGGCTGAGTTGGTTAAAATCAAATATCCTAAAGATACATTGGATGTGGTAACTTTTGGTGATGATGCGGAACAAATTTCTGTTAAAGACCTTCCTTACTTGGAAGTGGGACCTTTTCACACCAATACGGTTGCGGGTCTTGAAATGGCGATGGAACTGCTTCGCAGAAGAAAAAATAAGAATAAGCAAATATTTATGATTACTGACGGCAAACCCACTTGCCTCAAAGAAGGGATACATTATTACAAAAACAGCTTTGGACTGGATCGTAAAATCATAAACAAAACCCTTACTTATGCCGCACAATGCCGGAAACTAAAAATACCTATTACTACATTTATGATTGCTTCCGACCCTTATTTAAAGCGATTTGTACAGGAATTTACGGAAGTGAACAATGGCAAAGCATACTATAGCTCACTGGATGGACTTGGGAGTTTTGTATTTGAAGATTTTCAGAATAATAGGAAGAAGAGGGTGTGAGTTAATTTAATTAGTCATTTTTTTGATTCCTGATTGTTGGTTTTTGATTTATAATGTTTTTTAGCCAATTTTCAGAAGTCATATATATACTTTAAAGGTATAAATTGACTTCTTGATTATTTAATTTATACATTAATGAATCTAAATGTTTTAGAAATGAAATTCATTTTTCCATTAATCTTATTTTCAAATTTGGCTTTCAGCCAATCCAACTTTTTCCTTTCACTTATTTCGCAAAAGCTTAAAAGTTATCATTCTTTTCAGATTGAAGGAAACTATAAAGCTTATAATGCAAATGGCATTTTGTATAATTACGATTTTGAAATCGTTGGCAAAAAAGTACCTACGGATTCAACAGCAGGATTTTATTATATCATTAAATCTTATGAGAAAAGCGATTCCACCGTTTCAATCTATTGCGATAATGTAGCATATATAAGAGATAAAAATAATTATTTCGAGATTACTAAATCAGAAAATCCTGAATATTTTAAAGATGTTGAACATAATAATGGTATAACCCCTGCAGTTCATAAATCATCTTCTGTTTATAAATGTATGCCGTTTAGCTTTGCTGCTTATATTGCTGCTTTGAATACCCATAAAGATTTAATAGTGACTCAATTAAAAGACACTATAATTAATCAAAAAGCAGGTTTGTGTTTTGAAGTAACAGTAGAAGCCTCAAAGTGTGTTAACTGTGGAAAATATGAACTAATCCTTTCCAAAAAAGACTATTCACTTATAAAATATATGAAAGGGTCAAATGTTTCAGGTGAAATTGTTAATATAACAAATTCCAAACTTGATATTGAGGTTAAAACAGATATTTTTTACCAAGAAGTTCAGAAAATTAAATCAAAGAAATCTACTCAAAACACACCTGTAAAACAAAATATGGAAGGCAAAATAGCTCCCGAATGGAATTTGCCGGTATATGGTAAAAATATCACTAAAAAGCTGTCTGATTTTAAAGGCAAATATATGTTACTTGAATTTACTGCCACCAATTGCGCTGCTTGCGGAAAGGCTTTGGAGGTTATGAAACGGCTGGAAAGCAAG
>JANRJY010000054.1:0-22778 GCA_033763735.1 Bacteroidota bacterium | reverse complement strand
TCAATATTTATATTGGAGTAGGAAATGGAATCAAACAAAATTTTCGATTCTAGCATTCAAAGATGATTTTGGGAAATATACCGCAGACACCGTTTTTATAAATAGAAATTCTACGGACCCTAATAAGCCTGCTTCCTTTGTTGCCGGTCGAAGATATGGACAAACAAATGACGTTAACAGCAGATATACAATTGGGGGTCAGTTCAATACACAAATCGGAAATGCCTCAGAAGGAGGAAGAGTATTAATCAATGGTGGTGGTTATTATCAAGGTGGTAAAAACAGAGATGGGCAAAACTTAAGCGCTTACCATTTATTTGGATATGCTATGTATACCAGAGGCAAATGGGGAATCGGACCAGGTTATGATTTACTTTCAGGTAATGACGGGGAAGCTGTAAAAAACAATCTTGGAAAAAAGGAAGCAGATGGTTCATTTAGTTATACAGACAATCGTTTCGACCCATTGTATGGTACACCACACAGATGGTGGGGATACATGGACTACTATTATGTAGGTACAGGTGCGCCACTTGGCGGTTTGCAAAATATATATGTTAGAGCACAGTATAAAGCCAAAGATTTATTAATCACGCTTGATGTTCATCAATTTACAACAGCCAATAAGCTTTGGAGGAGCCCATATACGGAAGCAGGGACTACAAATGTAGTTGCGGGCGAAACTATTAGTTCCAACCTCGGAAATGAAATAGATTTAGTAGTCAATTATCAAGCCAATAAGTTTGTGAATTTGGAAGCAGGAGCAAGCATTTATTTATCCAACTTATCAACTGAAGTTGCTAAATCCGGAACCCCTGGTATGGGCGCTTATGCGGGCAAAAGAAATACAGGAGATTTCCAACAATGGGGATATGTACAACTAAACATCACTCCGGATTTCTTATTCCAAAAACCTGTAACTATCAAACAATAAACCAACCATTAACCTTAAAACCAATAAATAAAATGAAAAAGATATTTGCTTCAAATTTCATCAAAACTACCCTAATAGTGGGAATAGCAAGCGTCATCTGCTTTGTACAGTTGGCTAATGCCCAAGGCGAACCCATAAAGTTGGGGTTTATACCGCTTACTGATTGTGCTCCATTAGTGATAGCCAAAGAAAAAGGATTCTTCAAAAAATATGGCGTTGACGTTGTATTGAGCAAAGAAGCAAGCTGGGCAAATGTTCGTGACAAAATATTAACCGGTGAACTAGACGGTGCGCATTGCTTATTCGGTATGCCTTTCTCTGTTTACACAGGTGTGGGTGGCAAAGAAGGCTCAGAAATGAAAATTGCGATGATTCTTAATAACAATGGTCAAGGAATCACGCTTACCAAAGATCTATGCGGTGTTGTCGGTTCGCGCGATTACAAAAATGTTCCAAATGGAGTAAAAACGTTGCAAGCAAAGAAAGATGTAACATTCGCCATGACCTTCCCAGGTGGCACACATGATTTGTGGTTGAGAGTGTGGCTTGCATACGCAGGAATCAACATGAAAAGTGTGGGTATCATTACCATTCCTCCACCACAAATGGTTGCAAACATGAGAGTAGATAATATGGAGGGCTATTGCGTAGGCGAACCCTGGAATGGAGTAGCTGCAGCAACAGGTGTTGGTTTTACGCATTGCGCTTCTCAAGATATTTGGAAAGATCATCCGGAAAAAGCGTTGGTACTAAACAAAGATTTTGCAGCTAAAAGACGCGAAGATCTTAAAAAAGTAATGAAAGCCATTATAGAAGCCAGCCAGTACATTGACAATATGAAAAATCGTAAAGAAGTAGCTTCCATTATTGCAGATGTGAGATATGTAAATGCAAAAGCTCAATTGCCGGTAGTTGAAGCTCGATTAATGGGCAAAAATGATATTGGATGTGACTTGGGTGTTACCAATTACAAAGATGATTTTATGAAATTTTACAATAACGGATTTGTAAATATGCCTCGTAAAGCTCACGGAATATGGTTCATGGCACAATATGTTCGCTTTGGATACCTCAAAGAAATGCCTGCAGATTATGCAAAAATTGCGGATAATTTGATAATGGACGATTTGTATGCCGAAGTAGCAAAAGAAATGAATGTTCCATTAGCTACTGATGACATGAAACCATTCGCCATAAAAATGGATCCGGTCACATTTGATGCAACAAACCCAGCTGATTACTTAAGCAAATGTAAACGATAAAATAATGGGTAATACATAATTAATAATTAATAATTAATTATTAATGAGTAATGAGTAACGATTAAATAAGTATATCATTAAATAGCTTACCAAATTTAAACCAAAGCTCATTACTCATTTACTTTCAACTTAATAACTCAATAACCATCAACTTAATAACTTTCAACTCAATAACCATTAACCCTTACCGACATGGCACAATCACTAAAATGGACCTGGCTAAAAATCGCACCTTTTATCTACTTTATCGGAAGTATATTAGTATTAATCGCCTTTTGGCAGCTTATTCATTTGCAGACAAAAGGTGATATTCCCGGACCCGATGCAGGATTACTTGCTATTCAGGAATTGTTTATTGACTCTGATCCTTTCTATAATAATCCGGAAGACCCAGGGTATAAAGGAATTTTGATTACACTTTGGAGCTCACTTTTAAGGGTATTTACAGGCTTTTTGATTGGTAGTTTGTTTGCCATTCCAATTGGTTTTATTATGGGTTCTTCATCGGTGGCAATGAATTTGTTAAATCCAATTGTTCAAATATTAAGACCTGTTTCTCCACTTGCTTGGTTCCCATTAGGTATGATTGCCATGAAAGATGCCGGAGGGGCAACCATATTTATGATTTTCATCACTTCCCTATGGCCGACACTTATCAATACTGCTGTAGGCGTGGCATCCATTCCGGCTGACCATAAAAATGTAGGTAAAGCATTCGGATTTTCAACATGGAGATATGTAACCAAAATTATGATTCCTTATTCTCTTTCGCACATTATCACTGGTTTGCGATTGAGCATAGGCGTTGCGTGGATGGTAATCGTTGCCGGCGAAATGTTGTCGGGCGGTCTGGGAATTGGCTTCTTTGTGTGGGACAGCTACAATGGCGGTTCTTTAGAAAAAGTAATCCTTGCAATATTTATCATTGGATTAGTTGGACTTGCCTTAGATAAAGGTTTCAACGCCCTTCAAAAAAGATTCTCATACACATAATTAAGTAACACTAAATATTGGAAACCATGAAAACTCAAACTGAAATTTTAATAGATAGTTCTAACGAATTCCACAAAATCCCTAAACCTATTGCTATTGATATCCAAAATGTCAGTATCAGCTTCGATACGCCAAAAGGCATATATACTGCAGTAAAAGATATTTCCCTGGAAATTAAAAAAGGAGAAATTGTAGCACTTATTGGTCATTCAGGCTGTGGTAAATCAACGTTGATGAATACAATAAGTGGAATGGTTAAGCCTACTTCCGGTCAAGTAATAGCCAATGACAAAGTAGTCAAAGGGCCCGGACCTGACAGAGGAATTGTGTTTCAAAACTATTCTTTACTTCCTTGGCTCACTGTTAATGAAAATATATTCGAAGCGGTTGACAGCGTAATGAAGGACAAAACCAAATTAGAAAAAAAGAAAATAGTGATTGAATACCTGAAAATGGTTAAGCTATTTGATCATAAAGACAAACTTCCCGGACAACTTTCGGGTGGGATGAAGCAAAGAACTGCCATTGCACGCGCTTTCGCTATCAATCCAAGCATATTGCTTTTGGACGAACCATTTGGCGCTCTGGATGCCCTTACAAAAGGTGAGATGCAAATAGAATTATTGAAACTTTGGAATTTGGACAATCGCAACAAGACAATCGTTATCGTAACTCATGATATTGACGAAGCTATTTTCCTTTCAGACAAAGTAGTTGTAATGAACAATGGACCTGCTGCAACCATCAAAGAAATAGTTGACATTCCTTTGAGTAGACCAAGAAACAAAAAAGACATCATTCATGATCCTGCTTACATGGATACACATGACCGTTTGATGCAATTGTTGCATAGCAAATTCTCTATTGAAGATTAATATTTTGAGCTTTGGAACCTTCAAGCAAATCAAAAACGTTCAAAACAACCTGCTCGTATTGCGGGGTGGGTTGTGGTATTGAGGTTACCAAAGAATCTAACAATAAAATATCATTAAAAGGAGATAAAGATAACCCTGCGAACAAAGGTATGCTTTGCAGCAAAGGAATGAATCTTCACTATACCGTGATGGATCATTCTGATAGAATATTTTATCCGGAAATGCGCTGGAACCGGAATCAGCAAAGGCAAAGAGTAAGTTGGGATCAGGCTTTGGACCGAACCGTAGCTGTTTTCAAAACATTCATTGAAAAATATGGACCCGACTCTGTTGGGTTTTATGTTTCAGGACAATGCCTGACTGAAGAGTATTATATTATAAACAAACTAATTAAGGGATTTATTGGTTCAAATAATATCGATACAAACTCCAGACTTTGTATGAGTTCAGCTGTCGTCGGCTACAAACTAAGTCTGGGTGAAGATTCAGTTCCTGTATGCTATGAAGATATTGAACTTGCAGATACTTTTTTTGTTGCCGGAGCCAATCCAGCTTGGTGCCACCCTATTATCTGGAGAAGAGTAGAAGCACACAAAAAAGCCAACCCAGATGTAAAAATTATTGTTGTTGACCCTCGCAAAACTCAAACAGCAGCCATGGCTGATTTGCACTTACAAATCAATCCGGGAACAGATATTGTTCTATTTCATGCGATAGGCCGTCTACTTATTGAAAAAGAAGCAATTGACCTCGAATTTATCAATAACCATACTGATGGATTTGAGATATATAAAGAAACCGTTTTTAAAAGAACTCTTAAAGAAAGTGCTTCCATTTGTGGCATCAAAGCCGAAGACATTCAATGGGCAGCTACATATATCAGTCGATCACAGGGATTTTTGACCATGTGGACCATGGGATTGAATCAATCTGTGATAGGCGTAAACAAAAATTTGAGTTTAATAAACCTTAACCTGATAACAGGTCATATAGGTAAACCGGGTTCCGGACCCTTCTCACTTACCGGTCAACCCAATGCAATGGGAGGAAGAGAAGTAGGCGGACTGGCAAATTTGCTACCTGCTCATCGTGACCTTTCAAAACCGGAGCATCGTACGGAGGTAGAACAGTTTTGGAATAGTCCTGTCAAAATTGCGCCTAAACCCGGATTAACGGCTACAGAAATGTTTGACGCTTTGGCCGATGGTCGGATGAAAGCAATATGGATCGTGTGCACAAATCCGTTGGTGAGTTTACCTGACGTCAGAAAAGCGGAAGAGGCGCTTAAAAATGCAAAATTCGTGGTAGTTCAGGATTCGTCTTGGCTGTCTGACACAACTAAGTTTGCCGATGTTATCCTTCCTGCTGCTTCATGGGCTGAAAAAGAAGGGACCATGACCAATTCTGAAAGAAGAATTTCATATCTCAACAAAATTGTCGATGCCCCTGGCGAAGCACTTCCTGACACTGAAATAATTCAAAAATTTGCCATAAAAATGGGTTTCGGAGATGCATTTGGTTACAGCGGTTCTGCCCAGGTATTTGATGAATACGCAAAAATTACAAAAGGGACCAATATTGATATCAGTGGGCTAAGTTATCATACACTTCAATCAAAAGGAACGGTACAATGGCCATATCCAACCCAATCATTGAACGGAGGCACACATCGATTGTTTGAAGACAAAAAATTCTATACGTCAAATCAAAAAGCACAGATTCATTCCGTTCCTGATGAAAATTTATCTGAATCCATTTCTGAAGATTTCCCTCTCGTGTTAACTACCGGTCGCATTCGTGATCAATGGCACACTATGACCAAAACAGGCAAGGTCAATAAATTAAAACAACACATTGATGTACCTTTTTTAGAAATTCATCCCAAAGATGCCGAAGCAAGAAATATTCATGATAATGACATTGTATGTATTGTTAACACAAGAGGTGATGTAAGAGCGAAAGCTAAAGTCACTACTGAAATCAAGAAAGGAGTAGTATTTCTGCCCATGCATTGGGGCAAATTGTTAAATAACGACTTTGGAAGGGCAAATAATTTGACAAATAAACTTTTGGACCCACGTTCCAAAGAACCCGATTTCAAATTCTGTGCAGTACAGGTTTCAAAGTACATTAAGCCTAAACAAAAAATAGTATTTGTTGGTGCCGGAGCGGCATGCTTTGGTTTTGTGAAAGAATATCGTTCTCGAAATTCAGAAGACGAAATACATATCTTCAGCAAAGAGTTTTGGCCATTTTACAATAGGGTTCAATTGCCTGATTATTTAAGTGGTCATCAGAAGTGGGAGCAATTGGTGAAAATGACAGACGAGGAAATCCCAGACTTCGATATTCATGTCCACAGAAATGTATTAATTACCCAAATACTGAAAGACGAAAAAACCATCATCACCGAAAATGGCGAAAAGCATACGTACGATGTTTTGATATTGGGTATGGGTAGCCGAGCATTTATGCCAAAAGATGTGCCTATTGGTCGTATGCAGGGAATATTCAATATGCGTACCCGTATGGATGCTGACAATCTTAAACCTTATTGCCAGCCCAACTCCAATATGCTTATCGTTGGTGGTGGTCTGTTAGGATTAGAATTAGCTTCTTCCCTCAATGCCATTGGCGTAAATATCACTATCGTCAATCGTACCGATAGGGTAATGGAGCGTCAATTGGATGAACTTGGAAGCACTTTGTTATTTGAAGAAATGAGAGACAGGGGAATTAAGTTTATTTTCAACGATGAGGTTCAGTCATTTATTGGAGAATCAAGCCTGGAAGCTGTCAAACTCAAATCAGGCAAAAGAATTGACTGCGTTGCCGCTGTATTTGCCATAGGTACCAGCCCAAATATTGAACTTGCCAAAAACGCAGGACTCGAAGTCAAAAGAGGTGTTGTCGTCAATGAATATATGCAAACTAGCGACCCTAACATTTTTGCTGCCGGCGAAATTGCCGAATTCAAAGGAATGATGTGGGGAATTACTGCGGCTGCTGAACAACAAGCAACTATTATCGCCCGATATCTGGAAGGAGACTTAAGTGCTGTGTACTCAGGTTCTACTTTTATGAATATTCTGAAAATGGAGGATTTTCAATTATGTTCTATTGGCATTCCGGAAGCCCCCTCTTCCGATCCAAATTTTGAGGAAGTTGTATTTATAGACAAGTCAAAAAGATATTATAAAAAATGTATCATCAACAATGACAAATTGGTTGGAGCAATACTCATTGGCGACAAATCAGAATTTATTGAATTCAAAGATTTGATAAGCAACAAAATAGAGCTTTCGGACAAACGCTTGGAATTACTCAGAAGCAATAAAAAAGCTGAGCCTGTAATAGGCAAATTAGTATGTTCATGTAACAGTGTTGGGGAAGGTAATATCATCAATAAAATCAAACAAGGCTGCTCAGATTTTGACAAACTTTGTTTAGAAACCGGTGCCGGTCAAGGCTGCGGCAGTTGCAGACCTGAAGTCAAAGGAATTATGCAAAAGTTATTGGTAACCGCTTAAATAATCGCTGTAAGTGAAACACAATCATGTCATAAAACTAAATGCATTAGGTGGAATCACTACACCATTGAAGCTCAAATCAATGGTTGAAATGGCATTCAAAGCTGATGTAAAACATATTAATTTAGGTCCTCGACAAGAGATTTTTTTTAATGTTCATCGTGAAAATCTGGAAGAATTTGTTTCCATTATTAATGAATCAAATATTGACTTTGAGTTGGATGCTGACCACCACCCAAATATTGTTAGCTCCTACCCAGCTGAAGGTATTTTTTCGAACGATATTTGGTTGACCGAAGGCATTTATAAAGATATTTTTGACCTATTTGACTTTGCACCCAAGCTCAAAATTAGCATTTGCGATATTGGTCAATCACTTGTACCATTATTTCAAAGTCAACTTAATTTCATTTCGTCTCCCACCTACCAATATTGGTATTTGTACATCAATTTTGAAGAAAGTGAAAATTTTGTTCGATGGGATAGGCTCATTTACACAACTGACATTCCAAAAATTTGCAGAGAAATTGAAGAATTGTATTTGAATAATAAAATTCAAGACTCAAAACAGCTAATGGATCTTATTAATACAAACACCACCTATCTATTTGAAGAAATCCATAAAGAACTTTCGATTCCTCGATATTCATTTCCCTATTATGAAGGAATGAACAAATACGGTGACAAGTTTTGGCTTGGTATATACCGTAGAGATTATTTATTACCCATTCCATTTATTCATGAACTATGTGCGCTCTGCATCAACCTGAATATTGGACAGTTATGTATCACTCCATGGCGTACCTTTATTATTAAAGGGATTAATCAATCCGATCGAATTCACTTCGAAAAACTATTGGGAAAACATGGTATCAATTTGAGGCATTCCATCACCGATTTAAATTGGATTGTTGAAGATATCAATAGTGATGAGCTTGAACTGAAACAATATTTTATCTCGGCCATTGACAAAATTGACGCACGTACCTTTGGCTTGGTGTTTGGACTAAATTTGAACAAAAACAAATCCATACCTGCATCTATTATCATTCAAAGAACGCCGGTTATAAAACTTGGCAACTTTAGTTTTTTCTTTAAATACAATATTTTTTACTCCGAAAATTTCAACCCCAATAGTTTACAAAAAACTGCATTTGCCATGAAATTGGATTTGTGGCAAGTGCCCAAAAAACTAATAGAATTATGCAAATTGTACTACTCTAAACTGAACGAAATTGAATTGGTAGTTGTAAAAGACGAAATCAAAACGCCTCCGCTAAAAACCAATTTTATGGTGTATCAATGCCAACATTGTCAATCTGTTTATGATTCACGAATTGGTGATTCTTTTAATAATATTCCTCCGGATATTAGTTTTGAAAAATTACCCGATACTTTTGTATGCAGCGTTTGTGAAAGTCCAAAAAGTGATTTTGTAGCTATAAATGCTGATTCGCTGGTATTGAATTAGGAGTAATGAGTTTGTCGGAGTTAATTTCCACTCTATTGATTTTTATAGTTGCCATTCTGTATTCGGCTGTTGGTCATGGTGGAGCAAGCGGATACATTGCCGCTTTATCACTGATGGGCATTGATTCGGGCATTATCAAAACCACTGCACTTTTATTGAATGTATTTGTCTCCATACTGGCTTTTGTTCAATTCAAACGCTCCGGATATTTTCGATGGAATTTGTTTTTGTATTTCATTATTGGCTCTGTTCCAATGGCTTATCTGGGTTCGGGAATACATATTGATGCGATACTGTACAAACGTATGTTGGGTGTTTGTTTGCTTTTTCCCATTCTCAAATTAACCGGTGTACTTGACAATTTTGAAAATAAGGAGAAATCTACTTTTAGCACCCTTGAAATTGGATTCTGTATCATCATAGGAGGCTTAATTGGTTTTCTATCAGGATTATTAGGTATTGGAGGAGGCATCATCCTTAGTCCGATTATCCTCATTTTGGGTTGGGCCAACATGAAACAAACGGCAGCAGTTTCGTCTTTATTTATATTTGTCAATTCATTAGCCGGATTGATTAATGTTTTTCAAAAAAATATTGAGATTAATGATCAAATGCTTTCTTGGATAGCTGCGGCCTCAATAGGTGGTATTGTAGGCTCTTACTTTGGCAGTAAATTGCTGAATGTCAAACTTTTGAAATACACATTGGCACTGGTGCTTTTTGTCGCATTTTTGAAATTAATTTTTATTTAGATTGACATTTATCTTAATTATTACGACATTTGTCATATAAACGTGTGACATTAATGAGTACTCCCAAAAAAACCATCAAACCATACGAATTCCCTGAAAAAGAAGAATTAAAAGTTTCGGAATTTGTAGAAGTGTACCATACTTCCAACTTTACCGAATCTATGCTACATAAGCAATCCAAAAAAGGTGTCAACAAAGCTTTCCTCGAAAAAACAGCAGCTAAACTAGGGCTTACAATTTATGAGATTGCACCTTTGTTGCACATTTCCAGCAGGACATTGCTTAGGTATAAGTCTTCTGATATCATGGATATTCCGGTTAGTGAACACATCCTTTCCTTAGAACGATTGATCAGCGAAGCTTCTGAACTTTTTGATTCAAAGCAAGTTATCCAATGGATCAATAGTGAATTACCGGCTCTCGATTTCAAAAAACCTTTGGATTATATGGATACCATTTTTGGTATTGATATGGTTAGGCATGTTGTTGGCAGAATTAAACATGGTATATATTCATAATGCTGGTTTACAGAATTGCGCCCGACAATTTTATTGACGATTTGTCCGGAAGAGGTGCTGAATTGCATGGCGGTAGATGGAACAAAATTGGAATTCCTGCATTATACACTTCTCAGTACCGATCTCTATCTGCTTTAGAATTATTAGCTAATGCAAACAGTTATCGTTTTAAGATATCTTTTTCCATTTTGGAATTAGAGATTTCTGATGAATTACCTATACAAATCATATCAATTAATGATCTTATAGACGATTGGCATTATTCGGAAAACATCAAATACACTTCTGAATTAGGTAGCAAATGGTTGTTGATGAAAAAAACACTTGTACTGTCAGTACCTTCAGCAATTATCAATGAAGAAAATAATTTTATCTTAAACCCACATCATCCGGATTTTGATAAAATTAAAATAAATAAAAAGCATATATTTAACTTTGATAAACGCCTTTTAAAAGACCACACAAATTGATTAGGGATTCATTGGGACGAACTTTTGAAACACTTCGGGTAAGCTTGCTTAATACATGCAATCTGGAATGTACTTATTGTGTCAATGATGGTGTCGTTGGGAATAAATCACCGCAGATTAACACATTGGAATACAATGAATTATTTGAAATAATTAAACGTATTCATTCCATTCTCAATCTCAATACAATCAGACTCACAGGTGGAGAACCCACTCTGTATAAAAACATTGTACCTCTTATTAATTTGTTAAATACACTTGAAGTTGAAATTAAATTAACTACAAATGGATTTTTGCTCAAAAACTTAATTCAAAAGTTAAACCAAAATGATATTTCTTCCATCAACGTTTCACTTGATGCTATTGATGAGGACGTTTTCTTCCAAATAAGCAAAAGAAGAAGCGTTGTAAAAATCATTGAAGGAATCGATGTCGCTATAGATAAAGGCATTAAAGTAAAACTTAATTGTGTGGTAATCAAGGGAGTGAATGAAAATCAAATATTGCCAATTCTGAATTTTGCAAAAGAAAGAAAAATAGTCATTCGCTTTCTGGAAGTAATGAAAATGGGGCACTTATTTTATGAAACAGACACCCGACTTTTCTCTCAAAATGAAATACTGAATACCATTCAAACTCAAATAAATTTTACCCATCTACCTCGAAAATCATCTGACACTTCCAATTATTGGCAAACGAACGATGGTCAAATATTTGGCATCATAGCTAATGAAAGTGCCCCATTTTGTTCGGATTGTAATAGATTACGATTGGATAGTTATGGAAACATATATGGATGCTTAAGCAACCCCAATGGTATATCTATCAGAAATTCAGTAAATGATACAAATGAACTTATTGCAAATTTGGAGAAAGCCTTATTACAAAAGCAAACGTTAAAATTTCAAGGTAGTTCGTTGGAAATGATAGAAGTAGGTGGATAAATTCGTAAAAAATGAATACTATATCAACAAAAACTACTGTTAAAATTAAAGTTTTTGCCGTTTTGAAAGATTATTTTCCTGAAGAATTTGAAGCAACTTTGGAAAAGAACACTTGTCAAGGAATCATTGAGGCGCTATCTCAATTAAACCCATCAAGTGCTTCTATATTAACAAGTTGCAGGTTTGCTATTGGCGATTCATTTATCAATCAGTCGTTTCAAATCCCTAATCAAAGTACCCTGTTCGTGATCCCTCCCAGTAGTGGAGGTTAAATTGTCCCATTCTAATATGTATCCTCATATATCCAATAACGATATTAACATTGTGCATCTGTTGTCTCAATCACATCACCCAAGTGCCGGAGCTGTTGTGTTGTTCAGTGGAGAAGCTCGCAATTCAAATAAAGGTAAAGAAGTAATCGGCCTTGAATATGAAGCACACGATTCCATGGCCAACAAAATGATTGAAGAAATACTTTCTGAAGCCAAAACAAAGTGGAATCTGGAAATTGCAATTTGCGTTCATCGTATCGGAAAAGTAGGCATATCTGAATGTGCTGTATGCGTAATTACTTCTTCAAAACATCGTAAAGAAGCATACGAAGCCAATCAGTATATCATCCATAAAGTCAAACACGAAGCACCAATTTGGAAAAAAGAACTGTTTACTGACGGGACTTATTCGTGGGGCAACAACTGCAATTGTACCACTGACCATCACACCGAATTAGTTTTTCATGGACATTAATAACAGATTATTGGGTGCCGTAATGTGCGGTGGGAAAAGCACTCGTATGGGTGTCGACAAAAGTTTATTATCAACCAATGGCGTAACCTGGGGCGAAATGGCTTTACGCAAATTATTTCAATGCAAAAATATTGATCAATTTGCAATGTCAATTAATTCAACGCAAGTATCTGTATTCAAACAAATGAAATTGCCCAATACAGAATTGGTAAAGGATTGTGTTGATATTCAAGGTCCTTTAGGCGGTATTTTGAGTTTGCATCAACGATTTCCAAATAGCGACATTTTGATTATCGGCTGTGATATAATTGATATAAATAAAGAAACCATTGAAAATTTGATTCTCAAATACGAAAAATACGACCCGGAATTTGAATGCTACTTATATTCATACAAGAATGAACCTGAGCCTCTTTTGTCATTATTTAGCTGCAAAGCATTACAAAAAATTAATCGATTGTACGAACAAAAAAAACTACAAAAGTTTAGCATGAAATACATTCTTGAATCATTGAAAGTATTTGATATTGAACTGAATAACAAACAATATGTATTGTTCAAAAACTATAATCACAAATCTGATTTAATTGACAATAACCATGGTTGAAAACATATCAGAAGAGCAATATTATAGTCGACAAATTCTGCTTCCGGAAATTGGAATCGAAGGTCAAAAAATCATCAATAATGCAAGTGTACTTGTGATTGGTGCAGGAGGATTGGGCGCACCTGTATTACAATATTTGGCGGCTTCAGGTATCGGCACAATTGGAATAGCTGATTTTGATAAAGTTTCTGTCTCCAATTTGCATAGGCAAACTATATACAGCGTACATGATATAGGAAAATCAAAAATAGACTGCGCCAAAACTTTCGTCCAAAATCTCAACCCATTTATAACAGTCAAGACTTATCAAGCTATTATCAACCAAGATAATATTCTATCAATTATCAATGATTATCAAGTTATTATTGATTGTACGGACAATCCAATTTCAAAGTATTTAATTAATGACGCCTGCATTTTGGCAAATAAAGTATTGATTTACGGCTCAGTTTACAAATTTGAAGGCAATGTAAGTGTATTCAACTTGAATGACGATGCGCCCAACCTTAGATGTTTATTTCCGGAACAGAACAATGACATTCCTGATTGCGTGCGAACGGGTGTACTCGGAATGGTTACCGGTATCACCGGCATGTATATGGCCAATGAAGCACTCAAAGTTGTATTAGACTCTGACCATATTTTGTCAAACAAGCTTTTGATTTTTAATGGTTTAACTTCAGAAACCAAAATTTTCAATTTTGAAACCAACCCGTATTCCCGAAAAGAATGTTTGGACAATTGCAACAATTGGCAATCATCTGAAACCATTTCCGTGCACCAGTTGAAGGAATTACTTGATAGCAAAGCCGATATTCAATTATTGGATATCCGAACCGAAAAAGAAAGAGAAA
The DNA here is from genome assembly GCA_033763735.1 of Bacteroidota bacterium. Classification (GTDB taxonomy): domain Bacteria; phylum Bacteroidota; class Bacteroidia; order Cytophagales; family UBA9547; genus JANRJY01. The sequence continues at coordinate 8,821 of JANRJY010000054.1, read as the reverse complement.
TATGCCATATCGGAGGTATTTTTATTCCGTTAAACGAACTTGAAGAACGGCTCCATGAACTGAATCCGGCCAAAAGAACGATTGTATATTGTCACCTTGGAATTCGTAGCCAAAATGCAGTTGACTTTTTACGAGACTTTAAATTCACGCAGGCCCAAAGCCTACATGGCGGCATTCACGAATGGAGCTTACAGATTGATAATCAAGTGGCTATTTATTAATCAGGAAAGCAAACTTTCAGAATATTTCCTTGCATCTACATCACTTTGTATGTAGTCATCCAAGCCTGGATTGTCAACAAAAGCAACTTTTTGCATCGCTTTACCTACAATTTCTGCTATTTGTAAAAATTTAATTTTATCCTGCAAAAATGCAGCTACCGCTACTTCATTGGCTGCATTCAATATGCATGCCATGTTTCCTCCCTTTTTCAAAGCTTCAAATGCCAAATTCAAGCACTCAAAATTTTGTAAATCCGGTTTTTCAAATGTCAAATTGGGGAAATCCATAAAATCAAATCTCTTAAAATCAGACTTGAGTCTATTGGGATATCCCAAGGCAAATTGGATAGGAAGTTTCATGTCCGGCAACCCCATTTGTGCTTTAATTGATCCATCAGCAAATTGTACTAGCGAATGAACAATGGACTGGGGGTGAACAATAACGTCTATCTGCTCAGGTTTTACAGCAAAAAGCCATTTTGCTTCAATCACTTCAAGTCCCTTATTCATCAATGTGGAAGAGTCAATGGTGATTTTAGCACCCATGCTCCAATTTGGATGCTTTAAAGCTTGTTCCTTGGTGACTTTGGACAGAAAATCACGATCCTTCCCTCTGAAAGGTCCTCCCGAAGCCGTTAATATTACTTTTTCGATGGGATTATGAAATTCACCCAATAAGCATTGAAATATTGCCGAATGTTCTGAATCTACCGGCAATAAATTTACACCATTTTCATAGGCAAGCTTGGTTATCAAAGCGCCGGCAACCACCAATGTTTCTTTGTTGGCAAGTGCAATCGTTTTTTTTGCTTTTATAGCATGTATCGTTGGTAACAAACCTGAATAACCAACCATTGCGGTTAATACAATATCTATCGGACCCATTTCCACCACCGAACAAAGCGATTTCGATCCGGTATAAACTTTGATAGGATGGCTGCTTAAAGCCGACTTTACTTGTTCGTATTTGTCTTCATTTACAATAACAACTACATTAGGCTGAAAAGCTATTGCCTGTTGTATTAAAAGTTCGGCATTGTTTTGTGCTGACAAAACCTCTACTTCAAATTTGTCTTTATTTGCTGCAATTACGTCTAATGCTTGAGTACCGATTGATCCGGTTGAACCTAATATGGCAATATGTCTTTTGTTGGAATCCTTTTCTTGCATACAAATTTCTAAAGCAAAAAAGCAATTAGGTTTAAGATTTTATGGTAAAGTGCCCAAGGCGAGATTCGAACTCGCATGCCTTTTACAGCGCTACCACCTCAAAGTAGTATGTCTACCAATTTCACCACCTGGGCATTATTGCGATAGGGATGCAAATATAAAAAACATTTTTTACTTTGCATGATGTTTGAATCAATGAAAAGCAAAGAAGAAATTAGAAAATTCTTTCTTAACAAAAGAAAAAAATATACTAATGAATTTGTAAGGCAGCAATCTGAATTGATTTGTGAATATTTTTTTTCCAATATTCAACTTTCACAAAACTTAGTAGTGCATTCATTTATAACCATTGAAAAAAACAACGAGCCTGACACAACAATAATCTGGAAAAAAATTTGGGATTTATATCCTACAATAAACATATGCGTTCCACGAATTATTCAAAATTCATTTGAAATGGAACATTTAATTGTGAATTCAAAAACGGAATATTCAATTAACAAGTTAGGAATTAAAGAACCCATCGAAGGAAAATTAATAAATCCGGCTTTAATTGATATAGTATTGGTTCCGTCCATTTTGATCGACACAAAAGGTCACAGAATAGGTTACGGCAAAGGTTATTATGATAGATTTTTGACAAAATGCAACCCCAAATGCTTAAAAATAGGAATTACCTTCGAGGATATGGTACTTGCAAGTACATTTGAAACCAATACTTGGGACATGGCATTAAATGCAAGTATTTCACCCTATGGTTATATGAAGTTTACACACTGACCAATTGCATATTTTTGATTCTAAAAAAAATAAACCAATTTTGAAAGGATTCCATGTATGAATAAAGTTTTAAAATTCATTTTATTATTACTTTTGATTAACGCATGCGTGTATGCTCCAAAAACTGATTGGAGACCACACAAAGCAAATCGGCATCCAAAAAAGCATAAAAATTATTCGGTTGACAGAGAAGACAATATTCAAAAATAAAAGCATGATGTTAAAAAAAATGATTTCCGGCTTATTAATCATGGCAATATTTACCGTATTTGTAGAAACAAGTTGCAAAACCACGCATGGAAAAGGAGGCACTCGTCAGCCTAAAAAAGGACCTATGCCCTGCCCTATTAAAGATTGCTAAAAAAAATTTTGTGAAAAAAATTACGATTGCAATTGACGGATATTCATCTTGCGGCAAAAGCAGTACTGCCAAGCAAGTGTCACATGAATTGGGTATGTCATACATCGATACTGGTGCCATGTATCGAGCTGTTACCTTATATTTTTTGGAACATTATATCAATCTTACTGACCCTCACGCGGTGCACAAAGCATTAAGTGAAATTGAACTAAAGTTTCATTACAACCCCAAAACCAATAATTCTGACATATATCTCAATGCCATTAATGTATCTGAAGAAATACGCAAAATGTATATCTCCGAAATGGTAAGTGAAGTAAGCGCAATCGTTGAAGTTCGCAAAAACATGGTGGCACAGCAACAACGCATGGGTAAGCACAAAGGCGTGGTAATGGATGGAAGAGATATTGGAACAATGGTATTTCCGGAGGCAGAACTCAAAATATTTATGACCTGCGACCTCAATATTAGGGCAGAAAGAAGACAAAAAGAATTGCTCGAAAAGAATGAATTAATTGAGCTACCCAAAATAATCGAAAATCTGCAACACCGCGACCATATCGACACGCATCGTTCGGAAGGTCCACTCAGAAAAGCTCCTGATGCCTTAGAAATTGATACAACTTTCATTACTTTTGATGAGCAGGTTGATATTATTATTGGATTGGCTTTGAGTAAAATAATACTTTAAAACCATTTGTTAAATTTGTTTGTTGTATAATTATTGGGCTTAATTTAATGGCAAGAGAAATAATAATAGACAAAAATTCGGGATATTGTTTTGGTGTTGAATTTGCAATTCAAATGGCTGAAGATGAGCTGGATGAATCAGGATCATTATATTGCTTGGGTGATATCGTCCATAACGCCATGGAAGTAGATCGATTGGCAAAAAAAGGTCTTAAAATCATCAATAAAGACCAATTAAAAGACCTACACGACTGTAAAGTGCTTATTCGTGCACATGGTGAACCACCGGAAACATATCAATTAGCTTTGCAAAATAATATTGAATTGATCGATGCTTCTTGTCCGGTAGTACTTAAGCTTCAAAACAGAGTCAAAAACTCCTATGATGATATTAAACAGCAAAATGGTCAAGTTGTCATTTATGGTCAACAGGGTCACGCAGAAGTTATAGGCATTTCGGGTCAAACCAATAACGAAGCAATAGTGGTAACCACCCCCGAAGATCTCGAAAAAGTTGATTTCAACAAACCAATTTCGTTTTACAGCCAAACTACCAAAAGCACAGCTGGATTTTATAAAATGAAATCCTTGATTGAAGAAAGAATTCAGCAGTCAAGCGTTCCGGATAATTTGGACAAGTTTGATGCCAATGATAGCATTTGCAGGCAGGTTTCAAACAGGGAACCACAGTTGGAGAAATTCTCTAAAGAAAACGATGTAATTATATTTGTAAGTGGCAAAAAAAGCTCCAACGGCAAGGCCCTTTATGGGGTATGCAAAGCAACAAACGAAAGAAGCTATTTTGTTGAGAATGAAAGTGAAATTGAAGATAATTGGTTTCTACCAAATGATAAAATTGGAATATGTGGGGCCACCTCAACGCCTACTTGGTTGATGCAAAATGTGGCTGAGCATATAAAAAATCTGTGATTAAAGTATTTTACTTCCTAAAATATTTACTTTTTAAGTATTTGAATACTCTTTATTTATTATTCAACTTTGTATTAAATATTAATTATTCGAAAAAATGGACAAAATAAAGTTTGTTTCACAAATGTCGAAAGAAGAAATCTTGGAGAAATTAAGAATATTTTGTTTTTGGGATTCAAATGAAAATTTAGAGCCCTACAAAGATTTTTTAATGAATAGAAATGATAATTTATCCGAAGAACAAAAAACTATGCTTTATTACAAGATACTCAATGGGTTTAATTTGCACACAATTGTGAAACTAATTCCACCCGAGTATCTTAAAGATGCATTTGACGACAAGGTATTGGTTCGACTTTTCCCCAAAGATTTATCAAAAAATTACAAATATGTCAGAAGCATATTATTTTAACGTGAGTTCGCGATAAAATAATGCAAAGATAAGAAACTATGTGCGGTGGGATGTCCACGAAAAGAGCGAAATACAAGTTTTTTGGCATGGAAAGGCGGGTTGTGTGGCAAGAAAAAACTTGGATTTGTCCCGAAAGCTTTCGGGAGTGGTGGGGTTTTTGTTTACTTTTTGCCCAAACAAAAAGTAAAAACAGAAAAATCAGAATCTATTTATGGATAACTCTTTGACTTTAAATAATTTATATAATATTTAAATTTTATTTTAAAAAAAATATCCCGATTTCACGTTAACTTAAAAAAAACCTCAAAGTGACTGATAATTTATCCGAAAGATTGGCACAAAATGTATCAATTCTCCAACGATGCTATACTTATGATATTGGTCCCAACTACTTTCGACCCTTCTGATTACATTTACGAAAATTATGAATAGTACCATCGAATTCGAATCTCTCAAAAACACAAATAAAATATTCGAAAAGGATTTCCAAAATGCCATTGAAGAGGTTTTACAGTCAGGATGGTATATACTGGGAAGCCAACTACAAAAATTCGAAAGTGAATTCGCTCATTACTGCGGTACCAAATATTGTGTGGGCGTTGCTTCAGGTCTTGATGCCTTGATTCTTTCATTGTTAGCGCTGGAATTACCCAAAAATTCAGAAATAATAACAGTATCCAATACCTACATAGCAACTATTTTGGCAATTGTAAATGCAGGTTTCAAACCGGTGCTGGTAGAACCAGACATTCACACATACAATATTGATCCCACAAAAATAGAGCAAGCTATTACCCCAAACACAAAGGCAATAATTGTGGTGCATTTGTATGGCAAAATGTGCGACATGTCTGAAATAAATAGAATAGCTCAAAAACACCATTTAAAAGTAATTGAAGATTGCGCGCAAGCGCATGGGGCCGAACACAAAGGACGAAAAGCTGGAAATTGGGGAAATTTGGGTGCATTTAGTTTTTACCCGACCAAAAACCTCGGAGCCATCGGAGATGCAGGAGGTATCACCACTAATGATGAAAAATTGTATGATAAATTGTTATACCTGAGAAATTACGGCTCCAAAATCAAGTACAAAAACGACTTGATAGGTATGAATTCACGATTGGACGAAATACAAGCAGCTTGCCTCTCAGTAAAGTTGAAAAAGCTGGATGAAATAAACACCCATAAGCAAAAGTTAGCCAATATTTATTTGAATAAACTTTCTGATAAATTAATCAAACCTATCATTCAGGAAGACAACTTCGATGTATTTCACATATTCAATGTCCGACATCCAAAGCGTGATGAATTGAGGGCATATTTATTGAATGAAGGCATAAAAACAGAAATTCATTATCCAATTCCACCACACAAACAAAGTGCCTATTCACATTTATTTGAAGGATGTCAATTTCCAATAGCAGACGAAATACATGCCACCACTTTGAGCTTGCCAATTTCTTTTGGTCACACAACTGATGATATTGAATTCGTTGTAGAAAAGATTAATAAGTTTTTTTGAAATCCCCTCTTGAAAAATACTTTTCAAGCCAGCAGTACATCAAAATAAAAAAATATCTGCTTCCCATTTCTTTGATTTTTAGTTTCGATTCACCTGCTTTTCTGTTTCTCCAGGAGTTAGGCACAACCACATAGCTATAGCCCCGCACAATTGCTTTGGCGGGCAACTCCAAAGTCAAGTTAAAATGTGGAGATAAAAATGGCTTAAGGCCCATAATGGTTTCTCTCTTGTACAATTTAAATGCATTAGTGGTATCATTGTATTTGATTCCCAGCACCATACGCACAATAAAATTCGCTAATCTGTTGATGTATTTCTTCACTATTGGGTAGTCATAAACTTTGCCCCCATTACTCCAACGAGTGCCGAACACACAATCAACTTCATCTTCCAGCATTCGATGATAAAATCGAACCAAATCAACCGGGTCATCTGACAAATCAGCCATAAAAACCGCTACACAATCCCCTTTAAATCGATCCAATCCAAACCTTACAGCATACCCAAACCCATTTTTACCTGTATTGTTTTCCCAATTCAAAGTTGGAATGGTCTTTTGCAATTCAGCCAGTATTAATGCAGTATTGTCCTTTGAATTATCGTTGGTAACAAATATCTCATGATCAATCTTGAATTTCAAAAGTGTATCATATAATGTCTGAACGGTTTCTTTAATAGATCCTTCTTCGTTATAGGCCGGTATGACAACAGAGAGTTTCAAAGTGTAATGAGTAATGTTTAATGCGTAATTATTAAAGTGCGATGTGTGAATTTCAAGATTCAAAATTCATTAATCCCATATCGTAAATCGTAAATCATAAATCGCAATAGTGATTCTACATTCTAACTTCTAAATTCTTAACCGTTGCTTCACATATCTGGCTCAGAATATCTTCAATCCCGTATTTCCAGGTCCATTGAGGGTAGTGCGATTTAAACTTCGACACATCACTAATCCACCAAATATGATCTCCAATTCGATTGGCTTCAGAATAGGACCAATTCATTTTTTTGCCGGTGATTTTCTCTGACATAGAAATGGCTTCAGCCATAGAACAATTGCTATGTCGCCCACCACCTGCATTATACACTTCACCTATTTTAGGGTTCTGATAAAAATGCCAAAACATATTTACCAAATCCCAGCTATGGATATTATCCCTCACTTGTTTGCCTTTATATCCAAATATGGTATAAGGTTCCCCTGTCACAGCACATTTCATCAAATATGACAAAAATCCATGCAGTTTGGCACCTGAGTGATTAGGACCTGTAAGACAACCCCCTCTGAACACAGCAGTTTTCAAATTAAAATAACGACCATATTCCTGTACCAATATATCAGCAGCTACTTTGGAAGCGCCAAACAATGAATGTTTAGTTTGGTCAATGCTCATCATTTCGTCAATACCATTTTTGTAGTAAGGGTGATTGGTATCAATTTCCCAACGAGTATCCAATTCAACCAAAGGCAAGTAATTTGGATTATCACCATATACTTTGTTGGTAGATGTAAAAATAAACACAGCATCCGGTGCAAATTGACGGGTGGCTTCAAGCAGATTCAACGTCCCATTGGCATTAACTGTAAAATCTGTAAAAGGTTCCTTGGCTGCCCAATCATGACTGGGTTGTGCTGCCGTGTGCAATACCAATGAGATATCCGATTGGTACTTTTGAAATATCTTTTTTATGGCATCAAAATCTCTGATATCAGCGGTTTCATGTCTGTAATTGGGATATTTTTCAATCAACTTATTTTTGTTCCATTCGGTATTACCATCATTACCAAAGAAATATTGACGCAGGTTGTTGTCCACACCTACTACAACATCAAATTTGTCCGCAAAAAAACCAACAGACTCACTCCCTATCAATCCAGCTGAGCCCGTAATTATGGCTACTTTCATTTATTTTTATTTTAAAATGTTTTCTAATTCTTTTTCATTATTTCTTATCCATTCCACTATTTCACTCAATATTTGATAAGGCGTTATGGAAGGTGTCCATCCCGAAATTTGTGTGATTTTATTATTATCAGTAATATAAATAGGTATATCAGCTTTTCTATTTTCCTTTATAGATTCAATGATAATATTATTTCCGGTTATTTCAGCGCATATTTTTGTTAGTTCCATTAACGAAACACTAACCTCTTTTCCCCCGCCTACATTAAATATCTCACCATTGATAGTCGGTAAATTGGCAATTTGCCATTTCAATAATTGAAATAAATCGTCCACATGCAATATATCTCTGACTTGTTTACCGCTTCCTCCATAACCCACGTAACTCAACTTTTGTTTCCAATAATGCCTGGCAGCCCATAGCACAATAACTCCCTGATCCACTTTTCCCATTTGCCACGGACCGGTAAGTACACCGCATCTGTTTATTACAGTATTTAATCCATAAAATTCCTGATATTCATGTATTAAAAGTTCCGATGCCAATTTGGAAGTACCATACAACGAACGATATCCATTTAAAGGGAAATTTTCACTTATTCCTTTGCCCGAAACGCCTATTAACTCCTGATTATCCGAAACATGAAATCGAGTGTCTCCTTCTGAATAAATTATATTTTCTAAATTCCTTATCGGATATACCCTACTGGTCGAAAGGAATATAAACTTAGCTTGATGCCTTACCGCAAAATTCAAGCAATTAATTGTACCATTCAGATTGGTATTTAACAAATAATCTGGCGTTGATTGTATTCCGGCTAATACAGA
>JANRJY010000053.1:0-154069 GCA_033763735.1 Bacteroidota bacterium | reverse complement strand
ATTGGCTCCGTGAAATCAAACATTTATTTTAAAATATATTTTGAATTAGATAATGCATTTTCTTACATTTGCACCGAAATTGAAGTATGAAGGGGAACAGAAGTTCCCTTTTTTATTGTACCGCATTGAAAAAAGAACTAGTTCAACTTATTGAAGAAAGCATTAACAAAGATACTTATTTTATCATAGGTGTTAATATTGTTCAGCTTAAAGGAAATAGTTTAATTAAAGTGGTCGTAGATTCAGATAAAGGAATAACCATCGATGAATGCAGTACCATTTCCAGAGAATTAAATCAACGAATTGAAGAGTCAAAAATAGTTGAAAATTACGAACTGGAAGTGACTTCTCCGGGAGTTGGAGAGCCTATTAAATTAGCTCGACAGTATTTTAAAAATATTGGAAGAAGAATACAAGTTGTTGACGCAGAAGGAGTTAAAATTGAAGGAAAGTTAACAAATGTGGTTTTGGATGACTTTATCGAGGTGTTGGAAGAGAAAAAGAATAAGCATAAAATAGTAGATACACAATTAAGAAAAGTATCGTTGAATCAAATAAAGAAAGCAGTAATTTTAGTTTCATTTAATTGAATAAAATCGGATGGATAATATCAATTTAATAGAGTCGTTTGCAGAGTTTGCTAAACAAAAAGGAATAGACAGACCTACCATGATGAGAATATTGGAGGATGTGTTTCGTACCATGATTAAAAAAAGGTATGAAGATGATTCTAACTTTGATATTGTAATAAATGTAGATAAAGGAGACTTGGAAATTTGGAGATTTCGTCAAATTGTTTCAGATGATTTCGCTGAAGACAGCTTTGATTATGATCCAAATAAGCATATTTCGCTTACAGATGCTCAAAAAGTAGATCCTGATTTTCAAGAAGGAGAAGAGTTCTCTGATGAGTTAAAGATTGAAGATTTTGGTCGCAGAGTTGTTCAAACCGCTCGTCAGACATTGATACAAAAAGTAAAGGATCTTGAAAAAGAACTTTTACTTCAAAAATATAAAGATATCGTTGGAGAATTAGTTTCTGCGGAAGTTTACCAAGTGTTGGCAAAAGAAATTCTTTTGACTGATGGTAATGGCAACGAGTTAATTCTTCCTAAAAACGAACAAATTTCAAAAGATAGATTCAGAAAAGGAGATAATGTTCGTGCAGTTGTGCATCGTGTAGAAATGGCTAACGGTAATCCAAAAATTCTTTTATCCAGAACATCTCCTGTATTTTTGGAAAGATTATTTGAAAATGAAGTACCCGAAGTATATGATGGTTTGATTCAAATCAAGAAAGTGGTTCGCGAACCCGGAGAAAGAGCAAAAGTAGCAGTGGAATCATATGACGACAGAATCGATCCGGTTGGTGCTTGTGTAGGTATGAAAGGTGCACGTATTCACAGTATCGTTAGAGAATTGAATAACGAAAACATTGATGTAATTAATTTTACAGAGAACCTGGAGTTGTTGATTGCCAGAGCACTGAGCCCGGCTAAAATAGGAAACATGAAAATTGATAAAGCGAATGGAAAAGTTTCTGTTTTCTTAAAACCGGATCAAGTTTCATTAGCAATTGGTAAAGGTGGACAGAATATTAAACTTGCCAGCAGATTAGTTGGTTTAGAGATAGATGTGTTCCGCGAAATGGCAGAAATTGAAGAAGAAGATGTGGATTTGGATGAATTTGCAGATGAAATTGAAAGTTGGATAATCGATGAGTTGAAACGAATCGGATTAGATACAGCAAAAAGTGTTCTGGCAGTTTCAAGTGAAGATTTGTTGCGCAGAACAGAATTAGAGGAGGAAACCATTAAAGATGTAATGGATGTTCTCAAAAAAGAATTCGAATAGAATGAGAACTCTAATTCAAAATATGAACTTTTCTTTCGAAATAAGTTACGATATGTAAGCCTTCCCGACTGACATATTGCCTTTAAGAAAGTAAGTTTTTATCATTAATAGTTGTGAATGAAATACTTATAATAAAGATTATATGTCAGAAGAAAGATTTGAAAGATTAAGGAAAGTAGCAAGTGAATTAAACATCGCTCTTGGTAGAGCTGTTGATTTTTTAAATTCCAAAGGATATTCCTTGCGACTGGATCCTAATACCAAAATTAATGAAGAACAATACAAGCTCTTAATAAAAGAGTTTGCCCCTGATTTAGCCGACAAAAAGGAAGCAAGTAATTTGTCACTTGGCAAAAAATCAACTGAAAATTTTGTAATTGAAACTCCAAAATCCGTTCAGCCCAGTCAAGAAGAAGAAGATGTTTATATAAAATCAAATAATTCTGAGTCTGATTTCAAACGCAAAGAAATTGTTCAGGAAGAGTATGTTGACAAATCAAGAGTGATTCTTGATGGTCCTAAAGTTCTAGGAAAGATTGACTTGTCACCCAAAAAGAGTGAATCAGTAAAAGCCCCAAGTGTTCCTGCAACTCCTCCTCCTCCCTCTATAATTGAGGTCAAACAAGAAATTGTACCAGAAATTATAAATCAAACTCCTGTAGCCGAACCAGAAATCGAATCAATACCTGCAGACTTGCCTGAGGAAATAAAAACACAACTCATTGAGGCAAAGGCCGATTCATTAAAAGGTTTAACAGTTTTGGGTAAAATTAACCTTCCTGTTGAACGTCCTGCAAAAAAAGAAGATCATTCACAAAGTAATAGCCAAAGTGAAGCCGATAAGAAGAAAAGAAAAAGAATTAAAGTTGAAGGTAAAGGTAATAATGTTTACAAACCAGTAGGAAAAGATTTTAATCAAGGTAGGAAAGATAACAAACCTGGTGGAGGAAACAGATCTGATAAACCAGCAGAAAAAGGAGAAATCACTGATAAACATATACAAGACAAAATTAAAGAGACGCTTTCATTATTGAGTGGTGGCAAAGCTAATGTAAGTAGAGCAAAATATAGAAAAGTAAAACGTTCGGCAGCTGCTGAGGCAGAAGAAGAAAGGCAAATGCTCGAGCATGAAGACTCTAAAATTCTTAAAGTAACTGAATTTATTTCAGCCAATGATTTGGCTCAAATGATGAATGTTAACGTGAATGAAATCATTAGTGCATGTTTGACTTTAGGAATGTTTGTGTCAATCAATCAAAGACTTGATGCTGAAACAATTTCCATTATCGCTGAGGAATTTGGATACACTACACAATTCACCACTGCAGAGGAAGAAATAACCGTAATGGAAGATGCGGACGATCCTAAGAAAATGATTGATCGTGCACCAATTGTAACCATAATGGGACACGTTGATCATGGAAAAACATCCTTACTTGACTTTATCAGAAAAACTAATGTAACATCACGAGAAGCAGGAGGAATCACCCAACATATTGGGGCTTACGATGTAAAAACAGCCAATGATCGATGGATTACATTCCTTGATACACCTGGTCATGAGGCATTTACAGCTATGCGTGCTCGCGGAGCTAAAGTTACAGATGTTGCCATTATAGTGGTAGCTGCAGACGATGGAGTGATGCCACAAACAAAAGAGGCTCTTAATCATGCTTTGGTAGCTGGAGTTCCAATAATTATCGCTATCAATAAAATAGACAAACCATCTGCTAACCCAGACAGGATTAAAGAACAATTGGCAAAAGAAAACATACTTGTTGAAGACTGGGGAGGCAAATATCAGGTCCAAGGAGTTTCTGCCAAGACAGGTGCAGGTATTCCGGAACTTTTGGAAAAAGTATTGCTTGAATCAGATTTGATGGAATTAAAAGCTACTGCTGATAAAAGAGCAGTAGGTACCGTTATCGAAGCAGAGTTGGATAAAGGAAGAGGATACGTAACTACTCTGCTTGTTCAAAGTGGAACACTTAGAGTGGGGGATATAATTTTGGCAGGTCAATTCTATGGAAGAGTTAGAGCCATGCTTGATCATAAAGGTACACGTTTGGAAACTGCCGGTCCTTCAAAACCGGTACAGATTCTTGGATTGCCTGGCGCTCCACAGGCAGGTGATAAGTTTAATGTAATGACCAATGAGTCAGAAGCACGAGAAATTGCCAATAAACGTGAGCAAATACTTAGAGAGCAAAGTATCAGAACCAAAAAACATATCACACTTGATGAAATCGGCAGACGACTTGCTATTGGTAATTTCAAACAATTAAATATTATTATCAAAGGAGATTTTGATGGTTCTGTCGAAGCGATTTCAGATTCGATGCTAAAACTATCCACACCTGAGGTTCAAGTAATGATCATTCATAAAGGAGTAGGTCAAATATCAGAGTCTGATGTTTTACTTGCCTCCGCTTCCGATGCCGTAATTATTGCATTCAATGTTCGTCCTTCTTTAGGAGCTAAAAAATTAGCTGAAAATGAACAAATAGAAATTCGCTCATACTCAATTATTTATAATGCAATAAATGATATTAAAGATGCGATGGAAGGTATGCTTGAACCTACTATGGAAGAGCATATTATGGGTACTGCAGAAGTAAGAGAAACTTTCAAAATCACCAAGGTAGGTACAATTGCCGGTTGTATTGTGATTGATGGCAATATCAAAAGAAGCGGTGAAGTACGTTTGATTCGAGATGGTATCGTTATTCATACCGGTAAATTCGCTTCAATGAAACGATTCAAAGATGACGCCAACGAAGTAAAATTGGGTCAAGATTGCGGATTGGGTATTGCTAATTATAATGATATTGAAGTAGGAGATTTAATTGAAGTGTTTGACCGCAAAGAAGTAAAACGAACATTATAATTTTCTTAAAAAAATTGAACAAAAGCCAGTTAATGTGGGTTTAGATTCTAAATTATTTTAAAAAGGTATGAAAAGAATCTTTATTTTATCTTCAATTGTTTTGCTGTTCGCATGTTCGGAACAGAATACTGAAAAGTTTAGCAGTAATAAACCTTCTTATAAAGTAACAAAGGAAGAAGCTAAATTATGGATAAAGGCTTCCAAACTTTTCAAACCTTTGCCCGAAATTAAAAATCAGGATTCGACAATGATGTCAAGGATTCAATTGGGTAAAATGCTGTATTTCGATAAGCAACTATCCAAAAATGGAACCATTTCTTGCAATTCGTGTCACAATTTGGATACATACGGGGTTGATAATAAGTCGACATCTACAGGTGATGATGGACGAAACGGAGATAGAAATTCACCAACATCATTGAATGCTTTTCTTCATACCACACAATTTTGGGATGGGCGAGCTAAGGATGTAGAAGAACAAGCAAAAGGCCCTATTTTGAACCCAATAGAAATGGGGATACCTTCAAAAGAGTTTTTATTGGATCGATTATCAAAGGTCGGGAAATACACATCAGCGTTTGCCAATTCTTTTCCAAATCAGTCAAAACCAATGACATATGATAACATTGGAACGGCAATTGGCGCTTTTGAACGCACATTAATTACTCCTTCTCCATTTGATAAATATTTGAATAATGATTTTGAAGCTTTGGGTGATTTAGAAAAAGAAGGTCTCAAAAATTTCATTGAAATAGGCTGTGCTACTTGCCACAATGGTGTTGCAATTGGAGGAGGTATGTTTCAAACGTTCGGACAAAAATATCCATATTGGAATTACACAAATAGCAAAAAGATAGATTTGGGATTGTATAATATTACCAAAGAAGAATCAGATAAGTACAAATTCAAAGTTCCTTCTTTACGCAATATCACCAAAACGGCTCCATATTTTCACGATGGCTCTGTAGCTAATTTGACTGATGCTGTAACTATTATGGCAAAAATTCAGCTTGACAAAGAATTAAGTGACAAAGAACTGAAAAGTATTTTGGCATTCCTCAAATCCTTAGAAGGAGAAGTTCCTGCTTCAGCTAGGAAAATATAATTTTTATTATTTTCTACTTTGGTTTTATAATTTGGTAATTTCTTAATAAAACAAGTACTTTTAATTTTCGTATTACTGTTATGAAAAAATTTTTAATTAATACCAATATTTCAATAGTCGCAATTTCTGCATTGATTGCATTTTGCAATTTTAAGATATCAGAAATGCCTTTAATAACAAATAAGTACAATTTTATCACTGCAGATACTTCTTATACTCCATGTGCAGAATTAGATAATAAATTCGTCAAATCACTTAAAGTAACTAAAGCTAAAGTTGGTGACTTTGTTTATATTGTTGAAAACAGAATGCTTTTTAGAGGGCAATTATTGTCAAAAAATAAACTAGGTTTAATGAAAGTCAAATATACCAACTGTGACAATGAAGAATCCATCTCTGACAAATACCCAGAAGAAATATTTTCAATAATTAAATAAATGTTTCATTTAAATTTAACATTTATCATTTAAAACTTAACATTTCCTTAGTTTTTCCCAGCCAATTGCCCACAAGCAGCATCAATATCTTTACCTCTGCTTCTTCGTACCGTTACATTCACTCCTTTGCGTTCGAGATAAGCTCTAAAAGCTTCAAGTCTATCCTCTGAGGTGTTTTTATATGATGCCTCAGCAATTGGATTATACTCAATAATATTCACTTTGGTAGGGACAAATCTGGTATATTGATAAAGCTCCTCCGCATCAGTTAAAGTATCGTTGAAATTTTTGAAAACAATGTATTCGTAGGTGATTTTGGTACCTGTTTTGTTGTAAAAATATGTTAAAGCTTCCTTAAGCGAATCCAATGAATTAGTTTCATTTATTGGCATGATTTCATTCCTCTTGATGTCATTTGCAGCGTGTAGTGACAATGCCAAATTGCTTTTGAAACCATCATCAGCCAATTTAATAATCATTTTGGCAATGCCCGATGTGGACAAGGTAATGCGTTTGTACGACATATTAAGACCATCTTCAGCTGTTATTCGATCGATGGCTTTTAGCACATTACTATAATTGAGTAAAGGTTCGCCCATACCCATAAATACAATATTTGTTAAAGGCATTCCATAATTTTGTTCAGCCTGATTTTTTACTTTCACAACTTGATCATAAATTTCAGCTGCATCAAGATTGCGCATCCTTTCCATGTATCCCGTTGCACAAAATTTGCAAGTCAGAGAACAGCCTACCTGACTTGATACACAAGCCGTCATTCGTCCTTCGGTGGGGATTAATACACTTTCGATTAAGTTGCCATCAAATAATTTGAAAGCTGATTTAATAGTGCCATCATTGCTTTGCTGACTTTTGGATAATTCTATTGGCAAAAAGGCAAATGATTCATTAAGTTTTTGACGGGTTTGCAAAGACAGATTGGTCATATCATCAAAACTTAATGCTGATTTCTCCCAAATCCACTCATGAACTTGCTTAGCTCGAAAAGGCTTTTCTCCAATTTGCTCAAAGAATGATTTTAATTCTTCCGGTGTGGACTTGCGAATGTCTTTTTTGGTGATTGTTTCCATTATTAATGCAAATTTACGAGATTTGAAGCTAAAGAATCATAAATGGAAAAAATTACTTCGTTTTCGTCACTTGATTTAAGCAAAACCTATACATATGCCGATTATCTGACATGGTGGTTTGATGAGCAAATTGAACTAATAAAAGGGAAAATATTCAAAATGTCACCAGCACCAAATACGCGTCATCAGCGAATTTTGTGGGGGATTCAACATGCAATCAGCAATAAAATAGTAAACAAAAAATGCAAGCTTTTTTTTGCACCATTTGATGTTCGTTTCCCAAAAAACAATACCAAAGGAGATGAAACAATTTATGATGTAGTGCAACCGGATATTTGCATTATATGTGATGATAAAAAATTGGATGAAAAAGGTTGTTTAGGTGCTCCAGATTTGATAGTTGAGATATTGTCTCCAAGTACTTCAAAAAAAGATTTGACAGATAAGTATCAATTATATGAAGAAAATGGTGTGAATGAATATTGGATTGTGTATCCTGGTGAAGAGTTAGTCAGTGTGTATTCCCTTAACAATGGGGAATATCATTTATCCCAAACATACACCAATGAAGATATTTTAAGAAGTATACTTTTTGAAGGTTTGGAATTGAATATGGGTGAAATATTTGAAGCTTAAGAAATGAATATATTTTGCATAGGACTTAATTATTCGGAACACATCAAAGAATTTGACAGAGCACATTTGCCTGAAGCGCCTGTAATATTTATGAAACCTGATACAGCAATTTTGAAAGATAATGAACCTTTTTATTATCCTGCATTTTCCAAAAATATTCATTTTGAGGTGGAAATATTGGTGAAAATCGCAAAGAATGGCAAAAATATATTGCCTGATTTTTCTTATAAATATTATAATGAAATAGGTGTTGGAATTGATTTTACAGCACGTGATTTGCAATCTGAATTGAAATCAAAAGGAATGCCATGGGAAATTTCAAAGGGATTCAATGGATCAGCTCCCATTTCAAAGTTTGTCCCAAAAACTAATTTCAAAGATGTTCAAAATATTAATTTTTCATTAGTTAAAAACGGTCAATTAGTGCAAAGTGGAAATACCAGTGATATGATTTCAAAAGTCGATCAAATAATTGCTCATATATCAACTTATTTCTTGCTCAAGCAAGGCGATATCATTTTTACCGGCACACCGAAAGGAGTAGGTCCGGTGCAAATTGGGGACAAACTGGAATGCTTTATTGAAAATCAAAAAATGTTGGAATGCGAAATAAAATAAGGCTTTGAATATTTAGTATCATCAGCTGCCTTCTTCTGAAAAGAGCTCATCAAAGTCTTTCATATCTTTGATTTTACCATTTTCGTCATAGAAAAACCATTTGCCTACTGTTTCATCATTTTTGTAGGTGCCTTCTGCATCAAGTTTGCCATTCTCAAAATAATAATTCCAATACCCTTCTTTTTTGCCTTCTTCAAACTTACCGTATGACGACACTTTACCATTAGGATAATAATATTTCCATGAACCGTGTGGCAATCCATTTTTGAAAGTGCCTTCTGCTGCTAGTTCACCGGTTTCGTAATAGGATTTTCGTATTCCATTGCCATTTTTAAGGTTTCCTTTTGGTAATTTTTTATTGCCAAATCCATAATAATCACTGACTTGCATCAATTTTCCTTTTTCCCAATATTCAAGTTGTAAAGTATCGCCATTGCGTTTATAATTGCACCAAATTCCGTTTTCAATACCATATTCATATATGCCTTGGGCTGCCAAATACCCATCTTCAGCAAATTCTTTCCATAGTCCATTTTCTAATCCATAAAAATATGCCCCTTCATATTTGAGCAAACCTGTTGATTCATGAAATATTTTCCAATTTCCATGTTCAAGACCATTTTTGAAATTTCCTTCCATCGACACATCACCATTTGGGAAATATCCATACCAATACCCATCCTTTTTGCCATTAACATAATAACCGATAGAAGTCAAAATGCTATCTCTGTAAAATTCAACCCATTCGCCCGTTTCTTTGCCATTGATGTAAAAACCATAACTTGACAAGCTGCCATCATCATAATACTCCAGCCATTCGCCTTCCATTTCACCATTTTTGAAATTTCCTTCAGATAACACTTTGCCGGTTTCGTGAAACTCAACCCACAATGAATCTTGCGTTCCATTGTTATAAAAACCTTGAGTTTTGATTAACCCAGAAGGATAAAATTCAAAAAAATCGCCTTGTTCTTTGTCATTATTGTAATTGCAAATTTCTTTAAAGAAACCATTATCGAAATATTCGTACTTGGTTCCGGTCAGTTTTCCATTTTCATATTTACTTTCTACCATAGTTTTGCCTGAAGAATAATAGGAGGTTGCAAATCCATTCAATAGCCCTTTGTCGTAATTGTATTCAGTAAATTTCTTACCGTCAGGGTAGTACAAAATGCGGGTGCCTATGCCATTTTTAAGAGTGCCTTTATTTTTCTTTTTCCCTTTGTAATCATAATAGTCGCCTATATTCATTAACAAATTGCTATCTCTGATTTCAGTTTGTTTCAGTTTGCCATTATCATAGAAATACGATTGTGTACCATGAAGTTTTCCATTGGCATATTTTTTTGAGCTTTTCTTTTGACCATTTTCATAAAAAGAAGTCCATTCACCAGTTTCTTTACCTTCCAGAAAATATCCGATTTGGGCGTATTTGCCATTTGAATAAAATTCTTTCCATTCCCCTGTTTCTTTTCCATTTTTGTAGGCCGCATCGGTTTGGATTTTACCTGTATTGAAATATCTTTTTGATGGGCCATTATATTTGCCCATGGCAAAAATACGTTGCAGCTTAACTTTTCCATTTGGATAATACTCCGTGAAATTTCCGTGCAATAGACTATCTTGATAGTTACATTCAATTTTTACTTTTCCATTTGGATAATATTCAATCCAAGAGCCCATGGTTTTGTCATTCAAATAGTTTGAAACTGTTGAAAGAAAACCATTTTCAAAGTAAGTATTCCATTTTCCATGGATACTGTCATTTTTATATTCAATATCAGCCTTTACGATGCCATTTGGATAAAATTCCGTCCATTTTCCATGGCGTTTGCCATTTACTAAAAAACCCTTGATTTTTACAACGGAACTGCTATCGTAGTACTCAATGTACTCTTGCGCTGGAAGTATACCGTATAAGCAGAAAAAAATAATTATTAAGGATATTCGCTTCAATAAATATAATCAAAATCAAAATTATGAAATATTAGTTAGGGCTGCAATGTATTTGTAAGCATCTAATAAATTATTAATTGATGATACGAATTACCAATGGATAGGTTCATATTTGAACAAATTAAAACTATTAAATTGATGAACCAACCCATTTTCGTTACGGCTATTGGCACCGGTTGTGGTAAAACCGTATGCTCAGCTATATTAACTGAGGCTTTAAAGGCGGATTATTGGAAGCCAATTCAAGCAGGCACAGAAGAAATTGATAGAGAAACTGTTGCTTCTTTAATATCAAACAAAGTTTCAAAATTACATCCCGAAAGATATATTTTAAAAACACCGGCATCTCCTCATGCAGCAGCGGAAATTGAAGGAATTCAAATCAAATTATCCGATTTTGAATTACCAAAAACCAAAAACAAACTCATAATTGAAGGAGCAGGAGGCGTGATGGTTCCATTGAATTATAAATGTGATTTTGTTATTGATTTGGCTCAAAAGTTTGATGCAGAAATTGTGTTGGTTTCAAATTTGTACTTAGGTAGTATTAATCATACTTTATTGACTGTCAATGAATTAAACAGAAGAGGATTGTCAATAAAAGGAATCATATTTAATGGAAATTCGACTCCGGCTAGTGAAAAAGTAATAGAGAAATACACCGGGTTAAAAGTGCTTTTACGAGTGCCTCAATTGAAAGAGATTTCAAAAATTCAAATTAAATCACTTGCCGGTGAAATCAATTGGAGTTGAAAGAAATTATATTTGTAGCATAAACCTTATCTGAACAGATACTCCCTTTGAACAAAATTCAAAAAGACCATCAATACATATGGCATCCATTTGATGTTATTGATCTGCAACAAAACGAATTTATAAAAAAAGCAACAGGTGTGTATTTGCATACCAACGATGGGCGAAAAATTATAGATGCTATTTCAAGCTGGTGGGTCAATATTCATGGGCACCGTAATCCATTGATAAGCAAAGCGGTATCAAAACAGTTGCGATATTTAGAGCACGTAATATTTGCAGGGTTCACTCATGAACCAGCTATTAAACTTGCAGAATCCTTGATTAAAATCACTCCCGGCAATATGTCAAAGGTGTTTTTTTCGGATAACGGCAGCACTTCTGTTGAGGTTGCATTGAAAATGTCTTTTCAGTATTGGCATAATAATAATAACCCACGACAAAAAGTTGTGGCAATTGAAGGAAGCTATCATGGTGATACCTTTGGGGCAATGTCAGTTGGGGCTCGAAATACTTTTTCAAAACCATTCGAATCATTACTTTTTGATGTGATATACATACCTTTTCCTTCGAACACTGATGAGGCGTATTGGCAAAACGTTTCAAAAATTGCTTTAAGTAATGAAATTGCAGCATTTATATATGAGCCATTAATTCAGGGTAGTGCGGGAATGCGCATATATGAACCAAATGTGTTGGAAAAACTGGTAAATATTTTTCAAAGTCAACAAATAATATGTATTGCTGATGAGGTGATGACGGGTTTTGGGCGTACCGGAAAATTATTTGCCTCAGAATATATTGATTCTCAGCCGGATATTATTTGTTTGTCAAAAGGTATTACCGGAGGATACCTGCCTTTGGGGGCCACTTTGAGTAATGCCAAAATATATGAGGCATTTCAAACCAAAGAGGTCGAAAAACTTTTTCTACATGGACATTCATATACTGCCAATCCTTTAGCTTGTGCTGCAGCGAACGAAAGTATACGATTGCTGATGCGACCGGAATGCATGAATCAAATTACATTCATCAATCAATTACATAAAGAACAAATACCGCTTTTTTCCCATCTCAAAAATGTTTCCAATGTTCGAGTGTTGGGTACTATTTTGGCATTTGAGATTGGCGATGAGCGTTCTTATTTCAACAAACTTCGGGATCAATTATATCTTGCATTTTTGAAAAGAAATGTGCTATTGCGCCCCTTAGGGAACACCATTTATATTCTTCCTCCTTATATTATTACTGAAAAACAATTGCGATATGTGTATCGTCAAATTGAAGAAGTAATATCAGAAATATAAATTTTGGTTTTTAAACTCTTTTTTCTGGCGTAATTTGCGCCTCTTTTCAGCTATGAATCATACTCCAAAACGATATACTGTTACTGCTGCTTTGTTATATGCAAACGGCCCTGTCCACATAGGTCACTTAGCCGGTTGCTATCTGCCTGCCGATGTATATGTTCGCTATTTGCGAGCCACTGGGGCGGATGTGCTTTTTGTAACCGGTTCTGATGAACACGGTGTGCCAATTACCATTAAAGCTGATAAAGAAGGAGTAACGCCTCAGCAAGTTGTAGATAAGTATCATGGCATAATCAAAAACACGTTTGAGGGTTTTGGGATTTCACCCGATATTTACTCTCGTACAAGCAACCCCGTTCATCATGAAACTTCACAAAAATTCTTCAAAACGCTTTATGATAAAGGAGCCTTTACGGAAATAGAATCGGAGCAGTTTTATGACCCAAAAGCACAGAAATTTTTGGCTGATCGATACATTATAGGTACTTGTCCGGTATGTGCCAATGACAAAGCATATGGCGACCAATGTGAACGTTGCGGAAGCACATTAAGTCCTGATGAATTAATCAATCCTCATTCTGCATTAAGTGGTGAAAAACCAATTAAGAAGGCCACAAAAAATTGGTATTTACCTTTAGACAAAATACAAGAGGAGTTTTTGAATGGATATGTTGATGCCCATCCACAATGGAAAGCCAATGTATTGGGTCAATGCAAGTCATGGCTAAAGGAAGGACTTAAACCTAGGGCTATGACACGTGATTTGGATTGGGGAATTAAACTTCCTGTTGAAAACACAGAAGGCAAGGTCATGTATGTGTGGTTCGATGCACCTATTGGTTACATTTCCATGATGAAAGAGTATTTTGATAAGCATACGGATCAAGAGTATCTCAAAAAGTATAATGTGGGAATCAGGTCACCAAGAAAAGATTCTTTTCAAGGACTCAAGGCTGAAGATTACTGGAATTCTTCTGAATTGATTCATTTCATTGGAAAGGATAATATCGTATTCCATACGCTCATTTTTCCTGCCATGTGTCATGTACATGGAGGTTACAAGGTGGCAGATGAAGTACCTGCGAACGAATTTTTAAATTTGGAAGGGAATAAAATATCAACCTCTCGCAATTGGGCAGTATGGGCAGATGATTATTTGGAACAATTCCCTGGACAGCAAGATGCACTTAGGTATTTTCTAATTTCAAATGCCCCTGAAACAAAAGACAATAATTTCACCTGGAAAGATTTTCAAACTGCCAATAATAGTGAGCTGGTTGGTATATTGGGGAATTTTGTAAATAGAGTGCTCGTATTGACGGAAAAATATTATGAAGGAATTGTTCCTCAACCGACTGACAAATATGACAGTAATTATTTTGCAACCATCATTAACGAAAACAAAAGTAAAACAGCACAATTAATTCAAACATTTAAGTTCAGAGATGCATTATTTCAGGCAATGGAATTGGCAAGATTTGGAAACAAATATCTAGCAGATAATGAACCTTGGAAACTTATTAAAACGGACCCTGAAAAGACAAGGGATATCATATTCGCATCTATTCAAATAACAGGAGCGTTAGTCAATTTATTTGAGCCTTTCTTGCCATTTTTTGCTCAGAAATTAGCTAATATGCTTAAAATACAGAAATCTGCTTGGCCAAATAATTCCTTTGTTCGTCCAGGTCATCAGTTAGGAAATTCTGAATTGCTATTTGAAAAAATTGAGGACGAAAAAGTTGAGAAACAGATTTATCGATTACAATTACAATCATTCGTTGAAAGTAATTTGATCACAAAAAATGAAAATCAAGCTAAGTCTAGCTCAAGCCAAACTGCGGAAATTCAAAGTAATAAATCATCAATTACCTACGACCAATTCAGTGCAATGGATATCCGTGTAGGAACTGTTTTGACAGCGGAGAAAGTTGAAAAAGCGGATAAATTATTAAAGTTAACGGTTGATATTGGTGAAGAAGTTAGAACTATAGTAAGTGGTATTGCACAATATTTCAATACTGAAGAATTAATAGGCAAGCAAGTATCCGTATTGGTTAATCTGGAACCACGCAAATTAAGAGGAATTGAATCGCAAGGGATGATATTATTGGCCGAAAATTCAGATGGAAAACTTGTATTCGTTTCTCCGGAAATCAATGTAAAGAATGGTAGTATAATAAAATAATCCACATTTTTTATTGATTTATCCACAAAATGGGCAAAAAAAAGTACTAAAGTTAGATTTTTCAAGATTGTTTTATCAATTTGGCGGTGATTAGGGCTTTCTATTTCCTATTTAATTATCAAAAGAATTTCTAAAAAATGGCTAGTTATAAAATTACTTTAGGTCAGCGTGTCCGATATTATTTCGACAATGTTGTGATGCAGGGAACTGCATCTTTAATTGCAGCATTATTTTTAATTTTCTTGCTTACTGCATTAGTGACCGCAGTTATCTTATTTATACTCAATGTACAGGACGATGCTGGCGTAACCATGTCGTTTCACGAAGCATATTGGACTAGTTTGATGCACGTTATTGACCAAGGGACACTTACCGGGGATGATAGCTGGCATTTGCGTTTGGCTACATTGATTACAACTTTCATCGGTATATTTTTAGTTTCGTCCTTAGTTTCAATTCTTAACACAGGTTTTTCGGAGAAGATTGAGGAACTTAAAAAAGGACGTTCCATGGTATTGGAAGAAAATCATACCGTGATTTTAGGTTGGTCTAACAAAGTGTATTCCATTGTGAATGAGCTTAGAATTGCAAATGAAAATCAGTTCAGAAGCTGTGTTGTTATTCTTGCTGACGAAAATATTGATATGATGAAGGACGATTTGAAGCAACGCCTTGGAAATACCGGAAAAATGAAAGTGATTTTTCGCCATGGTAACCCTCGTGACCCTAACGAAATAATGGTTGCAAACCTAAACACGGCAAAATCAATCATAATCATGCAGCCTGACGATTCCAAATCAGATGCTTATGTTATCAAAACTATAATGGCCATTGTTAATAATGCCCAAAGAAAAGAAGGCAAATACAACATTATTGCCGAAATAAAAGATGAGGTCAATCGTGAAATCGCAAAAATAGTAGGAAAAGATGAAGTAACAGTGGTTGTTTCCAATGACATCATTTCTAAAATCACGGTTCAAACCAGCCGACAAGCGGGACTAAGTGTTATATATGGCGATTTGATAGATTTTGACGGTGTTGAGATGTATATTTTGCCTGTAAAAAACCTTGCCGGACATACTTTTCAAGAAGCATTATTCGCTTTTGAAGATGTGATTGCTCTTGGAATCAGGAAAGAAGATGGTCAAATAATTTTAAGTCCACCTCTAAAAACAGTTTTTGGAATCAATGACAAGCTAATTGTAATTGCTGAAGACGATAATGAGTTAGAATTCAAACCTAAACATATTGAATATCAGGCCGGAGATATTGATAAAAGTCTAATTCGTAAAAAAAACCGAAGCCAAGGGCTGCAAAAAACACTGATTTTGGGTTGGAATCGGAATTTAAGCATCATAGTTAGAGAGTTAGATAATTATGTTGAAAATGGATCGGAAGTGTTAATTGTTGCTGAAGGCGATAACCTCGAAGAGCAAGTTTTGGACTTAGATGCTAAAACACCAAACCAAAGAGTCAAGTACAAAAAAGGTGATATTAATGATAAAGCCATGTTGAACAAATTAGATTTGGCTTATTACGATTACATTATAATACTTAGCTACTCAGATACTTATGGTACTCAAGAGGCCGATGCAATTACTTTGATTACTTTGATGTATATAAGAGACATTGGAGAGAAAATGGGCAAAAGCTTTAATATCGTAAGTGAAATGCTCGACATAAAAAATCGTGATTTAGCTGATGCTTCAAAGGCAGATGATTTTATCATTAGTGACCAGATTATCTCTTTGGTACTTGCGCAACTTTCAGAAAATAATGAGCTTTCTGCCATTTTTGAAGATTTATTTGATGCAGATGGATTGGAAATTTACTTAAAACCTGCGAGTAACTACGTTAAACTTGGCGAGCCTATTGATTTTTACCATATTGTTGATATGGCTTCTCGTAAAAAAGAAACTGCATTAGGATATAGATTGAAACGTACTATGACGGTGGGTCCACGTTACGGAGTAGTACTTAATCCAATGAAATCTGAAAAAGTTTCCTACGAAGAAGGAGATTTGATAATAGTGTTAGCAGAGGAGTAATAATTACTTTAAAAGCATAATAAAAAAAGGTATTATCGACTGATAATACCTTTTTTGTTTTGAGGGCTAACTATTTTTTAATCCATCCCAAAAAACCACCTTTTGGCAGCAGGTTTAGTTTAATATTGCCATCACTTGAAATCGTAGACTGTGAATATACAATGTCTCTTCCAGCTGTTCCATCTGCATATAGCATCATTGATTTGCTTTCTTTAATAAAAGGTAAGTTTACAGTTACTTCTTTTGAAGTTGAATCTCCATTGATACCTGCTACAAACCAATCATCACCACTTTTACGAGCAACTACAACCAATTTGCCCGGGTCGCCTATCAAAAATTGAGTATCATCCCATGCTGCAGGAATGGCTGACATTACTTTTTTAATATCGGGAGTTTGTTTGTTATATGAATCCACTCTATCTGCCCAATGCAATATTCCTGATTCATAAAGTACCGTTAATGCCAATTCATGAGCGTTAGTTGTTTGATGAGGGCCATGTTCGTAATCACTGAAAGTTGCAGGTGTATAATCCATTGGGCCAACTACGTTTCTTGTGAATGGAACTACAGCATTGTGCCAAGCTGCTTTCACAACAAATGGATTTGGCCAGCTATATTGTTCTCCTCCCATAATGGCTTCCATGGACATTAAATTTGGAAATGTTCTTGACCAGCCTCTAGGCAAAGTACAACCGTGGAAAACAACTAATATTTTTGCTTCAGCAGCATCTTGCAAAATGTCTCTATATAATTGAATTAAGTTTTGTTTATCGGATTGGAAGAAATCAATTTTTACCCCTTTCACCCCCCAGGTAGCAAGTTTCTTAAATTCCTCTTTTCGTTTTGTTGCATCGTTCATTATATCTCGTGGACGTTCTGTTACGTTGTTATGGGGACCTCCTGAATTATACCAAAGTAACAAGCCTACACCCTGGCTATTTGCATATTTTGCCAAATCCTCAATTGTACCTCCATTTTTCATTAAATCCCAATTGGCATCAATCAATGAATATTCCCAACCTAATGATTTTGCCAAATCCACATACAGTTTTAGCCTTTTGAAATCTTTAGGGCTATCATGTTCGCCCCACCAGCTCCAAGAAGCACGACCTGGTTTAATCCAACTTACATCATTAACTTTCGAAGGAGTTGCCAAATGATGTACCAAATTACTATTTGCAATTCCAACTGCTTGATTGCTAATGATGATTGTTCTCCAAGGCATTTGCCATGGTAATACTGACACAGGAGAGATATTGCCTGTCCCCAATCCATCACCTACCATTGGTTTGCGTATAGCATAAATGCCATTGTCACAATTTTGGTTTAATCGAGCTCCAAAATAATTGCCTTCCAAATCAGCCTCTGTTACTAACAACCATTTGTTATTAACTGTGTTAAATAAAGCAGGGAAACTATATCCGCTACTGTCAGGTGCTGCCTGACCAACAGCTATTTCAGGATAATACGCTTCATAAGCAGGTCCCCAACCGGTTGGCAATCCATGTGGTTGTAACCAAGCTCTTCCTTTAGGTATTGAAAAAGTAGTAGTTTCTTTAATTATTGTTAAAGAATCCGAACTGTTTTCAGGGAAAATATATCTAAAAGCAATTCCTTCGTTATATACCCTTGCTACCAAGTTCAGTAAAGCTCCAGAAGAAGCTTTGAGTGTAATAATTGTCTCCTTGTAATTGGCAGCATTTTGTTTTCTTTTGCCTGCAACCATTGTATAAGTCTCTGTTTTTTGTGTTAAACCTGAAACACTTACAATCGAAAGTCCTTCTGCAAATGACACATCTGAGCGAATTAAACCCATTTGAGAATTTCTTACCACAGTATCGTTATTATAAATAATATTATATACTAACGAATTTTTTGAAGGTTCCAGAAAAATATTGAATTGTAAGACACTATCAGGAGCTGGAATGGAAATAACGGTAGTGCCTTCTTGTTTTTTATTACATTGTACAAAAAACAATCCAATTAACGAAGTGATGAATAAAAGAAAGTGTATTTTTTTCATGGTTTAAAATGATTTCAAATAAATTACAAAATTAAAAATTAATATTGAGGCAAATATATATTGAAAAATGAAAAGACGTTGTTTTATTAAAAAGAATATGTCTATTTTTTCTTTCTTTTATCCTAATATTGCCGTATGAATTCGGAATTGCTCGTTTACAATACTTTAAGTAAGAAAAAGGAAACATTTGTGCCAATTAAGCCCCCATATGTGGGTATGTATGTATGTGGACCAACCGTATATGGGCCACCACATTTGGGGCATGCAAGGAGCGCCATCACTTTTGATATTATTTACCGATATTTAAATTATTTAGGATTCAAAGTTCGATATGTCAGAAATGTGACTGATGTTGGGCATTTGGAAAATGACGCAGATGAAGGCGAAGATAAAATTGCAAAAAAAGCCAGGCTCGAACAATTAGAGCCCATGGAAATTGCACAACAATATATGAATTTGTACCATTCGGATATGGATATCCTAAATGTTCAACGGCCTAGTATTGAACCGCTTGCTAGTGGACACATTCCGGAACAAATTAGAATGATTTCCAAAATCATTTCCAATGGATTTGCATATGAATCCCATGGGTCAGTATACTTTGATATTCAAAAATATGCGGAGAAAAATCCTTATGGAGAAGTTTCAGGAAGAATTGTTGAAGATTTACTACAAAATACTCGTGAACTTGACGGACAAAGTGAAAAAAGAAATCAGGCTGATTTTGCCTTGTGGAAAAAAGCATCGGAGGAACATATTATGCGTTGGGATTCCCCATGGAGTGTAGGATTTCCGGGTTGGCATATTGAGTGTAGTGCTATGAGCGCCAAGTACTTAGGCGAATATTTTGATATTCATGGAGGAGGAATGGATTTGATGTTTCCTCATCACGAGTCAGAGGTTGCTCAATCAAAAGCTTGTAATCATCACACACCTTCCAAATATTGGTTACATAATAATATGATTACCATTAATGGTCAAAAAATGGGTAAATCATTGGGTAACTTTATAACCCTTCAAGAATTATTTACCGGAAATCATAAATTGCTAGAACAGGCATACAGCCCCATGGCTATTCGTTTTTTTGTATTGCAAGCCCATTACCGTAGTACGCTTGATTTTTCAAACGAGGCCCTTAAAGCATCAGGAAAAGGGTTTAACAAATTATTGAATTCATTCAGAATCTTAAAAAACCTTAAGCAAGATTCAGAAATTATAATCAATGAGGCCATAAACAAAGAAATTAAAACTGCAATTGAAAAGATATCGGAGGGTATGAATGACGACTTCAACAC
This sequence comes from Bacteroidota bacterium, assembly GCA_033763735.1. Lineage (GTDB taxonomy): Bacteria > Bacteroidota > Bacteroidia > Cytophagales > UBA9547 > JANRJY01. The sequence continues at coordinate 133,868 of JANRJY010000053.1, read as the reverse complement.
TGGAATTGCCATTTCTCATTTGTTTACTTTGTCAAAATTTATTAATGCATTTTATAATAAACAACAAGATATTCATTGCATAACTAAAGAGTTATTTGAAAAATTATTTTATACGTACAATTCATTTTTTACGGAAGTACTTGGTCTGGCTGATGAAAAAGATGGTTCTTTTACACAATTGGCAAGTCAATTTCTTAGTATATACAAAAAAGCAAAAGAAGATAAGCAATACGATAAAGTAGATGAAATAAGAAATATTTTTAAAAGCAACGGATTATTAATTAAAGACATGAAACATGGTGTGGACTGGGCATATGAGGAATAGATTATGGATATTCGGTACAATCGTATTTTTATTAACAAATTGTGACAATAAAAAGAAGCCCGAGACAATCCGTTCAAACCCTCCGGTTGAAATAAAAAGTGCTCCAATTTTTAATGCAGATACAGCATATAATAAAATTGAAAAGCAAGTAAGTTTTGGTCCAAGGGTGCCTAACACTAAACCTCATATTGCATGTGGCGATTATTTGATTCATCAGTTAAATAAATATGGTTGTAAAGTAATTGTTCAATCATTTAGCAAAAAGTCATTTGACGGGAAGCAATTGGAATTAAGAAACATTATTGGGAGTATTAATCCGAGCGCTACAAAAAGAATCATATTGGCTTCACATTGGGATAGCAGACCATTTGCTGATCAAGAAGAAAATGATAATAAAAAGAGAACACCAATTGATGGAGCCAACGATGGTGCAAGTGGTGTTGGTATATTACTCGAAATAGCTAGAATAAGTCAAATTAATAAGTTGGATACCAATGTAGGAGTGGATATTATTTTTTTTGATGGTGAAGATTATGGCCAACCCGATTTTATGCATTTACCTGAGGTCCCTGATAGTTGGTGCTTAGGATCGCAATATTGGGCTCAAAATAAGCATACAGCGAGTTATCAGGCATATTATGGCATATTATTGGATATGGTAGGCGCAAAAAATGCCCAGTTTGCAATGGAAGGATTATCAACTAGGTATGCTCCTGCAATAACGGACCGAATTTGGAATACAGCAGCTCTTGCAGGCTATTCGAACTTTTTTCCTAATTTGAAAGTAGAGTCCATAATTGATGACCACTACTATATTAATAATATTGCAAAAATACCAATGGTTGATATAATCGAATATAATGTTTCAGACAAAAACAATGCATATTTTGGTGACTATTGGCATACACTAAACGATAATATGGCCGTAATTGATAAAAATACCTTAAAAGCAGTTGGGCAAACGGTACTTACAGTTGTGTATTCTGAAAAATAAGAGATGTGTTGACGTTTTGATGCGTTGATGGCTTGACGTACTGAAGATTTTAAGTGTTCATGTACAAAATGTTCAAGTTGAGCATGTCACAAGTCTTACTAATTCAATCTTTCTTACACTACCTTAAAACCTATTACCAAAATATCATCTGTTTGTTCGGTTCCTAACATCCAATCTTTTAAATAATTGTGAAGTTTAATTTTTTGTTCTTCCATTGACAATTCACAATTTGATAAGAGGGCCTCACGAAATCTAACGTACTTCATTTTTTCAAAACCTTCATTTCCTCCAAACTGACCTGCAAATCCATCAGAGAACAAGTAATATTGATCGCCCTTCATCAAATCAAATGTATGATTGGTAAACTTTGAGACCTTTCCCATTATTTGAAGCCCAACACTATTATTATCTGCTTTTTGAATCTCTAACTGTCCATTTGAAATTTTATATAAGGCATTATTGGCTCCTGAAAAATGTAGTTTTCCTTCTTTATAATCAATCAAACATACCGAAATGTCCATGCCATCCTTACTGATTGGTTTTTCACTTTCTTGGTGAAGCACCTTAATTACATATTTGCTCAACTTATCCAACATTTCGTTAGGCATTATTCCAGGGGATTCAATTATGATTCGATTTAACAAATTATTAGCAATCAAAGACATAAATGCACCGGCTACTCCATGTCCTGTGCAATCAACTGCTGCAACATAAGCCAAATTATTTTCATAATGTATCCAGTACAAATCACCACTTACAATGTCCTTAGGTAAGTATAAAACAAATGATTCTGACAATGCTTGTTTTAACAATTCGTTAGGAGGGAGTATTGACTCTTGTATAGCTTGTGCGGTGTGTATGCTATCTGTTACATCTTTATACAATTCGGAAATTCGGTCTTGCTGAATTTCAATTTCTTCTTTTTGTGTTAATATTTCCTCTTTTTGAGCACTGATTTCAGCGGTTCTAAGTATCACCTGGGTTTCAAGTTCTTCCTTTTGTTTTTTAATATTCCTGGTTCGAACAACAATAATCAAGTACACCAAAATTGCAATTCCTATTAAAATAAGTAATCGAAACCACCAGGTTTCCCAAAAAGGAGGAAGAACAATTATTTTGATGCTTTTAGTGTCACTCCAAATCCCATTTTGATTTGCACCCGCGTATTTAAATGTGTATTCACCCGAAGGTAGACTTGTGAATGAAGCTACTTTACGGCTTCCGATATAATTCCATTTGGTTTCAAATCCTTCTAAAATATATCTATATTGATTTAGTTTAGTGTCACCAAAGTTGAGCAATGTCATTTCCAATGAGAATATAGATTGATCGTGGGTCAATATGATTTCTTTTGCCACAATTATATTTTCTTTTAGAAGGTTTGTATTTGAATCGGGGTTTACTTTTTCGTTAAATAAATAAAAATCAGTTAACGCAATTATTGGTTTTGAAGCGTTGTATTTTTCAAGTTTTTTAGGATCAAAAGACAATATTCCTTTCGAAACTGCCAAATAAAATCTTCCATTTGGTGATTTAATCATATTGTTTCCATCCATTTGATCAATATCGATTAAATCAATTTTAGATTTTTGATTGGTGTATTTGTTATATATGAATACTCCAAAATGAGAATTTATACAAAAGCTGGTGTCATTGTAATGATAGTTTCTTGTAATAATTTCTTCAGTACCCTCTACTACAAAATTTTTACGAATTTTAATTAATGAATTTGTTCTAACATTAAATAAAGCTTCATGATCCAAACCATTTACATACAAAGTATCTTTTATTAATTGCAAAGTAGTTATTGAATTAAGAGAATTATTTGCGCCTATATTATCCAAAAGACTTTCAGAAGTGAGGTCTTTTTTATTAATTCTAAAAAGTTTGCCTTCCATTGAAATGTAACAATATTTTTCTATTTCAATAAAGTTTACAAAAGGTGTTTTGTTTTCAGAAGTACCAATTAAAGTTGGATTACCTTCCAAATCACCGGACTTGAAAGAGTATAAGTTGTAATTATAAGCTGCGTACAAATTGCCATTTTTGTCTTTGTACATTGTTAATAGCTCATTATTTTTCAAATGAGGATACTTAAATTCTTTCACTTTTAATGATTTGATATCTACCTTTAATATTTTATCATTTACTTTCACATAAACAGCATTTTCACAGTAAAAAACATTCGAAAGATTTTTTTCAAACCCTCTTAACGGAATTTTAGTAATTTCTTCAGTATCCATATTAAATTTAAATAGCCCATTATTAGTAACTAACCAAAGGTTATTTTCATTGTCAAAATCCCAAGAGATCATATTAAAACCATTTGCAGCACTATATTTTGAAAAATCATAAAAGTGAATGTCCTTTAGATTTAAATCCAAAACATTCAACCCTTTGTTAGGTGTGCCTGCCCATAATTTATTCTCTTTATCAATAAAAATGCTATTAATATTATTTTCTGATATTGATTGACTATTATTACCATTATGAAGGAAATGTTCAAACTTGTTTTTTCTCTGATCATATTTGTAAATTCCCAAATCTTGCATTGAACCCATCCAAATATTACCATCTAAATCGGTATCCATTGCAAATATTCCTAAAGGAATATCGTTATTATTGTACTTAATTTTTTTGAATTTTTTGGTTTTTTTATTGAACACACCTATTGAAGCGTTGTCCGTCCTGAATAAAGAACCTAACCATATTTGATCTTTATTATCAGAAGTCATACAAAAAATTGGATTTGTAAAGACTGAATTTGGGTCAGATGGATTATTTTTATAAGTTATGAAGTCGTCTGTTTCAGGGTTATATTTGGTAATGCCTTGATCCCAATTTGAAAACCAAAATGTACCATCTTCATCCAAAAGTGTAACCATTATGCCATTTTTGGGGAAACTATTTGGATTTGCAGAATCATGCACATATTGCTTATATTTTAATGTATTAACATTGAATTTAAGAACTCCATATTTATTAAATAGCCATATAAATTCGTCCTTACCTGAAGAAACATAATTAATTCCTTTATTTATTAAAGTGTCGTTAATAAGAACAAAATCAAATCGATCTTGCTTTAGATTATATTTTACCAATCCTTTATTAGAACCCATCCAAATATTGCCATTAATATCCTCACAAATACCTTTAGGTCCTATTCCATCAAAAAAATCAGTTTCAAAAGATTTACTATTATATTTTTTAAAAGTATATCCATCATATATACTAAAACCTTTGTTATATATTGTCCAAATAAATCCTCTGGAATCGCGGAAGTTACTTATTACATAATTTTGAAACAGTCCATTTTCTAAAGTCAAATGCTGAAAAGCAGCAAATTCATTTTGTCCAAAAATAAATAATGGCAAAAGTGTTAATAATCTTAAAAACTTAATTCTGTAAACTAATATCAACTTTTTTGATGTAATAATTTATATTTTACTGTTTTTTGAAAAAAAAGTTTGGAATTTATATTTTATAAATTTTTTACAAAAAATTAATTATTTATAAAAGTTACTACTTGTTTATCGTCTCTTATAATTTGATCGAAAAAAGATTTCAAATACGCACTATCATTTGGTTTTATATCAAAACAATCCAAATGGAATTTTCGAATTATGATTAGTTGATTGTCTGAATTTAAGTAACTTAATTTGTTGTAATGACCAAAGTCGTAATTAAGTTCAGAGTTAACATTTTTAAAATCAAATAATTTCAAATTTGTTGGATAATTGAATTGCATCGTATCTAATCTGGAAAGAGCATTGTTATTATAGTAATTTTCAATTCTTAATTTTGAATTTTTTATGGTTCTATTTTGAATAAAGTCAGCCTTAGTTGAAATATTGATCTGATTATTGATTGAATTTATATTTATCTCCTTTTTATAATTCAATTCAATTTTAATACTTGGAATTGTATCTGTTTTTATATTTTCAATTTTAAACTTTAAATCTTGTATGTTATTAATTTGCAGGTAGTTAATAATCCATTTTTCTTGATCTTTTGGAGATGTGTAAAAATTAAGTTGTCCAACCAACTCTGCTGGAATACCTTTTAAATTTAATCTTACATTATAAAGTTGAATTGATTTGTCAATAATTTCAACTTTAGTATTCGAAGTGATTTTATTAGTCTCTAAGCCATATTTTGGTGTTTTTTTCAAATATCCACCTTCAGAGGTTGTAATAAGTGCGTTTCTGTTATTGGTAAAGCTTCCTAAGTATCCTACAGGTAAAGTTTCACTGGTACATTCAAGCCAAATAGAATCATTTGGAAGTGGAATAAATAAAATAGCATGGTTAAATAAATTGGCAGTAAAATTTGGGTCAGGTTCTAATAACTGCTCTCCGGCATAAACTAATGCCACATGTGACGTAATACCAGCAACTTTCAGCATTGCTTGCATGTAATTACTTAACGCCTTACAATCGCCAAAGCCATATTGTTCAACAAAATCTGCATCAAAACATTGCATGCCTCCAACGCCAATTTGGATACTCACATAACGCTTTGTTTTTTGCAAATGGTTATAAAGTACTTCTATTTTTTCTTTGTCACTTTTGCAGTTTTTTACCAATTCCAGAACTTTTGCCTTATTTTCATCAGAAAAAAAAGGTTTATCTTTATTCAGATTAGAATAAAATTTCCCGAAATTATTCCATGTGTCAAGTTGACCATAATATTTACCAAATTTGAATTTGTTAGGGGCAAAAACCACATAAGGAACATATTTAAAAATAGATGGGTTAAACTCCTCTTTATTTTTTGCTTGAAGACCAGTAATTGAGAAATTACAACTTAAATATTTTAAGTCGTTTATAAATGAAGGCTGTACTGTGGAATTGTAAATTTTATATCGTAAAGAATCGTTTAATGGCACTTTTACAGATATTGAGGCCGATTCAATTGAGATTCTAAAATCAAATTGGGGAGTAAATATTGGAAATCCTATTGAATGATTGCTTGACTTATCATATTCAAATTCAATGGTATAAGGGAAATCCGGATAATAAAAATCCGCATATTTGATCCTGTAATCAGTTTTTACTGAAAACCCATCAAACGCAGGATAGTCTGCAATATCGCTTTGTTTGAACTTTCGAACTAAAGTGCCATTTTTATCAAATAACTTGATGCTAATATTAGAAATTTTGTCTTGTGATTCTTTGTAAAAAGCCGCCAATTTTACTTTATTAACACCACTTTCATTAAGAAAAGTATATGTAATGTGCTCTTTATTGACTGTTTTATCAATACTCAGCATTTCAAAATCAATGTTATAATTTCGTATGACCAAATCTGCATTTTCTAAAAGAAGCTGCGGGATTAATTTTACATCATATTTATTTTCAAATGCTTGTGAAATAACAGTTTGAAAAATGAGAAAATAAGACAATGTTCTAAACATATTATTTTTTCGAAATGATAATTTTTTCATTCTGTTTTAGAACTAAATCGGAAAAAAAACTTTTAAATTCATTGTATTGATCTTTAGAAAACTCTGATTTATTCAAGTTCATTTTGCTTAAAATTTTAATCGTTTTATCTTCTACAGTAGTTCGCAAAGTCCAAACAATTTCATCATTTAAACCAAAGGTAATTTTGGTTGAAGTAGGTAAATAAGTGATTTCATAACCCTCTGGAATTGTATAAGAATTCATTAAAGTTGATTCTTGAACAAAAGGCATTGCAATATCATATTTTCTGAAATCATCCATAAATGGTTGGTTTTTAAAATCAGGTTTGATTAATAATGGAAGTAATATTTGACTGTTGTTAACAGAGATTGGAGCATCTGAACTAATTTTAAAGGTCATTTTTATAGGTTTGTCATTTAATAATATATTTTCAATATTTGAAATCGATACCTCTTCAATATTGTTTATAATTCCTTGTAAGTGGTTTTCAGTAAATTTGTTTTTATCAATGCTTTTATAATTTTCTCTTATGTCGGAGGCAAAATATCCATCACTTTTTTCTTGATATAGACCGGTTAAAGTCCCACTTTTATCTACTAAGAACTGGGTGACGATGTTTCTTTTGGAAATGTTTTTTTGATTTACTGCTATAAATTTCGGTTCCTTCTCAACAGTAAGGCCCGCACTGTTAAGTGAATTTAAAGGCACGAAGTCAAATGGCAAATTTTGATCTGTTGCATCCAAAAACCATGATTCATCTCCTATTGAACTTTTAACAATAAAATGATTGAATCTATCAGTCATAGGGTAAGTGGTTTCTAAACGACCTATGTTTTTGGTTCTTATAATGACCGGCTCCACTCTAATATTTGCTTGGATTAATAGGTTAAACAATATCATATTGACGTCACCTGATATTCCTGTCCTTTTAGAAATTGTTTTGCCAATGGATCCACTTGTAGAGGCATAATAATTACCATTCCATTTAATATTCTTTTGAACAAACTTGAAACAAGCAATCATTCGATTTTTAGGATCTTTGATTGAAATAATATTATCAACAGAGTCAGCATCAGCGAATTTACCAGCTACTTTATTACCGAACAGTTTGCCAAAATATGGGTCATCCAGTAGAAATTCACTCACTTTATTCCAAGTGTTGTATGTTAATCTTACATATTTCACCGTTGGGTTATTGCTATTAATTGATTGATAACCTTCTACAGCAAATATTTGAAATTCAAGCTTTGACAAATAATTTTGATATGAATCCATATAAGGTTCTGGTTTCAAAGCAGGTACTTGTTTCATAACCCAAGTTTTAGTGGGAGCTTGTTCATTTACATCATAGTCTTTCGAAATATAATCTACTTTTAAGTTTCCAAATAAAAAGTCTTGAAACTGAATGCTAGAAGGTATTACGGTTTTATATTCACTCCATTGAATTGGATAAAGATCTTGAAATTGCCAATCAAATGCATTTACAAAACCTAATTTATATTTAAACTCAAAAACAGTTCCTTCGATAACATTAGGCATGGAAAATGAAGCCAGTTGAATATTATCTCTAAATTCAGTGTAAAAAATGGTATTTCTGTCCAGATTTGTTTTTTGTATAGTTCCATTCTTTTGTAAATTATAAGAGGTACCCTCAAATTGTGTAATATCCTTACTCCCTGATACAAAATAAGGAATTCTGTAATTCGCAATATTTGAAGCTCCCTTTTTGAATACTTTAATTCTGGTATGTTTGAAAAAACCTTGGGGAGTTGATTCTCCATAATCGAATAAAATTAATGCCATAGCATTTGAATCAAAATTGCAACTTGTCATTGTTAATTCATGCATGGATATTTTTCCCCATTTCATATCCGGTCTATCTTTGAGTTGACCAAAAATGGTTGATAAATGTATAAACAGAAAAAATTTAATGTATTTCATTAGGTATAAATGCGATTTTTTGGATGGTCAAATATAAAAAATATTTTGTATGTTAATTATTTACATCAAAACTTTTCTCAATCCATCCGCCACCAATTACATCGTTTCCATCATAAAAAACGGCTGCCTGTCCGGGTGCAATGGCATTTACTTTAGAATAAAAAGTAACTTTCATTTTATCTCCTATTTGTTCAATTACCGAATCCGTTCCGGCATCTTTATATCGAACTTTGGTATTGGCGTCCATTTTACGACCCACCAAGGTATCATATTTTTGCATATTTAGTTTACGCACCCACATGCCATTAAGCAAAAGTTCTTCTTCGATACCTAATACAACTTCATTAGTTTCTTTCCTGATTTCAGTAACAAAAGCAGGGAATCCTAGTGCAATTCCTAGTCCTTTGCGTTGACCAATCGTGTAAAACGGATATCCTTCATGTGTGCCTAATACAGTGCCATCAGCTCTTACAAAATTACCTCCTTTTACACTTTCTTCCAGTCCATTAATTCTGCGTTTGAGAAAACCTCGATAATCATTATCAGGCACGAAACATATTTCATACGATTCAGATTTATTAACCAAATCATAGAAACCTTTTTCACGAGCCATGTCTTTAATTTCAGTTTTTTTGAAATTACCTAAAGGCAATAAAGTACGGGATAGGCTTTCTTGTGATACACCCCATAACACATATGATTGATCTTTGTTTGTGTCGATCCCTTTGGAGATGATGTAACGGTCATTTTCATTTCTGATACTGGCATAATGTCCTGTGGCAATATATTCGCAATCAAGCTTGTCGGCTCTTCTTAAAAGTGCATCCCATTTGATATGTGTGTTGCACATAACACAAGGGTTGGGTGTGCGACCTGCCATATATTCGTCTGTAAAATAGTCAATTACAGAATCTCCAAACTCTTCTCTAATATCCAATATGTAATGTGGGAAACCTAAGCTTACAGCTATGTTACGAGCATCATTAATAGAATCAAGACTGCAACATCCTGTTTCCTTTTTACTACCCCCACTAGATGCGTAATCCCAGGTTTTCATGGTCATGCCAATGACTTCATATCCTTGTTCATGTAGCATTACTGCACACAAAGAACTATCAATTCCGCCACTCATGGCTACCAACACGCGACCTTTTTTTGACATTATATTATTTCCAAATCAAAAACAAAAGTAAGAACTATTAGTTCAAAAAAGTAATAATTAAGGTATTTGAATGTTATTAGGCTTCAGAAGTGGGTTTGTCAAAAAATAAAACATAAATGATAGCAGCAATTGCCAACATTAATGAAAATATTAGTATTATCAAGAATTCCATACTTTTACTTTTTATTAGAATAATCAACCAACATAAATCCTCCAACTGCTAAAGCAAAAATAACAAATAAAGCAGATAAAACTAAGATCAAAGGGTTAATAATTTGAATTTTAAGCAAACTTGCCAATATCACACCCCCAAATATCAACTTGGCGATATCTATTAAAAACTTTCCAATCTCCTTTTTAGTTTCTTTTTCAATCGCCATTTCTATACTTTTCTGCAAATAATAACACAATGCCTACCTGTAAGCCAGGTTTTAGAAAGTAATTCTTTTTTAAGGATTAGGTCCGATTTACACATTTTGGAAGTTCGCAAATAGATGATAGGGTAAAACAAATACATCAATGCAGTACTTAGCCCTCGGTGGCGAGAGGCTCTTGATTTGACAAATTCAAGCTTGTACTTTTTGAAAAAATAATACAAATAAGGAAATTGAGTGATAGAACTCATGTAAAAAAAATTTTTACTATCTTCTGATTCGGGATCAAGGCTCCCTTTCCAATCCGTATCCACAAAACTGTCCCACAAAAACTGGAACTTATTTTGCATGTTTAAGTCGTTAGGAATTGTGATTAACACATAACCCCCTGGTTTTGTAACTCTCTGTAATTCCGAAACGGCAGTTGACAAATCAGTTACATGTTTTAGGCCTTCCAAGCAAATTGTTAAATCAAAAGTATTGGACTCAAATGGCAAATTTCTACCCAAATCTGCTTGCTGAATTTGGATAGTTGGGTATTTCCATTTTGAAATATCATATTCTGAAGCAAAAGTTTGAAATCCCATTTCTTCATTTAGTAATTGTGTAAGTGCTCCTGCACCAGCCGGAACGTCCAATACCTTTGAACCTTTTGGGATATTCAATTTCTTTATTTCATCAATGGTTGCATTAAACAATGCATCAAAAGTGTAATATGGGATTTTTTGAGTCAATAGATAATTAATAATGTATAATAACTACACGTTAAAACGTCAGCACATCAAAACGTGCGAACGTCACATCGCCATTGCTGCTCCAACGGTTTCATTTGTGAATTCATCAATTAGTATAAAACTTCCGGTGTACCGGTTTTCAGAATATTTGTCGAAATATACAGGTGAGGCTGTCTTTATTTGAATTTTAGCAATTTCATTCATGCCTACATTCAGGTCATTGGTTTCTTTATCCAAGGTACTGATATTTAATTTGTAATCAACACGTTTTACCATACACTTTACCTCTTTAGTGGTTTGGCGAAGTATATATTTGCCATTAACCGCCAATTTTTTCTCATTAAGCCAACATACCATAAGTTCTATTTCTTGAACAGCATTTGGCAAATTTCCTTCATCCACCAACATATCGCCCCTACTTATATCAATCTCATCTTCCAATGTAACAGTTACCGACATTGGAGGAAAAGCTTTTTCTATAGATTTACTTCCGAATTGAATATCTCTTATTTTTGTTTTTATGCCCGATTGCATAGCTACAATGGTATCTCCTTTTTTAATTGTACCACCTTCAAGTCTTCCTGCGTATCCTCTAAAGTCATGAAACTGAGTTGCATGAGGGCGAACCACATACTGAACAGGAAATCGAACCTTTTCATAATTATAATCAGCATCAATATTTACATTTTCAAGGGTATGTAACAAACTTTTGCCTCTGTACCAATTCATATTTGATGATTCATCAACTACATTGTCACCTAAAAGTGCTGAAATGGGTATAAAAACTACGTTCTTTAAATTAAGTTTATCCGCAAATGATAAATAATCAGCCTTAATTTTATCATAAGTGTTTTGGTCAAATTCAACTAAATCCATCTTGTTTATACACACAACTATGTGCCTTATTTGCAATAAAGAAGCAATAATGGTATGTCGATATGTTTGTTCGATAACTCCTTTGCGGGCATCAATCAAAATAATAGCCAAGTTGGCAGTAGAAGCTCCAGTGACCATATTACGAGTGTACTGAATATGACCAGGGGTATCAGCAATAATGAATTTACGCTTTGGAGTGGCAAAATATCTATAAGCTACATCAATAGTTATTCCTTGAGCTCGTTCATCGCGAAGGCCATCCGTAAGCAAAGATAAATCAACATATTCTTTGCCTTTGCGATTGCTGGCTTCTTCAATTGCCAAGAGTTGATCTTCAAATATCGACTTGGTATCGTATAACAAACGACCTATTAAAGTGCTTTTACCATCATCAACGCTCCCTGCTGTTGTGAACCGAAGCAAGTCCATTTCCAAATAATTATTCATATCAGTGTTAAGGGCTGCAAAAGTACATAAAAAGGAATAAAAAAAAAGCTGCTCATTAATGGAGCAGCTTTTTTCAAAAATTAAATAATTGTTATTGAGCAGCTTCAGGAGCTAATAAATCAACTGTTTCGGAAACATCGCCAACTGTTATTGTAGCTTGTGTGTCGCAAAGTCCTGTACCATAGTCAATTACAACTGTGTCAGCACCTTCAACTATAGTTGCAGTTCCTGATACTGGCAAACCATAGCTTTTTTCGCAGCCATCCAATTTGATAACTAACTTAACTGTTTTATAAGTGAAGGAGCTTGTTCCATCTGTAATAGTCAAACTTGAATTATCTGTAATTTCAGTAGCAGAACCAGAAATTGTAGATTCACCTACAATTTTAGTTGTGCCTGAAGCATCCGTAGTAGTTAAATTCATATCACTTGATGATTTAAAAGAAAAGTCACTTTCGAAAGTAGAAGCATCTTTAAATGAACCATTCATCGTTACATTCAATGAGGTATTGTTATATTCTTCTTTGTAATTTGTGAAAGTTACATCTGTAACATATCGTCCGCCATTTTCTGTTATTTTTAATACCATTTTGCCATAAAGCTTTTTGGCAGCTGTTGTATCATTTTTATATTCAGGATTGTCCTTACCTGTTCCATAATCAATGGTCATCGTAATTTCATTATTAGCTCCAAGTTTAATATCTACATCACCACCAAATTCAGCGGTCATAGATGAATCAACTCCCATTTGCTCATTAGGATTGAAGTCTGACCCCAAATTTACATCTTCACCTGGAGGAGGCGCAGGTAATCCTTCAAATAATGAATCAGATGGCATATTTCCTCCGGTTGATGTAAAATTCTCACCTGAAAAGGAACTACCAAACCCAGTAGTGTCAGGCATAGTAGGTACACCTGTTGTATCCATACGTGCAAGTGCTAATCTTTCGGCCCTGGCTTTTTTTGCTCCTTGTCTTACTTTTGAAGTAGCAGCTGAAGTTTTTTTCCTAGAAGCACTTACTTTGGCAGTTGATTGTGTTGAAGTTTTAGCACTGGATTTGGCAGTGGTTGAAACTTTAGTTGTAGTTGAGGGTGCAGGATCTTCTTTTTTACTTGTAGTACAAGCAGCAAATGCTACTATACCGGCAATTAATAAATAGGAATATAATTTTTTCATTTTTTTAATTTTTAGTGAGTTTATTGCTGCAATATAAAAATTAGAATTTAATTTGAAATTAATTTAAACCATAAAAAGTGAGTTTTTTTAAGAAAATTTTTGGACAAAACGACACGAAGTGGTTTCAAGTTTTCGAAAAAATTGAAACTGCCAAGGAAAAAGTTGCTATCAATCAAGCAGTTACAGTGTTGATTGAAGACAAAAAAATTTGTTTGGCAAGAACTAAATCCGGTTGGTATGCAGTAGCAGATGTTTGTCCTCACTTAGGTGCTTCACTTTCTAAAGGAAAATGCAATAATTTTGACGAAATTGTATGCCCTTGGCATAACTATAGGTTTGATTTAAAACTTGGACATGAAACTTCAGGTCAAGGAACCGGTTTAGGTATTGGTATTTATAAAGTTGAAGAAAGAAATACAGGATTGTACATAGGCTTATGATAAAAATACCTCCGAATAAAATTTTAATTATTCAAACGGCTTTTTTGGGTGATTTGGTTCTTTCTACTTCCTTAATCGAAGAATTGCATGCTGCGTTTCCTCAATCGGAAATTGATGTTCTGGTCAAAAAAGGAATGGAGGAGGTTTTGTTATTTAATCCCAAAATCCATGAAATAATTACCTGGAACAAACAAGAAAATAAAAACAGTGGATTTTTTAAAATAATTGGTTTGGTAAGAAGGTCAAAATATGATTTGATTATTAACTGCCATCGTTTTTTGTCATCAGGGCTCATTTGTGCTTTTTCGAGTGCGAAATATATTACCGGGTTCAGTAATAATCCATTCTCGTTTCTATTTAACAAAAAAGTCCCACATCGCTTCACTGGAAGCCATGAAACAGAACGCAATCATCAATTGATTGGGGACTTGACCGGTTTGAAAGTGTACAAACCTAAAATATATCCTGAAGCTATTGAAACTTCCTTTATACCGGAAGGTCAACGATACATTACTATTGCTCCTGGATCTATTTGGTTCACAAAAAAATTTCATTCTCAAAAATGGATAGAATTTATTGACTCAGTGCCTGAAAATATACAAATAGTCCTCCTTGCCGGCAAAGCAGACAAACCGTTATGCGATTTAATAAAGAAGAACACAAAATCTCCATCCAGAATTTGTAACCTAGCCGGTAGATTAACGATGTTACAATCTGCTTTTATCATGCAAAATGCAGTTTTAAATTATGTGAATGATAGTGGTCCCTTGCATATGTGTAGTGCCATAAATGCACCTGTATGCGTTATTTATTGTAGCACTACTTTTTCCTATGGATTTGGTCCATTAACTGATTTTTCGAGAATAATAGAATACGATGAACCATTGCCTTGTAAGCCCTGTGGCGTTCATGGTCATCAAGCTTGTCCTAAAGGTCATTTTATATGTTCTTTTGGCATAAAAACTAGCAGACTTTTGGATGCTTTAAACGATGCTATCAAATATTCAAAAGACAATTACATAGAAGCATGAGGTACGATATTATTGATAACCAATTATTTATTTCAAATCGATTAAGATTTTCAACAAAACTGAAATCATCCAGCGTTGCTATTTTTAATTCAAATGATATCATGCCAACCAACGCTGATGGAACCATGTTGTTTCGTCAAAATAATGATTTGTTTTATTTGTGTGGTATTGATCAAGAGGAAACTGTTTTAGTGATTTGCCCGGATGCACCTAATCCAAAGCAGCGAGAAATGCTATTTATAAAAGAGACAAATGAAAAAATTGAAACATGGGAAGGGAAAAAACTTAGCAAAGAAGAGGCAAAAAATATTTCAGGTATAGCACAAGTACATTGGCTTCAGAATTTGCAAAATATATTAAATGGACTAGTGGTTGAATGCGATAACATTTACTTGAATTCAAACGAACATATTCGTTCTAAATCACATGTTGAAAGCAGAGACCAAAGATGGATTAAGCAATTAAAGCAACAATTCCCTTTGCACAATTATGAACGTATAGCCAAGATAATGAATGAGTTGCGACCCATCAAACATTCTATAGAAATAGCCTTGATTAACACAGCCATCGACATTACAGCAAAAGCATTTCAAAGAGTTTTAAAGTTTGTAAAGCCTGGAGTTGCAGAATATGAAATAGAGGCGGAAATTACACATGATTTTCTTTGGAATAGAGCCACACGTCATGCTTATACGCCAATTATTGCTTCAGGAGGTTCGTCTTGTATTTTACACTACATTACTAACAATAAAATATGCAATGATGGAGAGGTATTATTGCTTGATTTTGGAGCAGAATATGCCAACTATGCTGCTGACTTGACAAGAACTATTCCGATTTCAGGAAGGTTTTCAGACAGGCAAAGGAAGGTATATCAATCCGTACTTAATATTCAGAAAGAAGCTAAAAAGATGCTTATAAAAGGAAATAATTTGGAAATCTATCACAAAGAAGTTGGTAAAATCGTAGAAAAAGAATTGGTTGAACTAAGTTTGTTAAAATCCGAGGATATAAAAAATCAAACGGAAGATAACCCCTTATACAAGAAGTATTTTATGCATGGCACTTCCCATTATTTAGGACTTGATGTGCATGATGTAGGAAGCAGATACAGAAAATTTGAACCGGGGATGGTATTTACCTGCGAGCCGGGAATTTATATAAAAGAAGAGGGGATAGGAATACGATTAGAAAATAACATCTTAATTACAGAAACAGGAAACATTGATTTAATGGAACAAATACCAATTGAAATTGATGAGATTGAAACATTGATGAAAAAGTAAAAAAAAATATGCTTATTTTCGGTTTAGGAGGTCATGCAAAAGTTATTGTAGATGTACTATTATCCAAACAAATTTTAATTTCAGGTTTTTTTGATGATAATCTCAACGCTAAGCCTTGGCATAATTTTAAGTTTCTTGGTGCTTACAATATAGACATCCTTTCAGATGAAAGTTTAGTTATTGCCATAGGAGATAACAAAATCAGAAAACAGATTTCTGAGCTTGTAATCCATAAGTTTGGCAACGCCATTCATGCCACAGCTCAAATATCTCAATATTCGAAAGTCGATAAGGGCACGGTTGTGTTTCATAATGCGATTATTCAAGCAAATACATTGGTAGGAAAACATGCAATTATCAATACTGCTGCTGTGGTGGAGCACGATTGTATCATAGGCGATTATGTGCAGATAGCATCCAATGCAACCATATGTGGGGGTGTGCACATAGCAGAAGGTGCTTGGGTAGGTGCTGGTGCCACGGTAATTCCTAAAGTTAAAATTGGAAAATGGGCAACTGTAGGTGCGGGTAGTGCGGTCATCAATGACGTTGCTGATTATGAAATAGTAGCAGGATGTCCAGCAAAACCTATTAAATAATGGACAAATCCGAAAAAGTTTGGCTTTCACCTCCATATCTGCATGGAAATGAAGAAAAAATTATAAAAAATATCCTAAGAGAAGGTTGGATTGCACCAAATGGACCACAAAATCAGCTTTTCGAACAAGCAATTTCGAGATATTGTCGTACAAGTCAATGTCTAACAACAATCACGGGTACTGCTGCAATTCATTTAGCACTAAAAGCAATTGGAATCAAAAAGGGAGATATTGTATTTGTACCTGCGTTTTCATTTGCTGCCACAGTGAATCCTGTATTTTATTTAGAAGCCATTCCGCATTATATTGATTGCGAACCTCGAAGTTGGGGTATGGATCCCGATATTTTGGAAGAAGAATTGCAAAAAAGCAAATCCAACAAAAAATTGCCAAAAGCAATAGTAATAGTTCATGCTTATGGACAAGTAGCTGAAATAGAACACATTTGTGCAATAGCAGATCATTTCAAAATACCCGTAATTGAAGATGCAGCTGCAGCAATGGGTAGTACATTATTTGAAAAACAAGCCGGGACTTTTGGAATTGCGGGTGTATTTTCATTTAATGGAAA
The DNA here is from genome assembly GCA_033763735.1 of Bacteroidota bacterium. Lineage (GTDB taxonomy): Bacteria > Bacteroidota > Bacteroidia > Cytophagales > UBA9547 > JANRJY01. The sequence continues at coordinate 116,485 of JANRJY010000053.1, read as the reverse complement.
TAAAATTATTACCACCTCTCAAGGAGGCGCATTAATTTCCGATGATGAAAAATTGATATCAGATGCTAAGACACTTTCTTCTCAAGCTAAAATTCCCGGTCAAGGATTTAATTATTCATCAATAGGATATAATTATACTTTAAGCAATGTATTGGCAACCATTGGGTTGAGCCAAATTCAAAATATCGAATTTCATATTTCTCAAAAAAGAAAAATATTTGAGTTGTATCGAAAAGAACTAGAGCCTTTAGGAGTAAAATTTCTGGAAGAACCGGAGGACAATTATTGGAACCGTTGGCTTACGAATGCTTGGTTTAGAACTTCAACATATGAAAAAGTAAAAATGGCATTGAATATCAACAATATTGATTTTAGAGAAGTGTGGAAACCATTACCAAAGATAAGCCATTATCAATCAAATGCTTACAGTACACATAAAGTTTCGGATTATATCAATGAACATTGGCTAAGTTTGCCTTGTGGCGTAGGAATAACAGAAAGTGATTTGGAAAAAGTAATTCAAATTATAAAACAAAATCTCTAATATTTATAACTTCATATCTTTCAATTCCGCAATTGTGAGATATTTGAACCAACAATTATTAATCAAAGCATATGTCGAACAAACTTTGGGCTAAAAATGTATCTGTAAGTGAGCAAATAGAAAAATTTACCACCGGCAAGGATAGAGTGCTCGACCTATATTTAGCAAAATATGATGTACTGGGTTCCATCGCACATATAACTATGCTCGAAACCATACATTTATTAACAAAAAATGAATTAGAAGTTCTTAAAAATGAACTGATTGTCATTTATAAAGAAATAGAATCAGACCAATTTACCATTGAAGAAGGCGTTGAAGATATTCATTCACAAATTGAAATAACATTAACAAAAAGACTCGGTGATATAGGCAAAAAAATCCACAGCGGTAGGTCACGAAACGATCAGGTACTTGTGGATTTGAAATTATATATGCGCGATCAGTTGGAAGCTTTGGTGGTCAAAATTCAACAATTATTTGTATTACTTCAAAAACAAAGCGAAAAGTACAAAGATGTAATCTTACCGGGATACACCCATTTTCAGGTGGCTATGCCTTCGTCTTTTGGATTGTGGTTTGGAGCTTATGCAGAAGCGTTGGTTGATGATTTGGAAGTACTTTTGGCTGCCTACAAAACAGTTGATCGCAATCCTTTGGGCTCTGCTGCCGGATACGGTTCTTCGTTTCCTTTAAACAGAACACTAACTACGGAATTACTTGGGTTTTCAGGTTTGAACAATAATGTGGTGTATGCCCAAATGACAAGAGGGAAAGTAGATAGTATTGTTGCAAATGCCTTAGGATCTGTGGCTTATACCATAAACAAACTTGCTACCGATTCAGTACTTTATGTTAGTCAGAATTTTGATTTTATCAAGTTTCCTGAAGAACTTATGGAAGGCTCCAGCATAATGCCACATAAAAAAAATCCGGATGTGTTTGAACTAATACGTGCCAAAACTAATCAAATCAAATCCATAGGGAATAACGTTAACTTACTCACTACCAATATGCCCAGTGGCTATCATCGCGATTGGCAAATATTGAAAGAATATACTATTCCCGCTTTTCAAGATATTAAATCTTGCATTGAGTTAACTATTTCTATGCTTGAAAAAGTAGAAGTGAATGAAAAATTAGCTATAGAGGAAAAATACAAATATATGTACAGTGTGGATCGAGTAAACGAACTAGTGCTTCAGGGAACAGTCTTTAGAGATGCCTATAAAATGGTAGGGGAAGAAATTAATTCGGGAAAATTTAAAATTCCTAACAAAGTAACTCATACCCACGAAGGCAGTATGGGTAATTTGATGAATAAAGAGATTGCGATAAGATTTGGTGAAATCGTAAAAGGATTTCAATTTGAGAATAAAAATAAGGCTTTTGAAAGATTGTTAAGTTAATTATTGATAGTAAATTTATTTATTTCATTATTCAATTAAGATGAATCAACAAGATATAAGGTGGAAACAACGTTTTCAAAATTTCGAAAAAGCCATTTTTCATTTGAAAGAAGCTTGCGAAAAAAATGATTTATCGAATTTGGAAATAGCTGGGGTAATTCAAATTTATGAATTCACTTTTGAACTAGGCTGGAAAACGGTGAAAGATTATTTGGAAGAAAAAAGTGTAGATGTGAAATTCCCTCGTGATACCATTAAAGAAGGCTTTGCATATCAATTATTAAATAATGGTGACAAATGGATGGATATGTTGGAAAAACGCAATTTGATGAGCCATACTTACAATGAAAAAAATGCAACCATTGCTTATCATTTGATCGTTGATGAATATCTTGAAGAATTACTGGATTTGTACCACAAACTGAAAAAGCTAAATGAATGATTTTGGGATTTCAACCAAAAGTTATGATGAAATTTTAAAAGCTTTCACCAGATTTCCTGAGGTTGAAGAAGTAATCATTTTCGGAAGCAGAGCAAAAGGCAATTACAAAAAAGGAAGTGATATTGATTTGGCAATTAAAGGCAAAAATTGCAATTCAGTTACTGCACTGAATATTGCAACCATGCTAAATGAAGAAATTCCAATTCCATATCATGTAGATGTAGTTGCACTTGACGACCTAAACCACCTAGAACTTAAAGAACATATTTTGAGGGTAGGCAAATTGTTTTTAAAAAACTAAACCTAATTTTTTTCGGCTTTAGGTTCTTAAAATGCCATCGACATTACAATTCCTAAAGAGATTAAAAAAATAATTGTACCTATATTAAATATAGCCATCTGTTTAGGTTCTTAATTTATTTGATAAAACAATGATTTATTTGAAATTGAATATTAAAATTTTTTATAACTGAATAATTAGCACTTGAACACTTCAATATTCATAAATTCCTCTTTCCGTTTTTATCGAAAGTTTTTTTGAATTACTGTCTTCAACCCTTCCAATTATTTTCGCCTCAATATCAAAGCTTTTTGATATACTCAAAATATATTCAGCGGTAGTATTATCCGTGTAAATCTCCATTCGATGACCCATATTGAATACTTTGTACATTTCTTTCCAATCTGTATTACTTTCGGACTGAATTAGTTGAAATAATGGAGGTATATCAAACATATTATCTTTTATAATATGCACATTGTCAACAAAGTGGAGCACTTTGGTTTGTCCTCCTCCGCTGCAATGTACCATTCCTTTGACGTTATTTCTGTGTTCATCAAGAATTGCTTTAATTACTGGCGCATAAGTTCTGGTAGGTGAAAGCACCAGCTTTCCGGCAGTGATTTTAATATTTGCGTCAATTTCAATTATATCTGTTAACTTTTTGGAACCGGAATATACCAATTCATCCGGAACAATACCATCATAGCTTTCCCGATATTTGTTTGCCAAATATTTTGCAAATACATCATGACGAGCTGAGGTCAATCCATTGCTACCCATGCCTCCATTATATTCTGTTTCATAATTGGCTTTACCATATGAAGCCAAACCTACAATTACTTGACCCGGAGCAATGTTGCTATTATCAATAACATCAGACTTTTTCATCCTTGCTGTAACTGTACTATCAACTATAATCGTTCGAACCAAATCGCCAACATCAGCGGTTTCTCCACCTGTACTTTCAATAGTCATTCCATTGTTACGAAGCATTTCCAATACTTCTTCGGTCCCTGCTATTATAGCGGATATTACTTCTCCTGGAACAAGAGATTTGTTTCGACCAATGGTTGAGGAAAGTAGCATTGGGCCGGTGCAACCAACGCAAAGCAAATCATCTGTGTTCATTACAATTGCATCTTGCGCTATACCTTTCCACACACTTATATCCCCTGTTTCCTTCCAGTACATATAAGCCAATGACGACTTTGTGCCTGCGCCATCCGCATGCATAATATTTACATAATTAGAGTCTCTCCCTAATAAATCAGGTGATATTTTACAAAAAGCTTTTGGAAATAAGCCCTTATCGATGTTTTGAATGGCTTTATGAACATCTTCTTTTGATGATGAAACCCCTCTTTGGGCGTAACGGTCCTGCATGCGCAAATGTTTAAGCTGCAAAAATCAATAAATAATTTGATTTTTTGTCATATTTACTTCGTGGTACAAGTTGCAATAGTAGTTTCTGACATTGATAAGGCATTGGCATTTGAGTGGATTGCCAATCAAATAGATCCTCAAAAAATAAAACTACATTTTTTCCTATTGAATAAATCTGATTCGTATTTAGAATTTTGGCTAAAAGAAAAGCAAATTGATGTTTACAGAATAAAATATAAAAGCAAATTTGATTTGCCTTTAGCAACAATCAAATTATTTTATTACTTCGCCAAACTCAACATACAAGTGGTTCATTGTCACCTTTTTGAAGCCTCATTAGCAGGGTTAGTAGCCGCCAAACTTGCAGGAGTACCCAAGCGAGTACTTACCCGCCACTATGCCGCTTTGAACCATTATTACTATCCTAAAATTGTTCAGTACGATATTTTTTGCAATACCCTTTCAACCCATATTATTGCACCAAGTGAAACCGTTCAAAAGGTTTTGATCGAAAAAGAAAATGTGCATCCTGATAAGATTAAAGTTATATATCATGGTTTTGATTTGGAATCATTTGCACATCCTGAATTAGTGATAGTTGAAAAACTTAAATTCAAATACAATCCAAATCAACGGCATCCGGTAATTGGAGTAATTGCCCGATATACAGAACTTAAGGGTATACAATATATTATCCCTGCTTTTAAAAATTTATTATATGATTTTCCACATGCCATATTGATATTAGCCAATACCAGAGGCGATTTTTCCCATGAAATCAAAAGATTGTTAAAAAGCCTTCCACCAAATTCTTTTGTTGAAATAGATTTTGAAAATGACATAGAGGCTTTATATCATACTTTTGATGTGTATGTTCACACGCCAATTGCAGCTGACTTTGAAGGCTTTGGACAAACCTATGTGGAATCGCTTGCTTCAGGAATTCCATCAGTTTTTACTCTGTCTGGAATTGCCTCTTCATTTATTGAAAATGATAAAAATGCCTTGGTAGTTGGTTATAAAAATTCAGATCAAATATACAAAGCCATTATAAATATATTAAAAGATGATTATTTAAGAGATGTACTAATATCAAATGGTAAAATATCAGCAAATCAGTATTTTAAACTTGAATATATGATTGAAAAACTTTCAAAATTATACCTTTCAAAATGAGTGTTAAGGAGATACGTTTTTCAATAATTGTCCCTACTTTTAACAGAGCAAATTTAATTACCAAAACATTAGAATCTGCGTTAAACCAAAATTATTCAAACTATGAAATTATAGTCGTTGATGATGGAGGTACAGATAATACACAAGAAATAGTAGAAAAAATAGGCTCCGAAAAAATCATTTTTGTCAAAAAAACTAAAAACCAAGAACGTTCAGCAGCTCGTAACACCGGAACACAAAATTCAAGCGGAGATTATTTATATTTTTTAGATTCAGATGACATTATTTATTCCAATCATTTGAGTGCAGCAAATACTTTTATTCAGATGAACAATCATCCTGAATTTATAATACCCAAACATGAAATTATCAATGAAAACAATATTAAAAACCCTAAATCTTTTGATTATAAAGGAGATTTAAATAAGCGAATTATTGAAGGGAACTTTATTGGTTGTATGTTTTTTCTTCGTAAAGATATTGCATTGAAGCATCCTTTTAATGAAAATCGTTTACTCTCTTCCGGATCTGAGGATTATGAGCTTTGCCTCCGGCTTGCATCGCGTTACAAAATTCATTTGATTGACGCATACACATGTGCATTTGTAAATCATAACAAAAGAAGTGTGCTTAATGTTAATTTGAATACACTAAAGGGAAGGATGACGCAGCTCGAATATTATTTATTTATGGATAAGCCATTTATAAATATCTATGGAAAATACCTCAAACAATTCCAATGCGATAACTTAACCTATATAGCACTACATCTTTCAATTACTAAAAATCACAAAAAAGAAGCTTTAAAATATTTGCTTAAAAGTTTGTTAATGAACCCGTTGCGAGCTATTTCAACACTGAGATTTTATGTAACAATTTATAAGATACTTTTCTTTAGATTATCTTAAAATTTCGGTATTCAAACAACCTTACACCGGTCAATTTTTCATAAAAATACAACAACCATTTTTTCAATGAAAATTGTTTTTTGCGGATATCAAAGTCAAATTTCCAATCCATTGTAGCTACTCTTTTTTGCATTACTAAGGGGTGCGAATGTTTAAAAAGCGTGAGTGAATCCACAATTGAATAGTCAAATTCATTTCCTTTTTTTACATTAGCACCAATCCAATTGTCGCTATGCCAAAACTTATGAAAATACTTTTCTTTACGCTTTTGATAAATAGGATTTTTGACCCATCCATAATGATATATGAAGGCATTTATTGGTTTTACTTGAAGTTTTCTGCCTTCTTTTCTAAACCCTTGTGCATCGCGGTATGAACGAATCGTTTTATCATTACGAATGATTCTAATTTCATTCCTATACCAGTTTCGTGAATCCGCTACATAATTATAGCTACCATAAAAGTGAGTATAATTAAACAATAATCCCTCAACAATGTTGTCATTGAGATACAGATTCATTTTGTCTAATATTTCAGGATGATATTTTTCGTGAACTACTTCATCTGCTTGTATGTAAAAACACCAATCGGTTTCTTTTGTAATTTGGTCAAATACTTTATCGGTTTCTAAGGCCAAAACCTTGCCTCCTTCTCGAAGTGAATCGTCCCAAATGCTATCAATAATTTTGATTTTAGAGGAATTAATGCGCTCTATTAATCCTCTGGTATCGTCATCAGAGTTTCCAACAGACACTATAAATTCATCACAAACAGGTAAAATAGATGTGATAGCTTCAACAACGGGATAATCAAAAGTGATGGCATTTCGAATAAAAGTGAATCCTGTAACTTTCATATTACTTTAAAATGCACTTTGAAAGTAATATGAACTTTCCCACAAACTAAAAACCTTATCATTCAACATTTATAATTCAACATTTAACATCTCACAATTTCACTTAAATGGAACATTGGTTTCGTTTTCTTTCATCAAATTTTTTGCAGCAAGCCTATCGACAATTGTTGCAGTAAGCACAAATTTTTGTGAACTATTTGTCACATCATTTGATTTCAAATACACCACATCTCTATTTTCGCCCATAGCAGGAGGTGTATAAACGAGTTCAACAGTACCTTCACTTCCACTTTTGATGAAATCTTCTTTAAAAATTGGTCGTACACATTGGCAAGCACTTGTAACTTCACTAATTCTTAAATCGGAACGACCTAAGTTTTTAACTTGCAGTTTTACAATTAGTTGCGTATTCTTTTCAACTTTGCCAAATGCATGTTGAGTTTTATCAATCACCAATTTCGGAGACAATTTAATTTCTGCTTCCGTATATTTTTTTTCAGCTTCTTCTCTTTTGTTCACCGATCCTTTGATGTACAAAATCGCACTTGCAGGTTCTCCATTTGAAGTAACATTGATTGATTTATTGAAAAATCCGGGGCGGCCTATTGTATTATACATTGCTTTTATTTTACCCTTTTCACCAGGAGCTACCGGATCACGAGACCATTCGGGAGTGGTACAACCACATGAAGGTTGCACATTGCCCAAAATCAAAGGAGCATTGCCCGTATTTGTAAACGTGAAATCAAAAATAGCCATCTCTCCTTCTTTAATTTCTCCGAAATCATAGGTTTGAGTATCAAATTTTATTGCAGGTTGGGCTAATGAATAAAACACCTGAAATGCCATAAACAGAAATGCCAACTTTTTCATTTTCATGTAATTAAAATAATGTGGATAAATTAACAAGGCAAATCTACTAAAAAGATTATATTTTTTGCGTAATTGCTTCGTATAACAATTTAATTAATTTTGTTTTTAATACAGTTGATTAATATCGCTTATGCCTTCAAAATCTTCCACCACTACCACAAAATTTGACCGCATTGCGGTTTTGGAAGATTATCGAATAGCCACTGAAAGCCGACATGCCAGTTTATTAGGTCGCAAAGAAGTATTTATGGGTAAAGCCAAGTTCGGGATTTTTGGAGATGGTAAAGAACTAGCTCAAATAGCATTAGCCAAATTTTTCAAAAAAGGGGACTGGCGTTCAGGATATTATCGTGATCAAACTTGGATGATGGCCATCGGTCAAACCAATCTAAGAGAATTTTTCGCACAATTGTATGCACATGCCGATTTAGAAAATGAACCTTCTACCGGTGGCAGACTAATGAATGTACATTATGGTAGTAGAAGTCTAGATAAAGACGGCAACTGGCTGAATCAAATGGAACGCTACAATTCCACTACTGATATGTCACCTACGTCCATTCAAATGGCTCGACTTTTAGGGTTAGCTTATGCATCCAAACTTTATCGCAATTTGCCTGAACTTGATCCTTATGCGGATAACTTTTCAAACAAAGGCAATGAAATAGCTTTTGGCTCTATTGGAGATGGTGCTTGTGCAGAGGGTATTTTTTATGAAACCATTAACGCTGCCGGAGTGTTACAGGTGCCTATGCTTTGTTCCGTTTGGGACGATGGTTATGCTATTTCTGTTCCACGTTCCATCCAAACCACCAAATCTGAAATTTCGAAAGCACTTGAGGGTTTCCAAAGAACAGAAACAGAAAAAGGTATTGAAATAGTAAGAGTAAAAGGCTGGGATTATCCTGCATTAATTGGAGCATATAAATATGCAGAAGCGATTTGTAGAGAAGAACATGTGCCTGTGCTTGTACATGTAGATGAACTTACACAACCACAGGGGCACAGCACATCCGGATCGCATGAGAGGTACAAATCAAAAGAAAGATTAAAATGGGAAAGCGATTTTGATTGCATCAAAAAATTTGGTCAATGGATTGTTGAAAATGACATTGCTACGGAAGTTGAACTTAAAGAAATTGAATTAAAATCAAAAGAATCAGTCAAAAAAGCAAGAGATCAAGCCTGGACATCATATACAAGCTTTATCAAAGTTGATATTGAAGATGCAATTGTGGGAATTGAAAAATTGTCTGAAGAGTCTTCCTCGCAAGCAGATGAATTAAAAGAAATTTGTTTCAAATTAAAAGGCACTGTTAATCCAATAAGAATGGATGCAGTAGCAGCTGTTAAAAAAGCATTACGACTTGTAAGAAATGAACATTTACATTCAAAATCATTTTTACAAACCTATTTGGAGAGAGTAAATGTTGAGAATAAAGAACGATATAGTTCTCATAACTATTCTCAATCAGAACAATCGCCACTTTTGGTCAAAGAAATAAAACCCGAATATTCCAAAAATGCACCTTTAGTAGATGGGAGAGAAATAGTGAATGCTTGCTTTGATAACGCATTGTCAAAAGACCCAAGAATATTTGCCATTGGCGAAGATGTGGGTCAGATAGGTGATGTAAATCAGGGATTTGCCGGTTTGCAACAAAAATATGGAGCGCTTAGAGTAACTGATACGGGCATTCGCGAAACTACCATTATGGGTCAAGGTTTAGGAGCTGCTCATCGTGGACTCAAGCCCATTTGCGAAATTCAATACTTGGATTACATCATTTACGGACTTGAGCCTATTTGTGATGATTTAGCATCCGTGCATTATCGTAGCAAAGGTGGTCATAAAGCGCCTATGATTATTCGAACTAGAGGTCATAGATTGGAAGGAGTATGGCATTCCGGCTCTCCAATCGGAATGTTATTGAATTGTATAAGAGGTATATATTTATTGGTGCCTCGCAACATGACCCAAGCTGCAGGCATGTATAATGTATTGTTCAAGTCCGATAACCCTGCGGTGATAATTGAAACATTGAATTCATATCGTCAAAAAGAAAAAATGCCTTTAAATGTAGGCGAATTCACAGTTCCATTTGGTGTGCCTGAAATATTGGTAAAAGGGTCTGACATTACAATTGTTACCTATGGTGCCATGTGTCGTATAGCTTTAGAAGCTGCGGAACAACTACTTCATGTAGGAATATCAGCTGAAGTCATTGATGTTCAAACGCTTTTACCATTTGATATTCATGAAGTTATATTGGATTCAATCAAAAAAACAAACAGAGTGGTGTTTGCAGATGAAGATGTGCCCGGTGGGGCTAGCGCCTATATGATGCAACAAGTGCTTGAAAAACAAAATGCGTACTATTATCTCGACTCACCGCCTATCACCATTACTGCCAAAGAACACCGTCCTGCATATGCTTCCGATGGTGATTATTTTTCAAAACCCAATCCTGAAGAAATATTTGATAAAGTTTATGAGCTTTTTCAAGAAGTAAATCCTACGAAGTTTCCGGAGATTTATAAGTAAAAAGATAGATTTTAGTTTAATACTCAAATGGTTCACGACTTGTATGTCTAAGTCGCAAAACAAATAATTTGTTACCTTTTAACTGATAAGTAATTCGAGTATGAAAAACTGTAAATGCACGAAAATTTATGTCTTCTATTTGTTTTAATTTATCCGATTCAAAAATAAATGGATTTTTGGATGCTTTTGAAAGGGATTTGAAAATTGCATTTTTCACTAAATTATAAGCATTTGGGGATTTACTTTTATAATAATCCAATATTTTTAATAAATCTTTATGAGCATCATGTGTCCAAAATATTTGAAATGGATTATTTTTCATTCAAGCTTTTCAATAAATCCTTATTTGAAATTACTTGCCCATTTTCAATTTGTTTGGAAGAATGATCTAGTTCTTCATTATACTTTTTTAAAGTAATTCGATTTGCTTTTGGTTCTACATTTAATATATTTTTAACTACATCAAGCAATAGTTTCTGTTGTGTGTTATTCAAAAGTGGCAAATAAGTATTTAACTCTTGATTGAATTGGAGGTTATTCATATTTATGTAGTTTTTACAAAATTAAAACAATTCCATCACATCTAACAAATAGTTAAAATAATGGTATTGAGATTACAGTGAACTTATAAATAAGTAGAAAGTAATTTAGATGTGTATCTTTTAGGGATCACAAAATTAAAAAAAATAATTTCATAATTTTATTTGAACACAATTTAAAAATGTTTGCATATCTGTAAACTTAATACGTATAAGTATTGTTATTAACAAAAAATCAAATGAAATCAATTGGCATAATTAGTTGTATAGCAATTAGCATATTGGCTTGTGCTCAAAAAAAAGAAACTATTTCTAAACCCTTAAAAATGAATACTTTAGATACCGCCACTTTAGGCGCAGGATGTTTTTGGTGTGTTGAAGCCGTTTTTCAACAAATGGAAGGCGTTGAAAAAATAGCATCCGGATATATGGGAGGTAGTAAAGCCAATCCTACTTACAAAGAAGTATGTACAGGCAATACCGGCCACGCAGAAGTGGTTCAAGTGTATTATGATCCTAAAAAAACAACCTTCAAAGATATATTAGAGGTGTTCTTCCAAACCCATGACCCAACAACATTGAATCGTCAGGGAAATGATGTGGGCACGCAATATCGATCAGCCATATTTTATCATAATGAGGAACAAAAGAAAATAGCCACTGAAATAAAAACGCAATTGAATGCTTCCGGAGCGTATGACAAACCCATTGTGACTGAAATAGTTCCGGAATCGAAGTTTTATATCGCGGAAGATTACCACCAAAACTATTATAACGACAATAGTGCTCAACCTTATTGCTATTATGTTGTAAAACCAAAAGTTGATAAATTTAAAAAAGTATTCAAGGATAAGATAAAGAAAAACTAAGTGTTTTAGTCTTTCAAGCTATAACAATTTAATTATTAATTAATAATTGATAATTAATTCCCAAATATCTTCTTGTTATCTACATCCTTATTATCTTCCCATCTTCCATTTCAATAATTCGGTGGGTGCGGGCTGCAAATTCATTATCGTGGGTTACAATTAATAAGGATTGTTTATATACCTCAGCCAATTCTTTGAAAATATTGAACACGATTTCGCTGTTTTTTTTGTCAAGATTCCCGGTAGGTTCGTCACCCATCACAATTAAAGGATCATTAATCAATGCTCTGGCAATCGCTACTCGTTGTTTTTGCCCTCCCGATAGTTGATTTGGGTTTTTAAGTGCTTCATTTTCAATGCCTAATATTTTAAGCTTTTCATATGCTCTACTCTCAACTTCTTTTTCAGAATATTTTGCTAATTTTAAACCTGGCAACATTACATTTCGAAGTACTGAAAATTCGTTGAGTAAATAATGAAATTGAAATACAAATCCGATTTTTTCGTTACGCACTTTGGCGAGTTCACCTTCCCTTTTATTGCGCATGGCCACACCATCTATCATCAAAGTACCTTCGTAGTCGGTATCCATTGTGCTCAGAATGTACAACAATGTTGATTTGCCACACCCAGACTTTCCAATAATGGAAATAAATTCGCTGCCCTTGATATTAAAGCTCACATCTTTAAGCACCTGTATGGTAGTAGGGTCGTGAAAGTATTTTGAAATGCTTTTAGCTTCGAGAATTATCCTTTCCATATTATTTGCCTCTAATGATCACTACAGGATCAATTTTACTTGCTTTACGTGAAGGGAAAAAACCTGCCAAATAGGTGGTTACAATTGAAAAAATAGTTGCAATCATATAAAATTTAGGATTGTAATTAATTGGGAATGTTTTGATTGTAGGCAATGCAGCTGTATTGAATGGAATATTGTCGATAACGTTACTTAATCCGAAACCAAATAATAAACCTAGTCCGCCTCCAAACACTCCTATACTCAAAGCTATTGTAATAAAAACCATATTAACATCTGCACCCGAAAACCCGGTTGCTTTTAGTATAGCAATGGTATCCATTTTCTCATAGATCATCATATTTAGTATGTTGTATATTCCAAAGCCTGCTACAATAAGTAAAGTGATGCCGACCGCATATGAAATTAGGGTTCGAACAAAACTTCCGGTTTCGAATTGTGAATTTGCGGTTTTTATATCTATGGATTCAACATCAAACAATTTGCCATATTCAATTGATGTAGCAGGAGCAATTAAAATATCTTTCAATTTGATTTGAATATCAGTAATATAACTATTGGATTCTCCCAGTAGTTTTTGAGTGGTACTGATTGATGCATAACTTTGAACTTTGTCAATATCTTGAATCCCCGACTGAAAATACCCTACTACTTTTAGTTGCATAATTTGTCCTTTGGTAGTGGTAACTTGAATTACATCTCCAATATTTGCTAGCATTTTTTCTGCAGCTCCTTTGCCAAGTACAATACTATTGGGAACATTTTTTAGGTCAATATAATTGCCGGTAGTTACATAATCTTTGAAAGTAAACAATCGGTTTTCTTCATCCACATCAATACCATTAATAACCCCGGTAAGATCGATAGGCCCTACATTATAAAATACCTGTGTTGTAATTTTTGGTGCAATTCCAAGTACTCTGCTGTCATTTTTTATCGCTTTAACTATGGCCCCATAGTTATATATCTGTAATCTTTCATTTTTAGGCTTAATAGACCTTATAAAATTATATGAGTTTTTGTATTTGTCTGACAATTCAATGGGTTGGTGATTAGAAGGAAGAATTTCATTATACAATCTTACATGGGGTGTTCTATTAAGTATTAGATTATCCAGCATGTCATTGAGCCCTGACATAAAACTTAAAAGGGTAATAAACATAGTAATGCTAAAAGTAACCCCAATAGCCGCAACTAAAGTTTGTTTCCAACGCGCGAGCAATAATGAAACTGAAACACTTGCTATTAGTTTGAATTTCATAATGTGGGTTTAATTAATTCATCTTCAGCACTTAATCCTGATATAATTTCAATTTTTTGATAATCTTTAAGACCAGTTTTTACATTGATATTTTCTCCATTTGATTTGGTTACAATTGAATCATTATACAAATAGTTTCGTGGAATTAATAATGCATTGGATTTTGATTGAAGAACAATATTAGCCTCAAATGATATATTAGGATAAAGTACAGCAGGTGCATTTATAAATTCAGCTTCTACTAAAAATGTTTTGCTTCTTTCATTCATAATTGGAAATATTTTAGTGACCTGTGCTTCAAATACTTTTCCTTTATAGCTATCCATGGTTACAAGTACGGGTAGTCCTTTTTTTATTTTAAGTATGTCATATTCATCCACTTGCATTTCTAGTTTGAATCTTTTGGCATCTCCAATTACAGCAAGAGGTGTTTGGGCGCTGACTATTTCACCAACTTCTTTGCTTAAGCTATATACAATACCATCTACCTGGCTCCTTAAAGTGTAATCACTTTCGAGTTTGCTTGATATCAAGAAATTTTTTTTTGCTTGAGCGGACGAAAAGTCAATTTGCCTTTTTAATTCGTTATACTTAATTACTGCTGACTCATAAGCAGCTTTAGAATTTTTGTAAAGCAATTCTTTAGCCTCAAGTTCAATTTTAGTGCCTACTTGTTGGCTCCAAAGATCCTTTTGACGAAAATACAATGCGGAATCATTTAACAGTTTTTCTTTACTTATTGCAATTGCTGCTTTAGCGTCATTTAGTTTTTCTTTATTATTATTAATATCTGCAAATTGTGCAGCTAGAGATGCATTTTCTTTACTAAGCTTTTGAGCTATATTAGAAATATAAAGAATAGGGGTGCCTTTCTTTACGGTGTCACCTTCTGAAACAAAAATATGCTCAATTGTGCCATTAACAGTTACATAGGCATTATATTGATTTTTGCTTTTAATCAATCCGGATGCATATACCGATTCGGTTATGGATGCTAATTGAGGTTTGATTTTTTCAATTTTACTTTTACAACCAAACAATATGTTGAGAAGTATCAAATAAAATATTAAATTTTTCATCATTGGAGATAGGTCTATTTGTTAAAAAGGTAAAGTTATAAAGATATTGTTTTTACCTATATTAATCTTCAATTAAATTAATATTTGTGTGAACTAAAGTGAATAAAATTAATAAAATATACTGTATCTATTTTTAAATGCATTTTTTAACAATTTAATAGAATTTATGAACTTAGATGCACAAATGTGTGATATATACAAAATATAATAAATCTAATAAATTGCTTTAGAGTTTTTTTGAATAAACGATAATAATTTTAGTGAAATAGCGATAATTATCATTATATTCGCTGACCAAACAACCAAACAAATAACAAACACATCTTTTGTATTGCACTATTCTAATAATAGTTTATATTATTTTAACAATTTAATAACCCAAAAAATATTTAACTTGAAGGTATTCAGGTCCTTTACTTTACTTTTTATATTTCTAATTTTAACAGGTATTAAAGCGCAACAAATTCCTTTTTATAGTCAATATATGCTTAACCCATATATTATAAATCCTGCTTTTGCCGGAACGACTGAATTATACAACATTGGTGCGTCTTACAGGTATCAGTGGGTTGGTGTAAATGATGCACCATCAAGTTTTTATTTGTCAGGTAATGGACACGTTGGGAAGGATCATCCATTGCAAAGGCGCAGACATATGAAACAAAACGACTGGCACAACGGAATAGGATTTATAATAAGCAGTGAACAAACCGGACCTATTATTACTACCAATAATGTGATGGTGAGTTATGCATATGATACTCCTCTCACAGATGACATCCGTCTTTCATTTGGTTTATCCGCAGGTATCCAACAATTTATGGTCAATGGCAATAATGCAGAATTACGCGACAAATCAATACCTGTTAGTAGTTTTAGCCGATTACTTCCTAATGGAAATGCAGGTCTTTGGCTATATCATAATCTTTGGTTTGCTGGAGTATCTGCTCAAAACTTATTCTCCAATAAAATTGAAGATCGTTTTTTTGCTGAAAGAACTGGTACCAATCGTTTGGTAAGGCATTATTATGCTAATGTAGGGGGTGTTTTTAATTTGCTTCCTGACCCAAGAATAGATGCGATTCCTTCAATAGTTGTTAAGTATACAGAAACTGTGAACTTACCTTCGTTTGATATAAATATTAAACTGAAATACAAAGAAATAGCCTGGAAAGACAAGCACTTGTTTTGGCTTGGAGTGTCTTACAGAAATGAGCAGGGCTTAATATTTTTGGCAGGTGGTCGGTTTAATGAAAATTATGAAGTGGGTTATGCTTACGACCTTACATTGGGTTATTTGAACCCCGTAAGTAAAGGTTCGCATGAAATTTATGTGAATTACAGAATTGTACCCAAAGTACGCGTTATTTCTCCTTCTGATTATTGGTGATGAAAAAAATATTCTTATTAGTTTTATGTTTTTTTATTACGGAAATAATCAATGCACAACCTGTTGCTGGCTTTGAAAAGTCAACAAGTAATGTGTGTCAGAATAGTTATGTTCATTACAGAGATGCTTCCACAGGTGCCTTGTTTTATTATTGGGATTTTGGGAACGGTGTTACAAAAACAGGTTCAGGTCCTTACTCTATTTCTTATTCAACACCAGGCACTTATAATGTAGTCCAAGTAGTTTCTGATGGGGTACTAAATTCTACTATGACCAGCAGCATTACTGTAACTGCTTCAGCTGCAGCCACTCCCACACTCTCATACGACTCACCTATATGTATGTACACCTACAATGGGGGATACGGGAACCCCTTATCTCCAATTATTAGTTCAACTACATCCGGTGGTACATTCAGTACTTTTTTAGAACCTTCACTTGAAGCATATATTAATACTACCACAGGAGTAGTTACTACTGCAAGAATAATTCCAGCAGGGACATATCCAATTTTTTATAGTTATAATACCGGAAGTTGTGTTGTAGCAAGTAATTCATTTTCAACGGTTTTAAATAATGTATATCCGGATAATATTACGGATGCCACAGTAAATTTTTTGTGTAATACCTTAGTTTTAAATTCTGGTGCAAATGCTATTGGTGCTATCCAATGGCAATACTCGGTTGCAGGGACAGGTTGGCTAAATTATACTGGAGCTAACCTTACCTCAGTAATTACTCCGGTATTAACAACCAGTCACAATTTCAGAGCTCTTTTATTTGGCCCGGGATGCACACCACAAGCCACAAATACCATTTATTATCCGGTGGATGGTGTGAGTACTGCGGGAAATGTGAGCATCACAAATCAAATAATTTGCTTAAACACACAAACTACCATGACACTTTCCGGTTTTTTTGGTAAAGTACGATGGCAGAAATCATTAAATGGCACCCTATGGACTGATGAAACTAGTACGGGTTCGTTTTTCAACTTTTCGGTTGGGGGGCCTAATGTAACTACGTACACTCCTCCGGCATTAACAACCCCTCAACTTACTTACTATCGAGCTGCTGTAACTTATGTACAATCAGGTACCAATTGTTCTACGGTATTGTCAAATGTTGTAACCGTATCTTCCGAATTTTGTACGGTAACATCTGCAATTAATAGTACCACAGTCTCACCCATTTGTCAAACAGTTCCAAGGTCAACCTTTGTATTTTCTGATGCATCTTTTGCTTCAGGATCTTCAGTTTCAACAATTACCTCCTGGAGATGGGGATTTTCGAGTGGGTCTCCTGCAATATCTACCAATCAAAATCCTCCTGTGGTAAGTTTTACAGGTTTTGGAACCAGAACTATTTCACTTACGGTTACAGGACCGGGTGGCATCAGATCAATCAGCCAACAAGTAATTACAATTGATGGGCTTTCAACTTTCACTGGATATTTACCCGGATTATTTCAAACGGTCTGTGGAAACAATCAGGCAAGCGTAACCGTAACTTCAAGTAATACCAATCCATCGATTCAATGGCAACAATCTTTTGATAATTTGTCTTTTGTTGATATTCCAGGAGAAATTAATAGAACATTGGTAACTCCTCCAATTACTATTTTAGGGTATTTCAGAACCACGATTAAGAATGGTGTTTGTCCTGCAGTTACTACCCCTGGTCATAGAATTGAACCTACAGCTCCATTGGGAATCATTGATGTATCTCCACCTTATCAAACGGTATGCTATGGGGGCAAATATAATTTATCGGTGGTAGGTCAAAACGGTTTTGTACGTTGGCAAAGCACAACGGATACTTTTTTGGGTTGGAATGATATTTCGGGTGCTTCGGGAAATATTTATAACCCAATTTCTTTGACGGGAACCACCATTTTCAGGGCGGTAATTGGAGATTTGCTCGGAGGATTGTGCAATACCATTCCATCGGGAAATTTTACCATTTCAGTAGTTTCATGCCCAATATTGTCTACTATAACAGGAGCCTCTAATTATCTGTCCGATAGGGCTTGCGTTTCAAATGCCTTTTTCAATTTTACTGAAAATACACCTACCATTTCTGGCGTACAGTTTGTAAAATGGGAATGGACCGTTGACAATGGAGGAATACCATCTTCAATTAACAAATTCTCTCCGGGAGTTTCTGCGCTTACAACCATAACTTCTGTAGGGATTCGAACAATTTCATTAGTGGTAACGGGTGTAATTAACAATTATACCTATACTGGATCAACTTTTTACAATGTAACTGTAGATGGACTTTCTACCATTACCGGATTAACTGCCAATACAGTTAATGGAGATGGTTGTAAAGAAGCAACATTTAGTTTAACCGCTTCAAGTACAAACACTTACGAAATTTACCAATGGTATCAATTTTTGTCACCAAATTGGCAAATACCTGTAGGAGGCTCAGGATCTAACACACTTATATATAATTCCCCTCCATTAATTTCAACAACATCCTACCTGATTACATCAAAAAATGGACTGTGCTCAGTATATACTTCATCTGGTATCACTATTAATATTTTGCCTGATTTAGTCATAAATCCTACAAATAACATTACTTTAAATGTGTGTAGTGGAAATGGCACCAATATGTCGGTATCTGGTCTTAATGGCACTATTAATTGGCAAGAATATTCTATTTCAGGATCTACTTGGGTAAATGCCAACGGAATTGATAATGGAACTGGTGGATTTATAACGCCATATTTATTACAAACTACCCAATATAGAGCAAGTATTACGGATCCACTGGGTTGTTTTACCTCCGTTTCGGGAATATTTACGATATCGGTAGTTTCGTGTCCGATAATTGCAAATTATACAACTTCATCCCCGTTCATACCCGGGAGAACTTGCCTAAGTCAACCACGTTTGAATTTTTATAATAATACAAATACGATTGCAGGTGTTCAATTTATCAAATGGGATTGGGATTTTGGTCCCACTGCCATTCCATCTACATTTACAGCTACTTCCTTGGGTTTGAATCCACCATTAATCAATTTTAGTATTGCAGGCATTTTTCCGGTAAGTATAACTGTGACTGGCGTTTCTGGAATAGTTACATTCACAGGTTCATTTACAGCAAATATAACCATTGATGGCATTCCTACAGTTGTAGGATTAGCTGCAACTAATAAGGAATTATGTGCTGGTCAAAACTCATTAATCTCTTTCAATAATTCATTTCCTGCATCAGGCACTCCTGATATTAATTGGTATATTTCTACAACAGGAGGCGCAACTTGGATACAAGATTTTGGAAATAATTCTAATATTTATTCGAACCGACCGTATTACACAACTACAGAAGTAATTGTTACTGCTTCCAACGGTATATGCCCTGTATTTACAACCCCATCCATTGTTATTACTGTGACATCGCAACCAGTCATTTACAGTTTTAGTTATCCTGTAGCAGCAGCATGCGAAACGCAAATCACATCTATATCACCTGTTGTTTCCACCAACGGATATTCCGGAACGTTTGGTTCAAACAAACCAACCATATTGTTACAACCTACTACCGGAATCATCAATCCATTGGGAAGTGCGGCAGATAATTACATTATTACTTATAGCCTACCTGGCATAGGTGGTTGCAGTCCTGCTGGAGCTTCTACTTCAATGATTATAGGTAATCGACCTAATATTCCAAATTTTACGTATGGCTATGGTGCGTATTGTAACAATTCCGGTTCTATAAGTCCTACAGCATTTGGTGCGTTTCCACCGGGTTCATTTGCCACAACTACAGTTGGAATTCCACTAAATACTACATCAGGGATTTTAAACTTAACTACTACTGTTCCGGGAGGAGTTTATGCTATAACATTTTATTCTGACCCGGTAAATGGTTGTTTACAAGAATCAAAATCTTCTGTAATTACTATTTCGGGATTACCTGAAACTCCTAAATTTGGATATGATAACTTCTTTTATTGTAATGGAATTGGTTTGATTCCGATGCCAACCTCAACTGGAATTGCTCCCGGAGATGGGGGTTCATGGACGATTTTTCCAAATAATAATATATCGATTAATACTACAGGATCTGTAAATGTAAGTTCGCTAACCGGAAGAGGCTCTTATACAGTATATTACACAAAGCCAGCTAATGGAGGTTGTTTAAATCCGGTTTCTAATTTTGCAATATTTTTTGTAGATCAATTGCCATTGACGCCTAATTTTAACTATGGCATCAACCCTCAATATTGTACCAATGTAAATATTCCATTGCCAAATCGAATTTCAGGTGTCAGTGGAGGTGCTTTCTATTCAACGAGTGCAGATATAACCGTTGATCCAACTTCAGGAGAAGTCACACCTAAGTCTTTTAATATTTCTAATGGTCCTCGAATAATAGAATATAGAATTAATGCAGGATTGGTTTGCCCTTCAGTGGTTGGACAAGCTTTAATAACTTTTATAGGATTACCAAATCCTGAATTGACAATTCCTAAAACCATATTTTGTAACAATGAAATTAATGCAATGCTTACCGTTACCGGTAATCCTGCAGGGGGAAGTTTTTATGTTACAAGTACCAATGGCAGTAATGTTGCAATTCCTGGTTCAATAATGAGTATATCAGGCACAGCAAACCCTCAAGTTGGTCAGCTAAATTTTAATTCAAACACCCCGCAACAAATTTATTTTGCGCGATATATCGCTAATGTAAGTTCCGGTTGTGCAGTGAGTACCGTGCCAAGTAATTTTGTGCAGTTTTATATTCAAGACGATCCACCCACGCCTATATTTGATTATGGATTCAATTTATTGTGTGAAAACAATAAAATTTTGCCAATTAATAAAGTCGATAGCACCTTTGCAAATGCCTCCTATAGCTGCGATTCTGCTAAAATTAGCTTTTTATCAAACGGTAGTGCATTCCTCAACAGTGTTGCAAATGGAATTTATATCATAACCGTAACAAATTTAGCACTTGTTCCTTCTGGAGTTACTACAGGTACTTCACAATGTTTGAATAAATCAAGTACTGCTACTATAACGGTAAATGGTAATTTAGGAAATACAGTTCCTAGTATTAATTACGATAAGCTACTTAGTGGCTATTGCAGTACAGATGGTTTTGCATATCCAACTGTTACATTAACAGGTGGCACTTATTATACCTATACTCCAGGAATTTTGTTGGACCCTATTACCGGAATAATAACTATAAGTTCATCAATTTCAATACCAATATTATCTTTTAGTGTAAATTATAAAAAAAACCGATCTGTTGGTTGCCCTCCCGACACTTCAAATTCTCCTGCTAATATTAATATTTATAGAAGTTATCAACCACCATTTATTTCTTATACCTATCCTGAGTTTTGTCAAAGTGAAAATGATCCAGTTGCTAACGGGTCGTTTGATTTGAAAGGAGCATTTAATTCTAACCCAATTGGATTGGTATTTGTAAGTAGTTTATTAGGCAAAATTGATATGAAAAAATCAGCTCCCGGCAGCTATACCGTAATTTACCGTACACCTTCTATAAATGATGTACCTTGCCCTGTGCTCACGGCAAGTACCAATCTCACTATTTACAAAGTACCTGATAAACCATCGATTTCCTATGCAGGTCCATATTGTAATGATATAGTTCCTTTAATATCATTAACCTCACGAATTAATTTGTCGACTAATGGATATTTTATCGCTTCTCCAGGATTACAAATCAATACTTTAACAGGTGAAATAAATGTGAATAACGTATCAGGCGGTACTTACTCGGTTCAATATGTAAATCCACCTAATGGGATATGTAATGCTGTTGTATCGGATAAATCTGACATTGTTATCAATCAAAAACCTGAAACTCCAATTGTTGATTATAGCAAGGAAATTCAATGTAACACAGGCACTCTTTTGCCAAATCAGGGCAGTATTCTTACGCAAGGAGGCTATTTTAAAAGCGCAACTTCGCTTGTTCTTGATAGCCTAACAGGTGAAATTGATTTACAAAGAAGTATTCCAGGCAAATACATTATTAACTACATTGTACCGGCATCTAAAGGGTGTGCTATTCAGTATGATACATCTACTGTAAGTATTGTTTCACCAAAAGTAGGTCTTGTAGAACTTGTTAATAAAATTGGCGAAATATGTGGAGGTCAATCGGTTGATATAAGGATATCGGATTATAATGGAAAAATTCGTTGGCAAGAAAAAAGATCCAGCACAGGACTTTGGAGTAACAGTCAAGGAACTTTTAGTGATTCAACTTTAATATTTAAAACCTATCCCTTAACTGAAAATGTAAAGTTCAGGGCGGTAGTAAATGTTTCATTATGTCCAAATGAAGCATATTCCGATTCTGTATTCCTCAGAGTAGTGCCTGAATCGAAAGGAGGTGTAGCAATTGCAGATACCAATCTGATTTGTTATAAATTGAATACTCAAATCAGGTTGTTTGACTCCAAAGGAAGCATCCAATGGCAATTTTCAAGAGATAGTCTTTTTGGATTTGCTGATTTGCTTGAAAATCAAACGGTTCGCGATTCTGTATTAAGTACTCCTAATCAAAATGAATATGGAAGTATTTTATACTACAGAGCCAAAGTAACCAGCGGTACTTGTTCTGAAGATTTTTCCAATATAGTTGGAATACGGGTGTGTCAAACAGGGAATTTTATTCCTAACGCCCTAACTCCGGAATCTGTTGGTTCTAATTCAAATTGGACATTATTTCAACTCAATTTAAGAGATTATGCTGAAATCAAAATTTTTAACATTCATGGAATTGTAGTTGCATCATTTAATGGAACCTATTTTAATAGAGATGAATTTGCAGGATGGGACGGAGGAAACTTGCCTGCGGCAACTTATTGGTATTTGATTGATCGGAAGGATGGTTCCAAACCTATTACTGGTTCAATTACAGTACTGAAATAGCACATCTTAAAAGTTTTATCTAAACAAAAGGTTTGATAAGCTTGTTGATTAAATATATTCTTAAATAAATCTACGTGAAAATACTTTTAATTACTTTAAGCATCATCATAGTTATATTTATAATCTTTCAAACCTACATTTCTATGGCAGATGGCAACATAGAAATTCAAAAATATAGTATTCTTAAGTCCTTTGGGGAATTCGAAATCAGAAAATACAATAAAGCCATATTTGCAACTACCGTTATTCCTGCTAGTACCTATGAGAATGTAGGCAATTCAGGTTTTAGAAATTTGGCAAACTACATATTTGGAGGTAATAAATCAAATCAAAAAATTTCGATGACTGCTCCTGTGCATATGAATATCAAAGATTCGGTTTCGTATATGAGTTTTGTTATGCCATCAAAATTTCAAAAATCCGAGTTGCCTGAACCTAATTCAAGTATGGTACAATTACAAGAAGTTGAGGAGGAAACGGTAGCGGCTATTCGTTTTAGTGGATATGCTTCGGATTCGGATATAAAAAAATATACTAAAAAACTCAAAGAAGCACTTGATAATCAATCTATTAAATATTATGGAGATTTTCGGTTTTTAGGATATAATGCACCGTATCAAATCCTATTTAGAAGGAATGAAATTATAGTAAATGTAGATTGGAAGTAATATTAAATAACTTAAAAGGCATATCCTATGCTTACGCCAAATCGGTATGCAGGATAAAATCCACTTTTTAAATACTCATTAAAAATTTCACCAACACCTAATTCATCAGCTGAATAGTTTTTAACTACATTTTTATAGCCCAATCCAATCCCTAAATATAAATCTAGTGTAAAGCCTTTCTTATTGAATTGCCTCATAAATCTATCACCAAATAGCGCAATTACTTCAGCACTTTTTTCGTTGATACTTACGACTTTTGAGTCCATCCCATTAGTCAATAAAGTATCGGAAATCCTTGAAAAATATCCCTTATCGGCATATCGAAATTCACCTCCCACATATGGTCTACCTATGAATTCGTCATTAGCAAAATATTTTTTGTATCGAAGACTATATCCATTTCCAATCAAATACACTTTGTTGAAACCTAAATTGGCAAAGTTTTCAAATAATGGGCCTCTGAAATAAGTTAAATTAGCTTCAAGTCCCCATTTCTCCTGTACATAATACTCTAAAAAAAACGAATAACCATTTGATAAAAGTTGTACCGGATCGTAACCTAATATAAACGTTTTATACACATTTGGATCTGGTCGGTATAGCCTTAATTTAGGTTTTTTCTTTTTTGAGTTTACTGTTACTCCTTTAAGTTTGACTATGGCAACTTCATCTGATTTGCCTGGAACAATTGTTTCAGCTTCATTTTCTTCATTATAAGTCTTATAATAACCGGCAATTTTCCCATCTTTCTTATACAATTTCCATACGCCTACTTTGTTGCCTTCGCGCAACATACCTTCCATTTTTTTTATTTTTTCTGGGTAATATCCGGTATACCAACCCTCACCATTGTTGTACAAACATTCACCTTCTTTAGTGCCATCTTCATAATAGAACTCCCAAAGTCCTTCAAAAACCCCTTTTTTTATGCTTCCTTTTACTTTTATTTTTCCGGATTCATAAAATTCTTCGTAAGCGCCATTTCCATTTTCAAAATTACCTTTTCCTTTAATTTTACCATTTGGATAAAACATTCGCCATTGGCCTTCTCTTTGGCCTTCTTTTTCATCGCCTTGGGCGCTTATTTTACCTTGTTCATCGTAATAGGTCCATTTGCCATTAGTTTTGCCATTTTTGTATACACCTTCGCTTGCAATAATGCCATTTTCGTTATAAAACTTCCAAACACCGTCTTTCAATCCGCTTATTTCGTTTCCAATGGCTTTTAAATTCCCATTGGGATGATAATATTTCCACGTACTATCACTTTTTCCAAGTTTAATTTTGCCTTCCATTTTCTTTTTACCATCAGGAAAGTATTCAAGATAATAACCTATTCCATCTGCATAACTCCCAGTAGCTTTTACAATACCCTCTTCGTAATAATATTTCCATTCACCTTCGTTTCTACCTTCGCGAATCATCCCTTCTGACTTAATTTTCCCATCTTCATTATAAAATCGCCAATATCCATTTTTCTTACCTTTACTCATATTTCCTTCCATACTTTTGACCCCATTTTCATAATAAAATATCCAAAATCCTTCTTGCATGAAGTTATTAATTAAACCCTCCATTCTAAGATTTCCATTTTCATAAAAATATTCCCAATAGTCAGTAGCTTGTCCTCTGGTATAAAAACCTACAGTTTTGACTTTGCCATTTTCGTAATAGGTTTTGTACAACCCATCCAGTATGGTGGTGTCATTTGATAATACTCTATATTCTTCGCGTATTTTTTTCTTATCAGAATCAAAGTAACTGCGTATTACGTGCTGAGCTCGGAGTGAGGCACAATAACCAACTATCAAAATCAGAAAAGCAAAGCTTTTTGAATGCATAAATAAAAATAATAGCAAAGATAATTTTTTTTAATGGTGTTTTAATGAGCCTTTAAGCTTATTTTAACTAAGTTAGAATATCATTGTAAATATTTTATTTCTATTTTCTATTTACTATGAAAAATGTAATCATCGAAACTGCCGTAATTTTGATTTGTATAATTGCTATAGTTACTTGGAAATTAGTAGATTTAAATAAATCTTCAAGCAAGGTTGCGGTTCAAAATGAAGTCGTAAGTGCAAAATAGGTCATTTTTATATTGAAATTAGTAAAACCTATTTTTGATTTTTTGTTTTGAAAATTCTATTCTTTCATACTAGAAAGTTTTTTTGTAAAATTTTATAAGTATACCTCAGTTTAAATTTTATTAATGGAAAAGTAAATTTAGGATTAACTATAGTTAAGAAGGTATGTGCGCACTTTTTGCTGCTTTGGATGCGGGTTGAATGCTTATTATTATTGCAACCACGAATACAATAATGCCACTCATCACGAAGTCTATTACTGTCATTTTTACCGGATAGGCGTTGACTAAGGAGGTTTCACTTCCCATAGTTACCAACCCATAAGTTTGTTGCAAGTAGCAAATCATGTAACCCAACCCTAACCCTGTAACAGCACCAATGCCGGCTATCATTACTCCCACCAGTAAAAATATTCTGTTAATTGATACTTTTTGTGTGCCCATGGAATGTAAAATGTACATATCATGTTTTTTTTCTAATGCCAACATTGTAAGCATAAAAAAAATGTTGAGCGATGAAATAGCCATAATAATAGAAAAAGTAACATACATAAATAGCTTTTCGATTTTCACTGCTCTAAGCATGCTTTTATGTAACTCTTCACGTGTAAGTACTTGAAAATTAGGCCCCAGTTGCTTTTTTAACTCATTTTTTACTTTATCAATATTATTAAGGTTTTTAAGTTTAATTTCAAAATAAGATCTTTTATTTGCAGCATTCATTAGTTCAATGCCAAACTTTAAAGGTACCAATACATATTGCTCGTCATATCTTTGTTCTAGGGCAAATACAGCTCCAGGATATATCAAGGAGTTATTAAAAGCCTTCTCAGGGTTGAATTGCACATTATCAATTTGCTTAGGATAATAAAATTGCAACATATGAAATTTGTTTTGTACATCTACGCCAAGTTTATATTGCACTCCTCGACCTAAAATTGCAAAATTCAATCCATTTTCTTCTAATATTGGTTTGCCCTGAACTACGTATTGTCCAATATTGTATTGCCTCGAATAATTACTTGAAAGGGCTTTTACTTTAACTACCGCCTGTTGGTCTTTATACTTGATAAGCGCGTTGTCTTCCAATACTTCAGTTACAGCTTCAATTTCATCTTTAGAAGTTAAGTAATTTACCATTTTTCCATTTTGGGTATCAATGGTTTTTCCTTCAAATGGAGCAACTCTGAGGTCTGCATCAAAGGAATGGTAAATGGATTTCATAAGTTCTTCCAAACCATTAAATACAGATAATACTATAACCAAAGCCATAGTACCTATACAAACCCCAAATGCAGATAGAAAAGATATAAAATTGATGAAATTTCGTTTTTTTCTTGAAAAAAGATACCTAAAAGCAATAAAAAAGTTAATATTCATGATTCCGGCATCGGATTTTTAGGCACTTTCAAATCCGAAATTATTTTGTCCATTTTGATTGCATAAGAAGCACTGTCATCCATGAAAAATATAACTTCCGGAATAATGCGTACCTGGTGACGTATTTTAGTACCCAGTATCTGTCTGATTTTTTTTGCTGAATCCCGAATTTGATCTAATAGTGCTTCGTTGGATTCGGCTAACATAAAGCTTAAATAGAACTTAGCTACACTCATATCCGGACTAACTTCTACATGCGTAATGGTAATAAATGCATTTCCAAATGCACCTCTCATTTCTATTTGAAAAATATTGCTCATTTCTTTTTGCAACATTTTAGCATATTTCATTTGCCTTTTGGTGTCCATACCACAAATATGATTTTTTTTGAGATAGGTTCAAACTTAATGTGTTTGAAATAGATTTTTTGATTTCATATTTTCAAAAACTTTGTTGTAATTTGAGAAGTGGCTTTAACTAAACGAAATTATCAGCAGTTATATATTTTTGTTGCTATACTGAGCTGGGTATTTTTAGCAACCACAGATGCATTTTCAATTTTTTCAGATATGCAACTGAACAATTCTTATTGGTATTATGCATTTCGCCACTTTTTATTAAGTGTGGTCATTATCTCAACTTTCTTTTTTTATAAACTCACCATTGGCGGATTTGAGGGTCAAGGATTTAATGACTTGCTCTGGAAATGCTTCATTACCGGTCTTATAGCCACTTTAATATTAATTGGAAATGAGTTTATAGGCAATATCTTAATGTCCATTTTCCCTGAAAAAGACTTTATCGTCATCAATATTTTTTACCACATTACTATTGCAACAACAATTCTTTTTGTGTCGGTAGTATTTTTTACTTTCAAAAAAATGATTCTTTATCAAAAAAGTAAAGAAACAGCCAACCTTTGGAACATTTTTGAATATCTCATTTATATAAGCATCCTTTTTAACTTTCTGAATATCAACAATAAAGATATTTTATTCAGTTTGGCAGCCATTCCTATAATGGTAATGGCTTTTATACTTTCATTGAATTTAAGATGGATTGCTTACTTAAATTTCAGCCAAAAGTGGCTTAGCATTTTATTCTTGATTATTTTATTGTTTTTTGACTTTTTATTTCTGTTTAATATTTGGAAAGATTCAGAAGAAAGTGCCCTTATAACCGATTTGGCCAACAATCTGTTTGTGCTATCCATACTTGCATTTATTGGCATTTATTCACTGTTTTCAGTGTTGGTGCTACTATTTAACCTGCCAACATCTTCGGTATTTGAACAAAAATTTGGAGAAGTAGTGAATCTTCAAAAATTAAGCAGCAGTGCTCAAATGGGTAAAACCGAAGATGAAGTATATGGCATATTAATCGATAGTTGTACCGGTACTTTTGTTGCAAATGCTGCAGCACTTGAAATGCTCGATGAATCCGGAAATCCCAAAAGTATTATTTACAAAAATCTGGACAAATCGAGGTTTTACACTTTAAAAACCTTTTTGCGAAAAAATAATTTGAAAGTTGACAACGATTACTTATTAATTGAGGATGTGAATAAAATTAAAAATTCTCCGGATGCTAATGTGAGATACATACAATCCATGTTAGCAATTCCTTTGATTAATTATGGAGAAAAATTAGGAACAATATTTATATTTTCTGATATCAAAAATGGTTTTGACAAAGAATTAATTTCTATTGTAAGTGCCTATGTCAATCAGGCAAGTGTGTCAATATCTAATTATAGGTTGGTTTATCAAGCGGTTCAAAACGCACGTTACAAAGAGGAACTAGAAATTGCCAAACGCGTACAGGAAAAACTATTGCCAAAAAGCATCATTAACGATTCGTGGATAGAAATGGCTACTTTTACTGAGTCGCCTGACGAGGTAGGAGGTGACTATTTTGATTATTACAAATCAGATGAAGGTATATATAGCATGGCTATAGGTGATGTGTCGGGCAAAGGAACATCTGCTTCATTTCACATGGCCAATTTGAAAGGGATATTTCATAGCTTGGTTCAATTTAATCTTGAACCAATTAGTTTTTTGGAAAAAGCGAATAATGCATTATCAGTTAGTTTGGCAAAATCTTCATTTGCGACTTTCTCTTTAATTCAGTTTGACTTTGTAAAAAAAACGTATCGCACCGCTAGAGCAGGTCATTGTCCTATCCTACATTACAGTGCTTCTTCAAAAAGTGCTTCCTATATTGAACCAAAGGGAATAGGATTGGGAATTATTCGTAATCATTCGTTTGGAGCCATGATAGAACCCTTTTCGGCAAGTTTTGCATCGGGAGATATATTTGTTGGATTTACAGATGGAATTGTAGAAGCTAATAACGAAGCGGACGAAGAGTTTGGGTATGAGCGCATTAAGAATTTGATTGAACGCCATGCGCATTTGGCACCTGAAGATTTGGTAAATGAATTTGCAAAAATATTACACGAATATTGCGGTTCAGTTAGGATAAATGACGATCATACAATTTTAATAGTACGTATAAAATAAGTAAAACTACTTAGTTATATATTGTTCGAAAAAATTACTTTTGTACCTAATTGACTTTTTTATAGAATTAATTAGGGTTTAATTAGAATAAGGGCTGTTCATTTTGAACGGCCTTTTTTTATTTTAGGGTAATTTTTAAGAATATTTCAATTATTATTTGTATTTTTCAATAGTACTAGTTATTTTAGTAATATAATCCTTCAAATAATGAATATTCTTCGCAATTCTTCGCAATTCTTCGCAATTTTAATTTTTACTTATGTGCATAATACTTCTGCACAAACACAATTTTTGCAAAATAGATTAAGTGAGGTTCAGCCTTCTGAAGCAATTAACTCTTGGGTTTTTTCAGGAGATGTATCTACCACAGGCATAG
This sequence comes from Bacteroidota bacterium, assembly GCA_033763735.1. Classification (GTDB taxonomy): domain Bacteria; phylum Bacteroidota; class Bacteroidia; order Cytophagales; family UBA9547; genus JANRJY01. Next base: position 86,198 of record JANRJY010000053.1, on the reverse strand, counting down.
GATATTTTAATAATGCACTTCAAATTAACAATGGCAATATCACTTTTACAGGAAGTACCTTTGGAATATATACACCAGTGCAGGCACAATGGAATGGGGCAAAAGCTTTAGTAACGTATTCTCAATATGGTGAAATCCAGTATAATGCAGGTCAGTTTTTGAATTACAATGCATTGTATCTTAAAGGCACATCCGACCAAAAAAATGGATTATTTTATTCAGGAAACTTTGGCTCGACAACAGGGTTTAATGGACCTGTAGTTTTTGGGGAGGATGGAGGCGCTTTAGGAAGTAGTACACAATCCAATCCATGGGATGCAAATGGTAAATCTGTTGCATTAACTTGGAGAAATTCTGGAAATGTAGGTATTGGTACTGCAGCGCCTATTGCAAAATTAGATGTTAATGGAGATGCCCGAATATCAGGCACACTTTCTTTGAGTGGGGGTGATATTATGGTTGAAGGAAAGTCGGTTAAAGGCTTATTTAGTGCTTACAACATTACGACATCAACAGGTAGTGTTTGCCAAACCATAAATTTAAATCCTTTAATCAATGGACAACCATCTGCAGCTTGGAACACTTGCAATACAGCACCTGGCAGAACTTTTGACCAACAAGGAAATTGCACGTATTGTACACAACAACTCACACAAAGTATTCGGTTTGATAACCCCGTGGTGGTGGGCAATAATATGAATGTTATTGGTCAGTTAAAACTTGGGAATAATTCAATGTACTTAGGTTCTGGAAGTGCAATTTCACCAGGAAATTATATTTATACAGACGATGCTACTAATGGGATTCGGATTCAATCAGAAACCGCTGCAATGGGGCCTGTAATTTTACAGGAAAACAATGCCGGAGTTGTAAGAATAGGCGGAGGTCCTTCAGGAAGCACTGATAATGATGGCTTTTTTGGATTGCAAGTTTTTACATCAGCGCGGATAACAGGAAGCATATACACTACGGATGTATGCATCACTCCGGATGCATTTTGCGATTATGTGTTTGACAAAAACTATAAACTCAAAAAATTATCAGAAGTAGAAGCTTATATTCAAAAATATCACAGACTTCCGGAAGCTCCATCGGAAGCCGATGTTATTAAAAATGGAATGCAATTGAACAACATCATATTGCTTCAAATGAAAAAAATTGAAGAACTTACGTTGTATGTGATAGAGCAGCAAAAACAGATTGATCAGTTAAAAGCAATAGTTAATAAATAATTTCACAACATGAAATTTTTAAACAATATCGTACTGTTGGTGATTTTTATATTATTCAGTGCCTGTCCAAGGCAAGATATTAAGCCGGATGAACGAAAGGAAAGCTTGATTAATACAACAACTACAGGAACAACTACAGTTGCCGGTAATAATACTATTGCTGGAACAAATACTTTAACTGGGAATAATACAACTGTAGGAACCAATACAAGCTTGGGTGTAAATACAACTTTGGGAACTAACACACTTACAGGAAATAATACAGTAATAGGCGTTACAACAATTCCAAGTGAAGTGGTAGATATACAATTGAATGATACCATATATTTGAACACGAAAAAAAAAAACACTTTTTTATTCAGGATTTGACACAAGTACAAAAAGTAATGCAATAACATATTTCCCTGCTAAAACATACTTTAATGTAATTTATCCTAAATACTTCCGGTGCAATTATGGCGCTTATTCTGATTCGTTATCCTATAAAAGTAATTGTGAGTACGGCACACAATCATGTGCAGGCAGTAATTGTATTAAAATACCTGAACCTTTACCTTATATTGATTTCACAAAACAAAGTATTTTTTATATCAATTATTCTCACCACGTGCCATGCATGGGAAAAATCTATAAAATTGAGTTAGTTCCAGAGGATAATAACTACTCATTTAAGTATTATATTATTAATAGTGGCAATTGTTCTAAGTGCTTGGGAGGATTTGGCAACGATGTTTTTGCTATTGCGGATGCTCCATTGGTAACGAGTAAACACTTCTATATCAAAGAAATACAAAGAAGGCAATGTTATATAACTAATTACAATATGGATGGACAATCAGTTGCCAAAGAAGATACAGTATTAAATGGAATTGAAAACCGCTATGTTATTAAATAGGTATTTGTTATTACTTTTTATCGTTTTGTCAAATGTTGGCTATTCCACAAATTGCTCATTATCTTTATCAGAAATAGGTATAATTGAGTATGCTAATCCATTCTTAGTTTCGAATGGTAGAAGCAGTTTGGATACAAACGAAAAAAAAATACATGTATTTAGATCACAAATTAAATTTAATGCTCATGTCCCCACAGATTCTTCATATGGTACAATTACTAGAATCATCATTAATTGTAAAAAAGTTTCAAAAATAGAACTCATGTTCGACTCATTGTCGCTTGATACTGGTGATATTCTCGAAGTATTTGGACTTAAGGATAATAAACATGATATTTTTTCGTGGCATGAAAATAATCAGAGCCACATTAATTTTAGTTCTAACTTTCATTCTGATTCCATATTGGTTATTCTGCATAGTCACACAACTTCAAATAGCAAAGTTTTTTTAGGTCATGTTATAGTATCTAAATACTTAGATTACATAGGTTGCGGTGGTTCTTCTGATGCGATTTCTCCGTGTTTTATAGATGTTAATTGCCCTTTGGGAGTCAATTATCAAGATATTAAGCGGTCTGTAGTGCACATTAGGTATGCAATGCCTTCTGGCTCAGATGTATTATGTGGAGGTGTTGGAAGTGGTACATTAGTCAATAATTCCAATAGGGATTATCAACCTTATGTATATTCAGCTACCCATGTGTTTGGTGATTTGAATGATTTTAAACAAATTAACCACGCATATTATAGATTTTATTTTAATTATGAAGTTGCCTCTGGTCAATGTGATGATAACCTTCCCACATCATTAGACTTAACATCATATCTTGACAGGAGAGAAAACTATGTGCTTGGAGCAGAATTAGTAGCGCATCAAGGAGATAACATACTAATTAAATTGACTGAACATCCAAAATTATCTACTAATGTTTATTTTGCAGGGTTCTCTAATCAACAATATTCAGGAGATTACGTTAATGTTTCACATCCTTTAGGTTCTAGAAAGAAAATTGCTTTTGGTTCAATAAATAATAGTGTGAGAGCGAATTCGACATTTGTACCTATTTTACCGGGCAGTCCATTTACTGTACCACTAGGTTTGCTTCATGAAGGTTCTTCTGGCTCAGGCTTTTTTGACGTTAGTAATAAAAGACTAATCTCTACGCTTAAAAGTTCTGTTGCAAGTCATAGTATGGGGATTTGTTCTGGTTATAAAACAGTAGATACAAATCCCTTGTACTTTTTTTGGGATAACGCATTAAATTCAATTGGTCAGCCAATTTCATTAGATGCCATTTTAACCCCAAGCAATTCTACTATTACATATATGGATGGCGAAGATTATTGCCCAAATAATGAGGTAACGGTATCGAATAGTAATTTTACATCGGTATTGAGTGGCACCAATAACAATGCCAAATCCTTTACTATAAATGACTTCACGTTTGTCAATGGCAATTTTCTGTTAGATATTCAGGCGGTTGAACAAATTAGAATTACTTCATCTAATGATAAAACATCACGTCTTAAGCCAGTTGCTGGCAAAATCCGAATGAGTGTGCATCCTTGCACACGTGGCAACCCATCTTCCGGTCGTATGGAAGCAAGTGAAAACGGTTCAGGTAATTATCGTTTTTTTGTTAATGCATATCCCAACCCTTCTGATGGCAATGTAACTTTATCCTTTTCTGAAACAGGTAATTATACTATCGTGATATTTGATATCAAAGGACAAAAAGTATTTGAAACAAATGTGGGAGATATAAATCAATACAATTTGCAATCACAAGCTTTGGAATCCGGATTGTATTTTGTGCAAGCGAGCAATGGCACTGAACTGGAAAGCAGGAAAATAGTTATTCAGTGATTTTTTCAAAACCTCCTTCGTTTTTTAACATATTCTTTTGATTTATATAATTTATTCTGAAAATAATTCAAAATTTAACATTCATAATTTATAATTTTTCATAAAACCTTTATTTTTCACTATTTTTCTGAAAAATGTATATGTTTGTTGCATGACTTACTGCTTGGGTATTAAAATCAGATCGGGTCTTGTGGCCATTGCCGATACACGACTCACATCGGGAAACGAATGTTCCACCGGAAAAAAACTTATCATTCATCAAAGAAGTGGCCATGCTATGTTTTTGATGACCTCAGGCTTGCGTTCCGTAAGGGATAAGGTAATGACCTACTTTCATGAAGTAATGGCTCAGGAAGATGTACACTTCAATAAATTGTACAAAGCCGTAAATGCCTATGCGGAAGAGCTTAGAAAAGTGTCGAGAGAAGATAAGCAGTTTTTGGATGAATCAGGTCTGCATTTTAATCTGAATACCATCATAGGAGGGCAGTTTGAAGATGATGAAGAGCACAAACTATATTTGGTATATCCTGAAGGCAATTGGGTGGAAATTGGTAAGGAATCAGGTTCACCATTTATAATCATTGGGAACACGGGTTACGGCAAGCCTTTGCTTAACAGAGCTTTGAACTATAATTCATCTATTCAGTTTTCATTGAAAACAGGTTTTCTTTCCTTTGATTCAACTCGTGTGAGTGCCAATGATGTAGATTTTCCTATAGATGTGGCCATATATGCCACCAATTCATTTAAAATTATTGAAAAACGATACGACAGAACGGACTTACATTATATATCTGACTTTTGGCAAAAAATGCTGTCACAATCGGTTGATAAAATACCGGAAGATTGGATTGAAGAATTGGTAGGAAATATTTCTCAAGAAAAAGGTACATACATTAATTAATCCCTAATATGAATTTATTTAAACTAAAGTCAATTGATAAATTAATGCAAGAATCTGAAAGTGGTGAACATACACTTTCTCGTTCACTTGGTCGGTGGAACTTAGTAACCTTAGGTATAGGAGCCATTATAGGAGCTGGTATTTTTGTGCTTACAGGCCAAGCGGCAGCCAATTATGCAGGTCCGGCCATAGTGCTTTCATTTATAATTTCAGCTGTGGCTTGTGCTTTTGCTGGCTTGTGTTATGCGGAGTTCGCAAGTATGATTCCGCTTGCAGGCAGTGCATATACGTATGCCTACGCAACTTTAGGTGAGTTTATAGCCTGGATTATAGGATGGAATTTAGTATTGGAGTATTTATTTGCTGCCTCCACAGTAGCTGTAGGTTGGTCGGGTTACATGACCAGTTTTTTGAAAGACTTTGGCATAAAAATACCCACTGCACTTTCAAGTGCCCCTTTTAATTATGTGGCAGGGGAGGGTTGGCAGTTTACTGGCGCTTTAATTAACGTTCCTGCTATGCTCATTTGCGGACTTATGACTTATTTGTTGGTGATTGGTATCAAAAAATCTGCGGGGTTCAATAATGTAATAGTTGCAATAAAAGTCGTGGTGATACTGTTATTTATCATTTTTGGATTTGGGTTTATAGATGCCAACAATTGGGTGCCATTTATCCCCGAAAACACAGGTACATTTGGTGAATTTGGCTGGAGTGGTATATTAAGAGGAGCGGGCGTTATATTTTTTGCATACATCGGTTTCGATTCCGTATCCACCGCAGCACAAGAGGCCAAAAACCCTCAAAAAGACATGCCTTTTGGCATATTAGGTAGTTTGGTTATTGCTACTATATTGTATATATGTGTTGCTTTAGTGCTTACTGGAATAGTTTCGTTCAAATTATTATCCGTGCCAGACCCAATTGCGGTAGGTGTGGATGCTGCTGGTGCAGGTATGAAATGGTTGGCACCTTTAATTAAAGTTGGTGCCATAGCAGGGCTTAGTTCCGTAGTATTGGTGCTTATTATGGGGCAATCCAGGGTGTTCTATTCCATGTCCAGAGATGGGTTATTGCCTCCTGCATTTTCTAAAGTACACAAAACATTTCAAACTCCGCACATATCTACCATATTGTCGGGAATTGTAGCTATGGCTATTGCCGGGATGTTCCCTATAAGTATTTTGGGTGAATTGGTTTCTATAGGTACACTTTTGGCTTTTGCCATTGTATGTATTGGTGTATTGGTGTTGCGCTACACCAAACCAGAGCTGAAACGCCCTTTCAAAACCCCATTTCTGCCCTGGGTGCCCATTATTGGGGCACTGGCTGCATTTGGACAAATGGCAGCATTACCTACCGATACTTGGGTTCGGTTGGTGGTATGGTTGGCAATTGGAATAGCTATTTACTTTTTGTATAGTTACAGAAACTCTATTTTGAGAAAAGAGGAAGCAGTAAAGTAGTATTTTGAAACCAATATTGATTTAAAATCTTTGAGGTGTTTGATGAAATGATATAGCCACTCCATACATTTTTTTAATTCCAAAATTTGTAGATTGATTTCGGTAATTTTATACCTCGAATAAAATTTGCATCGATATTATCAATGCACCTACCTTTGCCAAAAGTAAATCTTTGGAGGTCATTATTTAGAAAATCAAATAGAAAAAAATGAAATTTCACATTTTAAGACTAACGATTTCAGATACTGAATTAATTCAAAATGTAATTGACGACTTTTTGACGAGTGAAGAAAGTCCAACATTTGAACACTTGACTAATGTATTACAAGACGACAGAACCTATTTGTATTTAGCAAAAACCGAAGTGCAAATAATTGGATATGCTTTAATTTTTAAATTTCCATCCATTTATTCAAATCATAATATGGCTTATTTGTATGATATTGAAGTATTACAAGAATTCAGACAAAATGGTATCGGTAAAGAATTAATACATAAAATAAAGGAACAACTTACAAAAGATAATGTAAGTGAACTTTGGTTAGGGGCTTCAACAGACAACGTTATTGCTCAGTCTTTTTATTTAAAAACAGGTGCTATAAAATCAAACAAAACATTCAATGACTTTACTTATTACCTATAAAATATCTTATTTGTCCCTTGCATTCCGCGAATAACAATATTTCAATGAATCGTGCCTTTTTTAACTTTCAATTTCTCCCTGAATGAGAGCGATTGAGATGAAATACTATCTTACAAACAAACACAAGACTATTTTTCTAAATATTGTATCAATTATTTAGATTATTGTGTCGGCATTTAATCTAGTGAAACAATAATTTTGTTCTTTTGAAACTTTACCACAAAAAGCACTTATGAAAAGAAGAAATATAATCAAAGCATTTGGGGTAGCTGCAGGTGCTACTTTTTTACCTGAATTAGCATTAGAAACTAAAGCTAAAAATCCCAATAAATCATTTTTAGATGAAATCAAAGCAACAAAACTTGCGAAACCTGTTACAGCCATTACTTTAGGTGCAGGCTCCAGAGGCAATGTATATGGTGGTTTTGCAGTTGCTTTTCCTGATCAGCTTGATATTGTGGGTGTGGCAGAACCTATACAAATCAGAAACGACCGTTACACTAAAAAACACGCCATTCCTGAAGCCAATCGATTCAAAACCTGGGAAGACGTATTTAAAAGACCCAAATTTGCAGATGCGATTATCATTACTACTCCGGATCATTTGCATTATGGTCCCTGTATGGCCGCTTTGAAATTAGGTTATGATATATTGTTGGAGAAACCGGTTGCTCCAACAGAAGCAGAGTGTAGAGAAATATTGGCACTTGCTAAGCAAACGGGCAGAATAGTAGGGGTATGTCATGTGCTGAGGTATGCGCCCTACTTTGTAAAAATGAAAGAACTTATTCAAAGTGGTGCAGTAGGGGAGTTGGTGAGTATTCAACATTTGGAACCTATTGATCATGTGCATATGGCACACTCTTATGTTCGTGGAAACTGGCACGACAAATTTAAAACTACTCCAATTTTACTTGCCAAAAGTTGTCATGATTTGGATATAATTCGTTGGCTGGCAGATAGTCCTTGCAAACAAATTGTAGGTATGGGAGGCTTAAAATGGTTTAAAAAAGAAAATACTCCTAAAGGAAGTACAGAAAGATGTGGCGATGGATGTGCCATAGAATCAACATGCCCATATTCAGCACAAAGAATTTATTACAGAGAAAGAAGTTGGTTGCATGTGTTTGATTTGCCTGAAGAAAAGGAAAAACAAGGGGATGCAATATTACAATTGCTTAAAACAACCGACTACGGAAGGTGTGTATACAAAATGGACAATAATCAGGACGATCATTATAGTTGTTCTATGGAATTTGAAAATGGCGTTACAGCAAGTTTTGCAATGGAAGCATTCACTTCGTATGGAGGTCGCAGAACCAGAATAATGGGTAGTATGGGCGACATTGTAGGAGATATGGAAACAATGACTCATACCGATTTTAGAACTAAAAAAGTTACTACTTATGACAATTCTAATATTGTGGATGTTGAAAATTACAAAGGTTCAGGTCACGGTGGAGGTGACTGGAGGTTGGCATCCAATTGGGCATTAGCGGTTTCTACACAAGATGCATCCAAACTAAGTTCAAGTATTGATGCTTCTATTGAAAGCCATATTATGGGCTTTATGTCAGAAGAAAGCCGCAAAACATTGAAAGTTACCTCTGTAAAATTGTAGATTTATTTTACCTTAATTCCGAAAGATACTTCGTGTGTTTGTCCAGGGGCTAAAGAAATTAATCCAACTCCGGTATTGAATGCATTAGTTGGGCAGGTCATAGGTTCTACTGCAATTGTTTTACGATGCGGAGGTATGTATAATTGACAAAAGTTATATTTACCTAATCCGCCTTCAAACCATATTTGTAGTGTTGCATTTTTAACTGAATCATATAACTCAATGGTATTATTTGAAGTAGGGGAGTTAAATGCAAAACCAGTATCAAAATTTGTGTTTTGAATCGCTTTTTTAGTAGCAAAAGGATTCTCTTTGGTTGATTTACCATTAGGGATCATTCTATTGTCTACTTCAAAGAATCCATCAGTTGGTATTTGCAATTCCAAACTATCTACTCTATTCAGTGATTTGAAATAAGGATGCCAGCCAATTCCGAAAGGAATATTAACATTATCCGTATTTTCAACAATTGTTTTGCATGTTACGCCTTCATCGGAAGTTAAAGAATATTTAACAGTGACTTTGCATTTAAAAGGCCATCCCGGATTTGTTCCTTCAGAAATATAAGATAATTCCAAATGTATGAAGCCACCATTTGTCTCAAACTTTTTTACATAGAACTTTTCGAAAGCTAATAAGCCATGGATGGCATTATTTTTATCAGGTTCATTTATTTCAAGTTGATATTTTTTGCCTTCAAACTCATATTTCCCATCAGCTATTCTATTGGGAAAAGGAAAAAGCAAATTTCCTTTGTAATATTTTTTGCCTTCAGATTCAATTTCTTCACTGGTTTGACAACCGTCAATAATATCGACAAATGAGTTTTCTTTTCTAAGAACTAATGCATTGAGTGCTGCACCTAAATCCGGAATTACCTCCAAATATTCACCTGTATTAGGATTAATCAGTTTAATGGTTGAATAGTCTCCGAGTTCTTCTGTTTTAATTGTAAACATGATAAAAGTTTAATTTACATTAAGTAATGCTGGTACAAATGTAATAAAATCAGTTAAAATCTAACTGATTTTAAGAAATGAAATCGGATTTAAGAAAAATGGGAGCATAACTCCCATTTTTTTAAGCCAACACAGGTTCGTTATTACCTACTAATTGATTTGCTATTAGATATTGAGCAATTTGAACAGCATTGGTTGCTGCACCTTTGCGCAAGTTATCAGCTACAATCCACATATTTAATGTATTTGGCTGCGTATCATCTCTTCGGATACGACCAACAAATGTTTCATCTTTACCATGTGCATCTTTTGGCATTGGATATATTTGTTTGGATGGATCGTCCATTAAAATTACACCCTCGGTTTTGGCAAGAATATTTCTAACTTCTGTAATATCGAAATCGTTTTCAAATTCAATATTGATGCTTTCAGAATGACCTCCAATTACGGGAACACGTACAGTAGTTGCAGTTAATTTAATCGAATCATCTCCCATGATTTTTTTGGTTTCATTTACCATTTTCATTTCTTCTTTGGTATATCCATTGTCCAAGAAAACATCAATTTGAGGAATCAAATTCATGTCTATTTCATATTTGTATGCCATTTCACCTTTGATGCCTTTACGTTCGTTCATCATTTGATCAACTGCTTTTTTGCCTGTTCCGGTGACTGATTGATATGTAGAAACTACCACACGTTTGATTTTATATTTTTTGTGCAAAGGATTCAACACTACTACCATTTGGATGGTTGAACAGTTTGGGTTTGCAATAATTTTATCGGATTTTGTCAACACATGTGCATTTACTTCAGGTACTACCAGTTTTTTTGTAGTATCCATGCGCCATGCAGATGAATTGTCAATAACAGTGGTGCCCACTTCAGCAAATTTTGGAGCAAGTTCTAAAGAAGTACTTCCTCCGGCTGAAAATATAGCAATATCCGGACGTTTTGAAATAGCGGTTTCAGCACTAACAATTTTGTATGATTTTCCTTTGAATTTCAATTCCTTGCCTATTGACTTTTCTGAAGCTACTGGATAAAATTCAGTAACTGGAATATTTCTTTCTTCTAATACTTTAAGCATTTCGCCACCTACTAATCCGGTAGCACCAACCAAGGCTATTTTCATTGTTTAAGATTTAATTTTTTTTCCAAAATGGCTGCAAAATTATACATATTAAACTTAAAACGAAACTTAGTTGTACACTTATATTAAAAAAGTTAACAATTTTATAATCCTTTTTTTGCTAATAATGATGGAAAGCAAACGAAATTGTACCTTGATTTTAATGAAAAAGCATTTATGCGAATTATTTTAGTTTTACTTTCATTTTTGGTAATAACCTATCAATCTTATAGTCAGTTGGTTGAAAATTTTTCAGATGGTGAATTTTCTTCCAATCCTTCTTGGGTCGGTGATTCAGGAGATTTCACAGTTAATGGTGTAAACCAATTACAACTCAATGGTACCGTTGCCGGTACATCTTACCTAGTCACTGCTAGTAACCTTGCATCATTGAATAATGCAGAATGGAATATCAATGTACGGTTAGCATTTTCTCCTTCTACGTCAAATTTAGCAAGGATATATTTGGTTTCGGATCAACAAAACCTGAAAGGAAGTTTGAATGGATATTATTTGCAATTGGGTGAAGCAAATAATGGGGATGTATGGGAACTATTCAAACAAACCGGAGGTACTAGAACCTCCATTATGCGTGGTGTAACTACTTTAACATCAACTAATAACAATGTTGATATAAAAGTAACGAGGGATAACAATGCTTTGTGGTCGTTATATGTAAAAACTGCCACAGGGGGCACATTCGGAGGTGCTGAAGCAACAGCCACTGATAATGCATTTAACAGCTCTTCTTACTTTGGCATAGTTAGTATTTACACGATTACAAATAAGAGCAATTTTTATTTTGATAATATTACGGTTACTTCTCCTCCAGACCTTACCAAACCATCAATAACCGGAATTAATGTTTTGTCATTGAGAACTTTGCAAATTTCTTTTAATGAATCAATTTCTTCAAGTACTGGTACATTATCGGGAAATTATATTGCAAATGGTGGATTAAATAATCCTTCATCAACTACGATATCAGGTGCAAATGTTATTATTGGATTTGCCACTACATTTACCGGAAATCAAACATATTTTTTAACTGTAAGTGGCATTTCTGATTTGTCATCAAATATTATGGATGCCTTTGTTACTACATTTATTTACCCGCTTACGGTAGCAAGTCCTCCTCCTACCACCACTTCCGTTAATTACAGAGGGATTGTAATCAATGAACTAATGGCTGACTTAAGTCCAGTGCCGTTTGGAATACCTGCATATGAATATTTGGAATTGTTTAACACCACCAATCAAGATATGAGTCTTCAAGGATTTGTACTTCAAGATGGTTCAACCAATCGACCTTTTCCTTCCAATGCTACCATAACAAGTAACGGATTTTTAGTAATTGTAGGTTCATCAGCAGCTTTAAGCGCCTTTCAAACAGCATTTCCAACAATCAATGCTATTTCTCTTTCAGGATTTGGACTAACGGATGGTGGAGAATCAGAGATATTAATTTCTCCGGCAAGTTCTATAGTGGATCAAGTAAATTATTCGACATCGTATTATAAAAACAGTTCTAAAGCCAATGGCGGATGGTCAATAGAACAAATTAACCCATCCATCACATGCACGGGTGATTTTAATTGGAGTGCAAACATAACCATTGCTGGCATTACAACCGTTACTGGGACTCCCGGACGACAAAATTCAGTTTTCAGCAATGCCATTGACACACAAGCACCTGTAATACAGTCGTTTAAAAATTTACAAACAGATGTTATTTTGGTAAGTTTTAACGAAACTATGGATACCATTTCCATAAAAAATAGCAGTTATAATTTTTCTAATGGTGCAAATATTTTGGGTTTTGTTAAAATTGTTTCCAGTGTAAATGGTGTTCTACTTCAAACAGATTCGCCTATGGACACTACAATTGCCTTTACTTTAACCATAAACGGTGTCAAAGACTGTTCAGGTAACTTGTTGACAGACAACACATATTCGTTTATACCACTAGCTAAACCATATTACCGTCAAATAGTAATCAATGAAATAATGGCTGACATAAATCCTGCACCCACAAATATTCCTGCCTTTGAATATATGGAGTTGTACAACAATTCAAATCAGCAGTTTAATCTTTCAGGGTACACCTTAGTTGATGGTGCTACAAATAGAGTTTTTCCTTCGAATGTTACAATTGCTCCTTTTGGGTATTTGCTCATTGTTGGATCAAGTGCTGCTGTTTCTGCTTTTAAAACGCAGTTCCCTGCTTTAAACATAATTTCTTTATCCGGATTTGGATTAACTGATGGAGGTGAAAACGAATCACTTATTTCTCCTTTTGGCAATATAGTGGATCAAATTACTTATAAGACCAGCTGGTACTCAAGTAGTTTTTATTCAAATGGCGGATATTCACTTGAACTAAAAAATCCTGCAATTACTTGCAGCGGTACTTTGAATTGGACTAATACAAATGATACAAAAGGAGGAACACCCGGAGCTCAAAATTCAGTATATAATACCAATCCTGATGTGGTTGGTCCTTCCATTACCGGAGTATCCATATTAAATTCAACTCAAATAAAAATAGCATTTTCGGAGCCCATGGATACATTGTCTTTAAGAAATGGTACTTACACATTTAATGGTGGGTTAACTTCTACCAGTGTAACAGTATTATCTGCAACGGATTCTATTTTAATAAATTTAAATAATTCCATTGTTATAGGTCAGTTATATACAGTTACGGGAACAGGATTAAAAGATTGTGCCGGCAATTTGATTGTAATTAATAAAATGATGTTTGTTCAAGGAAAAGAGCCTTTAGCAGGGGACTTAATAATTAATGAAATCATGTCGAGCCCCACTGGTTCACAATTTGCAGTAGAATATATCGAATTATATAATAAAGCCAATCAAGTACTTAACCTGGAAAATGTATTTATATATGATGCAACTACTTCATCAAATTCGTCTCCTATTCAAAAAGGAGCATTTATTCTCCCGGGCGAATATGTGATTTTGGCTTCTTTAAACAATTATCAATTGTTATCTTCTTATGGCAGAGGCTTATATGCTAATAATTTCCCCTCTTTGAATGATGACTTTGAGACAATTTCACTTCGAGATGTGAATGGAAATATTATTGATAAGGTTGCATATTCCAAGGCATGGTATAAAGATGCTTCCAAAGCTAGTGGTGGATTTTCGTTGGAAAGAATTAATCCCATAACACCGTGTTCCGGAGTTCAAAATTGGGCAGCTTCGATTGATAGTAAAGGAGGTACACCTGGTCAAGTCAATTCTATCTACAGTACAGCTCCCGATATCATTGCACCATCTATTACAGGTGTGTTTGCAATTTCAAATAATGTCATTAAAATAGCATTTACTGAACCAATGAATAGTTTTGTTCTTCAAAACGGTACTTATATTTTGTCAGATGGATTAGCTCCATTGGCAGCCAAAGTAAGTGCAGATGCTGATTCTGTAACTATTTCTATCACTGGAGCTTTATTAACAGGTAAGGCTTATACAGTTAGTCCACAGGGCCTTAAAGATTGTATTGGAAATATTTTGTCCACAACTTCAATAGCTTTTGGCATTGGAAAAGCAGCACTTAAAAATGATTTTGTCATTAATGAAATTTTTGCTGACGAATCGCCAAGTGTTGGTTTACCGGAGGCAGAATTTATTGAGCTTTTTAATAATACTTCTGATGTAATTAATATTGGAGGCGATACTTTATCAGATGCAACCTTCAAAACCGTTTTTCCTTTAGGTTCTGTTATTATGCCAAACGGGTACTTAATAATTTGTGCAGCAACCAATGCAGGTTTGTATCAGAGTTATGGTAGAGTATTGGGATTAACCGCTTTTCCCGGATTAAATAATACAGGGGAAAAGTTAACTATTAAAGAACCGGGAGGAAAAGTGATAACCACTGTTACCTACTCAGATAGTTGGTATAAAGATTCTAAAAAATCAGAAGGAGGATATACTTTGGAAAGAATAAATGCAAAGAAAGATTGTGGAGGCATAGCCAATTGGGCCGCTTCCAATGCTTCAAAAGGGGGTACTCCGGGTGCTTTAAATTCCCTATCCAATGCGGCACCTGATACTGAAAAACCATTTATAACCGGCACTTTATTAAAAGGTAACATTCTTAAAATTGCTGCATCGGAAGGTTTGGATACAACATCGGCAAAGGTGGCTAATTTTGTTCCCACAGGTAATGCTTTTAATATAAATAATGCTTCTTTAAAAGGACCTAATGGCGATACACTGGAGTTGACTTTAAATAATTCGCTTAAAAGATCGGTGCTATATAGTCTGAAAATTTCGAATTTGTATGATTGCGCTTTTAATAATAGCTCCAATGTAAACGTAAGTTTTGGAAATGGAAAACCACCTAAAAAATTCGAGGTAGTTATAAACGAAATACTTCCGGACGAAAACCCATCTGTAGGACTGCCGGAAGCTGAGTTCATAGAATTGTATAACACTACGGATTCCATTATAGATTTGTCAAACTGCCGATTATATGATGCTTCCGGTTTTGGTAAATTTCCTGCAAGTAATGTCCTCATTTTGCCAAAAGATTATTTGATTCTTGCTTCTACCACCAACTCAGAAAAATTCAAATATTTTGGTAAATCGGTAGGAATAACCAGTTTTCCATCTTTGAATAGTGACAAAGATAATCTTAAACTTACCGATCAAAACTCTAATTTAATTTCAAGGGTTGATTATTCAGATGCTTGGTACAATGATGCAATAAAACAAAATGGAGGTTGGTCACTTGAAAAAGTAGACCCGCTCAATCCATGTGGTGGAATTACTAACTGGAGAGTATCAGTAGATCCCAAAGGTGGCACCCCAGGCAAATTGAACTCTGTAAATGCATCTAATCCCGATAATGAGGCTCCTCAACTTATGAGCGCTTTTGCTGTTGCTAAAGATACCTTGGTAATGAATTACAATGAAATTATTGATAGCCTAAGTGCATTAACAGCTACTATTACATTGTCAGATGGATTGCTTGGAACTGCTAAAATCGTAGGTTCTCAATCGGTTATTGCAGTTATTCAGCCTGATGTAGTTCGTAAAAAAACTTATACTGTTTCCGTCAGTAATTTATCGGATTGTGCCGGAAATTTTATTGGAAATGCCAATAAAGCTGATTTTGTTTTGGCTGAGCAAGGACTCAAAAATGATGTGTATGTAAACGAAATTTTGTTCAATCCAAAGCCAAATGGAGTCGATTTTATAGAAATTTATAATGTAACGGATAAAAATATCAATCTTAAAAACTGGACTTTAGGAAATGTAGATACCAAATCAAATTCTATTGACAATTTGAAACCAATAATTACAGACAACTATCTGTTAAAGCCACTTTCATATGCAGTTTTCACCACCAATAAGGATGGAGTAAAGAATTTTTACCCAAAAGCTAAAGATTCAACATTTATCATTATGAATTCATATCCTTCATACACCGATGATGAAGGTACCGTGGTTGTAATGAATAATTTATTGCAAACCGTTGATTCTGTGTATTATAATGACAACTTTCATCAATCACTATTAGATGATAAAGAAGGTGTTTCGTTAGAAAAGATTGATTTTGCAATAACTTCAAACAGTCGAACAAGTTGGCAGTCAGCATCTGCTGCTTCCGGATATGCAACACCAGGCTATTTAAATTCGCAGTATAAACAAATAGAAAAATCAGACAAAGCAGTTGTGATTGATCCTCAGGTGTTTACTCCGGATGGAGATGGATATCTCGATTTTACTACCATTCAATATAAGTTTGAAAATGGAGGGAACACAGGTAATTTTACAATATATGATTCGGAGGGTAGAGTTATCAGAAGACTGGTTAAAAATGAAATTATGGGTACTTCCGGAATATATACTTGGAATGGTGAAGATGAAGATGGCAAGCGCTCACGAATTGGATATTATATGCTTTATATTGAGATATTTGACAACAAAGGCAATGTAAAAAGCTACCGCGAAAAAGTGGTGGTGGCAGGGAAATTATGAGGGAGTTGGTGAGTTAGTGAATGACTGAATTAATTAGGGACAGAGTTAGTGAATTATTTTTTTAATCTTTAAAACACTTTTATTAATCCTTTGAATACTTTGTATTTTAGATTATTATTTTACAAATTCCATATGCCTTCTACATTTTAAAAAATATGTAACTTTGTCAATTAATTTAATCTATGTTAACTAAACAAGGACATATTGATTTTTGGGTAAATAGTTCAGCACGTGATTATGAATCTGCACTTTATAATATCAAAGGTAAACAATATGTGTTTGCGTTATTTTTATTTCATCTCACTATTGAAAAATTGCTAAAAGCACATTGGATTAAAGATAATATTGGTAATACCCCTCCATATTCTCATGATTTAAAGTATTTAGTTGGCAACACAGAGCTGGATTTGAAAATTGAGCAAATCGATTTTTTAGTTTTGGCAAATGATTGGAATATATCAACAAGATATCCTGACTACAAAGAAACTTTATTTAAAAAAGCAACTTCTCAATATGTAGAAGATCAAAAAATCAAAGTTGACGATTTAAGGAAATGTTTACTAGAAAAGCTTTAAATACGCATGTCGAGAATTTTTTAAAAGAACTTGCAGAATCAGGTTGGAAACCAGATGAGGCATATTTATTTGGGTCATATGTTAATGGAAACCCTAAAGAAAATTCAGATATTGATTTGGCCATTTGGCACAAAAAATTTTGTGGAGTTGGGTTTATTGATTTTGAACCATTCATCAGAATAGTTTCTAAATATCATCCAATTGAATTACATACTTTTAATACCCTTGAAACTGACAACTATTTTGGGGAAGAAATTAAAAAAATGGGAATTAAATTAAATATTTCTCAATAAAAAAGCCACTCAAATTACTTTAAGTGGCTCGTGGCAAATATCCAATCAATATTATTGAGGTTTTTCTTCTGTTTTTTTCTCATCAGTTTTTTTGTCACCGCAAGAAGCGTCTTTTTTCTTATGACAGCATGATTTTTTATCTGATGTGCTACAAGCTTTTTTCTCTTTGTCGTTTCCGGCAATTAATGCAGTAGTTCCTAAAAACGAAACGAGTGATAAGGCAATAAGAACTTTTTTCATATGATTTATTATGTTACAGTGGATGTTTCCGTTTAATTTGTAAATATACAACATTTAACGAAAAATAATCGTTCCATATTGCTTTATGAAACTTAAATACCCACTAATATTGGCTTCCGGTTCTCCAAGAAGAAAAGTATTACTTTTAGCAGCAGGTTTTGACTTTGAAGTTCATACAAAACCCACAGATGAATCTTTTCCTGAAGAAATATTATTAGAAAATGTTGCCGAATATCTTGCCCATAAAAAAGCATCTGCTTTCAATGAAGAAAGTAAAAATAATATTGTGGTAGCGGCTGATACAGTGGTAATCTGTGAAAATAAATTTTTAGGTAAACCTCAAAACCAAGCCGAAGCAATATCAATGCTCCAATTTCTATCCGGTAAAAAACATAAGGTAATCACCGGGGTCTGTATTGCATTTCAAAATAAGTACCAGACTTTTTCTGATTCAACTGATGTGTACTTTTCAAATTTATCGGATGAAGAAATAATAAATTATATAACTAATTCATCTCCACTTGATAAAGCGGGTGCATATGGTATTCAGGATTGGATGGGATATGTAGGTATTGAGAGCATTAATGGGTCGTTTTATAATGTAATGGGTTTGCCAATTCATAAAGTATATCAACACTTATCTACATTTAAAGAATGATATAAACATTAATAGTAACTTTGCATAATGTATTTTGTATTTACAGTACTAATTATTTCTTTTTCAGTTCATTCAATATTTGCGCAGGAAAAAGATAAACGTACTACAGCATCATTTGAATATTACACCCACGACTTTGGCACAATTAAGGAAGAAGGGGGCACTGTATCATATGATTTTAAGTTCACCAATGCTGGAAATGTTCCATTGAAAATTAAAAATGTTACACCTTCATGTGGCTGCACGGTTCCTACATGGTCAAAGGATCCCATAGCACCGGAAGGAGTGGGTGTTATACACGTAGTTTTTGACCCTATGAACAAACCAGGGCCATTTAGCAAAACACTTACTTTGGATGCCAATGCCTACAACACACCTATAATTTTAACAATTCAAGGAAAAGTAGTACCTAAGGCACGAAGACCACACGATGATTTCCCTGACAAAATTGGAAATCTTAGAATGATATCCAGATATATGCATATGGGAGAAATTCATACAGAACAGTGGCAACGAAAGACTTTTGAAATTTTTAATCAATCGGATACAATTATCACTATTAAAAGCTTCTCGGTTTCGGGAACTTATTTAAATGTAAAAATTGAGCCTCAGGAAATTACCCCCGGCAACAAAGCCAAAATTATTGTAGATTATTCTCCTAAATGGAAAAATGACTTTGGGTATGTGCAGGACCGTATTTTTTTGCTAACTGATGACGTAAAAGAACCGATTAAAAATCTGTTTGTAACTGCAAATATTTCCTTGGCCTTTAACCTAACGGAACAAGAAAAAATAAAAGCACCTAAAATCAAATTTGATAAACACGTTCACGATTTTGGAACTATAAAGCAAGGAGAAAAAGTTACAGCTGTATTTTTAATTACAAACAATGGTATAAACGAACTTCAAATTTTAAAAATAAAACCTTCCTGCGGGTGCACTTTTGTGGAAATTGAAAGCAAAAATTTAAAAGAGGGAGCATCTGCAAAACTTACAGTATTGTTTGATTCATCGGGAAAAGATGGCGTACAGGAAAAGCATATCAACATTTATTCTAACGATCCAGACCATTTTAATTCAGTAATCACTTTAAAAGCCAAAATTCAAAAAAATTAAAAGTATTAAATTCCTTTTTTAGTACTATTTGAAATTGGATTTTTCATATATTTCAATCCGTGTTTTGTAATTGATTCATTATGAATATTGGCAACCTTGGTAGTATCATATTTGTTGAAAAAGCTTTCGAGATTATTATTTTTATTGGCATAACCTGCCATCAAAACAAGATATAATGTAATAATCTTTAATATAAATGCCGGAGTTATGTCTTTTTCAGTTTTCATATCATGAAAAATGATTTGTTTTTAGGTCAACTATTCATTTGGTATATATTCTGCTAAATTAGCAATAAGTAACCTTAAAATTTGAATTTATTTGAGAAATATTAATATTGTGATTAAAAATCTTTTGTACAGGTATTAATGTATTGTAAAGTGTAAATATTGGTTAATGAAAGAAAAGTTTTTGATTCCAACTATTGATAATGTTGAAGTTAGTTATTTCTGTGGTAACTCATTAGGGCTCCAACCTAAGAATGTAAGAAAGGAGTTGGATATTTTTTTAAATGATTGGGCTAATTATGGAGTTGAAGGTCATTTTACAGGTGAAAACAATTGGTATTCTTATCATAATCAATGTGTTCCAATGTTGTCAAATTTAGTTGGTGCGGTCGAGAATGAAGTAGCTTGTATGAATTCTTTAACCGTGAATTTGCATCTTTTACTTCAAAGTTTTTATCAACCCAAAAAAGAAAAAAATAAAATATTAGTTGATTATCCTTTGTTCCCTTCTGATAAGTTTGCTTTAGAATCTCATATTCACACTAGAGGGCTACAACCTGAAGGAGTCTTGATTTACATTAAACCTCAAAAATTTCAAGATTATATTTCCACAGATGAAATTTTGGAAGCTATTCATATCAATAAAATGGAACTTAGCTTAGTATTGTTGAGTGGTGTTAATTTTTATACAGGGCAATTTTTCGATATACAAAAAATATCGCAATCGGTGCATAAAACGGATGCTCATTTTGGACTTGATTTGGCACATGCTATAGGTAATGTACCACTTGAGTTAAATAATTGGAATGTAGATTTTGCCACTTGGTGTTCATATAAGTATCTTAATTCAGGGCCCGGTGGTGTTTCCGGTATTTACGTTCACCAAAAACATCATCATCCTAAAATATCGCGCTTCGAAGGATGGTGGGGACATAATGATAAAACACGTTTTGGTATTGATATCCCATTTGACCCTATGCCTGGAGCCAATGCTTGGCAACTAAGTAATGCGCCAATTTCGCAAATGGTCATGCACAAAGCATCTTTGAAAATATTTGATGAAATAGGTATGAAAGAGTTGCGCAATGATAGTATTATTCTTACACAATACCTTGAAAAGGGGATAAACAAAATTTTAGACATACAACCCGCATTAGGAATTAAAATTATTACACCGTCAAATACAAATGAACGTGGTTGTCAACTTTCACTGAAAGTTCAAAAATTTGGTAAAGAACTCGTGGATTTTCTTAAATCAAATAAAATAATTGTTGATTGGAGAGAACCCAATGTGCTCCGTGTAGCACCGGTACCTTTGTATAACACAACATCCGACATTGATTTGTTCTTAGAAAAAATGGAAACTTTTGTACGTTACAAAACAAAAATAAATTAAGTTTTCTGCTTTTTCTTTTTGGCAGCGGGGAACAATATATTATTGAGAATCAATCGAAAACCCGGTGAATTCGGATGCAAATTTAAGTCAGTGGGTTCTTCATACACATAGTGTTCATAATCTTCAGGGTCATGTCCGCCATAGAATGTCCAAAAGCCTTTTCCGAAAGTTCCATGGATGTATCTGGCTTCTGAAAGTTGTTTGTTCTCTCCCATTATCAATACATCCGCTTTTACCAAACTTTTGCGAAAGGCGGTAGTCTGACCCATAAATCCTTTGATATTGTTTTCATGATTTTGAGTGAGCATAGTTGGAACCGGATCCCATTTTGCTGAAAACTGAAATAATTGAAAGTAGTCATTTTTTTCTTCTACTACTTTAGGCTGAATATTTGGCCTACTATCAATATTGGAATATTCATATAGCATAGGGTCGGTTATTAAACTAAAATCTTTAAAAGCAAAAGTGTTAGTAAAATTCAATTTACGAGAAGCCATAGGATCAGCAGGGTCACCATCAAAAACTTGTTCACAAATGTCAACTTCGTCTGCCGAAAGAGCTATGTCATAAGTGTCAGTGGCTGCGCACATAGCGAATAAAAATCCACCCCCAGTCACAAATTCTCTAATCTTTTTGGCAACAGCTAATTTTAGCTTGGATACCTTATTAAATCCAAATTTTTGGGCCATTGTTTCAGCTTCCTGGACCTCTTTTTGATACCAAGGGTGCGCATGATAATTGGAGTAAAACTTGCCATATTGACCGGTAAAATCTTCATGGTGTAAGTGGAGCCAATCGTAGGTAGGAAGCTCACCTTTCAATATTTCTTCATCGAAAATTACTGTATATGGAATTTCGGCATAAGTGAGAACCATTGTAACGGCATCGTCCCAAGGTTGTTTGGTTTTTGGAGAGTACACCGCAATTTTAGGAGGTTTCTCAAGCTTCATGGCATCCATATTCGCATCAGGAGCAGCTATTTCAGACAGTACTGAATTTGATTGTGCATCAGAAATAACTTGATATTTAATGCCTCTTACAATAAGTTCATTTTCAAATGATTGACTATATTTAAACATAAAACTTCCACCTTTATAATTAAGTAGCCAATATGCTTCAACTTCTTTTTGTAGTACCCAATAGGCAAACCCATAAGCTTTTAAATGATTAGTTTGCTCTTCATTCATGGGTAAAAACAAATACATACCAAAACTTTGAATTGTTAGTGTGCAAAAAAGTATCAGGTTAAGTAATTTATTTTTCATGCTTCTTGATATGCAAATTTGTGTTGGTTAATCAAATTCGGAATTGATATCTCAAAAACCGAGCCAATCGTAAATTCTGATTGCAATTTAATACGTCCTTTCAATTTGTCCATAATTCCTTTGACAATGTAAAGTCCTAATCCTGAGCCATTTGAAGTTTTTGTGGCCCTGTAAAACATATCAAATATTTTGTCCTGATGTTTGGTTTCAATTCCTAAACCATTGTCCTCAATACGAATATATGCATTCAAATGGTCTATTTTTATTTTAACGTATATATATGGTTTTTCTTTTTTTAAATCATGGTATTTTATTGAATTTGAAATTAAGTTGTTGAATGCCAATAAAAGTCGCATTCGGTCGGAATAAAAATCACTGGTTATATCACATTCTACATCAAAATGGATTTTTTTGGCATTGTCCATATATCGTAAGTCGTTAATTATTTCCCAAACCAACACGTTTAGGTCAATTTTTTCGCGTATTAAGTCTAATCTGGCATTTTTTGAATGATTAATCAGGTCTTCTATTACTTCCATTAATTTATTGATACTTTTTTTCATTAATTCGAGATAGTGAGATTCGTTAACTGACTTAGCTTCAGCGCTTAATAAGTTTATCAATCCCAATACTGAAGCCAAAGGCGAACGTAAATCATGAGATGCTCTGTACACGAATGAATCAAGTTCTTCATTGGTTACCTTGAGTTCACTATTGATTTGAAGCAACATTTCTTCATAGTTTTTAAGTTCGGAAATATCCAACAAAGTAGCCAATGCTGTGGTGGGCAGACCAATTTCGTTACGCTTAAACACTTTTGCATTTACTAAAAACCAAATGGTGCTTTTGCTTTTATTAAAAGCTCTTAGTTGGAAATTTACAATTTCTTCATCGGGCTTATCTTTAATTATTTCTATTTGATTTAAAAGTATTGGTATATCATCGGGATGGATTAATTTTTGAACAAAATCTGAACCCATAGCTATTATTTCTGCTGATGAATATCCAATTGCATTTTTAACTTGTTCATTAGAAAAAGTAATGCTTTTGTTAATTAAATCGAAAGTACAAATAAGTACCGGTGAAGTGCTTATTATACCTGAACTGAATTTTTGCTCTTCTTCTATAACTTGTTGCGCTTTTTTTGAATCAGTTATTTCTCTTACGTATCCTAGAATTTTTGAAGGAGTATGGTCGTTATTTGTTTCAAATACTGTGTCAATAGTTTCAAACCATCTCCAATTCCCATCGGCAGACAGCAACCGATACTGCAAGTTTACATACTTGTTTTGCATCATGCGTTGCATTAGTTCTTCTGAGAATTTCACTTTTTCATAATCTTCAGGATGTACCAATTTTTTAAACAAATCCTCTGATAATTCCGGGAAAGAATTTACGTCATACCCAAGCATTTGAATCAAATTTCTATTTGAAAATATATCTTTTTTTTCCATCCTATCATTGAGGTATATGATGTCAGGTGCAAGTTCGGTTATCCTAGAAATTAACTTTTGTTCTTCAATTAGTTTTAATTCGGCATTCTTTTTATTAGTTATGTCATTGATCCAAATAATCATCAAATCTTCATCCAGCACATGGATGTTTTTAGCATTTAAATGAACCCAAATTTTCCTTTGATTGTTTAATATTATAATCTCTAATTCATTGTCAATCTGTCCGTTATAATCAATTTGAAGCTCTTGTAGCTCCGTATTAAATTGAGAATCATTTATGACCTTAAATATTTGGTAGGGCTTTTTGTTAATGATTTCTGATTTTGAAAAAATATTGAAAGTTTCAAAAGATTTTTCATTGCAATCTAGTATTTCCAAAGTTTGTAATCTTGTAATTAAAATGGCTGAGTTTGAATCGTTAAATACAGCTTCAAATTTTATTTTAGCACTTTCAATAGCTATTTCTGCTTTTTTCTGTGAGGTAATGTCAAGAATTGTTACCACAAATAAGTCAATTTTGTTGTTTTCGTTAATAATTGGTTTGTAATTAACGTTCAGCCAGATTATAGGCATTTTTGGAAGTTCAATTTTCCTTTCAAAATTTATTGATTCACCTGAAAGTACTTGTTGAATTCTTTGATTGAAAACTTCTACATTGTTAGGGGACACAATTTCAGAATAACTTTCCCCCACTTTTGGAAGTCTGTTATAATATGCACTTACATAATTTTCAAAAAGTTTGTTGAAGGAAATGATTTTTAAATTTTTATCAACAAGTATGACCAGCTCTTTCGTATTGCTGATGATTGCATCAAGGTTGGTTTTTGTTTCTGTTAAGTCCTTTCTGGTTTTTATAAATTTTTCAAGAAAAAAATAGAAAAGAAAAGAGGAAAGGATGACAAATAAAATTGCGCTGATTTTTGAAAATATATGAGCACTATTACCGAACGAAACTTCCAGATAATCATTAAATAATACCCAAACTAAGCCACCAATCAGATATAGTAATGATATTTCGAAAACAGTTATTCTGTTCGACTTTGGCATAGCTAACTATTTAATAATAAATTGATTAACAGCATCAT
The DNA here is from genome assembly GCA_033763735.1 of Bacteroidota bacterium. GTDB lineage: Bacteria > Bacteroidota > Bacteroidia > Cytophagales > UBA9547 > JANRJY01. Next base: position 61,158 of record JANRJY010000053.1, on the reverse strand, counting down.
TCAAATTTCTACTCATGAAATTTTCTCTTGATTCATTATAATCATTTTCTACCAAAATGGTATTTAATCCTAATTTTTCAGCGGGTATCAAGTCTCTAAACCTATCTCCTACCATCCAGGAACTTTTAATGTCAATATTGTACTTTGAGATGGCTTTTTCAAAAAGTAGAGAACCCGGTTTAGCTGACAATGAATTTGAAACCAGTCTATGATATGGACTGTAATAAAACTCGTCAATATAATTTCCGGTTAATTCTTGAATTGCATCATGCACCATGGCAACATCTTTTTCAGTAAAAATTTTACGGTCTATTCCTGATTGGTTAGTAATTACTATCAAAAGGTAATTGTTTTTTTTGAGAGTTGCAAGTGCTTCTTTAACACCGTCTAAAATTAACAGGTCGGATACTCTATAAACATAATCAACCCGATCTTTATTGATTACACCATCTCTGTCCAAAAACACACATTTATTCATAATTCACTTAATTATTTCCTCAATATTAAAAAATAATTTGCTGACCTAACCTAAGGGTTGTTTATTTGCTCAAAATTATCAGATATTGTCAGATTCACTGGTCATAATTCCAACTTACAACGAAAAAGAAAATATAGCTGCTATGGTTCAAGCAGTGCTTTCTTTGCCCGAGAATTTTGATTTACTCATAGTTGATGATGGCTCTCCCGATGGCACTTCGGATATAGTAAAGTCATTGCAGCAACAGTTCAATAATCGTCTTTTTATTATAGAACGTAAAGGCAAACTTGGATTGGGAACCGCTTACATTGCCGGATTTAAATATGCACTTGCCCGAAATTATACTTTTATATTCGAAATTGATGCTGATTTTTCACACAATCCAAAAGATTTGTCACGATTATATGCTGCCTGTGCCAGTGATAGTTATGATGTAGCAATTGGTTCGAGATATGCAGATGGCTTGGTTAATGTGGTGAATTGGCCCATTCAAAGGTTGTTATTGTCTTATTTTGCAAGCCATTACGTAACTTTTATTACCGGTATGCCTATTGCCGATCCTACAGGAGGGTTTATATGCTATCATAGAAAAGTATTAGAAAATATTATACTTGACGATATAAGATTTGTTGGGTATGGATTTCAGGTTGAAATGAAATTTAATGCCTGGAAATATGGTTTTAAAATTAAAGAAGTACCCATAATATTTACTGACCGAACCCTTGGAGAATCTAAAATGAGTAAATCTATTATTTGGGAAGCTATATTTGGAATAATTAAATTGAAGGTTTATAGCTTTTTTGTGAGTTATCAAAGATCAGGCAATTCTTAGTTTTTAATCTATTTAAGCCATTTGCTTGATTTTTTAGAATAATTTGCTTAAAAATTGAAGTGTTAAAATTTCGCTTTTTTATATTTTTTACAATGCTTTTATGTGTTTTGTACACATCAGCTCAATATTCTAATTCTAGAAAATTAAGTTTTGTGGTGGATACTTTGATAATGTCGGCTGACAGTATGAGTATTATCCCAAGTTCTATTTCATTTAAGGATAGCTTAGGAAATGCTATTATGTATGAATATGATGTAAATAAGAATATCTGGGTTTTCCCTTCATCTGCCTTAAAAAAGAAAGTAACTTTAACATATAGGGTATTCCCAACTCAATTCAATAAACAATATTTTAACAGAGATATAACAATTTATGAAAAGAATTCTCGTAAATATTCAGATGATATTCAGAAATCTAAATTAAAATCTACCAATTACAGAGAAGAACTTTTTGCATCACCCGGTCTCCAAAAAACGGGTGTAATTTCGAGAGGTGTTACCGTTGGTAATAATCATGATTTGGTTGTTAATTCTTCATTGAATTTGCAATTGTCAGGAAATTTATCAGATCAACTCAGATTAAAGGCTGCCATATCTGATCAAAACGTACCTATCCAACCGGAAGGAAATACGCAACAATTACGTGATTTTGACAAAGTATATATTGAAGTTGAGCATGATAAAGCAAAACTTGCAGCAGGAGACATTCAATTAAAAAATAAAGATACATATTTTCTAAAATATTATAAAAATGTGTTAGGAGGCTCATTTGAAGCAAATTATGACCCATTTAAGGATTCAAAAGCAAAATCTCAAGTGGCGGCTGGTGTATCAAAAGGTAAGTTTGGCTCCATTCAAATTAATGTTCAAGAAGGTGTGCAAGGGCCTTATCGATTGGTAGGTCCGAATGGGGAAAGGTCGATTATTGTGCTTGCCAATTCCGAAAAAATATACATCGATGGAGTATTGTTACAACGTGGGTTTGCCAACGATTATGTAATTGATTATAATTTCGGGCAGGTAACATTTACGCCTAATGTGCTGATTACCAAGTATTCCAGAGTAAGAATTGATTTTGAATATTCTGAACAAAATTACACTAGGTCTATTATTACAGCTAGCCATTATCAAAACTATAAAAATGCAAGTGTCTCCATTAATTATTATAGTCAGAAAGATGACATAAATGCCAATAATCCATTATTAAACAACCTAACAGAAGGGGACAAGGTATTGCTTAGTCAAATAGGAGACACCATTAACAAAGCTGTAATTAACAGTGGCAGAACCGTAGATTTTAATCCAGGATCGGTTTTGTACTTTAGAAAAGATACTATCGTTAATGGATTGACATTCAGTAATATATATGTACACGCTTTAACAACTTCAGGTGTTTTTTATCAGGTGTCTTTTTCTGACGTTGGGCAAGGGAATGGTAATTATATATTCGTTAGGACATCGGCAAATGGTTCTGTATATCAATGGGTGGCACCAATTAATGGTATCCCTCAAGGAAGATACGAACCCGCAAGACTCATTGTAACTCCCAAACAAAACGATATGCTAACTTTGGGTGGCAAATACGAAATCACCAAATATGAAAATGTGTTTGTCGAATCTGCTTTTTCAAAAAATGACATTAATTTACTTTCTATTCGTGACAAGCAAAACGACAATGGATTTGCAATAAAATCCGGGTTTTATAATTCTGGAAGACCTTTTATTGGTCAGTGGAAATGGAATTCCGGTTTTGATTTCGAACATGTCGACAAGTATTTTGCCCCCATTGACAGATTTCGATATGTGGAATATGACCGTGATTGGGCAACTCCTATCAATTATCAAATTACTGATAACTTACTCGGAATCAGAACAAATCCTTCTGACAATATTGCCCAAGCAGGTGCAGGAATTAGAAAAGATGAAAACAACAAACTTGAATATAAAATCACAAGAAGACTGCGAGATAAGGAAGTAGATGGATTTCAACACAGGATTGATGGCGGGATAACGCTTGGCAAAATTCTTTTAAATGGCGATATTTTTTTAATGGATAATTCTCGTCCGGATCTAAAAGCTAATTGGCTCAGATACAATGCAGGGATGAGTTACAAATCCAAATATGTTCAGCCCGGATATATGTATTCAGTAGATCAAAACAGCAATAGAGCCATTGGCAAAGACAGTATCATTAGCACCCTAATGTATTTCAATCAGCATAAAGTATTTGTTCGTTCATCTGACTCAGGCAAAACTTCATATTATTCTGAATATATGCTTCGAGATGATTATTTGCCATTAGAAGGTCAAATGAATCGAAGCAATAGGTCACATACAGCTAATGCACAGGTACAACACAAGTTCAATAACAATCATAACGTTAAATTACAAGGCACCTATCGTAGATTATTCAATATCAAAGATACAAGTTCAAATAAAGACATTGAAACCATAATGAGTAGGGTCGATTGGAATTCTAACTTTTTGAAAAGAGTAATTCGTTCAGAAATAACCTATGTAAATGGCGTAGGACGAGAACAGCAAAGGCAATACATTTATGTTAAAGCACCCAATGGTTTGGGTAATTATACTTGGCGTGATGAAAACAATGACGGATTACAACAGCAGAATGAATTTTTCGAAGCAATTAATTTTGATGAAAAAAACTATATAAGATCAATTTTTTACACCGGGCAATTTGTGCGATCATACAATAGTAGCCTGAACTATAGGCTAAATATTAATTTGCCAAATGAATGGAATAATAGTAATACGTTAAAACGAATTTTGGTCAGATTTTCAAATACAACCGCTTGGCTATCTGAAAGGAAAACAACAAATCCAAATTTCACGGAGCGTTTTTTGCCTTTTTTTTCCTCAGGGAAAGATTCGTTAAACACCACAAATAATTTTAGAACTACATTGTTTTATAACCGAACCATTTCAAAATATGGGTTGGATTTTACCTATGTTAATAATAATCAGCGCATATTTTTAGCAAGTGGCTTTGAAAAGCGAACGCTAATAGAATATACACTGGTAGCCAGGTTATTAGCAAGCCAGGTTGTGAATTTGAGAAGTACTTTTACTACAAATTTCAAAGGTAATAACTCAGATTTTTTGCCCACAAGAAACTATTTAATCAGAGGGTATTTAATTAAACCTGAAATTTCGTGGCAACCCAATATGGTTTGGCGACTCACCACTGCATATTCACACACCCGAAAAGAAAATGTATATTCTAACAATAGTAATGAAGCTGCATATCTGAACGAAATTTTTATTGAAAGCAGATTTAATAAATTATCAAACAATGCCATAACAGCCAATTTCAGGTATATTGAAATTAACACAGTAAACTTGAGCAATATTAATTCTCCTTTGGGATACGAAATGGTAGATGCACTTAGGCAAGGTTCCAACTTTTTGTGGTCATTGAATTGGCAACAAAGATTGATTAATGGACTACAAATTACTATAGCCTATGAAGGAAGAAGCGCCACAAATACCCCTGTAATTCATCAAGGAAGAGCACAAATCAATGCTTTGTTTTAATTTCTGGAAGAAATTATCTTTTTAGATTCCAACAATTTTTTGTCGGAATACACATTACAAAAATAAACACCCGGTTGCAAATCTTTAAGGCTAATGGTATATATGCCATTATTGGCAACATGGTTTGCTAAATCAATGTTCATGATTTCTACACCAATAATATCAAACAACTTAATATAGGTAGGAATTGAATTATTGATGTTGATTTCAAGTGACACATATTCTTTAAAAGGATTAGGATAAATCCTGATTTCAATATGACCTTCTTGAACAGGTGGATAGTTTAATGCCAATTTTTCAGAAACAGGTAAAGAATTTCCGTGCGCTGAACATGAACAAAATGAAAAAAATACAAATAATAAGACGGATATATTTGTTTTCATCAAGCAACAAAAATACAAAAAAAACCTACCATTAGCAATATTTATTTACATTAATGACACATATTTGTAATCAAATCACAAATTCAATTACTCACTAATTCACCCATTCACTAATTAAGAAATGTACGCATTTATTGAAGGTAAATTAGAATCAATAAATCACGCTCATGCAATAATCAATGTAGGAGGCGTAGGCTATGAAATACGTATTTCTTTAACAACATATAGTGCAGTTAAAGACCTGAAAGAGACAAGATTATATACTTATTTAAGTGTAAGAGAAGATGCACACATTCTTTTTGGATTTTATGAACCAAATGAAAAAAAAGTATTTCTCGATTTAGTATCCATTTCCGGAGTAGGACCTGGAACCGCTCTCACGATTTTGTCATCAGTAACATATTCTGAACTGCAAGACGCAATCATTAGAGAAGATGTCAGAACCATACAAAGTATTAAAGGTATTGGTCCAAAAACAGCCCAAAGAATCATTTTGGAGTTAAAAGACAGATTTAAAAAGGATAATTTAGTGCAATCATCTCAAAATAATCCTTTAAATTCGCAGTCCGATATACGGAAAGACGCTTTGGCTGCGTTAGTAGCTCTAGGTTTGCCTAAAGCATCAGTCGAAAAAACAATAGACACTATACTCAAAACGCATGATTCTACTCTTACTACAGAACAATTAATTAAAATAGCGCTGAAGTCGGCATAGAGGTTTTTTTAGAATTTTGAGTACAAATAAATTCGGAATTAAAAAGTATGTTTTTTTTATAACTGCACTTTTTGCAGTAATTCTTTTTGTTTCAGCCTATTCTGAAGGGAATAATAGAAGTGTGGGTAAGCTTTTATTTCAAATTCTGGCTGATAGCACAAAGACTGATACTACTGCGAATAGAAAATATAAACCCTCAAGAAGGCCCACTTACAAACCTAAAGATAGATATGGTGATGAAGTAACTGAAGGAAAAAAACAGTCAAAATTAAGCAGACAAGATCCTAAAAGTGTAAAAAAAGAAGTTTCAATAGACGAAAGTGGACAATATTATAATGTTGATGAAAAATTAGGTAATACGGATTACCGACCTGGTACTTCTGTGACTTTCGAACAATATAAACAAGTCCAAAAAAAGCAAGCCATATCAAATTTTTATAAGCAAAAAGCAAAAGAAAAAGAAGAAAAAGCGCCAAACAGCAAACGAGGACTTGTGCCGCGTATTTACATGAATCCAAACTTGGATAGAATATTTGGAGGCAATTATATTGATGTAAAACTAAATGGATCGGTATTATTAGATTTTGGGTATCGTATTCAAATTACAGACAATCCAAATATTCCGGTTAATCAACGAAGTATAGGCGGATTTTTCTTCGATCAACAAATCGCAGTAAATGCACAAGCCAAAATTGGAGAAAGGTTAAAAATCACGATTAATCAAGATACCAAATCTCAATTCGATTTTGATAATAATGTAAAAGTTGAATATACTTCACTTGAAACAGATATCATCCAAAAAATAGAAGCAGGAAATGTTAATTTCCCAATAAATAGTAGCCTTATTACAGGTGCTCAAAATTTATTTGGGGTTAAAGCTGTTTTGCGTTTTGGTCGACTTACTGCCACTGCAGTGGTGGCTAATCAAAGAGGCCGTCAGGATGAAATCAAAATTCAATCAGGTGGTCAAACTCGTACTTTTGAAGTTCGTGCTGATCAGTACGAAGACAATCGACATTATTTTCTTTCACAATTTTTTAGAGATAATTACGAAAAAGCATTAGCTACAATGCCAATGATTAACTCCGGGGTATTGGTAACCAATGTGGAAGTTTGGGTTACCAACAGAAACAATACAACAGCTACCTTGCGCAATGTATGTGCACTCATGGACTTAGGTGAAGCCAAGCCATATAATACCAAAAATGTGTTCCCCGATCGAATTTATCCGAACAATATCGCTGCCAATGATGTAAATAACTTAGGGAAAATATTATTGGACAATAAAGATGAATTAAGAAAAGCAGATAATACAGCCATCGAATTAAGTAGTGCCTACCAACTCGAAAATGGCAACGATTTTGAAATGATGCGCAATGCCAGGTTACTCGCACCTACGGAATATAAAGTGCATCCGCAGCTTGGATACATTTCTTTAAATGCTCCTCTTGGTAGAGATGATGTGCTCGGGGTGTCATTTGAGTATACATTTAGAGGACCTGTAAGCCACAGAGTTGGAGAAATTCAAGTTCAAGCAAATGCAAATACCAATACAAATATTAATGCAAATAGTGGATTAAACCAAATACCCGGTGTAACAGATCCAAATCTTGGTCAAACTTCGTTAGTAAGAGATGATCAAAAAGTGATATTTGTAAAATTGCTTCGTCCGAGTACCATTCGCACAACAATCCCGATGTGGGATTTGCAAATGAAAAATATTTACCCTTTGAATGCATCAGGGATTCAAAAAGAGAATTTTCAACTCAGAGTAACGTATCGTGACGACCAAACGCAATTAAACAATCCGGTTCTCAAATACGGTGGTCGTCCTGAATCAGCAGGTGGCATTGAAGGGAAGCCTCTGCTTCAAGTTACCAAACTCGATCAACTTAATATGAGCAATGACCCTCAACCGGATGGTAATTTTGACTTTGTTGACAATACCGTGGCTGTCAGTTCAGCGCCTCCTTCTTCTTCGTTTAGTCAAACAGCCGGTGCAAATCAAACGCCCGGTCAATCAGGAACGACCGATCCTAGTAATGTAAACAATAATAACAACATCAATAATAATACCAGTGCTATAAGAAACCCAATAGTTGCGGTAACTATCGACCCTGTGTATGGTAGAGTAATTTTCCCGGTACTGGAACCCTTCGGAAAAACAATGGAAGCCGCTTTTGGGCAAGATTTGTACGATCATCCGGAAGTATCTCAAAAGTATGTGTACGATGAATTGTACAGAAAAACCAAAGGAGATGCCATTCAATTGGCCAATAAAAATAAATATTTTTTGGTGGGTCGTTATCAATCAGCTTCTTCCGATGAAATTCAACTTCAAGGTCTTAATATACCACCTGCCTCAATCAAAGTTTTTTCGGGTTCTATTGAATTGCGCCAAGGAACAGATTATCAGGTGTTTCCGGAACTTGGCAAGCTAAAGATATTAAATCCTGCCTATTTGCAATCCGGTCAGGATTTGCGTGTTACTTACGAAAAAACAGATTTATTCCAGATTCGCCAAAGAGCATTTTATGGTACGCGACTTGATTATGTGATTAATAAAGATTTCGCACTTGGAGGTACATTTTTGGCACTCAACGAACGCCCTTTGGTAAAGAGGGTAGCCATCGGTGATGAACCAGTTAATAACTATATTGGAGGCTTGGATGCAACTTTCAAGCGAGAGTCCAATTTTATCACCCGTGTGGTAGATAAGCTGCCATTTTATTCAACTAAGGAGAAATCGAGCATTACCGCGGCCGCAGAGGTGGCAACATTAGTGCCGAGTGTACCTGATCAGGTAAATTTCAACAATGGGACTTTTTATATTGATGACTTTGAAAACACACAAGTGCCATATACATTGGATGGATCTCCTACGGTTGCATGGCATATAGGATCCACTCCCAGAGGATTTGAAGGAGCAGGTTACAACGAACGAAGTCTAAAACCTGACGATCAGTGGCCTTTGCATTACCGTAGGGCTAAAATGAGTTGGTACATGATAGATAATGTATTTTTCGCTCAAAATCAAACCAATCGCCCGGGTGACATTACTTCAGATGACATGCTCAATCACTATGTACGTCCTATCAATCCATTAGCATTATTTCCCGACCGTGACAGGCAACAAATTCAATTCAACCAACCCACAATGGATGTGGCCTTTTATCCAAATGAAAGAGGGATGTACAATTTGAATCCTAATCTCAATGCAGATGGAACTTTAAAAGAACCTAAGAAGAGCTTTGGGGCTATCACAAGAGCCGTTAACAACTTTGATACCGACTTTGATAATGCCAATTACCAATATTTTGAATTTTGGTTGATGGACCCTTTTGCCAAAGGCGATAAAGGTAAGGTATTGGATGGAAAATACAATAAAAACAATACCACAGGGGGTAAATTGCAATTTCACTTTGGTTCTATTTCAGAGGATTTTATGAAAGACGGTAGAATGGGATTTGAAAATGGACTTCCTACTACACTTACTCGTCCTGAACCCACTGTTGACCCAACCATATGGGGATGGGTTACCAACCAACCATTTTTAACGAATGCATTTAACCCGGGAGCCGATGCCCGAAAAGCTCAAGATATTGGACACGATGGAATGAATGATGACCTTGAACGAGATCGATATAAAAATTATGTTGAAAAAGCACTTGTTTTTGTGTCTGATACTGCAGCCAGAAATCAAATAATTAATGACCCTGCAGGTGATAATTTCAGACATTATTTGGATGGCGCCAATGGAGGCAAAAAAGTGCTCGAACGGTACAAAAACTTTAATGGTGTTGAAAATAATTCGCCTCTTTCGGGAGGGAGTTTTAATGCATCTTCCTACATAACACCTGATAATGAGGATATTAATCAAAACAATACCCTCAATGATGTGGAAGAGTATTTTAATTATGAACTGGATTTGAATACATATACACTCGATCCAAAAATCAACAATTACATTATCAATACAAGAGTAGAACAAGTATTAGATGCAAATGGTAATGCAATTCCAGGTAATGATGTAACTTGGTATCAGTTTCGAATTCCACTTCGTGAAGGTTATACCAAAGTAGGTAATATTCAAAATTTCAAATCAATAAGGTTTATGCGAATGTTACTTACCGGTTGGGAAGAGCCTGTAGTATTGCGTTTTGTGCAGTTCCAATTGGTTGCCAGTCAGTGGCGACCCTTTTTGAGCGACCTTTCATCAAAAGAATTAAAAGCTCCTTTGGAACCAAACGATCAGGTTTTTTCAGTTTCAACTGTGAGTGTGGAAGAGAATAGTTCAGGCGCACCCGGTGCAAGCACCCCATATAGAGTGCCTCCGGGTGACGAGTTCAAGAGAGACTATGATTTAAATTCTCAAAATCTACGGAGACAAAATGAACGTTCCCTTAGGTTATGTGTCGATAATTTGTCTGATGATGATGCAAGGGCCGTTTTCAAAAACTATCCTACCCTCAACCTCATCAATTTCAAAAGAATAAAAATGCTTATACACGCAGAATCGCCCGACCCAAGTGTGAAAGATGGTGACCTTGAGGTGTTTATGCGTATAGGAACCGACTTTACGGACAATTTTTATGAGGTAGCTATTCCTTTAACAAAAACAGATTTAAGTTTAGTCGATCCATTGCCACAGCAAGTATGGCCCTTGCAAAATCATTTCGATTTTAGTATGGAAGATTTGGCAATGAGAAAATTGGAGAGAAATCAAATTCAAGGATTAAGTCATTATCAGGTGTTTTATGCAGGTATAATTCCTCGAAGTACTGGCGATCAGGCAGAAAATAATCAACATGTTTATATTAGAGGAGACCCTACCTACTCTAATATTCAAACCATTATGATTGGTATTAGAAATAGAAAAAGTCCGGATAGAGCACCCAAAAGCATGTGTATTTGGGTGAATGAAATGCGTACTACCGACATTCAAAACGATCCGGGTTATGCAGCAACTGCACGTGTGAATATAAAGCTTGCTGACTTGGGAAATGTATCAACCAATGTTAAATATACATCTGCAGGATGGGGAGGTTTGGAACAAAAAGTATCACAACGAACCACCGACAATACCCTACAATATGGAGCTAATACCAACATAGCGGTGGATAAACTAATTCCCAAAAATGAAAAAATAGGCATTCGTTTACCCATGTATGCCAGCTACGACAAAACAAATATTTCTCCGAAATACGACCCACTCATTCCGGATGTAACTTTAAATAAATCCGTGGCGACCAAACCCCGCGACCAACAAGCCGAATATCGAAATTTGGTAGAGGATAATACTACCAAACGAAGTTTGAATTTTACAAATATTCAAAAGGTAAAAACAAAGAAGGATGCCAAGTCCTATATATTTGATATTGAGAATTTTAATGCCTCAGTTTCATACAGTGATATTGTCAAAACAAATGTAAATATTCAGGGATATGAACAAAAAAACTATAGGGGAGGTGTAGGATGGGCTTATGCACCCAAAGTGCCTAATCTTGAACCATTAAAAGGTGCCAAAGGAATATTTTCGTCTCCATATTTAAAATTAGTTAAAGACATCAATTTAGGACTTTTCCCTAATAATTTGGCTGTTAGAGGTGACCTTGACCGAACCATTACCCGAACCCAATATAGTAATGGTATTCGAGAGATTGATGGTCGAATGCAACATGATGTTTTTGGAATATTACCTACTTACGAAAAGCGATTCATGTTCAATCGGAATTATGTATTGAGCTGGAACATTACCAAAAGCATTTCCTTTAATTACAATGCTTTAGCAAATGCAATTATTGACGAACCAAGAGGAGAAGTAAATAGTATGATAGCAGAAAGAAGATCAATTACAGGATTTGCTCCTACTGAAACAAAGATATCACGAGAAGATTCAATTTGGCTAAATCTTAAAAAAGGAGGCCGGATGAAAACTTTTAATCAAAGTGTTAGGGTTAACTATAGGGCTCCATTAGATAAACTGCCGCTTACCAATTGGATGAGTGCCGATGCCAGTTATGCAGGAAGCTACTCATGGAGTGCGGGAGCTGTGGGCATTTCTGACTCTTTGGGTAATACCGCCCAAAACACCAGAGATATTACGCTCAATGGCAGACTTGATTTTAATAAGTTGTATAATAAATGGAAGTTTTTAGCAAAAGTAAATTCCAATGCACCACCCCCTCCGCCACCACCTCCGCCCGATCCAAAAGATACTACCAAAAAGAAAATAAAAGCACCTTTGGAATTCAGGGGATTGTATCCGCCATTGCGATTTTTGATGATGTTAAAATCTATCAACGTAACTTACCAGCTTACGGAAGGTACCGTATTACCCGGATATTTAGGAAAACCCAAATATTTTGGACTGGACCAACAAGCTAACGGTCAGTTGTATACTGACTTTTTGCCATTTGTAGTGGGCGACCAAAATCAGTCTAATTTTAAAAATTATGATTTTTCACGTCATTATATGTCCACGGCTGCGGGTTTAAGTAGCCCTATCACTCAAAACAGAAATGAAACTTATTCATATAGACTTAATTTGGAACCATTTAAGGAATTTAAAATTCAGCTAGATGGGCGACTTTCAAACACTACAACTTATGCAGAGCTCTATAGATTCAATAAAGATGCTTATTTTAGGGATATTGGTAGAAGCGATTCATTATTTCAATCACAGTCTGTTACTCGATTTGGAACATATAATGTTTCTTTCCTGAGTTATGAAACTTTCTTTGAACCCACTAATTCGGATTTTTCGAGTAGTGCCTACAATCAATATATTAATAATCAAACCATAATTGCACAAAGACTGAATGAAACTAATCCATTTTTAGAGGCAAATAATTTGAAATATGATACAAAAAATCAGGATGTGAAAGTGATTTCATTTATAGCAGCGTATAGTGGTAAAGATCCCATGCAACAAACACTTAGCTCATTTCCGCGCATACCGCTTCCGGGCTGGCGTGTCGATTATGGAGGGATTCCCTCACTTATACCCTCAATTAAACGTATTTTGCCTTCTATAAGTATAACCCATGCTTATAATTCCTCTTATTCAGCCAATTACAGATCAAGTCCTCAGTACCAAGACCCAACAATATTATCTGCCGACAAGTTTAATACAGGCTATTTCCCATATTTACAAAACGAATCAACAACAGGTGCAGTGATGCCTATAGATGTTATAACCTCTGCAACAATTATTGACAAGTTTGCACCACTGCTTGGTATTAATATCCGTACTAAAAGTAATATGTCGTTTCGGATTGACTACAGCACAGATAGAAACGTGACTTGGCAAGCTGCAAACACTCAAATAACTGAAATTCGAAATAATAGTTTTAATGTGAGTTATGGATATACAAAGGCAAATTTGAGATTGCCTTTTTTGTTCAGAGGCAGAGAAATTATCCTAAAAAATGATGTGCAATTTAGAGTTGATTTTAGCAGGCGTGAATCTATTAACATTCAAAGAGTTGAGAACCTTCCGGCCAAACCTACTACAGGTTCTGTACAATGGCAGCTCCGACCCAACATTAGCTATCAAGTAAACCAAAGGTTAAATACCATGTTATATTTTGAGTGGACCTATTTTGTTCCTTTAGTCCCTACTTCATTCACGCGAACTACTTATGCATTCGGTATACAAATTCGCTATAGTTTGTCGTAAAGGAGTGATTTGCTGTTTTCTTTCTGTAAAGTAGATAAAAATAATATTAATAATTTGGACACGTGAAATAACTTGGTTTACTTGGCACTATTAAAATTTAATTAAAACCCAAAAAAAAATGAAAAAAACATTATTAATTATTGGATTAACACTCGCATCAAGCGCAATTTTTGCAGGAACAAAAGCAAAATCTGACAAACCAGGCATTGGTATTGGTGTACGTTTAGGAGCAAATTTATCACAGGCCCAAGGAGGATATGATCTGCCTTCAGGTCTAACAAAGGCTTTCAAAGGGAGCTTTATCGGAGGACTTGTTTTCAATATACCTGTTGCTAATGTTTTTTCTGTTCAACCAGAGTTATTATTCGCTCAGTCAGGAATAGCTTATAATTACAGTCAATCTATATTTGGAACAACATTATCCTATACTGTCGTTACAAATATAAATTATTTTCAAATTCCAATTCTAGCCCAATTGAATTTTGCAGTTTCAGATAAGATTAAAATTAATTTTGGAGTTGGTCCATACTTAGCTCTTGCCTTAGGAGGTAATACTTCTTATACTTCTTGGAATGCACCTTCTTCAATATCAAAACCTTCAGATGTTACCTATTCAGTAAAGAAAGGTGGGTTAAATGCATTTGATTTTGGTATTGTTGTAAGCCCAGGCATCTCAATAAAAGCTGGACCGGGAGAAGTAATAGCTGACTTCCGTTTTACTTATGGATTCTTAGATATTTTTGATCCTAAAGAGACTACAGATGCATCAATTGGAACGAACGATATTGTAAAGACAACTAATTACAAAGCTTTTAATAACATGAATTTAGGCTTAAGCGTAGGTTATATCTATCGCTTAGGTTCTAAATAATTTGTAAGAAATTATTTTGGTAAATAAAAGTCAGGCAATAAGTCTGACTTTTATTATTTAGTATGAATTCATTTCTGGATGATTTTTGTCATAAATATGTAATGTTTTGATTTTTTTTTGTTGAAAAAGTAATCTTTTGAATTAATATTGCATCAAAAACTAATAAAACCATGAAAAAAATCATACTTTCCACATTATTTATCGGATTTTCAATTATTTCGAATGCTCAAGTTAGCAAAGGTACTTTAGCCATTGGAGGTCAAATTGGTTTATCTTTTGAATCCTCAAAAAATAAATCAACTTTTGGTGCTGTTACTACTGAAACTGATGGACCTGCTATTACCAAATTTAGCATTTTACCTGCGGTTCAATATTTTGTTATTGACAAATTTTCAATAGGTATTAATGTTGGTTACCAATTGTCTTCATCTTATCAAAAATCAACTTCAACTTTTGGAGGAACATCATTTGAAGTCACAAATAGTTCAGGTGCATTTGTTGTAGCTCCTTTTGCAAGATACTATTATATGTTGAGCGAAAATTTTGGCTTCTTTGGTCAAGCTGCAGTTCCGTTAATGTTTGGAACCAATACTACAATTAGCAAGTCTGGATCTACCAGTGTTACAACTGATTTGCCTTATAGCTCATTTGGTTTTCAGTTAACTCCTGGAATTGTTTTCTTCCCAACTAAGAAAATTGGAATTGAGGCAACACTTGGAAATATTTTTGCAATTCAAGCGCAAACAGTTGCAACAAGCAAAAATCCTGATGCTTCTTATACAAAAACAAATATCGACTTGTTCAATGTAAACACATTTGGTTTTAATATGGGCTTCTTTTATTATTTTGCTAAATAATTAAAGAAAAGGAAAAATACGATATTGAAGCCCTGTAAAGTTTTTAAAAACCTTACAGGGCTTTTTGTTTTGATTTCACAATTGCTTGCTTTAGCTTTACGCTTTTAAATCTTTTTAAATTAATTTACTTAAATGCCTGTCTAGTGCAGCCATTTTTTTTTGTTTTGATTTTAATATTTTTACCATCGAATGCATTGATTTTATTAACTCTGAATGATTAAGTATCAAAATGACTCAAAATATTCCACTTGAAGCATATCAAGTTTTTTTTAAAGTATATGTCAGAGAAGATGCTGAAATACTAAGTAAGGCTTTTTCAGAAAGTATTTCATTTGTTGAAAAAAGGTCTGAAGAAATTTCATTTCAAAGAAAACTAGAACTTAAAGAAGAACTAAAGAGCGAACTTGCAACAAAACATGATATTGAAATTCTAAAAAAGGAAATAATTATTAGTGAACAAAAAGTGGATAAAAAAGTTACAATTTGGAGCATTGTAATAATAGCTGTTATTATCATTACAAACATTAACTCAATTGAGTTTTTAGCTCGAATAATCGGATTTGTGAAATAACTTCATCATCTTTTTTTTTACCTATCGGCTGTGATTTATAATCTTGCAAGGCCTTTTTGTTTTGATTTCACAATTGCTTGCTTTAGCTTTACGCTTTTAAATCTTTTTAAATTAATTTCAAATCAATGGCTTTAGCACCTTCACAAGACAATAACATTAGCTCAAATTACGACCCTTCAAGAAATTATACCATTCCATTTGCAATTGTAACCAGCTTGTTCTTTTTGTGGGCAATGGGTGGCAAAATGAATGATATTCTGATTCCTCACCTTCGTAAGGCTTTGGATTTGACTGATTTTCAGTCTTCTTTGGTTCAAACGGCCTTCTTTGGAGCTTACTTTTTCATGGCTATTCCTGCAGGTTGGGTTATGAAAAAAACAGGTTACAAAAATGGAATTATGTTAGGTTTGCTTTTTTGTATTGCAGGCGCATTATTATTTTATCCTGCAGCTGAAAGCAGGGTGTTTGCTGTTTTTTTGAGTGCTTTGTTTGTAATGGCTTGTGGTTTTGCCATATTGGAGGTAGCAGCCAATCCTTATGTCACTGTGCTTGGCGATTCCAAAGGTGCATCGGGTAGGCTAAATTTGGCTCAAGGTTTTAACTCTTTAGGTGCTACTATTACACCTTTTATTGGTGCTCAAGTCATACTTTCAGGCGTTGAAAAGTCAGAGTCAGACCTTGCTTCCATGACCCCTGCCGATTTGGATGCATACAAAATATTTGAAGCGGATAGAGTTAAAGGACCATACTTGGTTATGGCAGCCATTTTTTTATTGATTATAATTTTAGTGTATTTCTCTAAGTTACCAGAAATTAAGTCAAATGATGAAAATGCCTCCGGTGAAAAACATTCGGTGTTTGGGGTGTTGAAATACAAACACTTGTTGCTTGGGGTACTTGGAATATTCTTGTATGTAGGCGCACAAGAAGGGATTGCAAGTTTCATTATAAGATTTATGCAATATCTTAAAATTGAAGGAGTTACCGAAAAACTGGCAGCTAACTACATTGTATTGCATTGGGGAGCGTTTATGATTGGAAGGTTCATTGGTTCATATCTTACTACCAAGTTTGATCCTGCCAAAATGCTTTCCGTTTTTGCGGTAGTTAATATATTTTTGGTGTTAATAGCAGTAACCACATCCGGAATGTTTGCTATTTGGTGTGTAGTAGGTATTGGTTTTTTCAATTCCATAATGTTTCCTACTATATTTAGTTTGAGTTTGCAAAGTTTGGGCAAATTCACCAAAGACGGTGCTACTTTTCTGGTAATGGCTATCGTAGGTGCAGCCATAGTCCCCCCTATAATGGGTTTGATTTCAACTAGTTATAATATACAAATGGCATTTATAGTGCCTGCTTTCTGTTATTTGTATGTGTTGTATTATGGGTTAAGGGGGTACAGACCTAATACTAATTAGTAAGTCGTTTATTTCTTTTATACATTACAAAACCTCCTTTTTCATTGATTAATTTCATTTCGGGATTGGTTCTATAATAATCGCGGTCGCATTTGGTAACGAAATAAGCGGGTTTGTCAATGGTATCATACATGAGCCATGATTCGTTAAAGTGTAATGTGTCTTTACTGTAACCTGGTTTACGATCGGTATAAAAATATTGTGCATACGATTTGAATCCGACTGCTTGAACATAGCAGTCTTCATTTTTTTTGGATTTAAAAAACTCAATTAACGACCCTTGCACATGTGCTTCCACTTTGGGTGCAAATAAATAAAGCGCGAGTTGAAGGGTGAGGCAACAAGTGATGGTAATTGTATAAATAAAAAATATTGGTTTTTTGTAATTCAGAACCGAAATAATTAAGCCAATGAAAGTAAATATCCCAACTATAAATTCATAACCATTCCATTGTACATCCATACATATATTTTCCACAGCAAAAGGGTCTAAAATGTATGGAACAATATCATCTCTAAATCGTGTAATTAATCCTAAAACAATTAAAATAGCTGAAAACAAAAGTCCTATAATTAAAATATAGATATTTACGCCAATGGGAATTTTTGAGTTTTGTTCAATTATTGAAGCAATATATCTGGAAGCCAAATAGGTAAGCGGAAAATAACAAAGTGATGAATAATGAATGATTTTGGTTTTGACAATGGAGAAAAGTATCAAAACCACAAAAAATAAAATGACTTGAAGAATATTAAAGTCTGTTTGAAGCTTGTTGGATTGCTTTAGAATACTTTTTCGCAAGGCAGCCATAAATAATATACTTGCCGGAAAGCACCCAAAAAGGAGTACTACTGGATGATAATAAAAAGGTTGCCCATGTCCGGCATCCTCCGTATTCATCAAACGAATATTATACTTTATAAATTCCTCCAAAAACCAGGTGCCATGTACAAAGGTTTCAACGCCAAACCAAATCATAGCAGTTGCTAATGATGTAAAGGTAAAAAATACTAACAAGCCTATTTTTCTAAAAAAATGGCTGGAATTGAATGCTAAAAATATTGTAATTGTCAAGCCACTTATCAGTAAAGCAACAGGTCCTTTGGTCAGCATAGCTAATCCAATAAATACACCTGACAGAGTTGCATTCATTATATTTTTTCTGATTTTTTCTGTAGAAATAAATGATTTATAAATAAAATATATTCCAATAAAAATCAGTAAGTTAAATAGAGGGTCAATGATTCCGGTTTTGAAATAAAAATGAGGTAAAAAGCTACCTGTATAAAGTGAAACCCATATTAATGCCTGAGTGGTGTTTTGGACTTTTCTGCCTATTTCAAAAATAACTATTAAAGTAATTATCCCGGTAATTGCATTGGGTAAACGTGCTGCAAATTCATTCACACCAAAAAGTTGCATACTTCCCGCTTGAAGCCACATAAATAGTGGAGGCTTTTCCCAAAAAGGTTGATAATTGATTTGAACTTGCAAAAAGTTGCCGGTTTCGAGCATTTCTCTGGCTGATTCGGCAAAATTAATTTCATCCCAATCGAACAAATGTACATTTCCCAATCCGGGCACAAAAAGGGCAATTCCTAATAAAAATATTAATAGTCTAATGTAATTCAGATTCATTTTGACAAAACCGATCTGCTTAAAAATTTGTTTTTGTACAATTGCGTCTTTTCAAAAATTAAGAACACCAATAATGCACAAATAAAGCCTAATAATGTACCGGCATAAGTATCTTCAAAAAAGTGCTGAAGTAAATAAAATCTGGAAATACCTACCAATAAAGCATAAGTAAACAATAACAATTGCCAAAGTGAAAGCATCGGCTTTTGTTCTTTTGTAAGCATTAACACTAAAAAAGTTGCCAAACAAAATGCGGTGGCAGTGTGTCCTGAGGGAAAACTGTTGAAATGAGCCATTTCCACACCATCTACAAAATTTACATCAATAAATTTATCTCTAAAAAAAATTAGAGGTCGGGCATGATCGTCAAATAGAATTTGTTTGCCGATATGGACTAATGTCGTTTTTAATAGAACTGCAACTGTTCCAACAAGCACATAATAATATTTGTATAACAATAAAAGCGCCATTATTAATGCATAAAACAAACCATCACCTAAGTGGGTGTAGTTTTTGAAAAAGAGGTCAAAACTATCCTTATGGTTCTGATTAACAATAAGTTCAAAGTCGCCTTTAGGGTAAGTAATTAGCAAATAAGCGCCTGCAATAATATATATAAGTACTAATGAAAAGAATGGAATCAGTTTTGTCCAACGCATAGGGGGCAAAAGTAATTATCAAATTTGGATTATGGATAATGAATTATAAATTTCGATAATCGAGAATCGATTTTCTATCATCGATTATTGTTACTCATTAGGTAAGTCCGCCATTATCTTATCTGCAACTCGTTGCATATTATCGGCAAGTATTTTGTTTATGTTATTCACATTGGAATTATAATCAATATACACTCTGTTTCCCGATATTTGTTTGCCTTCTTTATTGAATATAGAATAATGAATGGTAAAACCGCGTTCGTAGTTTAGTGCTGCTCTGTCAAGGCAATTTTCGTAATTGGTTTTTACTTCAAACTGGTTGATAAACAGGTAATAATCTATTTTGTATTTATTATTGAAATAGGTAAAAAAGTCAGGATTCGAGATACGAACCCCAAAATACTTTTTGGCATCTTGAGCTTGTGCTGCTCTGGAATTTTCGCCTATATTGGTCGGCTGATTACTTTTTTTGTCCTTGCCTATTTTTTCGGGTTCTTTTTGAATTCGAGGGTTATTGGGTGCAAACAAAATATCCTGATAACTATAATTAACTGAACTATATATTTTGTTTAAGTCTGTTATGGAATCTTTGGCTTGTCCTCCCAGTAAGTGTATTGTTTCATATCCTTTTGGTTCGAGTAATGCATTCAATCTTCTGCGAAAAGCTTGTCTTACTTTTGTACGTTGGATTTTGGAATTGGCTGCGATTTCATCATCGGCATCTGAGAAATATAAGTAGGGATCAAAAGGCACTACCAACAAATGCATTTTATTATTGTTGTATTCAATCGGTTCCAAAGCAGCATTGTTTGTTTCTTCTTCAGGTTCAAATCTTTTTATTGGTTTAGGAGCAGGTTCTGGAGCTGCTGCAATAGGTTTAGGTTCATCTTTCTTAACTACAGCCGGTTGAGAAGCAGAAGTTGTTTCTTGTTTCTTGGGGGCTTTTATTTTATTGTTTACAATAATTTTTTGCCCTGCTTTAAGTTCTATTTTATTGATGGTAAAAAGTTCTTCTACCGTTAAGTTATATTTTCTAGCTAAACTGCTGTAAGTTTCACCGGGTTGTACTTTATGCACTACACCTATATCAGTTAGTGAATCGGAATTGGTTTCAACAGGCTTATTTACATCTTGCTTAGGGTAAACAACAGTGGTTTTTTCTTCTGTTTTCAGTTCCGGGTTGTATGGAATATTGATAATTTGTCCCGTTTTTAAACCAAATTCGAGTTCCGGATTCAAATCAAGTAAGTCAGTTACCGCTATTTTATATTTATTGGAAATCCTGTAAATCGTTTCTCCCGGTGATACCATATATCGAATATGAAACTTACCATTAATTTTGGTTAACCCAATTGAATCCTTTTTGAATTCAATTGCTTGAATTTGAACAGAATAAATAAAAAGTATAGAAATTAAAAAAAGACGTGTTATCATAATACGCCAAATTACAAAACTATGGCTTTGCTAATTATCCTGTGGAAAAGTAAATGTCCTTGCTTTTTGATATGTTTGCAGCTTAGTTGAACAAAGAATTATGTATCGCCATCCTTTTATACTGTTATTGTTGTTGCTTGGTTTTTTTGTAGCAGGATTATTTATTGGGCAATTTGTTGCATTGGTTGCATTATATCCATTTTTAGGGAATTCAGTGTTGGAATTAGGAAGTATTTTGAATAATATTTCAAACTATCCGGAGTATCGCAATGTAATTTTGTTGATTCAAGGACTTACTTCAGGTATTTCAATGATATTATTTCCTTATCTTTTTAATCTATTTTATTATAAAAAAAGAATCTATGTGGGTTTTGGTTATCCTTCCGACATATATTATTTATCAACTGTCCTAATTGTAATATGTGCTATCCCTGCCATATCATGGATTGCTGATATGAATATGCAAATGTCTTTACCTGAGTCCTTTAGTTGGATTGAATCGTGGGCAAAAAACAAGGAAGAAGAACTAAAAATGCTTACAGAATATATCACTCAATTTAATTCAACATTGCAGTTTTTGTTTGGCTTGTTAGTAATAGCAATTATTCCTGCGGTAGGGGAGGAGTTATTGTTCAGGGGAATGATTCAGAACTTACTCAATGACTGGTGGCGAAATAAGCATGTGGCTATATGGGTTACAGCCATTATATTTTCTGCCATTCATTTTCAATTTTATGGGTTTTTACCCAGGATGCTTTTGGGCGCTTTGTTGGGATATTTATTTGTTTGGACTAATAATTTGATGATTCCAATTCTTGCTCATTTTACCAATAACGGATTCACATTATTATTACTCCACATGAAAAATATAGGCAAACTCAAATTGGATGTAGAGACTTCGAAAGAAATGCCAGCTTCACTTATTATTGGTTCATTCGTGATTGTTGCTGTAATTTTGTTTTTTTACAAAAAGCAGTTGAAATTTGAGGAAAAGGAGTGGTGAAATGTTCTTAATTGTTCTTTAATTGTAAAACGGCAATGATATTATCTGAAATAAAAAATATTGATAAACTAAAAGAGCAACTTAACTCTTTGAGACCTTTCGATCCTATTCATGAAAAAAGAATTTGGCAAAAATTTAGATTGGATTGGAACTATCATTCCAATAATATTGAAGGTAATCAATTAAGTTACGGTGAAACTAAAGCCCTTATATTATTTAATATAACTGCAAGTGGCAAACCTTTAAGAGATCATTTTGAGATTTCTGGGCACAATGAAGCTGTTGAGTGGATTTTGGATATTGTTAAAGAAGACAGACCACTAACTCAAAATTTTATTAGAGAACTTCATAAATTGATACTAAAAGAACCTTATGAAAAAAAAGCAATTTCTCCTGATGGGAATTTAATAGTTCGAAAAATCGAAATAGGAGTTTACAAAAATCAACCTAATCATGTGCTTTTACCAAGTGGTGAAATCTTTTATTTTGCCTCCCCAGAAGAAACACCAGCAAAGATGCATGACTTACTTGAATGGTATCTTAATGAAAAATCAAAAAAAGTGTTACATCCTTTGATTTTAGCTGCAGAATTTCATTACAAATTTATAAGAATTCATCCATTTGATGATGGGAATGGAAGAACTGCACGTATATTAATGAATTTTATTTTGATGCAATATGGATTTCCACCTGTTATCATAAAAACAGGTGAAAAGGAAAATTATTTTGCTGCTTTACGACAAGCAGATGCAGGTGTACTCGAACCTTTTGTCAATTTTATTGGTCTTAATTTGAAAAATTCACTTGAATTAATGTTAAAAGCCGTCAAAGGTGAATCTATTGAGGATGAAGATGATGTAGACAAAGAAATAAGACTTTTGGAACAGAAATCTCAAAAAATATTTCAAAGAATTGGACCAGAAAAAACTTTAGAATTTCAACTGGAGATTTTGAAAAGTATAATTCATACTCAAAATCAAGTATTAAATCTGTTTTCTAAATATAAAAAGTTCTTTAAAAAGTTTTGGTGGCATAGTCAAGGGCAACTTGAATCAAATGAGACATTTGATTTTAACGATAAAAAAACAGATCAATTAATGAAATCAGAGAGTTTAACCAAAATAATAGTTCAATATATATTCCAACATTTTTTTTCTATTGAAGACAATTCTACAATAATATTTGATTTGAGAATCACCTTTAACACATTAAATTATCAGATTAGGGATGATAAAAATGAATTATTATTATCAAAACTTTATAATGAAACCCTTACAAATGAAGATAATATATTTTTAGTACATCATTTTCATAATAGACTTAAGTCCTTGATTGATTCAAAACTTAATGAAAATGACCCTAATTCACTAACTCAATAACTCACTAATTCACTCCCGCACATTTATCCAACCACTTCCCCTAATCCGCCTACCAACATTTTTACATATCGGTAAAGCAACCGAACACCCACACCTGTAGCGTTTTTACCTCGGTAATTGTCGGGACTTTTGATATAAGCCATTGTCGCAATATCTAAATGTAGCCAAGGATAGTTGGCAAACTGCTGCAAAAATTTCCCACCCATAATGGCCCCGGCCTCAGGTCCGTTTCCGAGGTTTTTGTAGTCTGCAATGTCAGATTTTAATTGTTCGTCATACTCATCCCAAAGTGGGAATTCAACCAATCGTTCATGAGTCATAAGTCCGCATTTTTCAAAATCGGTTTTGATGCTGTCATGTGCAGTGCCCATGTATACAATACCTTCTTTACCAATTGCACGCATTGCTGAACCGGTAAGTGTGGCTAAGTCAATACAAATCAATGGTTTATATTTGCTCGCATAACTCAATGCATCTGCGAGTATTAATCTGCCTTCAGCATCGGTATTGACCACTTCAACAGTTTTTTTGTTGTGCATAGTTATTACATCGCCCGGTACAATGGCATCGCCATCAAGTTTGTTTTCTGTTGCAGGTATCAATCCAATAATGTGTGCGGGAATATTGTTTTTTGCCAACGCGTACATGGCACCAACCACTGCAGCAGCCCCTGCCATATCACATTTCATCCAATCCAATGAATCGGCTGGTTTGAGGCTATAACCTCCGGTGTCATATACGACACCTTTACCAACAAAAACGATGGGTTGTGTGTTAAATGATTTTTTGGGCTTATATTCTAGTACAGTAAAAGTAGGTTCGTTCAAACTTCCTGCATTCACAGCAAGCAAACCACCCATTTTTAAGCTTTTAATCTTTGATTCATTTAATACCTCTACTTCAAATCCGGCATCTTTACCTATTTTTTCAATATCCTTACTTAATTGTTCGGCAGTGAGGTATGATAGAGGTTCATTTACCAAATCACGACAAATGTAAACGCCTTCAAGTAAGTTTGATAAATCTTTAAGCAACGACTTATCAAGCGAAAGGTCTGATACCCAAATTGTTTCGAGGCTATTTGGTTTTTTGTCGGTTTTATATTTTTCGAATTGATAGTCAGCGAGTACCAATCCTTCTAAAAAATCGATTATGTTTGGGGTGCTTGGTGTGTTATTTTCCACTACCATTTCCTTAATCAAAAAACTTTGGACTACTTTTTGCACTTCAAAACCTAATTTTCTCAGTTTTTCGGCTTTTTTGGGAATATCTTTTTCATCAGGCTTTTGAACTAATATCACCACTCTTGTATACTGATTGATAACAATTACTTGCTGCTTATATTGTAAGCATTTTTTAACATAGTTGGATTCTTCTGTAGTATTAAGAATGCTTTTAAGGTCCTTTAATTCATTGTAAAGGATACATAAGCTTTTGTTTTCCAACGATTTGTCGGCAATTTTTAGTGCAATCATAGAGTTGGATTATGGATGAAAGGGTACAATTTCACTAAACTAACTTGCCAAAGCAAATTTTTGAGTGCGTTGTTTCATTAAAGCAATGGTTTCTGATTCTGATTTAGGGTTTTGGTAATTAATTTCTACATAGAAAGACATTAACCATTTGTATTGTTTTAACATGAGGAAAAGCCAGACCATAAAAAAATCAATTTTTTTAAACACAAGTGCTTGATTTTGAATGTATTTGTCAAAATTATTTTTGAACTCAACAGGCAACTCTGTCCAGTGCATTGCTGGTTTTAAGTGATGACCTATATGATAGCCATCATTCCAACATTTGACATTATAAGGTGAGTTAATGCATGTTATACTATTTTTATAACTGTTTTCAGGCTCACTCGGATCGATAAACGCATGCTGACCCCAATTGCCGGCCATCATCAAAAAACGAGTTACAAATACTGGAATTATAAAGACAACCATAGTAGCTTGCCAATTAAAAAAACACATAATTGCACAAAATATATAAAAGGTAGTTTCTCCTGTTACTAAGTCTTTACGAATGTGAATTTTCTTTTTAAAAGTTAAATATTGATATAATTGGTACAATCCTATGGTTATAAAAGTGCCATAGTATTTCATAAAATCAATAAAGCTATCACGTTGATATTTCATGGTGCTGCTGGTATCGTCCATAAGGTTATTTTCAGGGTGGTGCATGCCTACATGATGTGCGTAATATGATTCGGGCGTTTCACCGAAAAATGGCCCTATTATCCAAGGAATAATTTTATTTAGCCAGTTATAATCCCTTTTAAACATGAGTCTGTGAGAGGTTAAGTGTAGCATTAATATAAACGGTCCTGTAAAAAACACGATTTGATAAATGTAATAAACCGGAGCCCAGTACCATTTGATTTCGGGCAACCAATAAAACAAAATAGCTATCGGAATAACGAAAATAAATATTTTGGCTATTAAATAAATAAATGGCAAATCTCGTTCGTCATTAATGTATTTTAAGAACAACTTATCTATAGCCGGAACAGTCGATTTAGTTACAGGATCACTTATTTCTATGGTTTGATTTAGCATTTGGAGGTGAATTAATTTTGAAACTAATGAATTTTATGATTCCTTCTACATTTTGATTTATGATATTGAGTCAAATCCACAATATGATTGAAGTACCTTTGGTAGTACAATAGCATTTTCAGTTTGATTGTTTTCCAAAATAGCAGCCAGTACTCTAGGCAATGCCATTGCACTTCCATTAAGCGTGTGAACCAATTGGTTTTTGCCATCTTCGGTTTTAAACCTACACTTCAATCTGTTTGCCTGAAAAGTTTCAAAGTTACTAACGGAACTAACTTCGAGCCATCTTTTTTGAGCAGACGAATATACTTCAAAATCATAAGTAAGTGCAGAACTAAAACTCATATCGCCACCACAAAGTCTGAGCACTCTGTATGGAAGTTCCAGTTTTTGTAATAAACCAGCCACGTGAGATACCATTTCATCAAGTATTTTATAGGATTCTGTGGGTTCACATATTTGAACAATTTCAATTTTTTCAAACTGATGTAATCTGTTTAGTCCTCGTACATGAGCACCCCATGAACCCGCTTCCCTTCTAAAGCAAGGTGTAAATCCGGCATTTTTTATAGGAAGTTGTTCCTTTTTTAATACTACATCTCTATAAATATTAGTGATTGGTACTTCAGCAGTAGGGATTAAATACAACTGATCATCTTGAATATGATACATTTGGCCATCCTTGTCGGGCAATTGACCCGTACCAAATCCCGATTCTTTATTAATTAAAATTGGAGGTTGAATTTCGGTATAACCAGCTGATGTTGCTTGATCCAAGAAAAAGTTAATTAATGCTCTTTGAATTCTGGCCCCTTTTCCTTTGTAAACCGGAAAACCGGCACCGGTTATTTTATTGCCAAGTTCAAAATCTATGATATCGTATTTTTTAATTAAATCCCAGTGGGGCAAAGCATTTTCAGGCAACGAAGGGATGCTACCATATTCAGTTATAACTTCATTTTCTTCCGGAGTTTTGCCTTTGGGAACAGAACTGTGTGGCAAATTTGGCAGTTTCACCAAAGCTTCAAACAAATCAGCTTCCACTTGAATTTGTTTTTCAGCCAGTTGTTTAGATAAAGTTTTAATTTCTGAGGTTTTGTTTTTTACTATTTCAGCTTCATCTTTTTTACCTTGCTTCATCAATTCGCCAATTTCTTTTGCCAACTGATTGGATTGTGCAAGAAGCTGATCCAGTTCCAATTGTATTTTTTTGCGGTCTTCATCGAGTTTTAAAACCAAATCTACTTCAATAGCAGCATTGGTATAATTTTTTTTGAGTAATCCCTCAATGGTTAATTGTTTGTTTTCCTTTATGAAAGAGGTCTGTAGCATGAATCTGGTAATTTTGTGCAAATTATGTCAAAAAAATAATTTAATATAGTTTGCGATTTAATAATTGTTGACTTATCATTGCATCGAAATTTGTTCCACATATTTCGAACACACAATACCGATATACTTTTAAGGTACTGTTCCGATTCCAAAAACAATCCATCAATATATAAATAATCTTCTCAAATTAATTCCCTTACCCACACAACATGTACAATATTGAAGAGCTTAATTTGAAGCTAATTTCCGAATTAAAAGAAATTGCGGAAAAGCTAGATGTTAAAAATTTCAAAAAATTCAGCAAAGAAGAATTAGTCTATAAAATTCTTGACCAGCAAGCTATTACACCAGAGGCACTTGCTTCTGAAGAAAAATTAAGAAATTCTGCAATTCGACCTCGCAACAGAGCCGTCATTAATGACCCGCAGAATGCCACTAAAGTTCAAAGGACACCTCCTACACCTTTACCAAAACCTATTCCGGCAATTGTAAAACCAATAATTAAGGAAGACGCTATTCTTAAAATCAGTGATGAATTTGAAGAAGTCGCCAAACCAGAAACAGTTGTACAAGAACCTAGTTTTGATACACCTGTTCTGCAAAACAACAATGAAGAAAGAGTGCATCGTCATGAATTTCAACCTCGAGTACCACAAGAGAAAAAATTAGGTCGCGATTTTGACGGATTTATTGTAAACGAAGGTGTATTGGAAACCATGCCTGAAGGATATGGATTCTTACGTTCTTCTGATTACAATTATTTAGCAAGTCCGGATGATATTTATGTGTCTCCTTCGCAAATTAAATTATTTGGTTTAAAAACAGGTGATACCGTTAAAGGACACATTCGTCCTCCAAAAGAAGGTGAAAAATATTTTGCATTATTAAAAGTAGAAACCGTTAATGGCAAAACTTCAGAAGAAGTACGTGACCGTATTCCGTTTGAGTTTTTAACGCCATTGTTCCCAACCGAAAAACTAAACCTTACTACAAAGCCAAATATTCTCTCAACCAGAATATTGGACTTATTTGCACCAATAGGTAAAGGACAAAGAGGTATGATAGTAGCACAACCTAAAACAGGTAAAACAGTGTTACTTAAAGAAATAGCGAATGCAATTGCCGAAAATCATCCGGAAGTATATTTAATAGTATTGCTTATTGACGAACGTCCAGAGGAGGTTACGGATATGGCTCGTAGTGTAAAAGCTGAAGTGATTGCTTCCACTTTTGATGAACAAGCTGAACGTCACGTAAAAGTAGCAAGCATTGTACTAGAGAAAGCCAAAAGATTAGTTGAGTGTGGACATGATGTTGTGATACTTCTTGACTCAATTACCCGATTGGCAAGAGCATATAATACTGTAGTTCCTTCTTCGGGTAAAATACTTTCAGGAGGTGTAGATGCCAATGCCTTGCACAAACCAAAACGCTTTTTTGGAGCTGCTCGTAACATTGAAAATGGCGGGTCACTTACGATCATTTCAACAGCTTTGATTGATACCGGTTCTAAAATGGATGAGGTGATATTTGAAGAATTCAAGGGAACAGGTAATATGGAACTTCAGTTGGACAGAACGTTGGCCAATAGAAGGGTATTTCCAGCCATAGATGTGCCCGCTTCTGGCACTCGTAGAGAAGATTTGTTGATGGACAAAGAAATGCTTAACCGAGTTTGGATTCTTAGAAAATACATGAGCGATATGAACGCAAAAGAATCTATGGATTTCTTGCTCGACCGTATGAAAGGTACCAAAACAAACGAAGAGTTTGTGGCTACTATGAATGGGTAATATCTTAGTATAACAACCAAATGGATTTAGTAATTTTATTTATCGTATAATGTGTTTCTTAACAAGCATAATTAGGATAAATCTATATGTGTAAAAATGCTACTTCTTAATTTTGATACAAATGGATAAAGAAATCAAGGACAGAATTTCAGATTACCATAAGGAAGAGTTAAAATCAAGATATGAATACCTAAGAATAGCAATTTTCTTTTTAGCCACAATTGGTTCAGGAGTTCTTTCTTTTGCATTTAAGGAAAGCATGACAAATACCGAATTTATTGGAGCAATTATTGGTTTTATTTTTGTAATTTTAGATTTCATTTATATTGCTTCACTTATTAAACAAATTAGAAACCACTTAAACGCATTAAAAATGCTACTTTAATGATAGGAACAATAATAGTAATTGGTATTGGTATTGGTTTGATTGTTATGTTGGGATTTATGTTTTATTATTCTAAACCTGTTGAAACCAAATCGTCTTAATTACAAACAATTATTTACAAAACATTCTTTTGATTTAATAGTTTTTCAATTTTAGTCTAATTAGTGTTATTCGTGTTCTAAATATATTTTTTCTACCTTCGTTTCTATGAAATTCAGAACGGAAATTATTCCAAAGAAAATCTCGGATTTTCAGTTTGATGTCAATTCCAAAATATATTTAATAGGTTCGTGTTTTTCAGAGAACATTGGTAATTTACTTACTGTCAATAAGTTTGAATCGCTTTCAAATCCATTTGGTACCATTTACAATCCTTATTCAATTGCAGATTTAATAAATCCTGCCAAAAATATTGATGAGAACTTAATAAGTAGTAATGAAGAAATTTGGTTTTCATTCCAAATGCATTCGAAAATTCATGAAACTACCAAACAAGAATTTTTAGGTTTAGCAAAGCAAATTAAAGATTCAAGTAATAAATTTATTCAGAGGGCTGATTATTTGATAATTACACTAGGATCTGAGTGGGTATATCAATTAAAAAGCAATCAACAAATCGTTGCCAATTGTCATAAAATGCCTTCAGATTTATTTGAAAAAAAGCTTTTAACAGTTGATGAATCTGTTTTATATTTAAAAGAGGGGATCAGTCAAATTAGAATAAAAAATCCAGATTTGAAAGTAATTGTAACAATAAGTCCGGTAAGGCACATTAAAGATACAATCGAGTTGAATTCAGTGAGTAAATCAATATCACGGATTGTATGTCACGAATTACAAAATAATCTGGAAAATTGCAATTATTTCCCTGCTTATGAGATACTTATGGATGATTTACGTGATTACCGATTCTATACTTCTGATCTCATTCATCCTAATGAACAAGCTGTAGATTATATTTGGCAATTTTTCAGAGCCACTTATTTTTCAGACAAAGCAAATGAATTTGTTGGAAAATGGACGGAAGCTTATGCCTCATTGCAGCATCGACCTTTTAATCCAAATTCAAAATCGCATCAACTTTTTTTAAAACAACTTCTTACAAAATTGGAAAGTTTATCAGAGTTAAAAGATTTGAGAAATGAAATTGCACAAGTTCAATCGCAAATCAAATAAGAAAACAATTTGAAATTGAACTTAAATATTTCCTAATGTTTGGTATTAATTTGTATACCTAAGCTTATCCGTATTGCTTTTAACTGATTTTATTTTTATATCCTAAATAGCTATATTTGAGATAAAATTATGAACGATATGTACATAACGCATTTCATTCCAACAATTGAAAATCACACTATTGAAATCCCGGAAGAGTTTTATGGTAAGGAAATAATAGTAGAGTTTAAAAATGTTGAACCGAATTCTGACGAGATAAATCGAATTAGAAATGTTATTGGCTCTGACAAAACTAATTTCAGTGTTAATAAATTTACTAGAGAAGTACTAAATGACTTTAATTAAAACGGCTATTGATACTAATATTTTAGCCTATTTGCATGAAGCAATAGCAATATTAAAAAAGGAAAAAGCTGAAATAATTCTTAGTTCAAGACCTATTATCCCATCTCAAGTTTTTGTAGAATATTTGAATTTTGTTAGGAAAAGTTTTAAGGAGAAAACAAAAACTGAAATTATTTCAAATGCATTGGAGTTAGTAAAATATTGTCAAATAACCTCATTATCAGATACAACATTTATCAAAGCGCTTTCACTCATTCAAAAATATGATTTTCAACTTTTTGATTCAATTATTGTTGCATCTGCAATTGAAGCCGATTGCGAAATTTTGTACACGGAAGATATGCAACATAATTTAATGGTAGAAAATAGCCTTACAATTATTAACCCATTTTTGTAATATTTTTCAATAATACAAATGGATAAATTGAATAATAAAATTCCACCTATTTCAATAGCAAATTACACCTATAATTTACCTGAGGAACGAATTGCAAAACATCCATTAGAGCATAGGGATGAAAGCAAATTACTTTATTACAACAAAGGAGAAATTCAGGATAGTGTATTTAAGCATTTGGCTGAATTAATAAATAGAAATAGCTTATTGGTTTTTAATAATTCTAAAGTAATTCCGGCAAGAATATATTTTGAAAAAAAAACAGGAGCTAAAATTGAAGTGTTTTGTTTAAATCCTTTAACTGAAATAGCTATCAAAAATGGAAATTCAGAAATGATTTGGAAATGTTTGGTAGGAAATTTAAAACGTTGGAATTCAGATGTTTTCTTGGAGACAAATATTGGAAATATCAAGCTTATAGCTTCAGTTATATCCAAAAATGAAGATTATGTGACAATAAAATTTAATTGGAATTCTGAAGACACTTTTTACCAGATTTTAGAAATGATAGGGGAGTTACCGCTACCTCCTTATTTGAAAAGAAAGGCTAGTAAAGCAGATGAACATAGATATCAAACAACGTATGCCCAACATAATGGTTCTGTGGCAGCACCAACTGCTGGATTGCATTTTACGGATAAAGTTTTTGAAAATTTAAGTTTGAAAGGAATTGAAACAGCATTTACTACTTTGCATGTAGGGGCAGGTACTTTTTTGCCAATCAAAGATAATAACATACATACACATGTGATGCATGCTGAATGGATTGAGATAGAAAAACCATTTATCAAACTTTTGCTTTCAAGTGAAACCATTATTGCAGTTGGAACAACTTCAGCTCGGTTAATGGAAAGCATTTATTGGATAGGTATCAGAATCATTAATAAATTACCCATTCATGACAACGATGGTATGTTAGTGTTGCAATGGGAACCCTATCAAAACGCTAAGCTTATTTCTAAAGAAGACAGCCTACATGCTATTTTGAGTTATATGGAAATCAATGAAATAGATTCAATTACAGGTCAAACTCAAATTTTGATAGTACCAGGCTACACATTCAAATTATGTAAAGGTTTGATAACTAATTTTCATCAACCCAACAGTACTTTATTGCTTTTGATTGCTGCCTTTGTAGGGGACAGTTGGGAGGATATTTATCTGCATGCATTACAACATAATTATCGATTTTTAAGTTACGGAGATAGCTCATTACTAATTCCGTAAATAATTTAACTTCATTTTAATTCTGTTTTGTTTTAATTGTTTACTTTTATGAATAAATGATATTATAAAATTGATTTTATACGATTAAACTTATTTTGTTAAGTAAATTTCAATTCAATGAAGCAAAAAACGATTACAGTTAAGCCGTTTTTAAACAAAAACCTTAATTCAATAGAAGATGAGACCGGCAAAATCGCTTTCCCACTTTATTATCAAATTACTTTTGAAAGAAAAAATACACAATTAAAGAGTTATTATAATAAATATGTTTCAAGTTTAAGCTTAGGTGATAAAGAACTTCAGCGAATGATTGAATTTGAAAAAGCGGTATTAGAGAAAATAGTTAGAAAAGAAAAATTATCAAAAGGTGCTGATTTTCAGCTTACCGGACTTAAAGCAACGTATGAAGTTTATATAAAATCCGTGGACGAAATATTCCAAAGCTATTTGAAAAAGAAGCTTATCAGAAATATATCATTCACTTATTCTGAATTTCAAAACGTTCTGAAATTTGATGGATTTGAAACGCATTTTTTGGTATTATATAAAGCGGCAAAAAAGCTAATTGATAATTTGAATAAATATTGCGATGCAGATTTTAAAGATGAAGTTGAAGCATACAAATGTTTTAATAAAGCAGTTCCGTTCAAAGATATGTTTGGAATTAACCATGTTACTTTAATTGATTGGATAAACAAAGATTCAGATGAACATGTGGTAAGAAAAATGAACGAAGTATTGGAAGGAAATGAAACGGAGTTTAAAAAACATTTTAAAACTTTGAACAACATTATTATCGATCGTTTGAAATATTTGTAAGTTGTATTTAATTATCAAATGAGAAAAAGAATCAGTAATACCATTCAAAAAATTGTTAGTCCCATTAATGAGGCATTTGCTAAAATGGAGATTAGTGGGCTTATTTTGCTTTTAATGACCATCATGGCCTTGTATTTGGCCAATAGTTCATTTGGTGAACAATTTTTACATATTTGGCATTGGGAAGTAAAATTAAGTTTAGGTGATTTTAACACAGCTTTTGATTTACATTTTTTTATTAATGACATATTAATGACCTTGTTTTTTGTTGTTGTAGGTGGTGAAATCAAAAGGGAAATTGTTGAAGGAGCTCTTTCTTCGAAGGAAAAAGCACTTCTTCCTGTGATTGCTGCCTTAGGGGGAATGTTTTTCCCTGGTATTATTTATGCTTTATTAAATTGGAATCAACCAACTATTTCCGGATGGGGAATTCCAACGGCAACAGATATTGCATTTTCTTTGACAATTATTTCATTATTAGGAAAAAGAATACCTTTCAGTCTAAAAATATTTCTTGCTGCACTTGCCATTGCCGATGATTTGGGAGCTATTGTTGTAATTGCAATTTTCTATTCAAGTTCAATTGCAGGTACATATTTGTTTATTGGTTTGCTACTTTGTTTGATATTATTTGCTTTGAATAAATTGGGAGTAACTCAATTAGTTTGGTATATATTATTCGGAATAGCATTGTGGTACAGTTTTTACATGGGTGGCGTTCATCCTACCATTTCTGGTGTGGTTCTGGCTTTTGCCGTTCCTTTCAAACTTAAAAATTGGGATCAAATATTTGAAACAAAATTGACGGAAGTCAAAGAATGTGTGACCGCATTAAGTGACAAAACACTCAACGATAAACTTATAAAAGGTCAAATCATTGAAAGGTTGCAGAATGTAACTCATAAAATGGAATCACCACTTCATAATTTACTAGTATTTCTACATCCTTATACGAATTATATCATTATGCCACTTTTTGCTTTTGCCAATGCAGGTGTAATTATTAACGCTTCTGCATTTGGATCCATAACTTCACCCATCGGTTTGGGTATCATACTTGGATTGATGATAGGTAAATCAACAGGAATATTGGTTACCTCTTGGTTGGCTGTTAAGTTTAAAATAGCCAAACTACCGGACGATTTAAATTGGAAACTATTGTATGGAATGGCATGGGTAGCAGGGATAGGCTTTACAATGTCAATGTTTGTTACAGGATTGGCATTCTCTAAAGATACTTTTATTGAAACTGCAAAAATTGCAATTTTGTTAGCTTCTCTTTTGTCAGGAATTATTGGATATGCATTGTTACGTTTATTTACGGTAGTAAAGTAATTCAATTGTTCGCCTTGTGGATAAACTCCTTTGATAATTTGCAAAAATTGCAATCAAATTGCATAATTTATTAGCAAAAAAGTACACAATTGAAGGGCTTAAACATTTGTATTTTATCATTTTGTCTTTTTTTAATACAATTTGTATTTGCGCAATATCCTCAATATCCAAAGGATTATTTTTTATTTCCAATTAAACCGGGCCTACAGAATTACTTGGCTGGTAGTATGGGAGAACCTCGTCCTAATCATTTTCATGGGGGATTAGATATTAAAACAGATCAACGAACCGGATTGCCGGTTTATGCAGCTGCGGATGGGTATATTTACAGAATCGCTGTTTCATCTAAAGGATATGGTAATGCGCTGTATATCAAGCACTATAACGGTCTAATCACTGTATATGGTCACTTAGAATGGTTTAATGGAGCTATAGGGAAATACATGAAAGATTTATTATATGCTAATCAATGCAATGAAAATGACCATTTGGTGCCTCCAAATTTATTAAAAGTAAAAAAAGGGGATACAATTGCCTGGTCGGGTAATACTGGAAGCAGCGGAGGACCTCATTTGCATTGGGAAATAAGAGATGCAGACGAAAATTTACTTAATCCTCTCTTTTTTAATTTTTCTGAGATTAAGGATAATATGAAGCCATTTGCCAATAAAATAGCCTTGCGTACGATGGATATTAATAGCAGAGTAGAAGGTGAATTTGGTAGAGTTGAATTTGTCCCTAAAAAAATAGGTAACGATTATGTACTCAATTATCCGATACATGCCCAGGGATTGTTGGGGTTGGAGCTAATTGCATATGATTTCATGAACGGAACCGGTAATAAAATGGGTTTAAGCTTAATTGAAGTCAAAGTGGATGGCAAAGAGGTATTTGTCCATGATATTCAAAAAATAAGATTTGAAGATAATGTGTTTGTTAATGCACATTTGGAGTACGGAATATTAAAAGAACACGGAAACTATTTCCAACGCTGTTATGTATCTGATGGGAATATGTTAAACACTTATTGCTATGGCGATTACTGTGGCAAAATAATGATTAAAGACACTTTAATTCATTATGCAGAAGTAATTTTATACGATTCATATCGTAATCAAACTATAGTAAAGTTTAGAATTAAAGGTACCAAAAATCATAAACCATCAGTTAAGTATGTTTCCAAAAAGCATAAATATCCAAAGCCATTAATTAACCACATTGATTATGAAAATACTTTAAAAATTTCGGCACCAGTACAATCCAACAAAAGAGCAACCTTATTTATCACCAATATTAAAATAGATTTAGATCCTGCATATATTAAAGGGAACGAAGCTATTTATTTATGGGATTTACGAAAAGGTTTACCTGATTCTATATTTATTGGGAAATTAAAGCATTCTTTTGATTTTGATCAGGTATTACCATCAAATAATGCATTGTTGTATTCACATCCGTACATGGATATTATTTTCCAGAAAAATGCAATTCTTGATACGTTTTATTTTTCATTAGGACATTACAAGGGCATTTATTCAATTCATGATCACCGTTCTCCTTTATTTAGTTCATTAACAGTGACTTTAAAGCCTGATTTTGAGGTGCCTAATAAGGAAAAAGTAAGCGTTTACAATTATACACCGGGAGGAGGATATAGGTTTGCCGGTGGGGAATGGAGAGGAAATTCAATAAAATTTCGCACAAAAATATTGGGCGATTTTGTACTTAGAGAAGATACAATTGGTCCCAAAATCAAATTTAAAAAGCGAATTGGTAAATCTGTATTTTTTAATCTTACAGATAATTTGTCGGGAATTGCCCACTGGTATGCATATTTGAATGGCAAATTTTTGTTAATGCATTATGATCCAAAGTTTGGAGTAATTTTTTCTGATTTGCAACAAGATAATGAAGTTGTTTCTGGTCAATTGCTAATTGGAGCAATTGATAATTGTGGAAATATTAGTCAGAGTGTTTTTAATTTTTGATAGATATTATTACATTTGATTTAATTTAATCTTGATATCATGGTCATTAAATCAATAGTTTTCGCTTTTTGCACTTTTTTAATAATTAATGTTTTTGCCCAAAATACTAAACCTGCCCCTTCCGGCAAACCGCAGTCAAAAGAAGAACAAGAGAAAACAAAATTAAGGATACGTAATTATCATTTACAAAGGAATGCAAAGTTTTCAGAGGGTGATGAAGCCCTTTTTCATTTGATAGCAAGTGTGTTAAAATACTCACAGGCTGATATTGATAAGGGCGTCAATGGTTCTGTGTTACTTCGTTTTGATGTAGATGCAGATAGTACAGTAAAGGAAGTTAGAGTTATTCGCGATCCTTGTGTGGATTGTGGCAAAGAACTTGTTCGCATATTTGAAGCTCTTAAATTTATCCCGGCCATTACAACTGAAGGCAAATGCGTTCGTTCCAATGTGATGATGGAAATTCCTGTATGGGCGCATTGACGATTGGATGTTTTGAGGTGCTAACATTTGGATGTATTGAAGTGTTCAAGTACTTGGTGTTCAGGTTCTAAACTTTCACTTTTTATTGAAAACTAACAACTAACAACTACTCCCTATCTCCTAAAGCTATATCCAATCGTCCATTCAAAACTATCAGCTTGTCCCCAGTGCGTTTTGAGTGCCAAGCCAGCGAAAACATTTTTATAAAAATGGTATCTTAATCCTACTTTGATATAATAATCGGCATCTCGCACAGTTTTTTTGTACAAGTATCTTCCAAATCCAAAATACATACTTAGCGGACCCATTAGGAATTCATTTCCTAAAAAGGCACCTATTCTATTGATATCATTGTTATTTAATCTTACCAAACTATCGGCAAGTAAGGATTCATCTCTGAATCCATCTATGGAAACAAACATTTTGTAAACTTTACTTAACCGCCTTCCGGCTTGCAAACTCATACTATAAACCGGATAATAAGTAGTGCCAAAGTCGGGCAAAACTTTGCTTCCAAAAGAAGCTGACACGTGAAAATAATATTTGGCAAGATATTCGTTAATCGTATCTCTCCTGAAATTGGCAGCATTGTAATGCGGATATATTTTTAATCCTACATGTAAAGTTGGGTAGTTTACACCCAAGTTGGGCATCATAACAGCACCATTTGAAAAATGGGTAAATGCACCTCCAAAAGTGATAAAAACACTATCATTTACTCTTATTTTATTTTCAATATTAATGTTCATTGAAGTATTGAAAGGAGCACTCACCCATAGGTTTTTGGGGTTATATTCTTTGTTGTAAGGCGATTCAAACGCTCCCACACCTGTACCAAGGCGCATGTTGAGCTCGTAATGTTTGGTTTTGATAAAATGAGTGCCTAAGTAAATAAGCCATGCGTAACAATTGCCCCCGTAAGTGGGAGCCGGAATACTGTAAATGAGTGCCGACATCCCCCAAAAAGGATATTTCCAATGTTTATGCCAGCTTTTGGTACCAATAGTTTGCCATTGGAAACTCACTTCAGCTCCATTAAGAGCCGATAATGAAATACCTCGATCTTTGGCACGTTCTTCCGAGTGATTGTACAAAAATCCATGATGGTAAGTTAAACCAATTCGGAGGGGATTTTTGCGAGGTTGACCTTTGCTTACAGTAGAAAATAAAACAAAAAAACAGATAAAATAAAACTCCTTACGCATATTTGATGTTACAAACCAATATTGACAATTTGAAAATTAAAAAGTATTTTTGATTATGCCTAAGATAGCCATATATAAATTTCTTACTTTTTTTATATATGCCTATGATGCTTTGAATGAGCCACCACATTTGCATGTAGTAAAAGAAAAAGGAAGCAGGCAACGATCAGCAAAAATATGGTTAAATTCATTAATAGTTGAAGAAAAAGGGACTTTGAGTGAAATGTAATTAAATCAAGCAATATTACTTATAAATGTGATTTCAGAAAAAATTTAGTTTGGAGTAAGAAACCATGTGTGGTGGGTTGTCCACGAAAGGTGTGAAATATTAGTTTTTTGGCATGGTAAGGTGGGATTGTGCGGCAAAAAAAACTAATATTTTTCTTTCGTGGGGGTCTTTTTGTTTACTTTTTGACCAAACAAAAAGTAAAAGAAGAATATTTGGCATGTTAAACGTCTAGTTATGAATCAATTGTAATTATATTAAAATCAGTTTTTTCTAAATTCAATCACAAACTCAAGATTATCAAGAAAAATCAACCTATATTAGTTGATTCGTTTAATGAGGTGAAAAGATGAATACTATTAAATTAAAATATAATGGTAAATACACTTAAAAATACTGCAATCAGTATTGAAAAGTTGAATTTTAATATAAAGGGTAAAATTTCTATGAAATTTGAAGATGGACGTGAAATAATAGTTCCACTAAAATATTTCCCTGAAATTCAAAAAATGACATCAACTAAAAGGAAAAAATATACAATTGTTGATGATAGAACGATACTTTTTTCTCATTCCGACTTGATTTATCATCTGGAAGATTTTATGGGATTAGAAAGTAAATGGAAAGAAAGATAAATAATATAAACTTATGAAAATAACCGTTTGCCGAAAGGAACATTTCAATGCTGCACACAAGTTGTATAACAAAGCTTGGAGTAAAGAGCAAAACGAATATTTTTATGGAAAATGTGCCAACGAGCATTTTCATGGCCATAATTACGACCTTATTGTTAAAGTTACAGGTGATATTGACCCTGAATCAGGTTATGTAATTGATATGAAATATTTGAGTGAAATTATCAGTTCTGAAGTTTTGGAACGTTTTGATCATCGGAACCTGAATATGGATACAGTAGAATTTAAAAACTTGATACCAACAGCGGAGAATATAGCAGTGGTAATCTATAATATATTAAGAACAAAACTTGGTGACAAATACGAATTACATATCCAATTATTCGAAACAGAGCGTAACTTTGTGGAATATCCTCCTTTGAAGTAATGGCTTTAAAAACCAAATTAGAAAAAAATGTCAACATTCAGAACCGCAAAGCGAGTCATGAATACTTTTTTATTGACAAATATACTGCAGGATTGGCACTCCAAGGAACTGAAATAAAGTCGATTCGTCAACAGAAAGTAAATTTTCAGGATGCATATTGTTACATCAATGAGGGTGATGTTTTTGTCAAAAGTCTGCATATAGCACCTTATGAAGAGGGCACGCATTATAATCATGATCCCATACGAGAACGAAAACTGTTGTTAAAGAAAAAGGAAATTGTAAAAATAACCAAAGCGCTTCAAGACCAAGGTGTTACGCTTATTCCAACCCGATTATTTATTTCTGACAGAGGATTTGCAAAGTTGGATATAGCCATAGCCAAAGGAAAAAAACTTTATGATAAAAGGGATGATCTCAAAGAAAAAGATGCCAAAAGGGAGTTGGCGAGGATGGTGTAGATTTTTTATAATTTTAGATTGTTCATTTTGATTTTTGTACCCCAAAAGTTTAATTTAAAGATAGAAAATAAATCAATTGGATATGCCAATCAATAAATTATTATTGAGTTCAATAATATTAATAATACTGATACAATTATTAATATTCAATTTTGTTTATCCAATATCACCTTTAGATTTAGGGTATTATTTAAGTAAATCACTTGAAACGCATTTGTTTTACAAAAAAAATGGGTTACAAATTCAATGGTGGAGTCCTGCTTTTGGAGGTGGATTACCTTCATTTCCAAATCCACAGCAAACGCAATTTTCGTTTATTCAATTATTTCTGTTTTTAGTTAATCCTTGGATAGCCATTTGTCTTGACATTGCTATATTCTCATTTGTTGGATTTTTTGGCGCTTTTATATTATTTTTTAGAATATGTAAATTCGAAATTAATAATTCTATTGTATTTGCTGCATTATTTATTTTTTCAGGTTTTCAAATTCAGCATTTAATAGTTGGGCATCAATTTTTTCAACTTTTTGTTTTATTGCCTTTGATTATATATTTCGCATTTCATCCTAAATTTTTGATTTCAGTATGTACAAACGCACTTATAATAACCTACTTTATTTATAATGCAGGATTTTATCCTTTATTTGCTTGTATGCTATCTGCACCTATTTCTATGATAATTATTAATGTTTTATTTGTCAGGGAAGGAAGCGATAAATTATTACTTAAAAGTTTATTAAAACTCAGTTTATCTGTTTTTTTTGCATTATTAATTGGAGCATCCAAAATATCAGGTATGATGCACTTAATGCGTTTTTTTGAAAGAGATTTACAATTTTTTTATGGTCAAAGTTTTTGGGAATGTCTTTTTTTTGTTTTTAATCAATTGTTCCTTATTCAAGGATTAGGTTTGTTTGCTAATATCCAAATGATTAATAGTTGGCTTGGCAATGGCATGCATGAAAAAGATGTTTCTATTTCACCGGTATTTTTTCTGTTATTTGTTTATTGGGTATATAGTTATCATGTAAAAAACAAAAAATTTAAATTCACACTTAATAAGATAAATCAAAACATAATTGGTTTAGTTTTATTCATTGCACTTATTATTATTTCATTTTCTATTTCAACAACCTATGGAATAATTTATCCTTTTTTAAAATCCCTTCCAATAATAAAATCATTTAGTTCGGTGATTCGATTTACAGTTATTTTTGTTTTACCATTAATTTTATTTTTGTCGTATTTAATTGAAAACTCAAAGATTAATTTTGGTAAAATTTCAACAATAGTATTGATTTCATTAGCAAGTGTCATATATACAGTTACATATGTAAAGTCATCAATTTATTATTCAAATGACACTCCTAATTATATTTTTAGATTTAATCCTGACGAATTGACTTCCATTTGGGAAAAAATACAAAAAGACCCAAATTCGATAAATGTAGATAGTTTAGTAAATTTAAAAGATCCATTACCTATGATACAAAATAGCAGTTCGGCTTACTTTAATGACCCAATATTTTGGTCAAATATGGATAAAGTACATCCAAAGGTTGAAATAGGAACAGTTGGAAAAATTGAAAATGGATGTTATAATATGACAAATCCTGCAAGCTTAGTATTCCCTGAAGAAAATAATTTGAAAATGTGGGATAGAATAAGTGTGAAGGATAAAGAGAATTTTGAAAGATTCAGGAATTATAAAACTACCAATTGGAAATTGCCTTTAATTCAAATTTTGGCTAATTGGGTGAGTGCTTTTACTTTAATATGTACAATATTATTATTGTTTTTAACGAATAAAAGATTTTAAAATTATTTGTAAATAGAAAACTAAATCTTGTGAAACAAGTTTAATCTATTGTTATTGCTAATTTTTCTGTATTTAATGCCATTCACTACGAATAATGATCTGTCTTCAAAAGTTATAATATCTGTTGGAATTTCATCAAATTTTGTAAGATTATTAACGTGTTGAATATGTATTTTAATATTTTTCTGTTGAGTTAAATACCAAATGGGAAATTCCCAATCATCAGCAAATAAGATAATGCCAAGTTTTGTAATATTCAAACTTTGAATTAAATCCACTGCTTTTACGTATTCATTTTTCATATCCATTTTTTTAGTAAATAAAACATCAATGTCAGTTTTTGCTACCTCTTTATTAAATGGTAATATTTCTTTATTTGTTCTATTAAATACAAATTTATAACTAAGTGAAATACCAATTATAACTATTAATAGTGCTATTTTTTTATTGGTGATGTTGTAAATTATAATAGGTACAAATAATAATGCAGTAATTAAATGATATCTTGTGTTCCACGGACTCCATTTTAATGTGAAGCTTAATAAAATAAAGCCAAAAATTATTATAAAAGTATAAATCCAAAATAATTTTTCTTTAACTCCTTTAATAAAGGCATAAACTAATAACAATGGAAATAGTACAAAAGAAAATAAATTAGGTGCATAATCTTCATCGTAATACAAATAATGAAAATTATTAAAAACAGAATCACTCCAAAGTGCTCTATTGGATTTACTTTCATTTATGTCAAAACCAATGAATTCGTGAATATTAACTACGATATTATAAACCAAACTATTTATCCTGTTCGACAAAGTACATAAATTCATTGCATAATTTTTTATGGTCAATGAAATAAGAGAAACCAAATTGTAAATCTCATTTTTATGAATATTTAATAAATTGATATCTCCCAATGGATGTCCAAAATGTTCGAAGTTTCTATAGTAATGGGGAAACATTATTAAAAATATGAATAAAACACTAACAATTATGTACAAAAAGAATTGTTTGATTTTTGGAATCAGATAAAAACTTATTATGAAAAAAACGGGAGCCAAATATTGAAATCCTATACCTTTAGTTATTAAACTTAAACCAGCGGTAATAGAAATAAATATTAGAAAAATTGGGTTTTTAGTATTAAATAATTTTAACATAAACCACGTTGTTGCTAAAGTAAAATAAGCCATAAGTAAGTCATTTTGAGTACTTGTTGCTTGTAAAATTACCATTGACATTAATGAACCAAAACAAGATCCTAATAACTGAGTTTTAAAATCTGAACCAAATTCCTTTAAAATTAAACTTACTATAACAAGTGAATTTATATATGCAAAATTTTGTACAATATTTGCTGAATTAATGTGTCCTGTCATCAAAATATTGTTTAATATACAATATTCAGCATATGGAGGTTGATATACTTGCCAAATTATGTTAGTATTATAATGGTTAATATTATTGTTTTGTA
Source organism: Bacteroidota bacterium (assembly GCA_033763735.1). Taxonomy (GTDB): domain Bacteria; phylum Bacteroidota; class Bacteroidia; order Cytophagales; family UBA9547; genus JANRJY01. The sequence goes on along the minus strand of JANRJY010000053.1, from coordinate 17,599 downwards.
TCCAATGCATTACTCTGGGTAGGTGGTATGTCATTGAATCCCAATTGTTTGAGGGGAAATTTAAAGAAATATATAATAGTGATAATTCATATATTATAATAACTCCAAATAAAATACCCGTATACCAACTAACAGTTGGTAATCTTATAAAGAGTTTTTTAAGTTTGTTTTTTTGTATTGAATAATAGTAGAAAATGGTAAGAAAAAATATCAATAAAACCCAACAAATATATAATCCAGTTTTATTAACTTGATTTATCGAACTTAAAACTTCAATAAAAATATCAATTGATAAAAAATAACAGATTGTTGTCAATACAAATGTTTCTCGAAAATTTAGATTATTGAAATTTAATTTTATGTTCCAAAAAATCAGTAAAAAACATATTAGTAGAACTATTATTCCTAAGAAATCTACACTAAATAACATTTATGTAATATTTAATAAATTTTATATTTTTTAAAATTCAATGTAATGTGATAACAGTTGAAATATGAAAATACTTTGAATTTTATAATCAAGTTTAACAATACCTAATTAATGACAAATATTCAAAAAATTACAATAATAGAAATTTCATATTCCTTAATATTATAATGTAATTATTAAGTTTCTTCATTAACTATTGAAGATTTTAATGTTTGAAATATAATTTAAATTATATTTTTGAATTTATCCTTATTTTTATTTCAAGTAAGGCATTTATAATATTTCATACAAAATTTTAAGTTTGAGTTTAATTATTTTATTTATTAAAGATATTTAAATTCTACAGATTTGTACAATACATTCAAACCAAATGAATTTTAATTATCTCAAAACCAATATTATAGCTTCATTAATTTTAATGTTTGCTGCTTTTTATAATGGGTATCCCATATTGTTTGTTGGAGATAGCTTTGGGTATTATCATTATGGTTTAAAACTTGATCACGATACGGGAGCTCATTCGTTTCTTTATGGTCTTTTTGTTGCAGGTTCAAGCTTGCATTATTCATTTTGGTTTGTTGCATTTATTCAATGTTTATTAGTTTCTTTAATTATAAATCAAGCACTAAAAATTTTCTCAAATTATAAATGCACTGATGTTCATTTTTTCCTGATTGTCGTTTTTTTAACATTTTTTACTTCTTTTAGTAAATATACAGCCAAAGTAATGCCTGATGTATATATTGGATTAATTGCATTATTGATTTTTATAATTTTATATGGCGAATTTACAAAGGCAAAAAAGTTTATTTTGTTAATACTTACTTCTGTGTTGGTATGTTTTCATAATTCGTTTTACTTCATTAGTTGTTTGTCAACTTTAATGTTTATTATTTATTTGTTTGTTGACAAAAGAAAAGATGCTATTAATGAGAATAAGTGGTTTTTTTTGGGGTTAATTGTTTTACCAATGTTAATTACTTTGTCATTTCATTTGGTGTTTTTCAAAAAGGCATACTTTAATAAAAGTGCACATGTTTACTTAATGGCAAAACTTTCTGATTCAGGTATTTTAAAGAAATATTTAGACAATAATTGTAATGATTCCACCTCAATATTGTGCAAGTATAAAGAATACCGTATTACCTTGCATGATTTTTTACATAATCGGGAAATAAGTCCTACTCATAAAGAATTTGGTTCTGGAACTCAAGGAATTGAAGGTTCTAAAAAGGAATACAAAGAATTAATTTATAATATTTTAAGTAATCCAAAGTATCTATTTTTATTTGTTGAAGATGGGATTATTAATATGTTCCATAATCTTGCTGATTTTAATCATTATGAACAAAGTGGTGACATAATGAGTTGGCATTTTTCAAATTATTTCCCAAATCAAATTTCTCAATACTATCATTCGAAACAATTGAGAGGGTCTTTTGAAATTTATGAAAAAGTAAATAACCTTATAGAATTTATAATAGTTGTTTTATCTATTTTATATATAATTTATAGCTTTAATAGCCTGAATGTCAATCAGAAAAAATTAATTGTACTCTCAGTAATTTTTATATTTGCAAATAGTTATGTTACTGGTCAATTGGCTGAAGTGGTTCCACGATTTTCACAACGAATTATTTGGATGGTACCAATGTTAGCTGCAATGACTTTAATATCAAAAAGTATAAAAGGATTTAGTTTTATTGGTTCACCTTCTGATTGTTAGCACACTAAACATAAACACAAATTGATTGAAAAATATTATTTTAGATTTTCCAAATCGTTCATGTCTTTATATCTGCCTGTTGCTTTTTAATTACACCCAATAGTGACACTTATCCAATCAAAAAGGGAATTTTGTGTTCAATAGCCCATTTTATCAACAATGAACTGGGTAAAATTGGAAATGAGTAAATCAATTTCCTTTTACAAAACGGATATTTCTTTTCAATCCTTCAAGTTTTGTTCGCTTAATGGCCGATTTTGCAAATAATTCTTTAAATGTTTGTTCAGTAATTTCCTCCCAATCATTTTTAGTGAACTTTAATAATAGGCTAATAGGCTGAAATTGAAGCTCTTGTGTGGGTTTGCTAAACCTATTCCAAGGGCACACATCCTGACAAATATCACATCCAAATATCCAATTGTCCATTTTATATTTGAATTGATCAGGAATAGCTTCTTTAAGCTCAATAGTGAGGTACGAAATACATTTGTTAGCATCAATTTCATAATTGCTGAGCGCATCCGTGGGGCAAGCATCCACACATTTGGTACAAGTGCCACAATAGTCATCTATGGGTCCATCAGGAGTTAGTTCCAAATCCACCAATATCTCTGCTATAAAAAAGAAACTACCAATATTTCTGTTAATCAAATTGGTGTGCTTTCCTATCCATCCCAATCCACTTTTTTGTGCCCATACTTTGTCCATTACAGGAGCAGAATCAACAAATGCGCGGGCTTCAACTTTGCCTATTTTAAGTGTAATTTCTTGAATAAATGTTTTTAGTTTATCTTTTATAACTGTATGATAATCAGTTCCGTAGGCGTATTTTGATATTCTGTAGAATTGATCGTCAGGCAGCTCTTTTTCGGGATAATAATTATAAAGTAAAGATATAATGGATTTGGTTCCAGGAAACAAAAGCGATGGGTTTAACCTTTTGTCAAAATGATTTTCCATCCATTGCATGGTGCCTTGTCGTTTATTTTTCAGCCAATTATCCAAATAAGAGGCTTCTTTTTCTAAAAATGCAGATTTGGATATGCCACAAAAGTCAAAATTAAGCGATTGCGCAATTTGATTTATAATTTCTTTGTTTTTAAGGGCTTTATGTTCGTTTTGAGTCAATATTATTTGGTTTGTGACGTTGTATCAATTGAAATCAGAATAAAATTTGAAACCAATTCTTAAGATTCAATCGATTTTAATCCATAATGTGTTTTATTATTTTGAATATCGTATAAGGTTATGTATTATTGACATATGCAATTTACTGCAAAAGAACTCAACAAAATTATTAAGGGTAATATAATAATTGGCGAAAATAATATTATTCATTTCGATTATCTACTTACCGACAGTCGCAAAATTACATCATCCGGACAATCTATTTTTTTTGCAATTAAAGGCGAAAGACAAAATGGGCATGACTTTATTCATGAATTGATTGCATCGGGAGTAAAGGTGTTTGTTATAGAAAGAGATATTGAAAACATTAATTCATTATCAGGTATCACTGTTTTTAAGGTTGAAAGTAGTATTCGGGCACTTCAGAATCTGGCAGCATGGCATAGGAGCAAATATAAATTTCCGGTGTTGGCAATTACAGGGAGTAATGCAAAAACGATAATAAAAGAATGGATTGGGCAATTGCTCAGTCCGGAATATAGTGTAGTTCGAAGTCCGAAAAGTTATAATTCGCAAATTGGAGTGCCTCTTTCGGTATGGCAAATGAATGAAAATCATACATTTGGCGTTTTTGAGGCAGGTATTTCAAGAAGTGATGAAATGGAATGTCTGCAAGTAGTAATCAAACCTACCATAGGATTGTTTACCAACATTGGTTCCGCTCATGATGAAGGTTTTTATGACCGAACCCATAAAATAATAGAAAAACTAAAGCTTTTTGAAAATGTAAAAAAACTGATTTATTGTAATGATTACACAGATATAGAACGAGAAGTACAAAAGAAAAAAATAAAGACAGTAACCTGGTCGTTTTTTGGTAAAAGTGATTACAAGGTCAATTATTTGCAAATCAATGCATTGGGAGCAACTGTTACCGTACAAAAACAAGCAAAACCTAATCAACAGGCACATATTTTTGAAATACCTTACAGCGACTCTGCATCAGTAGAAAATGCATTGCATTGTGTAGTGTTGTTATTTGAATTAGGATTTAATTCAGATGTTATACAAAAAAAGATTGCTAACATCAAGCCGGTGTCGATGCGTCTTGAAATGAAACAGGCTGTTAATGGTTGTTATGTAATTGACGATACTTATAATAATGACTTGGCAGGATTAACCATTGCTCTTGATTTTTTGAATAACCAAAAACAAAGAGAGCAAAAGACACTGATTCTGTCGGACTTGCTCGAAACAGGTTTGAATAAGCGTACCTTGTATCAAAAAATAGAAAAAGTATTAAAAGAGAAAAGCATTCATAAATTTATTGGAATTGGCAATGATATAATTTCACAACGAAGTGTATTTGATAAGAATGCCGAATTATTTGCCACCGTTGAAGATTTCATAGAAAAGTATCAATTCAATCAATTTAGAGATGAAATAATATTGGTAAAAGGGGCTCGTGCCTTTGGTTTTGAAAGAATTGTATCGAAGTTGCAATTTAAAACGCACAGAACAGTTTTTGAAATTAGCCTTGACGCTTTGGTGCATAACCTGAATTATTATAAAAGTAAACTTAACCCAAATACCAAGTTAATGGTAATGGTAAAATCATTTGCCTATGGGGCAGGAAGTTTGGAAGTGGCTAATTTATTACAATTTCATAGAGTAGACTACCTTGCAGTGGCCTATACTGATGAAGCAGTGAAACTCAGAGAATCGGGAATAACGCTCAAAATTATGGTAATGAATGCCTCTGAAGATGATTTTGATCAATTGATTGCTTATAAGTTAGAACCCGCAGTTTACTCCCTGCCTTTTTTATCCAAGCTTGTCGATTATATATTGAAAACAGACAAATCAATTTTTATTCATTTGGAATTAGAGACCGGAATGAACAGGTTGGGGATAGCACAAGACGAAATCAAGAAAGCATTGGATTTGCTGCAAAAAAGTGATAAAGTACACATAGCAAGTGTGTTTAGTCATCTGGCAGGTGCCGATGAAGAAAGATTCGAAAAATTTACAAAGGAACAATTTGAAAATCTACAAATAGCAGTTAAAGAAATTCGAAAGGCTGGTTATCATTTTATGACGCATATACTAAATTCTGCCGGGATACTTCGTTATCCGGAAATGCACATGGATATGGTACGATTGGGAATTGGATTATATGGAGTGGAGGCAAATCAAATGGAACAAACCAAATTAGTGCCTATTGGAACTTTAAAAACAACTGTTTCGCAGGTGAAAAAAATTAAAATGGGTAGTACGGTCGGTTATAGTAGAAATGGTAGAATTAAAAAAGATACTACCATTGCAGTGATAGGAATAGGATATGGAGATGGATATAATCGAGCATTTAGCAACGGGGTGGGAAAGGTTTGGGTGGGTGGCAAATTAGCCCCTGTTATAGGTAATGTGTGCATGGATATGACCATGATTGATGTTACAGATATTGCGGTTAAAGAGGGAGATGAAGTAGAGATTTTTGGAAAAAATATCAGCATTTCTGATATGGCTTTATGGATACACACCATTCCCTACGAAATACTTACGAGCGTGAGTGAAAGGGTAAAAAGGGTGTTTTATTCGGAGTAGGAGGGATGCTTGGTCAAACTAGGCAAATTTTAATACACCAATGATTAAACCAGCCATTGCAAACATGATACCAAACACCCAAATAATCAACTGATTTTTAACAGATTCTATTTTTACTTCTAGCATACGCGTATCCTCTTGGATCTCGCTTGTTTCTTTTTTAATCTCGTTTATTTCCTTTTTAATCTCGCTTATTTCTTTTTCTAATCTAAGGATATCTACTTTGGTTGCAACATCATCAGATTTGGCATCCTTTATAGTTTCGAGAAAAGCTTCAGCATCTTCTCTTGAAAAATTGTATTTTTCTAGAATTCTTATAGCGGTGAATTCAAATGTTTTCATATTTCAAATTTAAATTAAACAATCGATAGTTCAAAATGCTTTATATTTTGATATGTCTGGTGAAAATGGCACTATTCATGGATTGGATTTGCGGATACTCCAATCGCCATTGTTTGTAACAGGAGCGATTGAGAAAATCGTTTCCAACGATTATAAAAAAAAGGAATTTTTAATTATACATTAAAAATGTATGTTTCTTTCACAATCTATGAAATCGAGGGCGAGTAGGATCCGAGAAATTATTTGAAAAAATTATTAAAAAACCTACCGCCATCTACATAATTATATAATGCGTATTCAATTTTTAAAAGTCTTAAAATTCGGATTATAATCCATTTTGTAAATAGAAAAGGTAAAAACGAGATTGTTCCAATAAATAAAATTGTTTTAAAACCAAGTTTCCATTTTCTATTACGAAGAAGAAAAATGGCATCATTTAAGTAAATAGCTTTCAAACGCCATTCAACAAAGAAATAAGACTTTGACTTATCATTTTTCATTAATCGTTTTTGAAATCCTTTGATAAGTGGGTAGTCTTCAATAATTGATAAATAAACGCTATCAAAATTCCTGCTTAGTTGACCCAAATGCCTACGTAGCATAATATTGTGATTGTGAACATAACCAATATTGTTTGATTGGGTTATCCGATACCAATATTCAAAATCTCCCGAAACTTTGTATGACTCATTAAAACCTCCAAACTCTTGAACAATTGACCTGATTAGGGTCACTGTACTAATATTGCCCGGTAAACACCCCCAGAAAACAGAGATTTTTGCATGTAATGCAGGAGATATAATTTTTGGGGTAGCATCTTCTTTATAAGAAGGCATAAGGTTATTGAATTCATCAATGTAATCTACACGTGTCATAATAAATGCCAAGGATTGCATTTTGTTCAATTTATAAAATTCAACAATTTCTTCTATAGCGTTGGGTTTGAGGATATCGTCTTGAGCAAATAAATGTATTAATTCTCCATTTGACTTGTGAATTAAGGAATTAAGAGTTGGGAATAGACCCTTGTTTTTGCTGTTTTTAAAGTATTTGAATCGTGAATCGTAATTAAAATTTTCAAGAATTTCATTTGATTTATCAGAACCACAATCTTCACATGCGATTATCTCTATGTTTCGGTAAGTTTGATTCAGAATTGAAGAAATACAATCTTTTAAATAACGTTCTCCATTATAAACAGGTACTATTATAGAAACTAGTAATTGGTCGTTATTGATACTCATTTAATGAATTTAATAATATCTGATAGTTGGTTTCGTAACTGAAATTGTTACGTACTATTTCAGCGGCCTTGTTGCCTCTTATTTTTAAATCTTCTTTGTTTAAGTTTTTTAAAATATTAACTAATTCATCAAAATTAGAAAAAACAAACCCATTTCCTTTTACTAAATCTTCAGCACAACCACATTTGTCAGAAGCAATCGCAGGAATCCCAGATGCCATTGCTTCATTTACAACTAATCCCCATGTTTCGTTTGGTCCTTGTGAAGGAAGGCAAATAATATCACCCATTGAATACATTGAAATCATTTCGGTCTGATTTTTAAATCCTAAAAATTTTATTTTTGGATGATTATCTGAAATATTTTTTAGTTTTTCTTCTAAAATACCACTTCCAATAAAAAACAACCATATATCTTTTCTATCTGATTGTATGAATGAGCGTAATAATAATTCAGGAGATTTTTTATTTATTAATTTACCACAAAATAATAATACAATTTCATGGTCTTTAATTTGGTAATGAAGTCGTAAATTTTGCCTTTCTATTTTGTTTGAAGTGAACCATTCGTTATCTATACAATGAGGCATTCTAATAATTTTATTTTTAGACACACCGAACATATAGTAATAACTTTCATTTGCAACTCCAACACTATAAAATTTTTCTATTTTCGAATAAATTGTCTTTAATAACCAATATTTTAAAAATTCTTTCAATTTCGAATTCTTTATGTCAAGCAAATTCGAATCTCCTCTGAAACTTAGTTTTGCTTTACCTATATATGAGGTAATGAACCAAAAATGACTCCACCATGACCATCCAAAAACAATAATTTCGTCAGGATTAAATTTATTGATTTCTTGTTTTAAATCGAAATTTATTATGCCCCAAAAGTGATTAGTGCCCTTTTTAATAGCATAATTTTTAAGGAAAATGTAATTGTATCCTTGTAAAAGGTTTTTATCCCAAGTTACAAATTGTCCAAAGTCTCTTTCATACTTAGTTATGCTGGATGCCCCCCAGGTATAAAATACTTTTAGATCAATTTGGTTTTTGGAGGAAATAAACTGAAACCAAGGTGAATAGTATTGAATAGGATGTGAGATGATTATCGCTAATTTTGATTTTTTCAATTTTATAATCCAAAAAACATTTATATTATTAATTATTTCGAAGTAGTAATCTATTCAAATGAGATAATAAAAATTTATTAATGAGTAATGCTATTATAAAATACATTATCATGCCTCCAAGAACCTTGGCAGTAGCAATGCCATTGATATTTGTTGAGAAGAAAAGTGGAATTATCAGTGCATTGCCCCAAATTTCACTTAAAGCAAATGATTTTAAGTAGTAAAAAATAAATGCGGTAATAAATCCTAAAAATAAGATTGGTATATACATTAAAATTGGACCAAAATCGGCATAGAATTCAGCCATATAACCTAAACTTATAGATGTTCCTTTATCTGCTCCAGTTACATTTAGCCCTGTCAAACGATTGGTCAATTCTGAATCATCTAATATTTTTTTTTCTGGATTAATAAATCTTGGAACTAGAATGTGCTGAATGGCTTCTAACAGTAAAGATCCTTGTTGATACTCTAAATTAGCCGGAATATAGTCTTTACATGCAGAGTAAAATTCAATATATTCCAAACGGTTTATCATTTGTTCTAATGATGCTTGATAAACTTCAGGCGTAAATGAATCATATAACTCAATTAATTTATTAAAAGCATCTTTTTGCGATACTGTTACAATCTGTTTTTGTTCTCCTCCAGATAAAAATTTTCGGTATTCAGGTTTAATGAAGGTCCAAAAAATGCCTAAGTATAAAGTTAAGCCGGCAAATATAGTTATCATTAAACTCTGCCAAAATTTAAGTTTTATTCCGAATGTGAGGTAGCAAATGATGGCAATCAAAATAAAATCTTTAAACGTTGAAAAGTAGCCTGTAAAGCCCATTATAATTTCAAAAATGAAAATACTAAGAAATATTCCTCTATAAATAATTTGCTTGTTTGCAATAAAATATATCATAAAAAATAAACTCCATTTGAAGTCAATAAACTTATAAGTTGGTTGTTGAAGTCCTGGTAACGTGTATGAAAATGATACTAAAAAAGGTATAAAAAAGGTAAATAAAATATATACAATTACTAGATACTCAAATCGAAAATTTAAAATAAATTCAGATTGACTTTGAAAGGTGGAATGTAATTTTTCTTTATTTATAATGAAAAACCAAAACAATCGAAATCCAAAACAATAAAATAAAAGTCCGAACAAACTTGAATAATATACATCTACAATATTGTTTTGAAAAGTGTGGTATTCAATAAAATCATAATTAAAAATATTGAGATAAAATAATTTGGATGTAATCGTAAGCCATTGCATCAAAGCTCCAAAAAAAACTACTGGAGGTGTGTTTTTTATCCATGTGGTTGTGATGATTAAAGGTATTACCCATATACCAGTAATAGTCATAATAGGTTGGGGTGTATACATCGCCCATATAGTTAATATAACAAAAAATACTATTAAAGATTTGGAAGGAGTTTCAAACAATGAATTGGAGCGTCTTATTAATTTCTTTTTGCAATTATTATTATTTGACCTGAAAACCAAGATTTTGAAATACTAAACAAAAATTTTTGTATCCATCTAGTAATATACTTAGGAAGTATAGATGTACTTCTTTTAAATGGAATTACGCAATCGTTGATTATAAAAATATTCATAAAGTTGTATTTGTTAAGTAGTATTTTAATTGATTCAAATGTGTACCATTTAACATGTGTGTAATCCATAACGCCTGCGTAATCATAATTAAACTTTCCAAAAATAATTGGTATTCTGTATCTGTAATGCATAATATTTGGTAAGGCAACTATAATTTCTAAATCTGTATTATTATCACAAAGAACTTTTAAATCTGTTAATAATGGCTCTGGATAAACTATATGTTCTAAAACATGTGAGCATATTATTAGATCAAAAGAGATGTTCTTGACCTCATTTGGTAATCCATTGTCAAGATTATAGATAAAAACTTTTTCACAATATTTTGATGCGATTTCAGATTCCGATGCTGATAAAGTAATTCCATAAACTTTTGCTTTCGAATTTAAATATGAAGCAATTTGACCGGCACCACATCCCACATCTAAAATTACCTTATGCTGTGGCTTAATTAAATTAACCACTTTCTCATTAAAGGGACCTGAGTAAACTTTTGAATATAAATTTAAGTCATTCATTTATTTGATTTATAAACTGCTAATTTTTACTATTATTTGTGAGGTTACGAATTAAGGATTTTTTCAAAAAATACAACTTGCTTTTTAGTCATTTCCCGAGCTGTATATTTTTCGAAATTTTGCCATTTGGTAGGTGGTGAATATGGTAGTTTTTGTATGATATTTAACCATTTTTCATAAAGTTGAAGGGCTAAATCTTCTATGTTATAGTTTGAAGGATTAAATGAAACATAGTCCCCTGCTTCTGTATTTTTTAGCACTTCAATTATAGAACTGGTTTCTGAAAACACAGCTAAAATAGGTTTCTTTGATAATATGTATGGATATATTTTGGATGCCGTATAATTGGGATCAATAGAACCTGGAATTAATAGCAAATCAGCACTCTGAAGTCTTGTAATTGAATCAAAATAGGGTATTCTTTCGGTCTGTTCCATAATATATTCATCAAGTCCAAATTCCATTGCAATGGGTACTATACTTGGGGTCCCTAATGTGCCGGGGGCATAAGAAGTACCAATACATTGCCATTCAATTTTGTTAAATAAATCCGAATGTTTTTTTAATCCCAATAACCATGCTCTGAAAATTATTTTTAATGACAATTGCATATCAATTCCTCCTCGACCTATATAAAGCATTTGTAGTTTGGAAGTGGAATTAGGTAAATTAACATAGTTTAGAGATTTTGAAATTTCAAAATCTTTTTCAAAAGCACCAAAAGGAATAACTGTGCAATTATTAGGAGTAATATTTTTATAACGTCCTTGTAATTGTTCGCAATAACCTTTTGAAACGGAAATGATACCTGCAGCTTTTTTCATAGCAATTGGTTCCAAAATCCTGTTCAAATGATAGCTAAACCAATATTTGGGTGGGTGTTCGTTTTTGGGCCTTGTTTTATAGTATTCACTATGCCAAGGGTCTTGCATATCTATTATGTAAGGCACTTTATACTTCCAATTCCAATATCTGCCCAAAATCAATACTGGAAATTGTGTAGTGGAGAAAAAAATCAAATCAAATTTGGTGGTTTTTAGTAGCTGATTGACTTTGAAAAAATAGAAAAGCAAACTTCTCAAGGCCAAAGCTCCAAGGCCAATTTTGCGAGTGATATTAGCAGGGAAAGCAGATACTTTAACTACTTTTATATTTTTAGGTACTGTATCAATTAAAATTGGGTCTATAGAGGATTCATTATATTTCTCTTCAACACATACAACAGTCGGCATCCAACCTAAATCTTCAAGAAAATTTACATTGTGCCTCACTCGATGCATGTCAGGGGCATTCACGGGAGGAAAATTTGGAGAAATAATTAGAATCGAATTCAAAAAATATTTATTAAAATTTCAATTTAATAATCATTTACTTAATTTTTTTTCATTTTTCAATTAATTAGGGAAACAAAACAACATGTGAGGAATAAATCCAATTTCTTTCAAATCACTACCAGAATGATACCATTTTTCAGGATCTGGGAAATCTCCTACATACGCAGCTCTATAATTATACTTTTCTAAAAAAAGTCCCGTAGATTTAAATGCTTCTTCCCCGTGAATTTCCAATAAGATTAATGGTCTTTTTGTACTAAATAAATTATCACCGTTATTTAATGCATAAATTTCGGCTGACTCTATATCAAATTTGATAAAATCCGGAGCATATGCTATACCTAAAGCAATAATTTCATCGACACCTTTGCAGTCAACTTCAATTATCTCTAAATCGTGTGAGTAAATCTTACTTAATCCAACAGGACCATTTGAACCACCCAAATTATTAGAAAATTGTATTTTTGAATTTTCAGGTCCAACTGCAATATTGATGATTTTAACGTTTTCCCAATTGTTTAGGTTTGGAAGCTCTTTTAAAGAATTATAATTTTTGTATGAAGCTTCAAATGTATAAATTAAGCCATCATCTTTAATGCAATTCCTAAATACAGCAGTGTAATAACCTATATATGCTCCACAATCCCATAAACACATTCCTGGTTTGATATAATTTGAAAAATTGATTCTTTTAAAAATCCATTGGTCATAAGTTCCCAAAAAATATGATGCTTCTTTTCTTAAATCTATTCTTAATTTAATACCCCTCGCTTGACCAGAAAGTACGGTTAAATCTGAGAATCCTTTCTTCCCCGATATTAATTTATGTAAAATAGATTTAATTATTCTTTTCATCTTTTTGAATTAATTTATTTACCAATCTGCATGCTAATGCAAGCGTTGTTAATGTTGGATTTGAATGTGAACTAGTAGGAAATACAGAACTGCTGCAAACGTATATATTTTCAAAGTCCCATAATTTAAGGTTGGTGTCAACAACGCTTGTTTTTGGATTTGAGCCTAACCTTGTGCCACCCATATGGTGATTTACGCCTGAAAGCAAATCAATAAGTTTTTGCTTTTGATTTAAAATGTGAGGATGAATTTTTAACTCTCCTAACTTATTTGAGTTGAAATAATTTATTGAAGCATTGCAAATATGTTCTATTGTAGTTATGCTTTTAGTTGAAATTTCCCAATTGATTTGCAATTTTGGTTGAGAAAAATAATCCAATTCATTTGATAATTCCATTCTACTTTTAATAGATGCTTCTTGCTCCATCATTAAAGTTAACATGGCCTTAGAGTTGGGCTTATATAAAAAGCCATGTTTTATTAAACTAAACAATGTTGTTGTAAAATATTTAAATTGTTTAATCACCTTAAAAAGGTTTTGAAACGAAAAACTATAAAACAAAGATTTTAATTCATGATATGGATTGAAATTTTCAGATTCATATTTAAACATGACACTCATGGATGAATTTAAAACTTTGTAACTTTTTTGAAAATTTTCTGTTAAGCTTAACCTCAACGAATATTTTCGCAAACCTAGGATATGCGTGTTAAAAATTTTTTGAATCTCATAATTATCTCTTGGTATAATTTCACCCAATTCTATGCAAGGATGTTCCATAAAACATTTTCCTAACCAGTTTGATTCAGAAAGTTTTGATAGCAATAAAATTCTTGTTGATTCTATTCCTCCACATGCAATGATAAGTTTTGAAATCGAAAAATTGTACTCTGTTTTAAAATCATTTGATATTTTAAGTGAATGAGCTATTTGATTTTGATGATTTACTGATATTACTTGAGCATTGAAATATATGTCTACTTTTTTTCTTAATTCTTTTTTGTATAATTTATAAAAATTAGGTTGATTAGCCCATTTAGATACATGATATTCAAAATCATCATTCTGAAACTTATAATCTAATAAATTGAGTTTGGAAAGAATTTTTTCTGAATAACCCCAAGTGTCTATACCCATAAATTTATTTGCTTCATCGTAATATTTTTCAACTTCCTCATACCCAATATCCCAGCCGCTATTCTCTAGCCATGGCTTTTTTTGAAAATCTAGTTTGCTAAATGGTAATGATTGTCCACCCCATGCAATAGTTGTTCCTCCGATTGCTCTTTTACGACCCCAGACAGCAGTGTTTAAAATTTTAGAAGTATTCAAAATTTCATTTCTCTTTTGTTTCAAACTGTCTTCTGAAAAATGACCACTTTCAATAATACATACTTTATACCCAGCATTTGTTAATTTGATAGAAAGTAAAATGCCAACTGCACCTGCACCAACAATTGTAAAATCGTAGTTGATACTTGAATTAATTTTTGTTTTATTAATATCAATAAAGGGCATAATTTATAGTTTGTTTATATAAAAATTGGCATATTTTAAGTTGTTAATTATGTTTTTTGTACGGGTACTAGTAAAAAGCACTTTTGCATCTTTATATTTTGAAATATGATTTGCTATAAGGAATCCTCCTTTTTCATTATCGGGAATACCCGGAAAATTATATAGATTGTAATTTTTAAATATACTGTGATGAATATTTTGCTTTCCTGGATTATTCAAATAGATTTTTTCAGGATTTTCAATAATGTTAAAATCATACTGCAATATGTCCCAATTTTCTATTTCGCCAGGATCAATTTCGATTAAATTCAAATACGAAACCCCTATACCAATATTTTTAATAAGTCCTTTTTTTTTTAAGTCGAAAAGAAAATTTGTGGCTTCGTTAGTTAAAAATTTAGGTGTAGCTTCATGCAATAAATAGTTATCAATATATTCTGTTTTTAGTCTTTTTAATGAATTATAAAAGTCAAATCTAACTTGATCTAAAGTAATACTTCGAAAAGGAACGGGATTTTTACTTTGGATTTTTATATTAATTTTTTTACTATGTTTTATTGACTTTTTTAAAAAATTTAATGGCAATGCGATATTTGCAGATAGTTGTGGCACTTTTATATTACCTAATCCGCATTTTGTTGTTATAATTATTTCTTCTCTTTTTTTATCTAATAGAAATTTACCAAGAAGAATTTCAGAATAACCTTGGCCATAAATTGGAGCTGTGTCAAAATGGTTGATTCCATTTTCATGTGCAGTATTCAGTAAGTATAATGCCTCATTGACTGTTGGTAATGTTGTTAGAGCTACACAACCAAATCCAATACTTTTATTACTATCCATTAATTAAAATTTTATTTACTAATTCTATTAACTTATATTTCTCTTTTTCCCAATTTAATTCATTATTAGCTAAAGTTATAGATGCTTGTTTTGCTTTTTTTAACCCTTCAAGATTTGAGTAATAATACATAATAATTTCAGACAAAATTTGAATATTTCCAATTGGATAAGTTTTTCCAACTTGGGAGTGAGTTTTGAAAAATTGTAATTGTGCTTGAGTTTCTGTAGCAATAATTGCCAACCCAGAGGAAAGATATGTAAAAATCTTATTTGTTAGACAAATGTCTCTGTTAAAAGGAATATTTTGTTCTAATGCTAAACCAATGTCAAATTGAGATGCAAATGTAAATATATCATCCGGAGGAATTGGATCATGAAAATATATTTGAGCTTTACGAGTGAACGATTTTAAATAGTTTTTTATTTCTTCATTTGCATTCCCTAATATATGAAGCGTTATATTCAAATCAAGCAGTCTACTTAGTGCTATAACTACATCTTCTAATCCACGGTTTTTACCTACAGTTTGTGAAAACCAAAATAAATCAAGCCTCTGATTTTTTATTTTTTTTTCTTGTATTTGCTCAACTTTAATAGATAAAGGAAAGACATTATTTATTACTACAGGAATTAAAAAAGGATAGAGCTTCTGGTATTCTTGCGCTATAAGTGGACTTGCTGCTGATAAGTAATCGACTAATGGCAAATATTTGTCTTCTAGGTATTTAGCAAGTAAAAAATCTCGAGAGTTCTCATTATTAGTATTTCCAAATCTATGAAAGTCTTCTGCATCAAAACCACATTTAGCTTTATGATACTTAGCTGCATTTACCGCTATTGGAAGAGCAGGTAAATTATGTCCAATATAAAGATCAGCCTTTATTGATTTAGCTTTTAAATATAAGGGAATAGAAACTCTATTTGATTCAAATTCTTTGATTTTGAGCAAAAAAACTGCTTTATGTAATATTCTGGTAAACAGAAATACAATTGAATTGATTTTGCCACCAACAAGAATAAAATCATCATTAATTGCAAAATTGTGGGCAGCCCATTTGTCTCTTTCACCATAAATCACTTTTACACTATATCCAAGTTGTTTTAGAGTGTGGTATTCTTTTAACAATCTTGGATTTTGATTAGGAGGAAAAGGAGAAATAAGTAGGATGGATTTTGCCAAAATTATTTAAGTTTAATTTTAGCTTCTTTCCAATCTACAAATTCATCTACAATGTCATAAAAGCCTTTTTGAGATTCTGGCACTTCAAATTTTTCAATCCGAGAAATAATATTTGGTAAATTATCGTAAAAAAAGCGAGTTCTATATGGTGGATGTAATGACCACAAACCATTACCGTCTCCTAAAAAATCCACTCGTAATTTATTATTTTGCAATAATAAATCTGATAATATTGTTTCCGGTAATCGAAAAGGGGGATTTTTTTTTGATAATGCTCTTAAGAATTCTCTAAATTTAAATGTTCGAATATTCTTAATTTGAATTGGGAATAATCGGCTCCTATTTACAAAAAAAAGTCTGGTACTCATACTTTTAAATTGAAAACAATAAGGTTTATTCTTATAAGGGAGACAAATTTGACCAATTAATTGACCATCTTCTCTAGGTGGTCCGGGTAAAGGATTCAGAAATAATATTTTCGTATCGGATTCATACATTTCTCTAGCTTCCTGAATCCATGTTTGGCTCATTCCACCAAAAAACATATCCGAGTCAATATGAAAAACAAAATCATTTTTAGCTTCATTTAAACCAAAAAAGTAAGTATAAAACGGACCTCCTCTCCAGTCTTTGGCCGGAATGGTTTTAAGTTTGAAGTATTTTTGAGCTATTTCAAATTTTTTTGCTTTTGAATAGTCTATTTTAACTAATCTAATCTTTGGATTTTTTTTTTCATATTCAGTTAAGAAATCCCACATTTTATGATTGTTTTCTTCCCAATTTAGAGAGAATCTTCCTTTACTTTTATGTATGTCGTAAGTAAGCAAGATTTCATCTACCTGATTTTCAAAAACTTTAATTTGATGAGGTAATAATTGAATGCAATGCCCATAATCAGAGGGTGCAAGGGAAATTTGGAGGGTGACTTGGTTCAAGTGTTTTTTATTTTTTCATGAAAATCTTATTTAAATAATATACGAATTCGCTTTGCTATTTTCCATCCAAAAAGAAAAACAAAAATTCTCGTAATTTTTCCACAGGGGAAATTATAATCGCTACCCCCTAATTCTTTGATTTTTTTTTCGGCAATCATCGCAAGGTCTTTGTACTGAAAATAAAATTCATA
>JANRJY010000047.1:0-21269 GCA_033763735.1 Bacteroidota bacterium | reverse complement strand
TGATTTTAGGCCCCAATTTTCTTCATTAACAATCTCAGCCTTACCATCGGTGAGAATTTTTTTGTACTTTTCTACGGCATCCTTTACCTGTGGCTCAGGTAAAACGGGATTAAGGATGAATACCGTCTCATAATTTTTAATGTCCATTGTATATAAGGTTTTTAAAACGGGCTGCAAATATAGGAAATATTTCACAGCTAAAAATAAATTATGAATAAATTATGTTGTGGATAAGTCAATATCATTAATTTAAGATTGAGTTTATTCACCTCATCCTATTCCTTCTCCAACAGAGAAGGATAATAACATCTTAAATTAATGAAATTAGTATAAATGGTAACTAAAGCAATGTAAATACACCTCTGCCAATTACTGCATTTTCGCAATAGACTTCAATTTGGTGTTTGCCTTGTTTATACTCAGCTCCTTTATTATATATGAAAGTGAGTGTTTTGGTCATTTGGTCGTACAGTATTTCTTGTTTGGCAGTATAATAAATTTCTTTACCATCAAATTGTATTGACCCTCCCCCTTGTGCAAGGTCATAAAGTGCAGCACCATCGGGCTCAATTACTCTTAGGTAGAATATTTTACTTTCAATTTTGGCTACTTTATTTTCAAGTACATTGAAAGCAACTTTTAGTTTCGCTACCTTTTTTGCTTTAGTGTCAGAAGTGATTTCTTTATCTTTTTTAGATATGTATGTGATTTTAAGATCCGCTACTTTTAATTGAGCAGCTATTTCAACTTGTTTGCTTAGTTCTTCTTTTTTAGATTTTAATTCAGATATAGAATCATTCAAGCTAACTTGTTGTTTCTTAAGCTCATTGTTGGCTTTAAATAAGTCGTCACGTTCGGCTCGAAGAGTTTCGATTTCACTATCTTTAGTGGTCATTACCTGATCATATTGCGATTTGATTTCGTTATATTTGGCCTGTGCCATTGCAGCATTTGCTGCTAGGGATTTTTTGTCACGTTTTAATTGACGAATCAGATCACCCATTGAGGCTGTGTCGCCTCCTAATTTTGCAATTTCTTCGTATCTGTATTGAAGCTCACGTTGGATGGAATCCAACTTGTAATTATAAACTTTAATTTCTGCGTCTTTATTTTCTATTACTACTACTTTCTCTTGAATCTCTTTGCGAGCTTGATTTTGTAGATATAGTTGAATAGCATTAATGAGAAGTAAAATTATGATAATAGAAAGGAACAACCATTTTTTTCCTGAATTGTCTTTCTCTTTTTCATCTGTAACCATAAATATTCGACTATTGCTTGAGTGGCAAATTTATTGTTTTATTGAATAAATTTCTCAAAAATATGCAAATTTTATAAACAATAAGCAGTTATTTCACTTTGTTTTGGTTTAATTACACAGTTTTAAGTTCAATTTTTCCAAGCTTCAATGAAAATTTACATTAAATATTGTTCTAAAAATTTTCTACTTATAGATATTTATTAAAAACAATGAGCTTTAAAATTACAATAACTTTAGTGATCATATTTTTTGTATATTTTATTAATTCAAATACAAGTATTGGTTTTGGCGATGCTTTAGGTTTTGTATGGGCATCAGAATGTTGTTTTCAATTAGGTACAAATGCTACATCACATTTCCTTTATGTCAATTTTTTAAGATTGTTGGTTATTATGTTTTCTTACTTTGATGCTTTTCAAATTGCTTCATTTGTATCTATATTGTTTTCCTTAATTACTTTATTATTAGTGTATTGTACATCTTTCAAAATTTCAGACTCAAGTTGGGCATCTGTTATTTCAGTAATTATTCTTGCCTTTTCATTTACTTATTGGCGTCAAACCGAAATTGTAGAAGTATATACCTTCAATTTGGCTTTTTTAACTTTATTATTTTTTTTGAGTACCATAGTCCTAATTGATGAATCAAAGCGACAAATTATTTTTCTTATTTCTATATTAATGGGAATTTCTTTATGGATTCACATACAAAACATTTTGATATTCCCTGCATTTATCTATTTGTGTTATGTTGTTGATAAACAATGGATTAATGTTTTGGTTAAACTAATTCCTGCATCGTTAATAGGGTTATTATTGTTTGTATTACCATTCATTACAAATCAAAATTCAGTAATGTCGGTTTTGGTTGAAAACACATTTTTTCTTAGCAAGGCAATTGATCATGATGTTTATTATTATTTTAATTCTTTGCTAAAGAATGTTGGCTTTCTACTCTATAATTTGCACTTATTCTTATTTTTTTCCATTTGGGGATTAATAAAATTATTCAAGAAATATCCTAGGGTAGGATTTTTTTATTTTTTAGTTGGTTTGCCATATTTTGTATTTCCTATTTTTTATGATGTGCCTGATAATTACGTGTTTGCTTTGGTTTTTTACTTGGTTTTGGCCATAACTTCAGTATTTGGAATTGATGACTTTATTAAAAAACAATTTATTCAAAAGCTTAAAATAGTAGTTGTTCTTGTGGCTTTTACTTTGTCTCCTGCATTATACTTCAGTGTTTATAAACTTTCTGAAAATATTTCTCATTTGGACAAAATAAAAGAGTCAAAAGCTTATAAAGGAGGATTCAAATATTTGCTTTGGCCCGGAATGCGTAATAATGTGAGTTTGATTGAATATTCAAAATATTTAAACAATAGCAATGAATTTCGATCAAATTTTGAAGAATTCAAATGGAATTATGATTTGGCTATGGCCTATATAAAGTGGAAGAATAAGGAAAATTTATAAATCCAATAATGTGCATTTGATTTTCTTGTTCGAATCCCATCGTCCATTAGTAAGTGGATATAATGGCTTAAATCCTTCGGCATAGGGAGTTCTGTTGATGTACCCATAAGTCTTGTTTTCATTTTCAACCATTTTTGACAAGCTACTATCTTTATTGTGTACAGCATGACAATTTACAATTTCTTGTTTATTGAGCCACACGGGAGTAATATTGACATAAATATCGGGGATGAAATGATTAGAAGTAGATCCATGTCCTCCATCAAACAGATATACTTCGTGATCATAAGCAATGCCACTTTTATTTAAAGCCAAAATTGCCATATTGGAAGCAGCTGCATGATCAGGTTTGTCAAATGGCCACATCACAAATGTAATGGCGGGGTCAAGTGTTTTCATTAAGGTCACTAATTGTTTCACTGCATCGCTATCGGCATAGATGTCTCCATCAATTTTCCCTAAGAAATTAAGTTTAGCACCAATTTTTGCAGCTGAACACTCCGCTTCTTTGGTTCTAATGGCAGCTGTTTCGGATTTAGGTTCCTTGCTAAATCCTCTTTCGCCTCTTGAAGCAATGGCAACATGAATTTGATATTTGTCCTTGAGCAAATACGCAGTGCCTCCCATAACAATTTCCCAATCATCCGGATGGGCAGTTACAATCAATACATTTCGTTTGGATTGCGAAATACTAATATTTAATCCTAAGGCGAGTATTAATACTAAGATAGCTGTACTTTTCATGATTAACTTAAGTTACGTAAATTCTAAATCCGAATCTCTAAATTCTAAACAAATTCTAAATTTTAAATACAAATCAAATATGCAAGATTAATTTTGATATTATAAAATTGGCACATTTGTATTTGTATAGGGTTTAGTGCTTAGAATTTAGGATTTAATCTTCGTAAGACCAGTTTTAAAATATATACCTAACAAATGCTTCCATTGCTTCATATTCGGCTAAGCCTAATTTGTTGTAAATATCTGCCGTGGCATGGTTACGGTCTTCGGCACGAACCCAGAACTCACGTTTGTCATTTCCCGGAAACAATGCTGCATCTTTTTGAGATTGATGTTTGAAAACTGCTTTTCTTTTACGTAAAAGCTCTTCTGGGCTAATAGGAACGGCCATTTCTATTTGATCAATTTCCCATTCTTGCCAAGCTCCTCTATACAACCATACGTAACAATCTTTTATCCATTTTTCATCTTTTAATCTATCGAGAGCAGCATAAATGGCTGCCAAACAAACTCTATGAGTTCCATGTGGGTCGCTCAAATCGCCTGCAGCATATATTTGATGTGGTTTAATCTGCTGCAACAAGTCAACAATAATTTGTATATCTTCTTCACCGATGGGTTTTTTCTTAACTGCCCCGGTTTCATAAAATGGCATGTCGAGGAAATGAATATTTTTATCAGGCAAGCCAACATATCTCGCACCTGCTTTGGCTTCTCCTCTGCGAATCAGTCCTTTGATGGACATTACTTCTTTAATATCTACTTGTCCGGGTGCTTTTTCACGAAGTGATTTCACCACCTTTTTATAGAGTTTTTCGCTATCTTCTTTATTTAAACCGAAAGCTTCATTGTAATCATTAATAAAGTCCGCAAATCGTACTGCATCATCATCAAAAACAGCAATATTGCCTGAAGTCTGATAGGCTACATGCACATCGTGTCCTTGATCAACCAATCGAATAAAAGTACCACCCATTGAAATTACATCATCATCAGGGTGTGGGCTGAATAGTACCACTCTTTTTGGAAATGGTTTCGCTCTTTCGGGACGTTGGCTATCATCGGCATTGGGTTTGCCTCCGGGCCAACCGGTAATTGTGTGTTGAAGTTCATTGAATATCTTTATATTGATTTGATAGGCAGAACTGTATTCGGTAACCAAATCGCTCATACCATGTTCCGTGTAATCGTTGCTGGTTAGTTTGAGAATAGGCTTTTCAACAGTTTGACATAGCCATACTACTGCTTTTCTGATAAGCTTTGGATCGTGCCAATCGCAGGTGCCAACCAACCATGGAGTCTTTATACGAGTTAATTCAGACGATGCTGCTTCATCAACAACTACTTGAGCATTAGGGTGTTTTTGAAGGAATGTAGACGGAATTTGGTCGGTTACCGGTCCTTCAACGGCTTTTTTGATAATTTTTGACTTGCCTTCTCCCCAAGCCATCATGATAATTTTTTTGGCTTTCATTATGGTGCCTACGCCCATTGTTAAAGCCTTGCGTGGTACACTTTCTTCCCCAAAAAAATCACTTGCAGCGTCCACACGTGTCATTTGATCGAGCGTGATCATACGAGTAACTGTGTTTTCACCTGAACCGGGTTCATTAAAACCAATGTGACCTGTACGTCCAATACCCAAAATTTGCAAATCAAGACCACCTAGTTCTTCAATTTTCTTTTCATAACTTTTGCAATAATCTGCCACTTTATCTTTAGGCAAAGTACCATCGGGGATATTGATGTTTTGTTTTGGAATGTCGATATGATTGAATAAATGCTCATTCATAAACCTTACATAGCTTTGCAAACTATCCGGTTGCATTGGGTAATATTCATCCAAATTAAAAGTGACCACGTTTTTGAATGATAATTGGCCGTCTTTACACATTTTAACAAGTTCGGCATATACCCTTGTAGGTGTAGATCCGGTTGCCAATCCGAGAATGCATAATTTGCCTTCGAGTTGCTTAATTTTAATCAAGGCAGCTATTTCGTTAGCTACTGATTTGGAAGCATCTTCTGAATTACTAAATATTTTTGTGAGGATTTTTTCTTTTTGTGTGTTCATAAGTTATTGTTAGTTAAGATTTTGTTGCGAATAATAGAAAATCACTATTAGTTGAGGGTATTGAAATTTTTGATTTACCTTCTATGGTATTGGTTTCTATAATTTGTTTGGTTTGTAAGTCATAAAGCTGATATTTATAAGATTTATTCATATTTAAGAAGTTCAATTCAAACAGTATTTGCTTCGCAATCCGATGCTTGTTAGGATGGATGTAACACTCTTGAAACTTGTAATTGGATCGATTATAGAAATATGCCAAGAATTGTGTTTCGCCTTCCCATTCGGCATATTGTGCCGCATAATTTTCTGAAAATTTAAAAGGCAATTTTTCTTTAATTGATGATGGAATCGTATTGAAAGATTTAAACTTGCTTAAGTCATAATTTTTGTCAGTAGCATCAATCAAATATTGGTTCGGCATTTTTTCTTTTTTGTCACTAATGAATTGATATTCGATACCCAAAGAAACCAGTGATTCTTCCAATCGGGCCATTTTTTCCCTACCATCCCAAGTGGCTAAAAAATCATTGATTAATACGACAACCGAAGGATTTTTAACTTTTAGTGTCCAATCCAATTTGCTTCGAACTTTATTTAAAATAATATGTTCATCTTCGGTGAAATATTCATCCCATGACATTAACATAGGTTGCTGACGTACCATACCCATGTACAAGGTGTCGCGCATGAGTATTCTGTAAATTTGTGTACCTATGATGCTATTGTATTGACCTGTAGTATTGCTATGAACCATGTGGCAATAATTATTGGATGAAGGGTAGTTGGACTCTGCAAGGTACATGTTGGGTACCATTTGATTGAGTCTAAAAAGTAATCCCATTTCCAAATCAATAAGCATTTTGGTACCAAAACCATAGTTGCGGTCGCCTACTAAATCTGTTTTAAAATCTTTGACTTGAGCCGGCAGAAGTTTGTCAGGAGCCATCACAGGTTCCGATACAGTTATATGATTTTTATCGATGGATTTTATGATATCAAATGTGAAATCATTTCTTTTAAATCCTCCCTTCCAATCGCCTTCTCCTGAAGATGAAATAGAGAAAATGGCAGTTTCATCCGCATAAAGTGAGGCAAAATCAGTCAGATATTGCGCATAAATTTTATTGAAAGGTTGATTTTCAGTATTATACCAATCTTCATCCTTAAAGCCAGCTTCCAAATATTGTTTATATGGTGTGGTGCCACCGTCCCAAGTTTTAGAGTAAGCTCCATAAGGATAGCTACTTAAAGTTATCATTACTTTAAGTCCACAAGTTTCAGCTATTCGGACATAATTATTAAACTGTTCAATACCATACGGGCAAAGGTTACCAACCGCATCAAATCGTTCCCAAATACCATAGTGGGTATGCAAGTGAATCAAATCCCAGCCGTTGGATTTCACAAAGCTAAATCGCGATTTTAGTTCTGTTAAGCTTAAAGATTCCCATGCATGCTGATGCTCACCAGGAAATTCAGTTCTATCCCAATTATCCCAATCATTTTGGGAATTTATAATTGATTCGGAACTAGTACCTGCATCTTTGAAAAAAATATTTCCTTGATAAGAACCGGTTAAGGGCTTGGTGACTTTACCATCAATTTCGACATAATTTCTTTCTTTATTATATTTTGAAAAAGTTCCTTTCGGTTTTCTGACAAAGATATTTGCAGGTTTTATGGAATCATTCGAAGCATACAACTCAAAGCCTGTATTTGCATATTTTTCAGGTATTTCCCCCACAAAAAAATCGCCATTTTGAGTTAAATTCACTTCATTTTCAAGTCCTTTTATTTGAAGTGCTTTAACTTGAGGTGCGTAAAATGAAACAGGGAAATTACCTTTGTTTTTGATGGGAGTTAAGCATGAAACGATGGCTGGGGTATATTCCAAATAGGCTTTGAAAGATATTTTTTCATTTTTGTCCGCAGTTTCGGACCAAGTTCCAATCACAAAATGTAATTCAGAATAAGGATTTTGAATTCCTAAACTTTGGATTTTTTCGGCCAAATTAAAACTAATTTTTCCGCTACCTTTTCTCCATCCGGAACTTAACAAAGGTGGCCCTGAACGACCTTTACGGCTAACCACAAACTGCCAATCGGTACTGGCATCTATTACTTCAACAATTAATACCGAATGCTGTGCCAAGTGAAATTGAAAAGCAGGTAGTACAGCAGCATCGCGCTTGCGAATGGTGGATTTTTTCTCAAATACGGTAACTTCTTTAAGGTTTGAAATACTATTTTTAGGATCGGAGTACCATTGTGCTGCACTTTTTTCGCCAGTAAGTTGAATATTTTCAGGCAGTGAATAAGCAATAATTGACTTGTTGGCATTTCGATGCCAAAGCATATTTCTGTTAAAGACCCATGCTTCTCTCATGAGCGCATAAAACTCAGGAGCCGTTTGAATTAGCTCATCAGGATAATATATTTCGTGATAAATAACATCTTCTTTGTTTTCCCAAACATATTTAGGACGTTTTTCTGAAGTATCGTTTATCCATTCAAAAGTATGATGCTTGCCATTTTGGGTTTTGTCATTGGTATATTTTGGACCATTTTCAGCCTTCAAATTGGTTTTTGATAAAAGCGAAGCTGTAGAAATAATTCCAATATTTTTTAAAACGTCCCTTCTTTGCATTATATGTAATAGTTGAAGTTCAAGAATTGAAAATTGTTTTTTAGTAGTGATGCCTACAGGCAATTACGTGAACTGTATCATTAGTTACTTTATAAATCAACCGATGTTCTCTGTCAATCCTTCTTGACCAAAAGCCAGAAAGATTTTCTTTTAAAGCTTCCGGCTTCCCTCTTCCTTCAAAGGGGGTTCTGAGACATTCTTTTATTAATTCATTAGTTTTCTTTAGCATTTTTTTATCAGAATCTTGCCAATACAGATAGTCTTCCCATCCGTTTTTATCCCATGACAAATTCATTATTCGATTAAATTATGATGTTCAATTATTCCTTTATTTGTCCTTTCGATCGCTTCGGTGAGTCTTGATCTGTTTTTTTCACTACTTAATATGTGAAGGGTTTCTTGAATAGCATTGTACTCTTCCAATGAAATCATAACCACATTTTTATTATCGGGCCGATTGATTACTAACAAATCGTTATTGTCAGAAACCATATCCAGCCTTTTTTTCATATTTTGTCTGAAATCAGTATAATTAATAACTTGCATAATTACGTATTTAATTAATTACAAATTTAAGTACTTATTTTGTGATTATACTATCTATTGCATTTCTAACTGAACCTTTTTCAAGTAATATTTTTTCAGCCTCTTGATAACTAAGTCCAGTGGCTTCAACCACCATTTTAGTGCCTCTATCAACAAGTTTTTCGTTAGTCAGCATCATATCCACCATTTTATTGCCTTTTACTCTGCCTAGTTTAATCATGGCTGCGGTTGTGAGCATATTAAGTACTAGTTTTTGGGCCGTTCCAGCTTTCATTCGTGTACTCCCGGTTACAAATTCAGGACCGGTAATTACTTCCACGGGATATTTTGCCACTGCTGCCACTGCCGATTGGGAGGTACAAACCACACAACCGGAAGGAGCTCCAATAGCATTTGCATATTCCAAGCCACCAATTACATAAGGTGTTCTGCCTGAAGCTGCAATGCCTACAACCACATCTTTATCAGAAAAATTATGACTTTTCAAATCCAAAGCACCTGCTTCTTTATTGTCTTCCGCACCTTCGGCTGCTTTGCGCATAGCGACATCACCTCCTGCCATCATTCCTATTACTAAATCGTAAGGAACGCCAAATGTAGGTGGGCATTCGGATGCGTCCACAATTCCAAGTCTGCCAGAGGTTCCGGCTCCTATATAAAAGAGTCGACCACCTGAAATCATTTTTTCTGCAATTACTTCTACCAATTTTTCGATTTGGGATAATGATTTTTCAATCGCAAATGGTACTTTTTTATCTTCCTCATTAATGCTTTTCAAAATGGTGTGAATATCCATCTTGTCAAGGTCGTTGTAAAGACTGCTTGCTTCTGTTTCTTTCATTTAGAATATAAATTTATTGAGGGAATTAATTGTTTGGTTACTCCTGGTCCTTCCCAACTGACTTGAAGCGATTCTCCATAGTTTCCTTCGAAATATCTAACTCTGATAGCATGGAACCCGGCTTTTAGCGCTACCATACCACTTTTTTCAGCTATGCCATGTGTGCCATCGTTATCTACAATTTTCTCACCATTAATATATAATTCACTTCCATCATCGGAAGCAGTTGAAAATGTGTAAACACCATCTTTTGTAATTTGTATTAAACCGGAATAATCAATGCCCCAACCATCTGCTTTAACATCTTTGGGGAATATAAAACTTTCAATGGTCCCTTCTTTTGTCACTTTAACGGAATCCAATTTTTTTAGAGAGTTTGTTATTAATTCATAATACTTGTAATTAAGGCCTTTTGTTGGGGTTTTAGCAATTTTGAGAGGTTCTTGAAGCATTCCTTTTACGAAAGTTCCTGAGATGGTTCTGCCGGTTTTGCCATTAGGCATAAATGTTTTGGCTTTGATTGTCAAGGGCTTGTCAACTATTATGACTGTTGTAAATTGAGGAGATGTATTAACTGGTTCAGTACCATCTAAAGTATATCGAATTACCCCATAAGGATAATTCATTTTGAGATTTACTTCTGCGTTCTCTAAAAACATATTTTTTTCATTTAAACCAATGGGTTCAGGAACAAAGTAATTGTATCCTTTGGCATCCAGTCTTGGAAAAAAGTTTTGAAGCCTTTTTTTGAATTCATTAAAGTCATTAGTTCCCTTAGGCGACCAGCCTATTTCGGCTAAAGCGATTTCGCGAGGAAGTGCCTGACTTTCTACCTTTTCTGGGGTTTGCATATTTTCCGTCCAAAGGCAAGCTTCAACACCAAGCATATATTTGGCTTCTTCGGGTGTAAGCACAGAAGGAATTGGATCAAAAGAATATACTTTTTCAAGAGGAAGTGTTCTAAGCCAACTTGTAGTAATTTCTCCTTCACTTTGAGGCATATCAAAATAAAGATGTGTAGATGAAGCCATTACAAAAGGATGTTTGTGTTTGGCAGCTTCAATGCCCCCTTCAACCCCTCTCCAGCTCATAACAGCAGCAGTAGGAGAAATTCCTCCTTCCAGTATTTCGTCCCATCCAATCATTTTTCGGCCTTTGGAAATTATATAACTCTCCAATTGTTTATTGAATCTGCCTTGAAGTTCCATTGTGGTTTTTAATCCTTCTTTTTCCATGATTTGTTTACATAATGGCACCTCTTTCCAAGCTTCGTGTTTGCATTCGTCACCTCCTATATGAATGTATTCTGAAGGAAAAATATCAATAATTTCAGCTAGTATGTCTTTGGTGAATTCAACCACTTTGTCGTCACAAATGCACAAAGGATCGGCAAATTCGAAAGGTGAATTAGAATGGATCGTCCATGGTTTGTTATTGCATGAAAGCCAGTTGTACGCGTATATGGCTGCTGCTGAGTGCCCCGGGAGGTCAATTTCCGGAACTACTGTAATATTTCTTTCTTTAGCATAATTAACTATTTCCTTAATATCAGCCTGGGTATAAAATCCACCATACTGAGGTTTTCCTGGAGTTGAAGCAAATTGATAATAATTCCAGGGCTCAGAGCGTTTGTCGTCTCTCCATGCGCCCATTGTAGTAAGTTTTGGATATTTTTTTATCTCTACTCTCCATCCTTGATCATCGGTAAGGTGCCAATGGAAAACATTGAGTTTGAGCATTGCCATAAGGTCAATTGTTTTTTTGGCAAAGTCTTTTCCAAAAAAATGACGAGACTCATCCAAATGCAAACCTCTCCATCCAAATCGTGGATAGTCCACAATTCTTTGGCAAGGAATAGATACACTTTTTTGAATTTCAGATTTTAAAGGTAAAAGTTGCAATAATGTCTGAATACCATAAAAAACGCCTACAGATGTTTTTGCCTTAATGAATATGTTATTTGGCATCACTTCTAATATATATGCTTCATTGGAAATCAACTCAGGTGCATCTGCAATTTCAAATGAAACAAACGAACCACCTTGACCATATCGCATAGGCAGATTGTCTCTCAAGTAACCTATTAAGCGTTCCGTTTCATCAAATCTTTGACCTGCAATTACATTTTTTCCAGCAATAATGTAAGGACTATTTAACAGAAATACTCCTTGCTTTATCTCAATTGAAACTGGTTTAGGAATTATGTTACTTGAAGGGGATTCTGCTTTTGAAGAAGCAATTTTAAAAATCAGCAAAAGTATAAGCAGCCATTGTATGATTTTGGTTTCAAGTAGCTTCATTTGGATTAATTAAAGATTAAATTGAATAATATTTGCAAAGATGTATTGAATTATAATTTTAATGTAACACTATTTTGTCTATTTTTGATACTATATTTAAAGACTGAAATAATGAAAGCCTATCTTGAGCAATTATTGATTCCTGATGAAGAAATTTTTTTAATTAAACGTAATCTAATGCCAAAGTTTACCGCTATGAGGCATTATCATCGGGAATTGGAATTCAAATATATGGTTTCGGGTACAGGTAAAGCATTTATTGGAGAGAACATTTATGAATATGAATCCGGAGATTTGGTTCTTGTAGGGCCTAATTTGCCTCATCATTGGGAGAGTAGCAATCATTATTCAGAAAATGGCACTATTGCTGACTGTGTTTATGTTCAGTTTAAGGAAGATTTTTTAGGAGATACTTTTTACAACAAAACTGATATGCTAGCAATCAGTAAGTTATTTCAAAAGAGCAGACAAGGAATCCAATTTTCCGGAAACACTGCCGTACAAGCGGGCAACCAACTTATTGAGCTTATGTCAGCGGTAGGTTTTGACCGATTGTTGGGCTTTTTAAATGTTCTTAATTTTTTATCCAAATCATTTGAATACAAATTGTTGACAAATATTGAATTTGCACCTACAGGAAATATTATTGAAAGTGATAAACTCAACAAAATTTACCAGTATATTTCACATAATTATAAAGGTGAAATCCAATTAGATAAAGCCGCTTCATTAGTAAATATGAGCAAATCGGCTTTTTGTCAATATTTCAAGAAAAGGACACTCAAAAATTTTTCTGATTTTGTGAATGAAATGCGAGTGGGGAATGCTATTAAACTAGTTTTGGAAAAGGAAAAAACCATTTCAGAAGCATGTTACGAAAGCGGTTTTAATAATATTTCGTATTTCAATCGAAAATTTAAGCAATTGCATAAGTCAAATCCAACACAATATTTTAACAAAAGAAAGTCGAGTTTATCCAATTTGTTATAATTCAAGCGAATGATTAATCATCTATCAAATAGAACACTTTTTCAACAACATCTTGCTCATACATCATCGTTCCCGTTGGCATTGGAAATTGAAAATGCATCAGGATTGTATTTATATGGTCCCAATGGGGAAAAATATATGGATTTGATTTCCGGTATTGCAGTGAGTAATTTGGGTCATTGTCACCCTGCAGTCGTGGAGGCTGTCCAAAAACAAGCCGCCACATATATGCACTTGATGGTATATGGCGAATATATTCAAGCCCCACAAGTGCAACTGGCGGAGTTACTTACACAAAATTTGCCTTCAAATTTAAACTCTGTTTATTTTGTAAATAGTGGAACTGAAGCGACAGAAGGTGCTTTAAAACTAGCAAAAAGATATACTGGCAGGAGTGAAATAATTTCCTGCTACAATTCTTATCATGGTTCCACGCATGGAGCACTTTCGGTAATGGGAAATGAAACGTTCAAGCAATCATTCAGGCCATTATTACCCGGAATACAATTTATTAATTTTGGTCAAATTTCTGACATTGAACAAATTACGGAACAAACCGCCTGCGTAATTATTGAAACGATTCAGGGAGAAGCTGGAGTAATTGAGGCTTCCAAAGAATACTTTACTGCTTTACGAAAACGATGTACCGAAACAGGCACACTTTTAATTCTGGATGAAATCCAAACAGGTTTTGGTCGAACAGGCAAATTATGGGCTTTTGAGCATTATGGTATTACTCCCGATATATTATTGCTTGCCAAGGGAATGGGAGGAGGTATGCCCATTGGTGCATTTGTGGCAAAAAAGGAAGTAATGCAATCGCTGCAAACCAATCCAATATTGGGACACATTACCACGTTTGGAGGACACCCTGTATGTTGTGCGGCATCTTTAGCTACTTTACAAACAATTATAAATGAACGTCTTGTTGATACAATTGACGAAAAAGAATGGTTGTTTTTGTCCTTACTAAAACATCCTTCTATTAAAGCTATGCGAAGTAAGGGATTGATGATAGCAGTAGAATTTGAAAGTTTTGAAAAGCTTCAAAAAATAATTAATAACTGTATGTCTAAAGGAGTATTGGTCGATTGGTTTTTGCATAATGATAAAAGTATGCGAATAGCTCCCCCCCTAATTATTACCAAAGAAGAGATTATGGAGGCTTGTGAAAAAATTACCAATGTTTTAAATTCATTATAGAGTTTCATTATATTTGCATCGCTTTTAGGGGTGTCCTGTTGTTTACATCAGGACTGAGATGATACCCTTTGAACCTGATCAGGATCATGCCTGCGTAAGGGAAAAAGAGCCTTTGCACGGCTGGAGTTACTTCTGTAATTCCGTTTACCATTATCGATACCCCTTTGTTATTGTTGTTTTACTTAAACTTTAATGAAGGTATGTTATTTGCATCTTTACTAACCATTTATTTTCAAGTATCAGTCGCTGATACAACCATTAAACCCACCATGTCCGATTCCTTAAAAGAAGACATTATGGTAAACTTTGTCCGTGCTTCAGAGCAAACGCCTGTGACACAAACCAATCTTTCCGAAAAAGAAATCAAAGAAAAATATCATGGACAAGATATTGGGTTTGTGCTTCAGTCAACCCCATCAATAATTGCACGATCCGATGCAGGGTTAGGAATTGGATATACAGATTTCAGGATGCGTGGCATTGATAATACCCGAATCAATTTTAGCATCAACGGGATTCCGGTTAATGATCCTGAAAATCAGGGATTTTATACAAATAATTTTGCCGATTTGGCTTCGTCTGCCAAAAGCATCCAAATTCAAAGAGGTACCGGTACCACTGCCAATGGCACAGCACCATATGCAGGTTCAGTGAATATAGTAACCAAAGATGCGCTTTCACCAGCTTCATTTGGTTTTCACAGTAATTACGGCTCATATAACACGCATAGAGTTACTGCAGAGTACAACACAGGTGTATTGGGCAAATCGTTTGGGTTTTATGGTAGATTATCTTCTCTGGGTTCTGATGGTTACCGTCAAGGCTCATGGTCAGATTTGAAAACATATTTCTTCAGTGCAGCACATTTTGGTAAAAAGTATTTATTCAAATTTAACGCATTTGGAGGAATTACACGAAGTGGATTGGCATGGGCTGCAATCAACAAAGATAGTTTGACCAAAAACAGAACATATAATCCTTTAAGCAGAAATGAAACGGATGAATTTCAGCAGTCTTTTTATCAAGGACAGTTCAGTTATTTCTTTAACACCAAACTAACTTTTTCTTCGTCGGTGTACTATGTCAAAGGAATAGCTCCAAGGTTTGCCTCAGCATTTCCTGGAACTCCATATTCTTATGCAAATATGCCTAATTATATATCACCTTCTGGCAAGGACACGGCAAGGACCGCTGATTTTTTGATGAATTATAGACTTAATCAAGACTTGGTTGGAGGAATGGGTTTTTTGAATTATTCGGCCAACAAAATGGATATAACCTTGGGTTTTCATGCCAATTATTTTCAATCTTCCCATTTTATGGATGTGTTGAGTGCATCAGCGATGCCTATGGGTTATCAACCGGGTCATCAAGTGTACTTCAATACCGGTTATAAATCAGAGATTAGTTCGTTTATAAAAGTTAATTATCTAGCATTCAGTCGATTGTTTTTGTTTTTTGATTTTCAGTACAGAGCACCTTCGTTTTCCTATTCACCCAATACAAAAACTAACCCGTACGATAGTTCGAAAGTAGAAAGCATGAATTGGCAATTTGTCAATCCACGCATAGGGGGTAGATGGATTTTCAATGAAAGCATGTCGATATATGGTTCAATTGGTATGGTTTCAAGGGAGCCAACCCGATTCGATTACTTACAAGATGACAGAGCTAATTTCAACGTCAAACAAAGTGATATTAAGCCTGAATCGGTACTAGATTTGGAAGCAGGAACGGAGTACAAATCAGAAAACACTAAGTTTTCGGCCAATCTTTATTGGATGGAATTTACCAACGAAATTGCTTCAACAGGTGCTATAAATAACTATGGGTATTTGATTAGGAAAAATGTAAAAAGCAGTTTCAAATCCGGAATTGAAATTGCATATAATACCAAAGTGATGGAATGGTTAGGATTTAATGGAGGGTATAATTTTTCATACAATAAAATCAGAGAATTCTCACAAAATTATACCGTGTATTTACCGGATGGAAGTACAACAACCAAAACTTTGGATTTCAAAGACAAAGATCCATTGCTCACTCCAAATGTGCTTATATATCAGGGAGTTGTATTTACACCAATGCAGTGGATCAACTTTGAATTAATCGGTCGCTATGTTGGCAAAAGCTATCTGGATAACACGCAAAATGATGAATTAAGTATTCCTGAATATGCTTTGTTGGATTTCAAAACTTCCTTGCTTCTATCAAAATACATCAAAGGCGTGGAACCGGTAATTACATTTCAAATCAATAACCTAACCAACACTTTGTATGCGCCTGCCGGAGTAGCAGGTACGCCATATCAACCCGGTACGGTATTCAGCAGGGATGCATCCGGTAATGATGTTGCCACCTATAATCCATTGTTTTATCCGGCAGCAACTCGAAATATATTTTTGGGATTGAGTTTGAAATTTTAGTAATTAGCACTAGAATTTGTTTCATGTGATAAGCTACATCAGAGTATTATTTCTTTTAATCAGTATTTCGACATCGTCATATGGTTCTGTGTGTGTCACGATAAGTGGCACATTTACAGGCATGAACCGGTCAAATTATTTGTATATCAATTATGTTGATTTTGATCAAGTCAAAACCATCCCATTTGATAGTATTTTTTGTAAAGAAAGATTACCGTTTAGCAAACAAATTTGTCTGGAATCAGCATCCATACTTTGGATTTCGTACATGAATGCACCCCTGTGCACATTAGCTGTTGAAGACAAAGAAACCATTGATTTGAAAATAACTCCTACAGTAGTGGAAGTTACCGGATGTAAAGGTTCGGAAATGATATTGAATTATGAAAAATATCGCAAAAAATCATATGCCAAATACGTAGAACCTATTAACATTCAAATAGATGAGGCAAATAAAAATGATGATAAACTAAGATTAATCCAGCTGCAAAACGATCATGTACTTCGTTATGCCAAGCACAGGGCTGACTTAACGGAATATACTCGATATAATATGTTCAATCATATTGCTGCGTATGTTTCTTGCCTAAGATGGAATGGCGATAATGACATACCGTTTGTCGATTCATTAGTTAAAAATCTGAAAAATAAATATCCAAATAACTATTGGGTAAATTCGCTCGACAATCGCTTAAAAGCATTAAAAAAGACCGCAATAGGTCAACCGGCACCCGAAATTGAATTGTTCAATCCTGAAGGGAAAAAGGTAAATTTAAAATCAATGAAAGGCAAATATATATTGGTTGATTTTTGGGCATCGTGGTGTAGTCCTTGTCGAATGGAAAGTGCTACTTTGGTGAAAATGTATGAGCAATATAAGCCTGTTAATTTTGAAATATTCAGTGTTTCTATTGACACTGAAAAATCAAATTGGATGAACTCAATCATCTCTGACAAATACAATTGGACCAATGTTTCGGACCTGAAAGGCTGGAAATCACCAGCTATGTTTGACTATGGAGTCACTTATATACCTGCCAATTTTTTGGTAGATCCCAATGGAATAATCATCAAGAAAAATATAAGGGGCTCAGCATTAGTTGATACATTATCGGAATTATTCTCTAAATATTAATTCCAAATATTTTATTGATCTAATTCTCTTAAAAACACGGGACATAAATCATAACCATTGTCCCAAATTACATAACCATTTTCTGCTTTTACTTTTTTGAAATTATTCAAATCTAAAATATACTTTGAAATTCCATTTTTAATAAAAGGCAATACATTTATTTTTTTATTCAACCCATCTTCAAATTCAATATGAAGTTGATAATTTTCAAGAGGAGTTACGGATATAATGTTAATTATTTTATTCATGATTTAAACTAAAGGTTCAATTGAAATTGGAGTTTTATCATCTCTCATCAATTCCCAATCGTTTTTAAGCTCATTTCTATGCAAAATTGCCCATTCTACAACAAGATTATAAACTTTATTTGGCAATGATCCACTTTTTATCTCTAAGGTTTCGATTGCAATCTCTGCTTGAAAGTCATTGTAATATGCATGAAAATGTGGTGGGTTATGTTCATTGTAAAACATTCGAATAATAATACCTAAAAAACGACTAATCTCTGGCATGCTATAGTGTTTACACAAATTTAATTATTTCGGAATGTTTACCAATACAAAAATTTAACAACTAAATTGAAAAGTTAGATTGATAATTCAATTTAAAATTTGAATAAAGAGAGGCAGATATTAAGTGATTTGCTTTCAAAAAATTAAAATCCCATTTTTGACTTTCAAATGCCTCATGTCAAAATTCACAAATGCTGTTTCTATTGTAATACCTGTTTATAACAAAATAGAGATTATTGAGAACTGCATATTGTTGAATATCAATCATTCTACACTTCAAAACGAATGGATACTCATTGACAACCATTCCAATGACGACACTAAAATTGGACTTTTGCGCATACAAAAATACTGTGATGCTAAAGGGCACCAATGTATCATCATTACAGAAACGGAGAATACTGGAGTTGCAAAGGCATGGAACAAGGGTATATCACTCTCCAATCAACAGTATGTGTGTATATTGAATAATGACTGTGTAATGATGCCTGCATGGGACAAGTTACTGATTCAAGAAATTGAATTGCAGCGCTTTCATATAATTTCTCCCTTGGTGCTGGAAAGTGAAATGTTCCGAAAACCATATGGATTGAACGATTTTTTGAAGGGCGAGAAAAAATATGATTATTACAGTGAGAAGAACAAAAATAATAACAGAGAAGGGTTTTTTGGAGGGGTAGTCATATTTGCAAAAAAAGCAACTTTTGAAAAAGTTGGTAATTTTGATGAGCAATTGTGGCTTTCATTAGAAGAGATGGACTATTTGTACCGAGCCCAAAAAATGGGTTTGATTACCGCCATGATTGGAGAAATTAATGCATTTCATTTAAGTGGACTTACACGTAACACCATGAAATGGGATGGTGGCAACAAAAACCAATTGTATTTCGAACAAAAATGGGGATGGAATTATGAGAAAGAAGAAAACCGTTGGTATAATCGGTGGATCAAAAGATGGCAACGTTATGTGTGGCGATATATGGAACGGTTTAGTGGGGTTAACTTGATTTTACCGAAATAGAACAAAAACGCTACTATTACCACCGATGAACATACAAAACAAGGTAGGTATAAAAAGATTATTTTATGTCCTGATAATAAGAAAATCGAAAATGTATATGAATTTGAATATTTAAAGTAGAGTAATCAGACCAAAATTTGATAATACACATATCCTTTTTGACTAGTCATTGAACTTTTATAAATTTACAAATTACTTCAAAAAAATTTATGAGATTAATCCACCCAGATTTTCCAAGAATTATATCTGATACAGATATTTGTTTTGGTAGGCCATGTATAAAAAACTCAAGAATTACAGTTGCTAATATTTTGTCTTACTTATCTTCTGGAATGGCTCCAAGTGATATTATCAAAGAATTTAATTGGCTTACCTTGGAAGATATTAATGAAGCTTTAACATTTGCGGCCAAAGCTTTAGATGACAGGTTCTTGCCTTTACAGAAAGCTTCATGAAATTTTTATTAGATGAAAACATTCCCCCTTCATTGGCAGTACACCTACAAAACATCGGTTACGATTCGAGGCATATTGTCAAAATAGGATTTAAGTCAATTTCAGATAATCAAATTATTGATATTGCAATACAAAATCAAGAAACAATTATTACTTTAGACCTAGATTTTAGTGAAATTTTAGCCTTTTCCGGCCAATCAAAGCCTTCAGTAGTTCAAATAAGAACCACAAAAGTAGATTATAAATATTTATTTCAAATATTGGAAGCTAATCTAAATACTCTTGCTGAAGATATTGAAAATGGCTCTATAATTTCGATTACCGATAATGGAATAAGAATTAGAGAATTACCAATAAGACAAATGTAATTTCCTTTGAAAACCTACGACTGCTTTTCCTTCTTTAACGAGCTTGATTTGCTCGAAATTCGACTACATACATTGGACAAAGTGGTGGATCAGTTTGTATTGGTGGAAGCCACTCGCACCTTTCAACAAAAGCCAAAACCATTGTATTACTACGAAAACAAAGAGCGTTTCAAAGCTTTTCATCACAAAATTACACACATTATTGTTGACAAATACCCCAATTTCTTTTATCGATTTCGCAATCCAACTCCCTGGGATTATGATACTTGGCAAAAAAACAAAGCTGCTGAAGGGTTGAAAAATTGTCAACCCGATGATGTTATACTGTTTTCAGATATAGACGAGATTCCAAACCCAAGTCAACTACATGCTTTTAAAAGTAAACCCGGAACCAAAACATTTGAGCAAAAGCATTTTTACTATTATTTGAACTGTGTAGAAGTGGAACCAAATAATGCGAATGCATATAAGTGGTGGTATGGATCAGCCATGACGTTTTTTAAGCATTTCACTGACATACATGAACTTAGGTTCCGAAGAGACATCATTAAATATAAAGATACCATAGTAATTCCGGATGGAGGATGGCACTTTGCTTACCTGGGCGGGGTAGAAAAAATTATTCAGAAAATTGAATCTTATGCGCACACGGAACACAATATTGAAGATTTCAAAAATCCGGATCGAATCAGGCAAGTAATTACCTCAGGCAAAAGTTTGTATGGCGATAATATGCAGTGTAAATTTGTACCCATTGATGGTTCGTTTCCTGAATATATTCAGAACAACCTTTCAAAATTTAATCCCCATATTTTCAATTGATTTACGATTGTTTTACTTTCTTTAACGAACTTGAAATGCTTGAATTAAGGCTCAATGAGCTTGATTCAGTGGTAGATAAGTTTGTAATATGTGAAGCAACATATACCCATCAAGGGAAAGACAAGCCATTGTACTTCGAACAGAACAAACATTTGTTTGAGCCATTTTTGCACAAAATTATTCATGTGGTTTCATCCGAAAAACCAAGTGGATGGGAGCAAAACAATTGGTTGCTCGAAAACAAACAACGACTCGATTTGAAGCTGGGTTTGAAAGGTTCCCAACAGAATGATGTTGTAATAATTTCGGACCTTGACGAAATTCCTTCTGCCGAAAAAATAAAAATTCATGCAAATGAAGCAGGAATAAAAGTGCTCATGCTCAAAAATCATTATTATTTCTTGAACATAAGAGATGTCAAATTTGAAGGTAGTTTACTATCGCTC
>JANRJY010000039.1:0-3566 GCA_033763735.1 Bacteroidota bacterium | reverse complement strand
TCATCAACATAAATTCATTGAAATAATCGTGCCTAAAAATAGACCGCCAAGCCTTTTTTACAACTTCTCCTCCAATGACTATGTAAGGTATGAGGTAAAAACCAAATCTAATAAAACCTGAAAACCAACTGATTTGCATGGTATCGGCTATGATGCCAGCCAAAAGCAATATGAATGAAATAATTGCGGGTAAATATTGGCTCAATGTATTTGTTTGAGCATAGTCATGTGTATGCGTATGTGACATAGTTTTTTATTTTTTAATGATTAAATCCATCTTCTTACCTCGTTTTTATAGCGTTTATAACTTTCGTTATATTGATTACTCAAAAACT
Source organism: Bacteroidota bacterium (assembly GCA_033763735.1). Classification (GTDB taxonomy): domain Bacteria; phylum Bacteroidota; class Bacteroidia; order Cytophagales; family UBA9547; genus JANRJY01. The sequence goes on along the minus strand of JANRJY010000039.1, from coordinate 3,231 downwards.
CTTCTTCAAGCCTGATTTGAATTTGCATTAGAAGATAACCACAAACCAACGTAAGAACTGAGAGTGCATTTGGAATCAATAACAAATAGCCTGTAAGGGTCAGCAACATTCCAAAAAAGATTGGGTTTCTTGAAATACCAAAAAGCCCTTTGGTTACAAACTCTGATTTGTGTTTCTCGTCTATACCTATTCGCCAACTATTTCCCATTTGCCATTGAGCTACCAAAGTCCAAAGCCATGAGATTAGGCATAAAACTATACCCAAAACTTGCAAAACTGGTATTTCTAAGTATCTTAGAGGTAAGGCATAATGTTGTAAATCAAGCCATTGCAAAACGATATTTACAGGAATTAAAGCAATGGTAATTTTGAACCATTTGCCCACAAAATCGTGAGCAGAATCGGAGTTTCCAAACGTAAGCGGATTGATGCCTGTTTGCCTCCATGTGCGGTAAGTTGGCCACACGAAGGCAGCCAACATATAACCGATAAAGAATATTGAAGCGAAATTTTTTGTTGTTGTCTCCATGATTTCTAAAGTTTAATTTCTTGGGGAATACATCATCACGAGTATGCCGATTAATACTAAAATACATCCGATAACATCATACCTATCGGGAATGATATTATCGAATTTCTATGCCCATAACACTGCCATAACAATAAATATGCCTCCATAAGTGGCATATACTCTACCAAAATTTGAAGGTTGAAGTGTGGCCACATAACCATATAGAATAAGAATAACTGCTCCGGTTATTGCATACCAGAGCGGTTTGTTTTCTTTTATCCATAACCAAATAAGGTAGCCACCTCCGATTTCGCAGAGGCCGGCTATGATGAAAAAAGAAATGGATTTTAGGATATTAAAAATTTTGACTATTTCCATACAATTATCAATAGACCAATTAAAATACAAACGGCACCCAACCCTAACTTCAAAGTAAAAGGCTCTTTCAAAATCCAAAAGGATAAAATAAGCGTAATTACAATGCTCACTTTATCAATTACAGCTACGACCGATACATTTCCCTCTTTGATGTCACGGTAGTAGAAAATCCAAGAAATGGCAGTGGTAAGCCCTGATAGTGCTAAAAAACCAATGTCTTTTACGCTTAGTTTACCAAAATCTTTAAGTGGTTGAAATAGCAAGATATTTGACCAGACGAACAGAAATACAAATATGGTACGGACTGCAAGCCCTGTATCACCGCTCACATTTTTAAGGCCGTATTTTGCTATTACAGAAGTAAACCCGGCAAATACCATTGAAACAATGGCATAAATTATCCATGTGTTCATACTTATTTTTTAAAATGTTTACTTATTGACAAATACAATTTTTTTAAGATTTCCCCTGTAGTTGATTGTTAATTCGCAATCCAAAAACTTTATGTAATCACGGAAGTTTTTTAATGATGTTTTCAGTGTGTACTCATCAACTTTATCAAGTTTTAAAGGAACGTTTATCTCATGCTTAAAATGCAAATTACCATTTCCTAAAATGGAATCGATTTTAATTTTATTCATTCGCTTATCAAAAACATGAAAAAAAATATCATCAAATTCAGACATTTCCATTTTAAAATTTAGTGAATCTATTTCTGCCCAAAGTACTTTATCGAAAGTATCTTGAGCCATACATTCTACATATATGAATAATACAATCAGAGGGATTAATTGTCTCATTGACATCCAACATTATATGTGAATTAAAGATTAATGTGCATGCCCTTCTTCTTCTCCAACACCCATTTTAGAAAGGAGGTCGTAGGCTCCATTGACTACAACTTTTGATTTCATGTTAAATGAATCGGGCAAAACAACTTCTACAAAACCATCGGAAACAATACCTTTGGTAATTTCTACTTTTTGGTATTCGGTATGTTCCGCTTCTGTATTTTTACCCGATTTTTGTGTTTCTTTTTCTTCATGTTCGTGTAATACAAAAATATAATCACGGTTATCGGCCTGAACGATGGCTTTTTCGGGCAAGGTATTTGTCTTTTCTTTTCCGGTTTCAATCCATGCCTTTACATAAGTTCCGGCAATTAAATTATCGTCTTCGTTGAGTAAATGCCCATGAATGCGGACGGCTCTTTCCGGTGAAATTTCCCTCCCTATCAAATACACATTGGCAAAACGTTCTTTTTGCTCGTCTCCCAATATGAAACGTATTTTCTGACCCACTTTAACACTTGTGAGGTCTTTTTCAAAAACGGTAAGCTCTACATGTAAATGTTTGGAATCTATAATCCTGAATAGTTCACTACCAGAGGGCACAAAAGCACCAATGTTTGAATTAACCTGTGTCACATAACCTGATATGGGGGCATAAATCTTAATGGTCGGAAATATATTGCCTTCGGCAATTTTATCAGGATTGAGGTGAAGCAATCTTAATTTTTGCTCCAACGCTGCTACTTTGGCTTTTGCAGAGGTATAATCAGCTTTTGTTTGCTGAAAAGTTTTTAATGCGGTCACATTCTCTTCACTTAATTCTTTTTCTCTTTTGAAATTGGCTTCTTCAAACTCTAATTGTGAGCGAAGCAAAATATAGTCTTGTTGAAACTGAATGTAGTCGGGGTGTTCCAGTTCGGCTATTATTTGCCCTTTTTGAACGTGCATCCCTTCCAATAATTCGGTATTTTTAAGAAACCCCCCGTAAGCTATCGAAATAGTAACCTTTTGTTGCGGGGGTACTTCTAATTTTCCGTTTACTTTTATACTTCCGCTAAGTTCCCTTTTTTCAATATACCCTAACTGAATGCCTGTTAATTGGCTTTGTTTTTGGGTAAGTTCTACTGTGTTTTCTTCATGTGCGTGCGGCACTTCTGTTTCTTGGGTGGCTGCTTCTTCTTTGTTACAACTCCATAAAGCAAATGCGATTGCTATTCCTGTAAGTATATATTTAATGTTCGTTTTCATATTTTTAATTATTTTAAAGTTGTAAATTATAAGTTATAACCAATAAGGTATTGTATATAAATAACAGAAGCGTTGTATTTATTCAATGCTTCCAAGTAAGCAGATTGAAAAGTTAAAGATTTGGTAATGGCTTGTGAAAATTCTACATAGCCTATTGTACCTGCTTTATAGCTTTTCAAAGCATTTTGTTCTATGGATTTAGCTGTTTGATTTGCAAACTTTTTGTAGTAGTCAATGCTATTTTTGTTTTTAATATATTCCTGTAATGCCTGATTATATTTCCCACCTAATTCTTTCTCATAT
>JANRJY010000027.1:0-17096 GCA_033763735.1 Bacteroidota bacterium | reverse complement strand
TACCGATATCGCTGCACAAACCAATTTACTTGCCTTAAATGCTGCAATTGAAGCTGCAAGAGCCGGAGATGCCGGTAGAGGATTTGCAGTTGTTGCAGAGGAAATACGTAAACTGGCTGAGGATTCGCGCAAATCAGCAGTGGATATTGATAAAGTAATTAAAGATGTTCAAAAAGATGTGGCTTCTGCCAACAAAGCTATTGAGAAAATGAAAAACAGTGTGGACTTAGGCGGAAATGCTTCAAAAGAAGCTGAAACTGTTTTCAATGAAATTGCAAAATCAAGTGCTGAAACGCTTTCTCTTTCTAAGGAAATTCAAGAAGCTACCGTAGCTCAAAAATCGAGCATTGGAACTGTAGTGAAAAACATAGAGAAAATTGTGGTAGTATCAGAAGAAGTAGCAGCTGGTACTCAGGAAGTTGCAAGTTCATCAATTGAACTTAATAAGTCGATGGAAGAAATAAGCACCACAAGCGAATCTCTTTCAAAAGTGGCTGAAGAATTGAAAAAAGGTGTAGATCAATTTAAACTAATCGCTTAATACTAACATGGCTATAATTCTTAAAGAACAGAACATCACTTCCCTCCCCCATTCGGAGGGAAATACTAAGGATGGATACAAAAACATGCAAATTATTGTATTCAAACTGGGTACCGAAGAATATGGTTTGCCGATTGATCAAATTAAGGAAGTGGTCATTACGCCAAATATCACTAAAGTACCTCTTTCGGCTCCTCATATTAAAGGTGTGGCTAATATCAGAGGAAACATATTGGCAATAGTTGATTTGGAACAAAAATTTGATTTAGAGGAAAAAGAACAACAGTCAAGTTCGGATTATACTCAAAACTATACTCTGGTCATTGAAAGTGATGAATTGAAAGTAGGTGTTTTGGTTAAAGATGTGCCTAACACTTTGGCAATTGCTCAAAATGACATAGATACTTCGCCTGGAATTATTAGTGACAGTAATTCTGACAAAAACTATATCAATGGTATCGTAAAACTTAATAATAAACTGATTATCCTGATTGATATTTTCAAAATATTTTCAAAGGACGAAGTGACGGTAATTACTTAAATTTTAAATCTTTAAATCAATTTAAATATAAATAAAATGGGAAAAAAAGTATTAATCGTGGATGACTCATTATATATGAGAACGATTATCAAAGATGCACTTTCTAATGCCGGTTATGACGTAGTAGGTCAAGCCGGTAATGGAGAATCGGCTATTGACATGGCTTTGGAACTTCAACCTGATTTGATAACATTGGATAACATACTGCCCGATATGCTTGGGTTGGATATTATTAACGTGCTTAACGAAGAGGAGCTTGAATCAAAAGTAATTATGATAAGTGCAGTGGGACAGGAATCAGTAATTGAGGAAGGACTAAGAAGAGGGGCTTCCAGCTATATTGTTAAGCCTTTTACCACTGACCAGTTAATCGATACGGTTAACAGAATTGTTGCTGCTTAGTTTGTAATGTATTTATAATTAATGATTTATGTCTAAAAAAATCAAAGTGCTTTTGGTGGACGATTCCGGATTTATGCGCATGGTTATTTCTGACATAGTGAATGGCGAATCAGATATTACCATTATTGATACCGCTGTGAATGGTAAAGAAGCGGTTGAAAAAAATGATACCACAAATCCGGATGTCGTTTTAATGGATTTAACGATGAAAGATTATGATGGCTTGTATGCAATTAGGCATATTATGAAACAAAAACCTGTGCCAATTGTGGTGTTAAGTAGTATTCGTTCTACGAATCCTCAAGCTATGGTAGAGGCTATGCAAGCAGGAGCCTTGGATTTTATTGATAAACCCACCGGAATAATAAGTTCTAATATACGAGATATTAACTACTTGATTTGCAGTAAAATAAGAGAGGCTGCTAAAATCGATATATCCAAGTTCAGTATTGCAGATCGTAAAAATTATTCAGAACATACCTTTGAAGACATCAGATATGACATAGTAGCTATCGGAGCTTCAACCGGAGGTACGGGTGCTATTGAAAGTATCTTAACCAATTTACCCTCAAACATGCCGGTTCCAATTGTGATTGCACAACATATGCCGGCAGAATTTATTCCAAGTTTTGCAAAAAGACTTAATGAATTGATAGAAATTAGAGTAAAAGTAGCAGAAGAAAACGAATATGTACTGCCAAATGTAGTGTACATATTACCTGGAAATACAAATACTCAAATATTTAGAAGTCCATCAGCTAAAAAACCAAAGTTCATTTTTACGGATTCAAAATACAACGAATTTAATAACCCCAGTGTAGATGGGCTGATGTTATCTGTAGCTGAAGTTTATGGAAGCAAATCCATTGGCGTAATTCTTACAGGTATGGGTAAAGATGGTAGTATTGGACTTCAGAAAATAAAAAATAAGGGAGGTTACACTTTGGCTCAAAATGAGGCTACAAGTGTAGTATGGGGTATGCCTCAAGCGGCCTATCAATTAGGAGTTGTTGATCAACTTGTGGCATTAAAAGATATTGCAGGATTTCTGGTAGGATGCATTTCATAATAAACTTATAAACACATGAAAGAGAACGAATTAATTGAAATATTTTTTGCAGAAGCTTTGGAGGGATATGAAGAACTGAATAAGCTATTTACAATTCTTGAAAAGGATGAAAAAAACAAAAAAGCAATTGAATCTGTGTTTCGAATCACGCACACGCTTAAAGCAAATGCGGCAGGAATGGGATTTGAGGACATTGCGGCCTTGTCACATACATTAGAAGATGTATTTTCTGAAATTAGAAGTGGAAATATTGCAATTGATGTAGCTCTTTTCAACGATTTGTTCAAAGCTATTGATTTCTTGGGATCAATGATACACGCAGTCCGAAATGGCAGTGAAAGTTCGGTTAAGTATAAGGGGCTTAAAACCAAACTCGAAGCTTTGGTACGCAATGCAAGGTTTGGTGCTGGTTCTATCCCGGAAGATGTTCGTTCCAAAAACATCAAAACAGATGAACCCGAAACAAAACCAACAGAAATAAAAACCAAAAAATCATCTAAAATTATCGAAAACAAAGAAGTAGAATCCATAACCGAAAGCTCAAAAATAAGAACAGAAAATGCAGTTAATCAACAACTTGTATCAGAATATTTGGAGCAAAATGAGAACAAAGAAACAATTGCTGACGATGATAATGAACTAGAAGAGGCATCAAAAGTAAGTTTTTCGGATTTGGTTCAAATACCGGTTCGCAAGTTGGATAATTTAATGAACCTCGTTGGTGAGTTACTTATTGAAAGAGACCGACTTGTAACTTTGATCAATGGTAACAGTCGCAAAAATGAATTTGCACGCTTGCAACGGATTACATCAGAATTACAATATTCCGTTATGGATGTTCGCTTGGTTCAAATCAATGTATTATTTCAAAAATTTCACAGAATTGTACGTGATGTGTGTGCTTTGGAAAACAAAAAAGTAGATTTGGTTCTCGAAGGTACTGAAAATGAAATCGATAGAAATGTACTTCAAATCATTTCCGAATCATTGGTTCACTTGGTTCGAAATGCCATTTCGCATGGAATTGAAAAACCGGAAGATCGTGTTAAAAAAGGCAAAAATGAAATTGGCAAACTTACTTTGAGTGCCCGAAGTGAGAAAGATTCCATAATCATTGATATTAAAGATGATGGCAAAGGCATCAATGCTGAGGTTATAAAGGCAAAAGCTATTGAAAAAGGTATAATTTCAACCGAATATGCAAAAACACTAACGAGAGAAGAAGCGATATTTCTCATTTTTGAATCCGGTTTATCCTCAGCAGAACAAATTACTTCTATTTCAGGAAGAGGTGTTGGAATGGATGTGGTTAAAAAATCGATAGATGCAATTGGAGGACGCATTTCTGTGGTAACAAATATAGATGAGGGAACTACTATAAGCCTTTCACTCCCCTCTTCTATGGCTTTAAAGGGTGCATTATTATTTAGTTTAGGCTTAACGGAATATGCTATTCCACTTTCTTATACGGAATCTGTTATTCAAATTTCTAAAAGCAGTATTCATCAGGTTGGAAATAAAATGGTGGCCAATTATTTAGATAGAAATATTTCTGTAGTGTTTTTGAATGAAATGTTTCAGTCAACTTCAAAAACTGAATTGCTTACAAAAAAAGCAACCAAAAGATCTAAAAATGAGGAGGTTGATGACAAAATTTATGTGATTGTGGTATCCTACAACAACCGCGAAATGGGTTTTGTAGTTGACAAATTACACCAACAAAAAGAAATTGTAGAAAAACCTCTTTCAGCACCTTTAGACAAAGTGGATTTCATAAGTGGCGCAACTATTTTGGGAAATGGACATGTTTGTTTAGTCCTTGATATCCCTTCTATCATGAACATATTTTCAAAAATTAAATAATTAAAACATGAATCTAAATTCAAAATCAAGTCTCAAAGAAGTATTACTGGATATTACACCAGCCGCTCATTTGGATAAAGTTCATCAAGTGTTGGACAAAGCATTAAGCCATTCAGCAAATGTTTTTTCACAATTTCTGGGCAAAACTGTTTCGTTTACAATTTCTGGAATACATGATTTTTTTGAAAATGAAATCGTCAATTCTGATAAAAACTTAAATGTGATAGTTTCTGATTTGAAAGGTGATGTGAAAGGAAGGAGTTATTTGATATTCAAAGACAATGATGCAACTAATTTAGTAAAAACATGCTTAAGCCCTGAATATGCTCAAGATTTAACTATGCAATCAGCCATTTTACTTGAATTGGATAACATATTAACCGCAGCCGTTGTCACAAACTTAGTTAATTCGTTAAAAATTAACTCTTATGCCTATGTTCCTGCCCAAATGAACCTAACACCTTCACAATTAAGAGATAATCTTGAAAATGATTTCCATCAAGATTGCCTATTAATAACTATAAACACACAATTTAATGTCGATAATTTAGCTATCTCTCCCATGTTTATTTGGGCATTAGAGCTTAAGTTGATTGATATTATTTCAGAAACAACTATTTAATATGGAAACTAAAAACACATCGCCCGAATTGAAAAATAATTTTTCAGAATATCGAATTATTCTGATTCCCTTAGTTACTTCAATAGTCGTAATTTTAGCAACATTTTTATTATTTTACTTCAATCAAAATAAACTCATATTAATCTTAACTTCTTTAGTTTTAATAGTCTCAACTATTATAAATTTTTGGATTATTTATCAAAAAGTTTGGCTTCCTTTAAAAAATTCAAATTTGCAACAAAAAGGCATCTATGCAAAATTCTATTCTCAAATCCTAGAAAACGAAAAGCTTCAAAATCAAGCAAGTGAATGGTTACAACAAATAAGTGAAGGCAAAATAAATGAAAACTTGCAAATAGATACAAAAAACAATCATCTATTGTATTCAATAAGTCAATTTCAAAAAAAATTACAACAAATATCAATAGAGGAAAATAAACGTAGTTGGGCTGTAAACGGACAGGCAAAATTTGGTCAACTGTTACGTGAAAAATTAAATGCTGATTTACAGGAACTTGCATATGCATTTATATCCGAACTTACCAAATATATTCATGCAAATCAAGGAGGTATATATCTAATCGAAACGGACGAAGAAGGAAACGAATACATTAAGTTATCAGGATGTTATGCTTATGGTCGAAAAAAACATCATACTCAAGAATTGGCCAAAGATGAAGGCTTAATTGGTCAATGTATATATGAAAAAGATACCATTTTGCTTACAGATGTACCTAAAGATTATATCAAAATAACTTCAGGTTTGGGTGAAGCATTGCCCAACTGTGTGATAATAGTTCCAATAATATTGAATGATGAGGTTTTTGGGGCTATTGAGTTGGCATCATTTGAAGTTATAGAAAAATATAAAATTGAATTTTTAGAAAAAACAGCTGAAAGTTTTGCGTCCATATATGCATCCACAAAAAACAACAGAAACATGGAAAAACTGTATCTGGAATCGCAAAAAAATGCGGAAGAACTGAGGGCTAAAGAAAATGCTTTGCTGCAAAATGAAGAAGAACTTCGAGCCGCACAGGAAAACTTGAGTCAAAAGTTAGTCGAATTAATGGCCGAAAGTAATCTTACAAAATCAATCAATGAAGCCATAAATAAAAGTAATGCGTCTATTCAGTTTGATATGGATGGCAATATCCTTGATGCAAATGAAATGTTTTTGGCCGTTATGGGATATAAAAAAGAAGAATTGATTGGCAAAAATGAAACTGTGTTAATTCCTGAAGACGAATTGATGTCCAACAGATATAGTATGCTTTGGGAAAGTCTCAAACAAGGGGTGTTTAACTCCGGTGAATTTCGAAGAATAGGTAAAGATGGAAAAGAAGTATGGATTGATGTAACATATAACCCTATTCTGGACCTTAATGACAAACCATTCAAAATTCTTATGCTTGCAATATTTACCACCGAAGCTAAAGTCAGAGAAAATGAATTTAGAAATAAAATAAATGCAATGAACGAAACTCTTGCGATGATTGAATTAAATAGCGATTTCAGTATAAAATCATCAAATCAGAAGTTCCTGGATAAAATGCATATTAAAAGAAAAGATTTGAAGGATAGCAACTTTATTGATATGTTGTACAACGGATTTAATGAAGATGCAGACATTTCAATGTTGAAAAAATCCCTAATAGAAGGGCAAAGCCAAAAAAGTGTTTGTGTTTTCGCAAATTCTGATAAGAAACCAGTTCCATTCTTTACAACTATTTCAATAGGGAATGATATAAATGGGAAATTACAGTCATACTATGTTATGATGCACGAAATCGAATGGAATCCAATTGAACAATGATAACTGACACCATACAAAATATTACTGACGAAGAACTCGATTCCATAAATCAAGCTTTAACATCACGTTACGGAGTTGATTTTACTGGATATGAATCATCATCCATTAAAAGAAGAATTACCCGAATTATTCACAAATATAACCTAGTTGATGTGATGGGTCTTTGGAAAAGGCTACTTTACGATCATGCGTTCGTAATTCAATTCAAAGATGAAATTTCAGTTGGGTTAACTGAAATGTTCAGAAATCCTGAATTATGGATTTATTTAAGGGACAAATATCTACCTACAATTGCGCACAAATCTAATATATCCGTATTGCATGCCGGTTGTTCTACTGGAGAAGAATATTATACAATGGCAATATTGATGCATGAGTTGAATTTATTGAGCAAAACAAGTTTTCATGTCATTGACCTCAGCGACAGGTTTGTTGAAGCTACACAGCTTGGCGTTTATGAAAATGATCTGCTTAATCAATACAACAAAAATTACTTAGAATTTAACCCAGGTTCCGATTTGCATTTCTATTTTACCAAAACTTCAAATGGGTATAAAGCCAATGATTTTCTAAAACAAAATGTTAGTTTTTATGCTTCAAATCTTGTAAGTGATACACTTTTTGAATCATTTGATATAATTTTCTGTAGGAATGTCATGATTTATTTCAATGACCCATTGAAAATGAAAGTATTAGAAAAATTTTCAAGGTATCTCAATAATAAAGGGGTATTAATTATTGGTTATTACGATGCCATGCCAAGTGCATATGATAAGTATTTCGACTATTACGACCCATCATTTAAAATTTTCAAACCATTAAATAGTAAGTAAAATGATAGTAAACATTGAAGCAATCAAAAAACAGTACAATATGCAAGGCAAGGTATTAAAATCAATGTTAGAGTTATTTGTAAAGAGCTCTGAATTTGACATTGCTTTGCTAAAAGAAACCGCCAATAAAAAAGATGTAGAAGGAATTAAAAAAATAGCACATAAACTTAAGTCGGGATATGGATATATGTTATTAGCCGATTTAGTAAGCACTTGCGATGAAATAAAACATGTAACAGATAATCAAAAAACTTTCGAAAGTGTGCAGCCTATTTTGACAAAGTTATTTGAGTTACAAAAGAAAGTAGTAATCGAAATTAAAGAAAATCATCTCTCAAAATGATGAAAGCAAGACCTATAGTCATGCTCATTGACGATCATGATATTTCGTTATTTGTGGCGCAGCATATTATCAAAGAATCTAATAAAAAGGTGGATACAATATTACTGCCTTCCGGATTTAGTGCGTTGAAATACTTAAGTGAAAATCAAAATAAAGTTGAGCTTATTCCAGATGTCATTTTGATTGATTTTGACATGCCGGTAGTGAATGGGAAACAATTCATTGAGCAGTTTGAAGCATTGTCAAAAACACTAAAAACAGTTCCTAAAATGTATATTTTGTCGGGGTTTGACAAAAAAGAAATATTTATCAATGACATTAATTCAGGAGTAGTTTCAGGTTATATCAAAAAACCGCTTACACTTGAAAAATTTTCCAAAATAATGAATTAGCTGTTTTATATATATATGAAACAAACCGTATCATATGATTTTTTAAATGAAATTCAAAAACTTAAATTAGAGATATTTGATTTAAAAAAGGAAAATAATGCCCTCAAATTAAAGTTAGATATCAAAAAAACAGTTGATGAATTTAATAAAAACACTAACCCTAAATTATATTTAAATAAAGAGGATTTCATAAACGCATTCATTGAAGCTAATTCAACAAGGAAGCTATTGAACGATGCGTGTAAAGTGGCCAAAATGGCTATTTATGAAAATGATTTAAAAACCAACAAAAAAACTTTTTCAGATACAGTGTATCAAATATTGGATTTGGAACCTGACCAAAAACCCTCTTTCGAAATGTTTTTTCAGCTAATGAAAGCCGATTATAAAGAGCAGTTACTGATGGAAGTAAACGAAACACGTTCGGTAGGCAAAGGATTTGATATTGAATTTGAAATAGTAACATTAAGAGGTAACCATAAAAGGATTAGAACCATTGCAAGTTCTGAAATGATTGAAAATAAGCCTGTTAAAACATTTGCAATCATATTTGACATCACTGATGAATATGAAAAAAATGAAATATTAAGAAAGTCACAAGAAGGATTAAGTGCTGTTTTTGAGAATACCTCTGATTCATTTATACTAATTGATTTATTAAAAAATGTTTCATTTTTTAATAAATCAGCATACCTGGGTGTAAACGAGCTTTTTGGCATGTATTTGGAAATAAACAAACCGGTGTCAAATTATGTAAATAGTGAAGACCTTGAAAAGTTTGAATATTTAGTTCAATTGGCATTTGAGGGAAGGAGAACTCGAATTGAAAAATCAATACAATCAAAAAATGGAGAAAAATGGTTTCGATTCACCTTTAATCCTGTTTTGAATAATAATAAAATCACGCATGTTAGTATTGTAGCCACAGATTTTACAGATTTAAAGAATAAAGAAAACGAAAACATCCACCTTATATCGGAACTTCGATTGCATAATGAGGAGTTACTGCAATTTTCATATATTATATCTCATAATTTAAGGGCTCCGGTTGCCAACATTTTAGGACTTACAGATTTGCTTTTAAATATCAAAAATGTATCAATGACGGATGATATTGTGCACATGCTTAGAGAAGCAGGTCTTAATCTGGATAAAGTTATATTTGATTTGAATGAAATATTATCACTAAGAAGATTTACCGGAAATCTTGACGAAGTTAATTTGTTTGAAGTATTTGAAGGCGCAAAACAACTATTAGCCCGAAACATCAATGAAGTTGGACCTGAATTCATCGTTGACTTTCAAAAATTAAGGCAAATATTTTCTATGAAAGGATATATACAAAGTTTTTTTTACAACTTCATAAGTAATTCGTTAAAATATCGTAGACGAAACATAAAACCTGTTATTACCATTACATCTGATGTTCAGGATAATTATGGAGTTCTCATTTTTTCTGACAACGGTACTGGCATTGATTTATCAAAGTATGGCACTAAAATATTTGGTTTATACCAGCGATTTCATGCAGGCATAGAAGGGAAAGGATTTGGCTTACATCTTGTTCATAATCAGGTCAAAACTCTTGGTGGTGAAATATCAGTAGAAAGTACGCCCGGAGTTGGCACTCAATTTAAATTATTATTACCTTTGAATCATATAAGTAGAAATTATAAAAATGAATAAAACAATAGTTGTAATAGATGATGATCGTATAAATAATTTTATTTGCGAAAATCTAGTTAAAGAATACGATCCTGAAATGAGGGTTGAAACTTTTATTGATTCAGAAGAAGGTTTCAAATTTTTGTTAAAAGAAAGAGAAAACATTGCATACTTGTTATTAGATTTAAATATGCCTGTTTATGATGGCTGGTCCATTTTAGAAATGTTGAAAAATATTGAGATTTCAATTCCTACGGTTATTCTAACTTCCAGCATAAGCATTGATGATAGTGACAAAACGAAGCAATATGCTTCGGTAGCCGGATTTATAAACAAACCTGCATCGCTTGACAAATTAAGATTGTATTTTGAGAAAAGCGGAATTTAGTTATTCCTCTACACCATTAAGATATTTGATTTTGGGTTTTGCGTTTTGCACGTCAGTACCTCTATAAACCAATGTGTATTCCGATTTTAACTCAGGTTTGCCAACCACTTCAATAACAAGTTTAAACAAGTTTTTCTTCATTTTAGGAAGAGGAACTCTTGCTGTAGGTCCTGCATAATTGGTGTTTTCTTTATCCAAACCAGCAAAGTCCCAGTTCAAAAATGAAATTTCCTTATTATCGTCATATATTAATTTGGCTGTTACTTTTGATGCCGGTAATTTCTCAAAGCTATCATTCAACAAAAACAAATCACACGAAAATGTTTCTCCTTCTTCCCATCTGAACTTGGGAATACGTGCGCTTGCAAGCATAGGCCTGCATGATTTTGCTACATGATAATAGGCGGCTTTGGGCACCGAAGGCCAATTGATTAAACTATTGTTTGCCGCACATGGCCATGGTTCCTGATAACACCAATTGATGGCCATACCGCAAAATGGTTTTTGGCGTCTTGCTTCTTCAAATATGCATTTGTACCCTTCACATTGCGAAAGTTGTGAATAAGCAACCAAATCTTCCAATGACTTCATTTCACCAAAATATTCTTCTAAAAAAGGCATCTCAAGCCAACGATTTTTGCCCCAAACGTTGAATGCATGGTGCCATTCCCATGAAGTTCCTAGTTTTGGAGGGAATAATTCATTTGCAGGCATCATTGCTTTTAATACTTCCAAATTAGCTACTCCCGGTACACCATATTCGGTATAAGCAGTGTTTTTTGCGTTGGGCATCCATTGAAACACTTCGCCTCCATTTTTCAATTCCCAGAAAACGTAATGCCCATGTCCCATTCCAAACAAAGGAGAAGTATAAATAAACGGCGTTTTAGGGTCCAATTCATAACAAAGTTTGTTCAACAATCGCAATGGCATTGATTGTTCGGTCATGCCACTCCATTCATTGAATAACTCATTACCGCCACACCACAATGCAAGTGATGCGTGTTGTTTTACTCTTTTGATGATTGATCTGGCTTCCTGTTCTAATACAGAAAGATACTTTGGTTCATCAGGGTATAAATTGCAAGCCAAAGGAAACTCTTGCCATACAAGTATTCCATATTGATCGCAAAGGTCAAAAAATGATTCTTTGTTAGTTACTCCCCCACCCCATACTCTGAATATATTGAAATTAGCTTCTTTGGCCAATTTGACATGCTTTTCATAAGTTTCTTTTGTGGCCAAACCCATAAATATTTCGGGGTGAACCCAATTGCTACCTTTTACAAATATCCTTTTTCCATTCACCTCAAAATTGGCTGGAGCCACAGAACGTGATTTTGGAAATGCCTGAGGCTCAATCCATCCTCCTTCGCTCATAATCACTTTAATCTGACGGAAACCTATTTTAGTTTCTTTGCTATCAATTACTTTCTTGTTTTTGTCAAATAATTCTACTTTGGATTGATACAACGTAGGATTGCCATAACCATTTGGCCACCATAATTCAATGTTTTTTATGTTTTCAGTTATAACATTGTTGTTTGATCCAATTTGTCCTTCTTTCACAATTACATTGTTTCCTTTACTATCTTTTAAAGTCCATTTGTATGTATTACCTGACTGATTATCAGCGTCTAATTGTAGTTTTACAATTGCTGTCGTAAAATCAGGTGAAGTAAAGTCATAATCATAATTTACATTGCTGATAAAAGCGCTTTCTCTTACATCTAAGTAGGTCTCATCCCATATACCTCTAGTAATCAAGCGTGGATGCCAGTCCCAACCATAGCTTACTGCCGGTTTAGCTGATTTTGCGGCATTATCCCTATAATGCCATATGGTTTGTCGTGCACCGGCAACAGTAGGTACAGGCATAAGTGTAATTTTGATCTCATTGGATTCTTTTAACTTGGAAGTAATATCCAAATCAACATAAGTGAACATTCCTTCCTGAGAAAGCAATTTCTCTCCATTCAAATAAATATCAAATTGATAATCAATACCTTTTGAATGGAAGAACACACGCTGTCCAGACTCGGTTTTAGGTTTTGCAAAAGTGGTTTTGTATGTAAAATACTTTTGCTCCATCCATGTGAATTGCTCAAAGTTATTGCCATACCAATAAGGTTGTTTGTATTTTTCGGCAACCATAATATCGAGTTGAACAGCTCCTGGTACGGTTGAATTAGCCCATTTGGTAGGCATTTCATTGACATTGTGATAGCCGACTTGCCAATTAAGATTCTGCTTTTTGGATTGAGAAAAAGCTAATAATGAACTAATTAGCAGTAAGCAAAAAGAATTATTGAATTTTAACATAAACTTTGAATTAATAAAAGCGAGGCAATAATACAAAAAACAGATATAAAATTTTAGATATTTAAAACGAATAAACTTTTGGTATTATTTAGAAAAAAGAATTGGCACAGTTAGTTTAACGCAGACTGGAAATCCATTTATTTTACCAGGTATCCAATTTGGAAAACTCTGTATAACTCTAATTGCTTCATTATCTAATAAAGGGTCTACTTTTTTAATTAAGTTAAGAATTTTTACATTGCCGATTTTATCAATATAAAAAGACACCATAACTCTTCCATTGATTCCTTTTGATAAAGCTTCTTCTGGATACCGAATATTATTTTTGATAAATTCTTTTAACCAATTAGAATTATCGGATGGAAATTTAGGCATTTCATCCGCAACTAAATAAACTGTGTCCCCATAATAATACTCTACAGGTCCATATTTTTCTTTGCCAAAATCATATTCTGATTCTCCAAAAATTGTTGTATTGTTTCTAAATTTCAAATAAGTCCCATTTAGCACTAGTTTTTCTTTTTCAATTAGTGAACGTAAATTATATTTATTCACATTTAACTCTTTTTTGCTTTTATAGGTATATTTTGCTTTTATTGAATCTCCTATGTAATATTCTATAGCTGAATAAGTTAGATTATCATTTTTGAAAATAGTAGCATAAAAATCATAATTACTTTTATCAGAAAAAGTTTTATAATCTTTATAATAAATCGTATCGACTATTTGAGCAAAAATGTGAGAATATTGAAAAACGCACAAAATTGATATTATTAATATTTTAAGTTTTGAAACTAAATTCATTCCAATTATTTTATACTTAATTTATCTACACCCAATTCCTACTCTGAATTGAAAGCTTTGTGGCACCTAAAGCTATAGCGATAATGGATAAAAAATAAATCACATCTTTACTATCAATCAAGCCTTTACTTAATGAATTATAATGATATGCAATTCCTAATTGTTCTACAGTTGTGGTATATTTTCCCCAAGTGTTCATTGATGCCAAATATCCAAATCCATTATAAAACAAATAGCACATAAATAAAGAAACGATGAACGCCGTTACCTGATTATCGAACAATGATGAAGCGCATATTCCTAAAGCGGCAAACAAACCACCCAAAAAAAACAAACCAATATAGGAACCAATAATTCCGGCAGTATCTAAATTGCCTTTAGGACTTCCTAGTGTATAAAGTGTATAATAAAATACCAACGTAGGTATAAGTGAAAATAATACCAACGCAAAAGAAGCCAAATATTTTCCAAGAATGATTTCCAACTCTGTTAAAGGCTTGGTAATAAGCAATTCTATTGTACCTGTTTTGTTCTCCTCGGCAAAACTACGCATAGTAATAGCAGGAATCAGAAACATGAATATATAAGGAGCATTGGAGAAAAATATGTCCATTTCAGCAAAACCATATTCCAATATATTATCTGGAAACACCCACATAAACAACCCTGAAGCTATTAAAAATACGCCAATAGTAAGATAGGCTATCAGGCTATTAAAAAACGATCGGATTTCTTTGTAAAATATGGGAAGCAAAATGATTTAGTTAATAAGTAATAATGTATAATTAAATTTCAATCGATTACTTTTTCTGAATTGTAATATATATACTCAGGAGAAAAGTCAAATTCACATTTAATTAAATTTCCTTTTTCATCAATAATTTCACCACAATTTTCCCAATACAGTTGTCCAAATCTACCTAATTTAACTCTTTGAAAATTCAATTCATCAAGTATACTTTGATAGTATTTTTTCAAATTAGGTTCAGCATTTTCCAAAGCTATTGTAAACTTCTTTTTCTCACCATTCGAAAAAGAAATGAAAATTGTATTTTCAACTAACTTATCAATTTTTACTATTTTAAGCATTTATTGTAACGGTTTAAGTTTAATAAAGTGCTTTGAATACCGCATTTTGAGTAATTCCTCTTTATGAATCTCTGCCCAAGCTGATACTAATTTTAATTTACTAATTGGAAAATCACCATTTAATATATTTCCGTTTTCAATAAGTATATTAGCCTCAAATTCATTGTAAATCACTTTGAAATGAGGCGGATTATGATCGTTAAAAAACATATAAACAACAATTCCAAAGAATCTACTTATTTCAGGCATTTTTGATTATTACTAATTTCTATATTCAAAAGAACAATAAAGACAATGATAAATTATCAATCCTGATTTTTCTGTTAAAATTTTTCAAATTTTTGTAATCCGTGTTCTGTTTAAATTCGATTAAGTTAATTTCGACAACTCATTGGCTCTATTTTCAGCTGCAAATATGCCATCTTTAATTACTTCTGATAGCTTTTGTTCATTATATTTTTTCAAAGCAGCTTCGGTAGTTCCTCCTTTGGAAGTTACAGCATTTATTAGTTCTTGAAGTGTTTTGTCCGAATTATTCATTAAATGAAACGATCCATTCATGGTTTCTTTTACCAATAACGAAGCCACATTTTCTTCCAAGCCCATTTTTACACCTGCTTCAATCATTGCATTTACAATGAAATAAAAGTAGGCAGGTCCACTTCCGCTTAGTGCGGTTACGGCATTAAGCAAATCTTCATTTTCCAGAAAAATGGTTTTTCCCGTGGCATTCAACAAGTTATCAGCTTTTAGGATTGCTTGAATTTTGGTTCCTTTTCCTGCTGTAAATCCTGTTATTCCCATTCCTAATTGAGCAGGCGTATTTGGCATCGCTCTAATGATGCTTTTGAAATTAAGAATTTGTTCTAATGTACTTATGGTGACACCGGCCATTATTGAAATGACCATTTGGTGAGGTTTAAGATACTGTTTTAACTCTTCTAGAACCGGTTTCGCATCTTGAGGCTTCACTGATAGAATAATCGTGTCATATTCTGATATTTTACTGTCAAGCGCATTATGTACGTTTCCAAAAGGAGCCAAATGTTCTTTGAGTTCTGCATTTTTCTCAATTAAGAGTAAATGTTCCTTTTTGACCAGATTGTATTGTAAGAATGATTTGGCATAGGTAAGACCCATATTGCCACATCCAATGATTGCTATTTTTGACATATTTTAATGTTTTTAATATGATTGCTTATCAATATTCCAAATAATGAAAGCTGCATTACTTCATTGTGAGTGAAGCGAAGCAATCTATTGTTAATATTTCTGCAAAACTAATAATTAATTATAGATGAAAAAGTAGAAATATGTAATGAATATATGGAAATACTCGGAATATTATTCTGAATTTTAAACCAAATAATTTGAATGGTAAAATTATATATGGATTAAATTCGAAATTCTATTATTTTTGCATCAAATTATTTACATGAGCCATAATAAATTTGAAACCTTAGCAATTCGTACCCAAACAGAGCAAAGTCAGTACAGAGAGCATTCTACGCCACTTTTTTTAACATCAAGTTTTGAGTTTGATAATGCTGAACAAGCAAGAGCTTTATTTGCTGATGAAATACAAGGAAACATTTACACAAGATTTTCAAATCCAACCAATAATGAGTTCATTGAAAAAATGTGTTTATTGGAAGGCACGGAAGATGGTATTGTAACTGCTTCCGGTATGTCAGCAATGTTTTCAAGCATGGCAGCTTTATTGAAATCAGGCGATCATATTCTGGCTTCACGATCGGTATTTGGTTCTACTCATCAAATATTAACCCAAATATTGCCCAAATGGGGTATTGAATCTTCTTACGTGGAAATAGATGAACCGGAAACCTGGGAAAAACATATCAGACCCAATACAAAAATGTTTTTTGTAGAAACGCCTTCTAACCCCGGCTTGCAACTCATTGATTTAGAGTTTTTTGCTAAGTTATGTAAAAAGCACAATATCATATCCAATGTAGATAACTGCTTTGCTACTCCTTATTTGCAAAATCCTGCCAAATGGGGAATTGATCTGGTAACACATTCTGCAACCAAGTTTATCGATGGACAAGGTAGAGTAATAGCCGGGTGCATTTTGGGAAGTAAAGAATTGATTAAAGAAATTCGTTTTTTTGCTAGGCATACCGGTCCTTCTCTCTCCCCTTTCAATGGTTGGGTATTAACTAAGTCACTTGAAACTTTGGCAGTTCGTATGGATCGTCATTGTGACAATGCTTTAAAAGTAGCTCAGTTTTTGGAGTCCAGTTTGGAAGTGGAAAAAGTAGTATATCCATTTTTGGATAGTTTCCCTCAAAAGAAATTAGCCCTAAAACAAATGAAAGCCGGTGGAGGTATTGTTACATTCTTGATTAAGGGCGGATTGGACAGAGGACGAAAATTCTTGAATTC
>JANRJY010000022.1:0-48815 GCA_033763735.1 Bacteroidota bacterium | reverse complement strand
ATTAATAACTTTATTAATTGGGTTTTGAAGGGATTGCAGCAAATGTGCAGTAATTTTCACTGGATAATTTTCAACGGTTTTTATAAAACTTTTAATATCGTTAAATACATCTATTTCTGGCAAATACACTTGTAACGACTGCTTCATAGCCGAAATAGCCACTTTATTTATTCTTTCCAATGAAATGTGCTTACGCTCAGAGTGTTGCATCATTACCAAGGATATTTTGCCAATACCAATCTCTACTGCTTTTTCTACAAACCACTCTATTCTATCGGCACTTTTGGTTGGAGCAATGCCTATATGTAAATTTTTTGAGATATTATTCTCGTAATAATTAGAATTATTAATATGCAATTGTGCGCCTTTTTTTGTATAATCGGTTAATTTGCAGTCATATAAATTCCCTTTACCATTAGTAACTTGTACATTTTCTCCAATTTTTATCCTCAATACATTCTTGCAATGATTGGTTTCCTCTTGAGAAAGCCAAATTGATTCTGCTTCAATTTGAGTTGAATAAAACATGACGCATGAGTTGTTTATTTCTCACTTTCCAATACAATGGCAGTGTGTTCTCTTTTGTTGCTTGATTCTGCTCTGTTCTTGATAATATCCAATGCAGTAAACACTGCCTGGCGAAATGAATTTTCATCTGCAACACCCTTACCTGCAATATCATAAGCGGTGCCATGGTCGGGAGAAGTACGCACCACTGGAAGACCTGCAGTGAAATTTACGCCTGTGGAAAAAGCAAGCATTTTGAATGGAATTAAGCCTTGATCGTGATACATGGCAAGTACCGCATCAAACTTTTGCATTTGATCTGAAGCAAAAAAACCATCGGCTGGAAATGGACCAATTACGATTTCTCCATTATCTCTAAAGCTTTGAATGACAGGTTTAATAATTTGCTCTTCTTCATTACCTATTACACCTTTGTCGCCTGCATGTGGGTTTAATCCAAGTACTGCAATTTTGGGCTTCACTATATTATAATCCTTTTTAAGTGAACTCATTACAAGTTTAATTTTGGCAATAAGTTTCTCTTTAGTTAAAGCTGTAGATATCTGATTTACAGGTACATGTTCTGTTACTAATGCCACTTTCAATTGCTCCGAAACCATAAACATAAGGACTTCTTTGGCTTGAAAAATGTGTTGTAAATATTCCGTATGCCCTACAAAATTAAATTGTGGATTTTTAATAGTGTTCTTGTCGATTGGAGCAGTAACCATGGCATTTAAATGGCCATTTTTCAAATCATTTGTACATTTCTGTAGCGATAAGAATGCACAATTACCTGCGACTTCGGAAGCTTTGCCCGGGGTGGCTAGCACTTCATTATCCCAACAATGTATTACGTTAACTTTTTTGTGAGCAATTTGACTAATTGAAGGGATGTGAATCAAACCATGATCCTCCAAATGCAAAAGGTTACGATAATAGTTAAGCATTTTTGTTGAACCGTATATCACGGGTGTGCAAAAATGCAGCATGGCATGATCGGCAAATGTTTTGAGAATTACTTCCGGACCAATCCCATTGATGTCTCCAATAGTAACGCCAATAACAGGGTGATGTTTTTCCATAGAATTTCAAAAATAATTAAATAAACATGCTTTAGGGATAATTTTAACTTAAATTGGATTGGCCTTTTATTTAACTAATTCATAATAAGCAATTTACTATTTTACATTTTTACTTTTTGTTTGGTCAAAAAGTAAACAAAAAGACCCCCACGAAAGAAAAATATTAGTTTTTTTTGCCGCACATACCCACCTTACCATGCCAAAAAACTAATATTTCACACCTTTCGTGGACATCCTACCGCACATGGTTTCTTACACAAAAGTTATTTTTAGCCCATTCTCCTTTAAAAGATAAAAAATGTAATGCTACGTCAGATTTAATTTATTTTGAAAACAGAAATCCATATTTTAGCAAATAATTTAGATACATTTTTACTATTTAAATCATAACAAATTGATAATTAAAATTTTAACAACCTTTTTGGTTATATGCTCTTTCTTAATCTCTTGCCAACATTCATCCGAAATCGTCACTCAAAAACCTGATGAAAAAAGATTTCTCAAAACAGTGCTCGATGCTGGGTTGGATGAGCCAATGGAATTGGCAATTGCCAAGGATGGCAGAGTCGTATTTGTGGAACGAAAAGGAAATATCAAATTATTCATACCCACTCACAACAAAACCAAATTACTAGCCAAAATAGATGTTTTTAGTCGATTTGAAGATGGATTACTAGGTGTAACTTTGGACCCGGACTTCATGACTAATGGCTGGATTTATATTTTTTATTCTGCGCCCGGTGATTCAGCTTTGCAAAGAGTAAGCCGGATGAAACTTGCAGATGATTCATTAATCCTGTCAACAGAAAAAGTACTTTTGGAAATCCCTGTACAAAGAGAAACATGCTGTCATTCAGCAGGTTCGTTAACTTTTGGCAAAGACAATAATCTGTATATATCCGTGGGCGATAATACCAGTTCCAAAGAATCGGATGGGTACTCCCCTATTGATACCCGACCCGGCAGAAGTCCGTTTGATGCACAAAAATCATCTTCAAACACACATGATCTTAGAGGTAAAATTCTACGAATTCATCTTGAGAAAGATGGTACCTATTCCATTCCTGATGGAAATTTGTTTCCAAAAGATGGCACTAAAGGCAGACCTGAAATATATACCATGGGTTGTCGTAATCCGTTCAGAATTAGTACTAACAAGAAAAATGGTTGGTTATTTTGGGGCGATGTAGGACCCGATGCGGGATCGGACGATAAACGAGGACGTGGACCCAAAAGCTATGATGAATTTAATTTGGCAAAAGCCCCCGGGAACTTTGGTTGGCCATATTTTGTGGGCAACAATTTTGCATACCATGAATTTGATTTTAAAGACAGTATTGTTGGAAAAGCGTTTGACCCAATGCATGTAGTGAATAATTCGCCTAATAATTACGGAGCGAAATCACTTCCTCCGGCAAATCCTGCATGGATTTGGTATTCATACGATGATTCTAAAGAGTTTCCAATATTGGGCAACAGTGGAAGAAGTGCCATGGCGGGCCCTATGTATATTTACTCTGATTATCAACATTCTAAAAACAGATTTCCAAAATATTACGACAATAAAGTTTTCATATATGAATGGATGAGGGATTGGATAATCACTGTAAAAATGGATGCAGAAGGAAAAATTGTGGAGATGGAAAAATTTATGCCGGGTACCAAGTTTGACCATCCAATTGATATGGAGATTGGGCCCGAAGGCGACTTATATATGCTCGAATATGGCACCAATTGGTTTTCGCAAAATGAAGATGCTCGATTAGTTCGTATCAAATATCAACAAGGTAATTGGGCACCCACTGCCAAATTTAATATTTCTGATACTGTTGGAATGTTTCCACTGAAAGTCGAATTTGATGGTTCCCCAAGTGTTGATCTTGATAATGATTCATTAATTTATGAATGGAACTTCGATGGCAAAGAAGCAAAATCAAAAGGCAAAAAAACAACATACACTTTCGAAAATGCCGGAGTTTATTTTCCCAAATTAACCGTAACTGATCCAACAGGTGATACCAGTAGTACCACGGTTAAAATTACGGTGGGCAACACCTATCCTAAAGTTGATATTGAATTTATCAATTGCAATTCAACATTCTTTTTCAAGGACAAACCTTTGCAATACAGGGTTTTAGTTAATGACTTAGAAGATAAAATTATCAATTCTAAAGACATCAAAACCGAAATCACATTCAACGAATCATCCATATATGAAGCATTAAATCCGGAAAAACCAATTACCGATCATCCATTAATCGCTGCAAGTGACTGTAAAGCTTGTCATTCATCGAACAAAAAGTCAGTTGGACCCTCATTTGTTGAAATTGCAGAGTTTTACCCCAAAAATCCTGAAAATATTGAAAAATTAGCACGCAAAATTATCACCGGTGGTAGCGGAAAATGGTCAGATTTGCATGCAATGAGTGCTCATCCGCAGTTAACAATGCAACAAACCACAGCAATGGTGCAATACATATTTCAATACGCAGGCAAGAAGCCAGATAAAATTACTAAACCTCTTCCCAATTCAGGTATAATTGATCTCAAAACCTTGAGTGCAAAAAACGGAACCTTTACATTATCAAGCACTTATACAGACAAAGGTTATCAAGGGAAATATAAATTCACCTCTCAAAAAAGAATTACACTTATTCACCCAAAAACAGAAGCAGAAACAGCTATTCCTTCCTCCAAAAGTGTTGGTAGATTCATCGGAAACCAATTCAAAGAAAATAGTTATTTATATATGGGTGGAATTGCAGATAATTCATATATAAAATATAAAAACATTGACTTGAATGAAATCAGCAAAATAACTGCGTCTGTAAACTCCAATCAAGCAAAAGGAGAAATTGAAGTCAGAATTGATAGTAACAAAGGAAAGGTGATTGCCACGCTACCCATAAAACCTACAGGCAAATGGGAAGACTGGTACTCAATTAAATCAAAACTTAAACCTATAGAAGGGAATCATGACATTTATTTTGTTTACAAAAACGTTGACCCAAAGGCCAACGATTATAAAGGCATGATCAATATTGACTGGGTGGAGTTTGGGAAGTAAGTGAATTATTTTTCACTGGATATTTCAAATATCTTTCCATCATATTCTTTTTTCATATCTACCTCAAATCCCGTAGTTGAAAGCTGAATCCCATTAAAATTACCTACTGTTTCCCCATTTGGAGCAATTTTAACTACATACGATTTGTAAAGTTCTAATCCTGAAACATACACTTGTCTTTTGCTTTCTTTCGCCCCTTGCCTAAACACACCCACTATACCGCCTGATTTGGTGTCAGTATTTATACGTTGCAATCCATCCCAAGCACCCTCCTGCGGCTCTCCAAATCCAGCCAAATCTTGTCGATAGTTCATATAATTATGTGCCTTTTGGAGCCTCTGCAAAGTAAGCGACCATGTTTTATAAGTTTCTTTTTGAGAAGCTGTGAGTTTGCGAGGGTCACCCAGCAATATCGGAAACGTGCCAATCAAAGATTTAAAGACTAAATCCTGATCAGGGTCTTCCATTTGTTGATTGCCTATGACCAACGATGAGGCTGGCATAGCAGGAGAACGCCACCAGGCCATTTGTCGCACTCGTAATGGACCAGTAGGAGATGCCTCTTCAAAGTTGCTTAGCCAGTTGCCATCGGCATGTTGCGCTATGGCATAATCCATCAGGTGCATTTTCCCGGCTGTTTCAAAGGTGCAATCAATAAATAAATCCGGTGCCTCACGGTGCAAATCATCAAAAAGCTTGAATGTCTTTTCATAAATCACCCAAAACGATTCTTGATGGTCTTTGTGATACGGATGCTCGGTAGAATAACAACCGCTTATTCTCGTATCGTTTACATAGGCACTGGTTACAATAGATAAATCCAACTTGGTATAAGCTAGGCCGTAATCTTTAACCAACCCCAGTATTTTGTCTTTGATATACACATCCCAATCCGTACCAAAACAGGTGGTATAAAAATCGCTACTATCGGATACAAAGTGTAGGTTACCGTTTTGGCCTTTATAGTTTTTCACCACCCATTCTGGATGCGTTTTGTAAGCCTTTGATTCTTCCAATACTGAGCCTATGCTTATCCAAAGTCCGGGACGCATGCCGAGTGATTTGATATAGTCAAAAGTGGGTTTTAGTCCTCCTTTAAATTTGCGAGGATGAACGAGCCAGTCGCCATAACTTGCTCCCCAAGCTTTTTCTACAAAATTATTTCCCTCATTAATCTGCCAACCATCGTCAATGACAAACTCCTGCACTCCACACTCAGAAGCTGCTTTGGCTACGCTTCTGATTAAGGTATCGTTTACAAATGTGCGAAATGGATACCATGTATTATACACGAAGACAGGCTTGTTTGGAGTCTCATAAATCTTGATAGCCAAATGTTTGTGTGCAAAATCGTTCACCTCATTGTTTAATATATCTTCTCCATGGTTTGACCCTAGTGTAAGCGCCATAAATACCGCTGGACTTTTCCAGGTCTGTCCGGCCTTAATCCACTTACGAAATGGAAAATCTTGTGAAGTATGCGTTAAGCCCGCTTCTATATTATTCTCATGCGTATTAAAAGCCGTCCGTTTCAAAACTCCCGGGCTTTCATTGCCTATTGCCATGGATACTTTTTTGTCCAATCGTTGAATGACCACCACGGCATCGTCCCAATCGCCAACAAAAGTGCCCAATTGCTTGTATCGAGCATAATTTCGGTACACAAGCGAATGCGTACTCCAAAATTCGGTTTCTAAGTCTTCGACATTTAAAGACTCCAGTTTGGCATCAGCAGTCCCTGTATTTTTAACAGATATCCATTTGCGAATCACTGGAAAATTCGGATACAACGCATAGGTAAGTTCCACTTCTAGTCTCTCTTTGGTTGATGCCAATTTGAGCGTAAGCTCTTTCCCTTTGTCACCCTTATCTATGGTATTTTGAGAAATAAGTTTCCAACCCGTTGCCCCCGTTATTGGTTTGTCATTCCATAAAAAAGAAAATTCCTTAGAATTAATTTTCAATACATTATGGCTCAATCCAGTCACTGAAAGAGTGGTGGATTTTATACTATCATGTGAAATAACCACAACGCGATAAATTTTATCGTTTTTGATTTCTATGTTTTGGGCTATTGCTAATTGGCAAATACCTATGTAAAGAACCAGTTGCTTCATGCTTTATGGAATTACAATCAATATTACTTCAACGCTAAATCTTCATCTTTCACCAAGAAATCTTTTTTCTGAAGATCATTGGCGTATTTTCTCCAATTCAATACCGCACTATCATCCACCTCTTTGATAGGTGTATAACTTGAGGTATGTGGCTCATTAAAGGGCTTATTCGTTTGCAGATTAAATGCCGAAATCAAAGACCAACGTGGGTGGTCCGACAAATTGGCTTCAGAGCGATGCAATAAATTGGGGTGGAAAAACAAGGTGTCTCCCGGCTTCAATTCCACATACACTAACTTAGAGTTTTTAAGCGACTCATCTACAAATTTTTGGTCGGCTCCTACTTGCTCGCCTGAAAATCCATGCTCTACCCTGCCCATTTTATGACTTCCGGGGATAACTTGCAAACATCCATTTTCAATAGTCGCTTCTGTCAGTGCTACCATCACCGATATCATTTGATCCGGATATAAAAATCCATTTTTATACCAATATCCATAATCTTGATGCCATTCCCATGCCCCACCAGTCTTGGGTTGCTTTTGCATGAGTTTGGTGTGAAAATGACATACCGGTGCGCTATTGCCAAGCAGCTGTGCCACGGCCCCTACCATTCTCTTGCTTCTGGTGGTCAATCCATATATATCATCCGTGGGTGTGTACCATAGTGTAAGCCTGGTTTTTTTGCCAGACTGATCATTAAGGTCTATGCCATGTGTCTGCATAGAATTATCAGCGATGGCACTGGCATACAATTGATCTGTTTCTTCTTTGGAGAATAAATTTCTACTTATGGTATATCCTGATTCTTGATATTCACGGAGTTGTGCAGCAGTTAACATGGTTTTTTATTATTTTTTGTTTGAATAATTATAAAATTACCATGCAAAGGTATGTGTATATTCAATGGACTTCTACCATTATTCTGCCCAATACTGATACTATTCTGACAAAATATTTGGATCTAAAGGTAATAAATGGCGATTTTTAATATTATTGTTTAATAAGTTTATGTACATGTAAATTATTGAATTCCATAAAATAAATGCCACTTTGAATAAAAGAAATATCTATTTCTTCTCTTTCAGAATTCAGTAATTTGGTTAAAATGATATCTCCTAAGACATTTTTAACAGTTATATGATCCCCTATTGCGTGATTTGTAAGCGTAATTATATTGTTTGCCGGATTGGGATATACTTTATTTTTATTTTCAACTAATTCGAAGGATTTTGAATTATTAATAACATTTTTAAAAGGAATAATTAAAGCAATTGCTGCGAAGTTTGATTTGTTTCCATTTGAATCAAATGATCTAACGTTTGCATTGTATTCTTTACCACTAATTAATCCTAAAATCGTATAACTTAGACCGGTAACTGTATAAAAATCACCAGTTTCTAATATTTCAATTTCATATCCTTTTACACGAATGTTATCAGATGAAGGATTCCAAGCTATTGATACAAAATCGGAAGTAATAGTTACAATTTTTAAATTTTGAGGCACTGAAGGCTTTATTGTATCTTTTATACCGGTGGTGTAATAAATTCCACTAATACTTTTTAATCCAGAAGAATTCCCCTTAGCATCGGTGGCTTGGAATTTAAATCTATATTCAGATTGAGGGTTTAGTCCATTCACTGTAATCAAATAATCGCAACTATATACAGTAGGATTGGAAATTACATAATCACTGAAAGTGACATTATAACACTTGAAAGAATGCGAAAAACTTGTATCGGAAATTTGAAAGGATTTGTATAATAGATCATTTGTATAGATATCAAGTGTAATTGGAAGAGATACATCGACCAAAGGAACGAATTTTAAAACAATTGAAGTATCTCTTTCGCTCAAAAAAGGGACAGTTGTGTAAGAAAATGAAGGAGAGTAAATATCCGGAATATATGATACCAACGGTGCTGACAATGTGGAAACATTATTGCTGAAATCCCTTGCCTTCATACTAAAGCTAGCAGTGCTTTCAATAGGTTGATTTAATCTTAATGTATCTCTAACTTGACCATTGTTTTTATTAAAATATTGTATGAATGAAGGATGGCCATCTAGATATACAATATAATCTTTCACCCCAATATTATCATTTGATTTTATAAAATCCAATTGAATGCTGGCCATACTCAAAAATGGATTTGTACCTGGGAAAATTGAATAATTCGTAAAATTACCAGGAGCGGATGGCGGAATATTGTCAAATATCGATTGCGTTGTAAAAGTTATTGTAGTTTTTGTTGATTCTACTGCATTGTAACTATTATCTAGATTATTATTCCAAGTTATTGCTTTAGAAGAAGAAGGACTAATCCCAGATACTGTTAATACTTTCATGGTTAGAAAATAAGAATTATTTGCCATTAATCCTGTGATAGTGAACGGATTTGTAGAGTTGGTTTGGAAATAATAATACAAAGTATCAGGATATGAACTTTCTTTTCCATACACAAGTAAACTATATCCAGTAGCAGAAAATGGCCCTATAAATGGATTCCATGAAACTTGAATTACATTTCCTATGATATTGGTTATCGTTATTCCAGAGATAGAATTTTGACAAAATGCCGAAAAATGAAAAGCTAAAACAAATGATAGTTGAATAATTATTTTTTTCATGGCTGATTATTTTTTAGCAGACTTTAAAAAACACAAATCAAAACAACATAAAGTTAACATTGCAAGTTCAAATTTAAGTAAATGCTTTCAATATGCCATATTACCCAATACCGATACTATTCTGACAATAATTAGTAATTTCGAATGAGAAAATGAATAAATGATTAAATATTTTCATGAAAACAACTTATCATTCAACATTTAACCTTTATCTTTAGACTTGCGTCCACAACTCCAAAAACTCCCTCTCTACCCTGCCCATTTTATGACTTCCGGGGATAACTTGCAAACATCCATTTTCAATAGTCGCTTCTGTCAGTGCTAGCATTACAGAAATCATTTGGTCAGGATACAAAAAACCATTTTTGTACCAATATCCATAGTCTTGATGCCACTCCCAGGCTCCTCCCGTTTTAGGTTGTTTTTGCATGAGCTTGGTATGAAAGTGACACACAGGAGCCGAGTCGCCAAGTAATTGTGCCACTGCCCCTACCATTCTCTTGCTTCTGGTGGTCAATACATATATATCATCCGTGGGTGTGTACCACAGCGTAAGTCTTGTTTTTTTTGCTAGACTGGTCATTAAGGTCTATACCATGTGTTTGCATAGAATTATCAGCACCGGCACAAGAATAGAGTTGGTCAGTTTCTTCGTTGGAAAACAAGCTTTTACTTATTGTGTAACCAAGTTCTTGATATTCGAGGAGTTGAGCAGAGGTAAGCATCGTTTTTATATAATTATATACTAAAATACTATTATTTCTTGATGCAAAGTACGCAAGTAATTTTTTCGCATTCTACTCTAATTCTGCCCAATACTGATACTATTTTGACATAAATATACATTATAGTCATTTTATATTATCATGATAAACAATTAAATGAAGATTTGACATTGTCCCCATCCATGAATGGTGACAAAAAAGTTAATTGTGAAATTTAGGCCTATTTTAGTCCTGATATTAAAGATTTTGAAGGTATTCCAAATACGTTTTTCCTCTACTTTCGGCAAATAAATCAAGAATTAACATAAAACCAGCTTGAATAAAGAGACCTAGTCCAACACCTTTCAGCAGGCTTGCATTTGGGAAATAAATGAACAATACTATCCCAATTGCTATTAGTACTATCTCAATCCATTTGTACAAAATAAAGTTTTTCAACACAGTTTGCATACGTGGAATTTCTTCTTTCTGTACTTTGGAAAGATCTGTTGACACCATATTAATTACCCTTACTATATCTTTCGAACTTTTTACATACACAGAACTTCCAACTACAATTTGGATAAAGGCAATGACTATCATTGGAAAAGCCATTCCGGAGTAAAAGGGGAGCTTCACTTTTGCAATGAAATATATGGCTACCGAAATAGCCGACAAGCCAACAATCACAAATAATAGACTCTCATATTTCTCGGCAATGAAGTATTTTGATATATTCTCCATATTATGTTTTAGTTGAATTTAATAAATTTTGTATAGTAATCACTACATAAACAAATTCTTCACTAGTGAAATTCAAAAATGAGTATGCTAATTTAGAAAGCTTGGCGATACTATTATAAATAGTATTTTTTTATTTGCTGGAAATTAAATTGTATATTATCCTTATTGTATTCTTATTATACAATATTATAATCGAAATTTATTTATGGATTGTAAAACTTTATCCTCGGCTGCATATAATTAAAATGATAAGGAATTATGAGGCGCTCATTTACATTTTTGCCTTTATGATTTGCCGCAATCCACCCTTCTGTTTTCTTAAATGCCTCAATGATTCTATCATTGAATTTGGGATCTGAAGCACCCTTAAATATTTCCACACTATCCATTTTACCTGTTGCGGTTATTACACAAGAAATAAATACCATGGTATTAATTTCGCCATTTATTTCATCATCTCCGTTGTCATAGTGATATTTATCTCCAGACAGGTTCTTAAATGAAATATTTTGAGTCACTTGTTTGTTAAATTCTGTCCAACCACCCTTAAAACCTGCGGCCTTTTGTGGAATAAATATTTCCTTAGTGTCGGGGTCATACGAATATTTCAAAACACCATCTTTTACATCAAATTTGGGGAGAGGTTTAGGCTTTACTTCTTTTACTATTTCGATATTTAAAAATTGAAATGAAATGTCGGAAAACAAGCTATTAGTTTCTATTTGTGGAAGGTTTGTTTCTTTTTGTTCGCTTACATTTATTTTTTCAAATGAATTTTCAGATATTAAGGAAGATGAATTATCTTCTGTTTGAATTTCATTATTATTGTTATTATACTTATAAAATAATAATAACAAACAAATTATTACTATTGCATTGGCAATAATTAATCCTTTGTTCGTATTTGAATCGTATAATTTTCGAAGTTGGTACGCGCCATATTGCTTATTTCGATTTTGAAAAATAGTTTCTATCCAATTCGTTGAATGAAGTTTCATTCTACTTGAACGCTAATTTTTTAATTGTATTGTTATTACCCAATTGAATAAAATAAATCCCTTTGGGAATATTAGAAATATCAATTTCTTCAAATTCACTTTTAAGTATTTGAATTAATATTATTTCTCCAAAAATGTTTTTAATGATGAGGTTATCACCTATGATATGATTTTTGATATTCAATTTATTCGTTGCAGGATTGGGATAAATTAACGAATTCTCATTTTTCGACATTTGTATACCCGTAACCGTAGGTGTTGGCTTATCCGGAAAAGGAATAGTTACAGCAACAACCCCTAAATCAGATTTATTCTTATTTGAGTCAATGGCTCTTACGTCAATATTGTAAGTATTTCCCGGTGTCAAACCTGTTATAGTGGCACTTAATCCTGAAATAGTAAAAAAAGTGCCATCTTCCAATACTTCAATTTCATATTCTTTAACACGCACATTATCTGTTGAAGGATCCCATGCAACAATTGCCATTTCAGAAGTAATTGTTAAAATTATGACGTTTAAAGGACGAGAAGGCTTTATAGTATCAATTACACCACCTGTCCTGAATGGCCATCGTGCACTTTTAATTCCTGTTGAATTGCCTTTTGCATCAGTGGCGTTATACTGAATATTATATTCAGTTCTAGGATTTAATCCATTAATTGTGAATAAATAATCGCAGGCATATATTGGATTAAGGTTTACACCTGAAATTGTTTTGTAGTACATTTCAGGATAATCTAATTTCCAACATCCTCCATAAAAATTACTAGAAAAGCTAGTGTCGGCAATTATATATTTTTTATACAAAGTATTTTCAACATACAAATCAAAGGTGATAGGCATGGATACATCAAATAAATTATTAATTCCTATTACCAAACTGGTGTCTCGTTTATTAAATGAATGTTCAAAAATATGAGACACGTAAGGCGCATAAATATCAGGTATATATGAAAAAACTGGAGCTGAAATTGTGGAAACATTATTATTAAAATCTCTTGCATGCATGCTAAATTTAAGGGTGCTTTCAATAGGTTGAAATAATGTAATTGTATCTTTTAATTGTCCGTTACCAACTTTTGGATTTTCAAATTCGATTGCATCATTTAAATAAACTATATAATCTTTAACCCCAAAGTTGTCAAAGGACTTTATATAATCCAATTGAATTACTACACTGCTCATGTAAGGATTAATCGTTTGACTATTAATAATAGAATAGTTTGTAAAGTTCCCTGGTGCAGTAGGTCGTATACTATCAATCATTGGCAAAGTAGAGAAATTACTATTTGTAATTGCAATATCATTTTTATACCAGAGGTTCTTATAAAAGTATCTACCCTCAGCCCTTTGAACAATGGACGATAAATATCCTGATACCGTTACCCCTCCGATTCTAATATTATAACTGGTATTAGCCATTAATCCGGTAATTGTTAAGTAATTATATTTTGTCCCGAAATCGTAAAATATTGTATCAGCAAAAGATGTTTCAA
The DNA here is from genome assembly GCA_033763735.1 of Bacteroidota bacterium. GTDB lineage: Bacteria > Bacteroidota > Bacteroidia > Cytophagales > UBA9547 > JANRJY01. The sequence continues at coordinate 35,462 of JANRJY010000022.1, read as the reverse complement.
TTCCATAAACTTGTACATTATAACCAATAATCGAAACTGGATAAATTAAGGGATCCCATGAAACGGAAATATCTGTGGCATTGAGGTTGGTAATTGTAATTCCGGAAATGGAACTTTGGCTTTTCGCGATATGTAGTATATTGAATAATAACACAATCTGCAAAATCCCAAATAATTTATGCTTCATAATTTTATTGTTTTTTAAAATGAACAAGAGCAAATATTTAAATAAATGCATTCCTGCAACTATCAATTCTGAAAACCGAAGAACAAATGGGTTAAATGCCGTAATTTACAATCCGTCATTTTGAAACACTTTGAAATAAAAATGGTGCCTTTTCTAAAAACAAATTCAAATAATCATCAAAGGACAACTTACTTTTAAAATTAATTTTGTATTAATACAGATTATGGCATTTTATATAAACATTGGCATAGGTTGGATAATACTACAAAGTATTTTTTTAGCATTTGGGTACAACAACAAAAACATTAATTTAAAAAAATATTTTTTACAAGTCATACTTTTTACCATTAGTATAAAGTATTTTACCAAGTATTACAATTCATTCAATTGGTTTATCGATTATAGATGTTTGTTATTGTTTGATAATATATACGCTTTATCACCGTTAATAATTCTATATGCAATATTGAGGTTATCTACTACTACCATAGACACTAAAGGCCGAATCATATTTGGAGGCCTTTATTTTATGTATTTGGCTATTCTAACCATTAGAGTATTACAATACTTTATTTCTCACGATTATCATCATGTTAATAAGTCCAACGAAATATCCTATCTACATCTTAGTGGGTCTGCAGTATTATGTTTAATTTCTACAATAACTTTACAATATTGTATTAATAACTTGGATAAAGCACTTATAAATAAGTCAAATGTTATTCGTTCAATATTAACATATCTGGTAATAATTTCTTTTATCGACATACTAATCAATGTTCTATGGAATGTTTCACGGCTCAACATTCTACCTATTGGTGAATTAGTTCATGAAATTCGTTCAGTTCCTATGTTTTTCGATATTTTATTTTTGTTCTCCATCCAAACTGTTTTAAGCACCACAGATCAAGAATTTAAGGAAATGGAAATACAGCACCTATCACCCTCTGAGGCAATCATACAAACTACTGCACCATTTATTAACACCGTAAAAAACAAATATTTCTCGTTAGATGCTATCCTAATGAAAAAAATAGAAACCCGGTATTCAGAACAAATAATACAAAAGAAAGCATATTTAAACCCCAATTTATTAGAAAGTGATATTGCTAAAATATTTGAAGTGAAAAATCATCATCTGAAATTTTATGTAAATCACAAATACAACCAAAGCCTCAAAAATCATATAAACTATTTGCGAATAGAAGAAGCAAAAACATTACTTTCAAATCAAAAATTAAATAATCAAAGCATAGTTGATATTGGATTTCAATGTGGTTTTAATTCTGAATCAGTTTTTTATTCAAATTTTAAAAAATTTACCGGCAATACTCCATTAGAATATAAGCAATTATCAATCCGAAAGTGATTTTAAGATAAGGAGTTGTTAAATTGATTGCCCAATGCCAATACTATTCTAACCTTTATTTATTACATTCGGAAGTAAAATGAATTAATAAGTACTCATCCTCTTTTTCTTTCTACATTATAAATTATTAATTATAAATTGAATTAGTGCGTCCCCAGCTCCAAAAACTACCGCTCAATCAAGGATCATCGTTTGTACTTCTCGATTATCAGCGACCTTACAATGAAACACCCTGGCATTACCATCCGGAGTATGAAATTGTGTTGGTGCTCGAAAGCGAAGGCACACGGTTTGTAGGCGACAAAGTGGACACTTTCAAAGCAGGTGATTTGAGTTTTATTGGTCCCAATGTCCCACATTATTATAGGAATACGGATGCTTATTATCAAGACAATCCAGCATTTAAAACGCGCAACATTGTCATTCATTTCTTGGAGAACTTTTTGGGAGATACTTTTTTTGAAGTTCCAGAAATGTTACTGGTAAGGCAGCTCTTTGAGAAATCTAAACGGGGTCTCGATATGGAGGGAAATACCAAAAAAGTTGTCAGCCAACTGTTATTGGAAATGATTAGACAGTCACCTGCCAAGCGACTTATTTCCTTATTAGAGATTTTGGAATTGCTCTCTAATTCTTCAGAAACCAAATTTATTTCCAATTATAATATGGTTGGAACCAATCCGAGTGATGCTGAAAAAATTAATGTCATTTTTAATTATGTTCTCAAGCATTTCAAAGAGGAAATTAAAGTAGCTGATATTGCAGAAAAAGTGCATTTGTCAGAAACAGGTTTTTCTCGTTATTTCAAACATCGTACACGCAAAACTTTTAGTGAATTTGTTCAAGAAATTCGGTTAGGAGAGGCTAAGCGTTTACTTATTGAAACCGAAAAAAATATAGCTGAAATTGCCTTTGAATGTGGCTTCAATAATTTATCCAATTTTAACAGACAGTTTAAACACTTGACTAATGTTAGCCCCAGCAGCTATAAGTACATGTTTAAGAATCAATAGGTATTTAGTGTTTCAGAGCCCTCTTTTTAACCACCCCTCCTTTGATATCCTTAATGCTGCTCATAGTAATGAATGCATTGGGATCGATAGCATCCAACTCTGAAGTAAGTTTGTTCAATTCAAGGCGAGTTATTACTGTAAATATGATGTCAATATTAGCATCAGGTGAAGCAAGGTTAAATCCTCTTTTACCGTTGTAAATAGTTACGCCCCTACCCATCTTGCTAATTATCATTTGTCTGATTTCATCATGATGGCTTGATATAATTGAAACCCCTATATACTCTTCGATTCCTTCAACTATAAAATCAAGAGATTTAGAAGCTGCCAAATAAGTTATCATTGAATAAAGAGCTATTTCAACACTCAAAAGAAATGCGGCAAACGAAAATATGATTACGTTCATTACAATAATGATGTCACCCATCGTTGTTCCCAATTTTCGACTGAGATAAATGGCCAACACTTCAGTGCCATCTATTACTGCACCTCCTCTTACTGCAAATCCAATCCCTGCTCCTAAAAAGAATCCTCCAAAAACGGCAACAAGTAAGTTATCTTTAGTAACATCCGGGAAATTAACAAAAGCAAGACACAAAGCCAATCCAATAATAGCAAGTGAAGTTTTAATGGCAAACTGCCTGCCCATAACCATATAACCCAATATAATAAAAGGGATATTGATGCAAATTATTAATACAGATAAAGGTATTGGAGTTAAAGCCGAAACCAAAAGCGAAATGCCGGTGGCACCACCATCAATGAAATGATTGGTCAATAAAAATCCCTTAAAACCAAATGCAGCTGAAAAAATGCCTATTGCAATAAGAACGAAATTTTTGAATTCCTTTTTAAAAATTGAAAATAAGGTTGTTAATAAATTACGCATTTAAATTGAATATAAATGATACACTTCGAATTTACCTCATTCTATCGGCAGCTCTTACTTTATCTTCATCATTTCTAATAAATTTGCCAGCCAACATATTAGCAACGAGTGCAATTGCAGGAATTATAAATCCAATCCCAAATGAACCTTTTGATGCATTTTCAATAAGTTTTTCACCCTCAAATGAATGATAAATGATTAAACCTAAAATGGCAGATATTAATAACGAATTGATCATACCCATTTGCATTTGCACTAATCTTTTTTTGTATTGAAATATAGAATAAATCGAAATTCCAAAAGCGCCTAAAGCTAACCCTGCAAGCCAAAAAACCGACTTTTCGTTGACCGATTTACCATTTTCAGATTGAATCATTCGAAAAGCGCTTAGTGTAACTTTTTGAATTCCGTCAGCACTTTGCTTTTCCCAAATATTTACAACCAAAAAAACAATCATAAATACACATACAAGTGCTAAAAACAAGGTTTGGATTCTTTGTAACATATTAAATATTTTTAATGCAAACTTATAAATTTTTCAACTACTAATCGTCTATTCATCAATATTCATATATTTGTTTCATTATCCGATTCCTTTGCTCATTGTAGATTTAATAGCGCTCTTTTTTGTATTTTTTGCACTTGTGCAATTATTCTTTTCAATATATTTTTTTTCAGGCTTGGCAAGCCATCAACAAAAATCTGATTCACACGACCAAGTTCCTCTTTCTGTAATTGTATGTGCTAGAAACGAATTTGAAAATTTACAGAAATTGGTTCCATTAATAATGTCACAAAATTATAGTTTGTTTGAACTTATAGTTATTAATGACAGATCAAATGATGACACAGAATACTATCTGAAAGAAATTAAAGATTTATACAAAGACAAACTTAAAGTGATTGTGGTTGAAGACACTCCACCCAAAATGGACCCCAAAAAATATGCAATCACTTTAGGAATTAAAGCTGCTTCATATGATAATGTAGTGTTTACAGATGCCGATTGCTATCCTACCACCAAAAACTGGTTGATGCAAATGCAAACCGGGTTTCAATTGAAAAAGCAGATTAATTTGGGTGTTTCGCAATACGAAGAGAAAAAAGGGTTTCTTAATTGGTTTATCCGGAACGAATCGTTTTATACAGCTATACAATATCTTTCGTTTGCCCTTAAAGGAATTCCATATATGGGCGTGGGAAGAAATATGGCTTATAACAAAAGGTTATTTTTTGAAAACAAAGGATTTCACCCTTTCATGGATGTTACCGGAGGTGATGATGACTTATTTATAAATATGGTTGCCAACTCAAAAAACACGCATATTGAATATAGTTATGACGCCCAGACAATATCCTATCCCAAAACAAGTTGGAAAGAATGGTATCGTCAGAAAACGAGACATATGGCTGTTGGCAAATTGTATAAAACCAAGTTTAAATTATTATTAGGCTGTTTGAATATCTCACACATTTTATTTTATCTCTTCTCTATAATTTTGATATGTTTTGATTATACTTTATATTGGGTTTATGGAGTAATTATTTTACGATTATTAATTAATTGGATTTCGTTTGGAATCATAATTAAGAAAATGAGATATAAATTGAGTCATTGGTCAATACCTGCATTCGATATATTATATTTGTTCTATTATATTGCGGCTGGATTTAATGCGTTAAGAACGAAAAGGATACGATGGAAGTAGAAGAAAAAGAATTTTCTGATAAGGCAAAGAAAGATTTTCTTTTGGTTGACAGGGCAATCAAATTTGAAGATCAGAAAGCTTATGCAGAATTAATGAAAAGATACAGAAAGTCTGTATTTCATTTGGTATTAAAAATGGTTCGGAATGCTGATGAAGCAGAAGATTTGACCATTGAAGCATTTGCAAAAGCATTCAGAGGACTTAGCAAATTTAATCCGGAGTTTACCTTTAGTACCTGGCTTTTTCGGATAGCAACTAACAATTGCATTGATTACATACGTAAAAAGAAAATTCAAACAACAAGCATTGACAATCCTTATAAAGATAATGAAGGGGATGAAATGACTATTGACGTTAAGGACATGTCATTAAATCCTGAAGATGAAAATATCCGAAAAGAAAAAATTGAATTAATTCAAACTATTGTCACTAAACTCCCTTCAAAGTACCAAGTGCTTATCAGAATGCGATACTTTCAGGAGCTTTCATATGAAGAAATCGCACAAAATCTGGATTTTCCTTTAGGTACTGTAAAAGCACAATTGCACAGGGCGAAAGAATTGCTTTACGATATGGTAAAGAATAAAAAAGATGCCATTTGATTGGGTTGATTTTTTGTTAAATACCGTTGGATGGGTAGGTGCAGGTGAGGTAGTTTTGGCATATTTATTAGTTAGCACATCAAAAGTTTCTCCAAACCATAATATTTACATATACCTTAACCTTACAGGAAGTATTTTTTTGATAATTAACACATTTTATCTTAAATCATATCCAAGCATGGCAATAAATATTATTTGGGCATTTATCGCATTATATTCAATAATTAAACGGAAAGGTTAATTATCACTTCACTACCACCCATTCAGGGTTTTTAATAAAAATATATTTGTTTGCTTTTTTTGAATAAGTAATCTGATCATATTCCATTTTTGATAAAGGTTTGTTATACAAATCAACTAAACCATATTTGGTGTAAGGCCGAATTTTTACTACTTTATCATTTAGCATTTCACAATCGCGATACACAGGGTTGATTATTTCAATGCCAGTGTTGCTAACTAATCCAATTTTAGAGCCCAATCGTACGTAGTAATAGCCATTCAATGCTGTTAAAACATCATCGTATTGGGGTTTAAGCACTTCTTTTCCCTGCCCGTCCACAAATCCCCATTTGCCATTTTTCTTCACCGGGCAACAAAATCCATTGAAATCCAATAAAGTATCATAGTTTGGAGAAATAATTATGGATTCATTTTTATTAATTAATCCCCACTTATTTCCGATTTGAATAGCTGCCATGTTATTTTTAAAATGTCTGGCCCCATCGTATTGTGTTGATACTAGTAAAGCTCCGTCTTTATCAATAAATCCATATTTGTCATGATGAATAACCATAGCCATGCCATTTTGGTAATTGTCAAATTTGGTAAAAGGGTAATTCATAAAAACTTTAAGGTTGCCATTCAGATAAAATATAGAATAATAAAAAATTTTTGCTGCAACAATTATTTTTTCAGGTTCATGTATTCTAATGGAAGTCCACTCAGGTTTTAAAACTACCTTAAGCCTCGCATTTAGTAATCCAAAACTCTCATTGGCAGTAAACCGAATAAATCCTAACCCTATAGGCTTTAGATCTTCATACAAAACAACATCAAACTTTCTGGATTTAGGAAAGAAAAACACTGCTGAATTTTCAGATTTCTTACAAATCCAAACGGAATCATTAACTTGAATTATTTCGGAATAACTAGGATTAACAACCCACTTGCCGGTAGTATCAATAACACCAGAATACACTCCTTTTCCGGCAGGGCACAATCCAAAGTTAAACTTGCCAAGCTTTGTAAATTTACATTCAATAACTTCTTTACCGGATTTATCCAATAATCCTACCCAGTCCGATTTCCAAACTTTAGTCCATTTATCATTTGTTAATTCTATAGCGCTATATAATATAGGGATTATTAATTTACCATAGCGATTGTATAAACCCATAGTTTCATCTTCAACCCTAATATTTGCTAAATTTTCATGTATTTGCCTGTAAGTCAATAAAGAAACAAATATATTTTTACTAGAATCTACTCTAATCCTGTCGTAAATTAAAGGAACAATAACTTTGTTATGTCTATTAATTACACCAAATTTATTTTGTTTTTTAACCAAAAATAAAGAATCATCAATATAGCTAATGGTTTGATATTCAGTGTTAATGATTATTTTGTCCGATTTTAAATCAAGCAAACCGTATTTAAAACCCGATTGAAATATCATTTCGCCTTCAACCGATATAGTTCCGTTTTCAAAGTTGTAGTATTTTTCAGTTTGAATATTTACATTTTTAATTTCCAAAAAACCGGCTTTTCTGCCTAAAATAATTTTTTCACTTTGATCAAAATCCAAGTATTTATTAAAATTTAAAGCTTTACCTTCACTGTCAACTTTCTTCCACAAATTATTGGTTTTTAACCATATACCAGTCCTATTACTACTGTAGAATTCTTGAATACAAGTGTCAGATAATGATTTGTTGTCTAATGTAACCCAAATCCAACAATCGTTATTTGCTGATTTTTGAAAATATTTTTGTGGTTTGGAAGACAATTTTTTTGATGAAACAATATCGGAAACAGATTGACGAGTGGCTCCTGCGGCTACAGAACCTACAAAAACAATATTGTAGTTAATGTCAATAGCAACTATACTATCTGTGGAGATATTGTTGAATAGTAACGAAAGGATTATTGCGAACATCTTGAGCAACAAAAATACATAGCTAGTTTAATTTATTTTAAGTTTTCTGCTTTAAATAATTACTTTTGAAATCTATGGTTTTATTGACAGGTGCAAATGGATTGGTTGGAAGTTTTGTAGCCAGAATGTTTCTGAATCAGAATATCCCATTCAAAATATTACTACGTAAAAATAGCAATAGGCAACTTATTGATGATATTTTGGACAAACTTCAAATTATTGAAGGAGATATTCTTGATATTCCTTCGTTACAAATTGCCATTCAGGATTGTACAAAAGTGGTGCATTGTGCTGCAATTATTGCATATGGCGATGTAAGTGAGCAAAAAATGTTGGATGTGAACGTAGAAGGCACCAAAAACATTGTGAATTTATGTCTGGAACTAAAAATTCATAGATTGATATATTTAAGTTCAATCGCAGCAATAGGTCGTACCGTTCAATCAAAATTGATAGATGAAAATACCAAATGGGTTGAAGATGAATCAAATTCGTTGTATGCCAAATCAAAATATTTGGCTGAACTGGAAGTTTGGAGAGGTGTCAATGAAGGATTAACAGCAATAATTCTATGTCCTTCAATTATATTAGGACCCGGCAATTGGAATCAAGGTAGCACAAAAATTTTTAGAAACATCAATGAAGGCATGTTGTTTTATCCTACGGGTTCGACCAACGTAGTTGATGTGCGAGATGTTGCAAAAGCAGTGCACATTTCTTTGGATTGCAAAGAAACAAATGAAAGATATATTTTGAATGCCAATACAATTCTGTTTTATGATTTCTTTAGTTTGATATCAAAAGGATTTGGTAAAAATCCACCTCGCTTTAAAATCACAGAAAAAATAATTGTTCCATTTTATTATATCCTCAAAATTCTTGCCCCATTTTATTTGTCAAAAAGATACATCAATCGTGAAACGATTCGAATCGCATCCAGCCATTATCGTTACTCAAATGAAAAATTTGTAAATGCCTTCAATTTCAAATATTTAGACGTAAATGAAAGTATTAAGTGGACTTGTGAGGGACTGATGGAGAGGTATTTAAAATAATTTACTTCAACCAAAGCACAGCATCTACCATGTATTGCAAAGGTACTCCCCAAGGTTCTTGAGTATTCCATTCAATAGCATTTGATGATTCAATATATGGGCTATCGTCCAAGCGACCAATAAATCCAACTACATGCGCATCAGGAATTTTGTAATTGGCATACGATGCAGGCACCGGATGATGGAACCCTACTCCTGTTGCCAAGCATAACTCAAATGGATTATGCCCTAGATTCCACATGAGTAACTTTTCTGCTTGAGAACGATAATTGGCATTATTGAAATATTTGGATGCTCTTGCCAAAAAATACGCCTGATGATTCACCAAAGCAGCCGTTCCATGTACCATTTCCTGAGCATTTAGTGGGTCGATAAATGAACGTATGAGTTTGCTGTTACCGGCATCGCGAAACTGCTGTACATTTGGTTTTAAAGGATTGTAATATACACCGTATGGACCCACACTGAATGGGTTTGATTTTGCATCTGCCAATAAATAATTGTCTGCATATTTTTTTAAAGCAATTTCTGCCAACTGTTTTTCTTGCTTCAATTCCGGAATATTTAATTCACAAAAGCGCAGCAATGCCAATACGGGTTCACAGCCATAGACGATACTCCGATAGCCATCAGCATTGTCTTTTTCTGAAAAGTATCCTGAAATGCCTTTTTCTGGATTTTGTTGGCGAGCTATTAAAGTTTTAACCAATTTTGTAAGGGCTTCATTACTTACACTTTTGCTCCCAATTGCTTTCATTTCACATGCTGCCAATAGTTCTTCTGAAACAAACAAGGTACGATTATCATGCCCAGCTTTTTGGCCATATTTCCAAGCCCTTTCAGCCAGAATAATGGATTTGTTCTTATCATAAATAGGAAGTACTGTAGATGCAAGTGCCTGATTGCGAACAAATAAATATTGAATCAAAGGATTGTAGGTAGTTCTTACTACGCGTTCATTTCCATTTCCGGGAATGTTATCACCATCGGTAGCTCCTGTAGCAACACAACCTGCATGATTTTCGAGCCACCAATCTTTTGTGTAATCCATACCTTTACGCATGAATCCGGCTCCTACATCCTCATATACAAAACCACTATCATTGATCATGAAATAATAATATTTATTACCCCAAGCAATTTCTTCAATTGCTTGTTGCTGAAATTTTGGATGCGATTTTTGAGCGATATAAGTAAGTGCCTCAATGGAACAAAGTGTTTGTGAAAGCCATTTTCGAGTATCGCCTGCATCGTTCCATCCTCCGGAAAGCGGAAGTGCAAAGTTTCTGTTTACATCTAAAACGGCATCATCTGCATTTTCAGGTTCACGTATTCCAGGGATTTCAGTTCCTGACCGCTGTGAATAAGTATATATCAAAAAACTCCTTATCAAACGAATATAAGGGTCGTTGGAGACCATAAAAGGCGTAGTAAATCCATACTCGGTTTCAATCTGAAAATTGCCTAATTTATTAAATACTGAAAAATCGGCTTGCCAAAATGTACCCCATCGGGTTTGTACCTTTTTTAATTTGCCTTCAAACTGTACCGTTCCTTGTGATTTGTGATATTGGTCCAACGAGGGTAAATGTTTGCCTATGGAAATATCAAAAGGCCATCTATATATAGCATCCGTCCATTCGGTAGGCTTATTAGGGGTACTTCTTTTTTTGCGGTTTCCAATGTTTTGAACATAAAACGGAATTTCATCAGGTAATGAACTAATTTCTTCTTTGGTAGGAACTAAAGTTACCAACTTTGGCGAATCAGGCATAAAGCCTAGCTGACTGGTAGTGAGCTTAATATTGTTGCCATAGAAGATTTCTTTTGGTTGCGCTAGCAGCAGTATTGGGGCACAAAAAATCAATAATATACGTTTCATAACAGTGATATTTTGTACAAATAAAATGATAAAACTAAGAAATTCATAAAATGATTTTATTAATTATGTTTTAAAAACATAATGTATCTAAAACATAATTATTATATTTGTGGTGATAATTATAGTGAAGTATGGAAGGTTTCCTTAACAGATATACCGAAAAAGCAATGTTCGATTCACTTTTGGCAAATGACAAAGCCTCATTTGCTATTGTATATGGTCGAAGAAGAATTGGCAAATCATCATTATTGCGTCAAATTCTTAAAACCAATGGCATATATTTTTTGGCAGATCTTACTGAAAAAAGTATTCAAATTGAAAATTTAGCAATAGCCATATCATCCGTCATCCCGGATTTTGATAAGGTTCATTACCCGAGTTGGGAAATATTATTTACAAGTTTCAATAATCAATTGAAATCTAAAACCACATTGGTATTGGATGAATTTCCTTATTTGGTTTCAAGTGCGTCAGAACTGCCCAGCATAATTCAAAAATTAGTTGATTTGTCCAAGCATGATAAGTTTAACTTAATCGTGTGCGGTTCATCACAACAAATGATGCGAAACTTATTTTTGGGAACTACTTCTCCTTTGTATGGTAGGGCCGATGCCATAGCCAATATTACAGCAATGAATGCATATTGGATTAAAGAATATTTGCATTGTTCTGCTGTAGAGTCAGTTAAAGAATTTGCAACCTGGGGTGGCGTGCCTCGATATTGGGAAATTCGTAAACAATATAAGTCGTTAAAGGAAGCGCTAAAAAATTCAATATTTGATAAAAATGGTATTTTGTTTGAAGAGCCTATGCGTCTTTTTTTGGACGATATGCGTAGTGTTGTGCAAGCTTATTCCATTGTTCAACTTGTAGGTAATGGCAACCATAGAATCAGTGAAATAGCAGCAAAACTCGAAAAACCTGCTACACACTTTTCACGCCCCTTAGCAAACTTAATTGAAATGGGCTATTTGAAAAAAGAAATTCCTTTTGGTGAGCCTGAAAGAGATTCAAAGAAAAGTCTTTATCAAATTGCTGATCCATTTCTGAATTTCTACATGCAATTTGTATCGCCTAATAAGTCACTTATTGAATTGGGGCTGTGGGATGTTATTTCAGAGCAAATGGAAATCAAATTACCGCATTTATATGCCAATGTTTGGGAAAATTTGGTTCGTCAATCAATTCCAAATTTGAAAGTTTATGATGACATTCAATTTGGAAAAGCCTATCGATATTGGGGAAAGCCGGATAAGAAAAATGAAATTGAAATAGATGTGCTCGCAGAGTCCATTGATAAATCTACATTATTAATTGGCGAAGTCAAATGGAGTAATAAACCTAATGTATTTGCTATTGAAAAGTCGTTGGATAGCAAACTACAAATATTAGGTATTGCTCATCAGTATAAACGTGTAATCAGATGCATTTTCTCAATATCAAAGCCTACCGATGTTCAATCAAATTCCATGCATTATTTTGATTGTGAAGATGTTATATCAGTTTTAAAATAATTATGTTTTACAAACATAATGTTTGTAAAACATAATTTTTTTGATTTATTATTCTTTTACACTTTTTTAATTTCCATTAATATTATAGGCACCCAAAAATCTCTTTTGGTATTCAAATTAATTTATTTTTTAAACTGCTTTATAGTAATATTTTTGCATTTAAAACTATACTAATTTTGAACATACCATTTGATCAAATTCCATCTCCTACCTTCTTGTTAGATGCAAGCTTACTTCGTAAGAATCTTGAATTGATAGATTCCGTTCAGAAACGTGCGGGGGTTAAAATTATACTCGCACTCAAAGGATTTTCGATGTGGGGCTCATTTCCAATAATTAATCAGTACTTATCCGGAACCACAGCAAGTTCCTTGTATGAAGCCCGATTAGGATATGAAGAATTCAAAGGAGAAGTTCACGCATATTGTGTTGCTTATTTCGAACATGAATTCGATGAAATCATGCGCTATTGCAATCATATCACTTTTAACTCCATTGCTCAATATGAAAAATTTGCTTCAAGGGTTCGTAATGGTGATAAATCTATTAGCTGTGCCATCAGAATCAATCCAGAGTATTCTGAAGTAGAAACAGATTTGTACAACCCTTGCATTCCGGGTTCACGCTTAGGAATGACTTTTGATAAGTTTGGCGATAAGCTTCCGGAAGGAATTGAAGGGCTTCATTTTCATTCACTCTGTGAAAAAGATAGTTATACCTTGGAGCGTACACTTAAAGCCATTGAACCTAAATTTGGCCATTTGATAAACCATTGTAAATGGTTCAATATGGGCGGTGGTCATTTGATGACTAAAGAAGGTTATGACATCGAACACTTGGTACAACTCTTAATTGATTTCAAAAAAAGGTATCCAAATCTGGAAGAAGTAATTATGGAACCCGGTTCTGCTATAGCTTGGCAAACAGGTTATTTGGTTTCGTCGGTTCAGGATATTATTGAAAGTGGTGGTAAGCAAGTAGCTGTGTTAGATGTTTCTGTTTCCGCGCATATGCCCGATTGTATTGAAATGCCATACACTGCCAGAATTTTGGGAGCGGAGGCATCTGACACAGGGCCTTATTCGTATTTGGTAGGTGGACTCACTTGCTTAGCAGGCGACTACATGGGACCTTATTCATTTGAGAAGCCATTACAAGCAGGTGATAGACTCGTTTTTGATGATATGATGCACTACACAATGGTAAAAACAACGATGTTTAATGGCGTTTCTCATCCTGACATTGGCATCTGGACAGAGAAAGGCAGCTATGATTTATTGCGCAAATTTAGCTATCAGGATTTCAAATACAGGCTCGGATAATAATTTTTTTCGAGAATGTTTTTTAAATGTCAAATGAAGGGCTAATTTTGCACCCCTGTTATTGACCGATGGTGTAACTGGCAACACGTCTGGTTTTGGTCCAGAAGAGTCGAGGTTCGAGCCCTTGTCGGTCAACTTAAGTAGAATAAAAAAGCCCCATTTGGGGCTTTTTTCGTTTTTGTGGTTTGATAAATAAAAAGGCCCAAATTAATATTTGAGCCTTTTTTATTGTTCCATTTAGTTAAATTATTTGCCTTTACATTCAGCCAATAACTTGTCATTTAGTTTTACATAATCATCATTTTTTGCAGCAATTGCCAAATCTTTACTTTTTTGAGCTACTTCAGAAGCACCTTTGCAATCACCCATTTTTTTCAAAATTTTCGCTTTTACATGCACTCTCCAGAATTGAGGATCTTTATCTTTTTCAATCACTTTATTCACCCATTCCAAAGCTTGTTTCATGTCTTTATCATTGTCATGATAATAATTTGCTGCTGCCCACATCCAATCATTTCCATCCATGGCATTTTTGATTTGAGCCATTATCTTTTTGTCAGGATCCGTTGATACGGTAAATTTAACGGCAGTATTTTCCCACGAAAGCATGATATCTGAACTAGTGCGAGTGATATTTGCATAATCAATTGTGAATGTTTCAACGGGCATTGTAAGAGCGAATGGTTTTGATTTAAATCTAACAACATCATTGCTGGCATCATATCCTTCAGCTCCCCACAATGAGGTCGATTTAGAAATTATTATTGTCCATTCTGTAGTGCTAGGAATCGTGAAAAGGCCATATGTACCGCCTCCTATTTTTTTGTCGCCTATCATAACCGAATCACTGAATGTAATTTTAGTTGCTCCATTTGCACCTGTTCTCCATATTTTATCAAATGGAACTACATCTCCAAATATTTTGCGACCTCTTGCGGAAGGTCTTGAATATTCAATTTTACTGTCAATAATACCGAATGATTGAGAAACAGTGGAAAAAGGGCTAGGTGCCGGAGTTTTAATTTGAGCATTTGATTGAACGAAACATGCTGCAATCAAAGCAATACTTAAGATTTTTTTCATTTTTTTTAAAAGGTTTATTTTTGTCCAAATCTAATGAAAAGTATTAATATTCAAAGACGAATCTTAATTTGCAGAAAAATCTAATATTGATGATCAAAAAACTTTATTTCACTTTAATCTACGTTGCAAGTTTGAGTGCCTTTGCTCAAAATTCTACTTCAGAAATTATTTCTTCTATTCAAAAATTAACAGTAGCAGGTTCTGTATTATATGTAGCAGCTCATCCTGATGACGAAAATACAGAGCTATTGGCTTGGTTTGCAAACGAAAAGAAATTCAAAACATCATATTTATCAATTACTCGTGGAGATGGGGGGCAAAACCTTATTGGCAATGAACAGAAAGAAAAACTTGGTTTAATTCGGACACAGGAATTGTTGGCTGCTCGTCGAACAGATGGAGCTTCTCAGTACTTTACAAGAGCCGTTGATTTTGGATACTCCAAAAATCCGGAAGAAACTTTCCGTATTTGGAATAAAGACAGCATTCTTGCTGATGTGGTATGGGTTATTAGAAATACTAAGCCTGACATTATTATTTGTCGATTCCCCACTGATGGTGGAGGTGGCCATGGGCACCATACCGCATCTGCAATATTAGCAGAAGAGGCATTTGAGAAAGCTGCTGATCCCAAATATTGTCCATTTCAATTGACTTATGTAAGTACTTGGCAGGCACAAAAAGTATATTTTAATTCATTTGAGTGGGGCAGAACACCCGGTGCCAAACAAAAAGGAGAACTGATGATTGATGTTGGTACTTTCAACCCGATTTTGGGCAAATCCTATTCTGAAATTGCTGCTGAAAGTAGAAGTATGCACAAAAGCCAAGGATTTGGATCTGCAAAGTGGCGTGGAAATAGTTATGAATATTTCAAACCGACCAAAGGTAAAGCAGATACACTTGATATGTTTTCGGGAATAAATACAAGTATATCAAGAATTTCCAATTCCGAAAAATATGTGTCCATCATCCAAAAAATTGTTAAAAATTATAACCCAATCTACCCTCAAAATATTATATCTGACTTAACTGAAGCCTATAAAGAGGCAGATAAATTTTCTGATCCATTTTGGAAAGAAATCAAAAAGAAAGAATTGGAGCAATTGGTCCTTGCATGCATGGGGGCACACATGGAAGCAACTTGCAATGCGCACATGATTGTACCGGGCAGCAAATTACGTATTGAAGCCAACATTGTAAAACGAAATGATTACCCCTTAGTTCTTGAAAAATGGTCAATCAACTCGATTTTTGACACCTCGTTCCAAAAAGAATTAAAAACAAATTCAGTTTTTAGTTATTATAAAGATGTAATTGTTCCTGTCAACCAGAATATTACAAACCCTTACTGGTTAGCAAATAAAAGCAAATCAAACGGGTTATTTAATGTTAACAACCAACTGCTTATTGGCAAACCTTTTAATGATGCTGATATCAATGTTGTATTTTCAATATCGCTTCCTGGTTTGCAGTTCAACGTAACTAAAGGCGTATCATTTAAGTGGGTTGAACCATCAGATGGCGAAAAATATCGTCAATTAATTATAGCCCCACCTGTATATCTGGATGCCAACTCTGAAGTAGTAGTTTTTACTGAACCTGACAAATCCAAAGAAATAAAAGTTACGCTTACTGCTAATGTTGAAAGTGTAAGCGGCATATTAAAACCGGTAGCGCCAAGAGGTTGGAAATGCGAACCCAATTTTTATAATTTTAACGTTACACATGTGGGTGATCAACAGGTCTTTTCTTTTAAAATAACGCCCGCAGGCAAAGAATCAAATGGAGGAACGTTTAGAACCAATGCACTTATAAAAGGAAAAATTTATCATTCCTCTGTAAGTCGAATTTCATATCCTCACATTCCTATCCAAACACTACAAAGTGAATCAGATGTTAAATTTGTATATGGGGAAATTAAAAAAAGCGTTACCAATATTGGATATATTCCAGGGGCTGGGGACAATGTGGCATCATGTTTGGAGCAAATTGGATGTAAAGTCACTATCTTAAACGATGATTTTTTGTCCGATCAGTCACTTTCTCAATTCGATGCTATTGTTGTAGGCATAAGAGCTTATAACACTAATGAGAAACTAAAACAGTATTATTCTAAATTAATGGAATACGTTTCAAATGGCGGAACAATAGTGGCCCAATACAACACAGCCAATTGGATACAACAACCAAAAGCTGACATGGGACCGTATCCTTTGAAAATTGGTAGAGATCGAGTAACCGATGAAGATGCAAAAATGGAATTTGTTAATCCCAACCACTTTATTTTAAACAAACCCAACAAAATTTCCGCAACTGATTTTGATGGCTGGATTCAAGAAAGAGGACTTTATTATGCTTCAGAATATGATAGTAATTATGAAGAAATATTGTCATCAAATGATCCTAATGAAAAACCTTTAAAAGGAGGGCTTCTTATTGCTAAATATGGCAAAGGGTACTATATTTATACAGGTCTAGCCTTTTTTAGACAATTGCCTGCTGGGGTACCGGGTGCTTACCGATTGTTTGCCAATTTGATCAGTGCAGGTAAATAAAAATAAAGCTACTTATTTGTTGACTTTTATCTGAAAAAATCTGTTTCCTAAGTATGCAATAAGTTCTTCATCCCATTTAGGTAAGTATGACAAATACTTTATTAATCGATCATAGGACAATTCTTTTTCTTTATTGTTGGCATTTGGATTATTAATTATTTCCATATCCTTCAAAAGAGCTTCTTTATTGGTTAATTGTTTGTCTTTTTGAATGATTCCAATAATTACATCATCCAATACTTTGTCTTGTTGCACGGATATAACATTTTATTAATTTGTAATATTCTACTTATTGGAGATTTGATTTGCCAATATTTCAATTCCTTCATTAAATGAATGAGGTTCGTAACCCAATTCTTTCCTAGCTTTATCTATTACAAATCCTGTTTTAGGAGGTCTTTTGGCCGGTTGAGTAAATGTGCTTGAATCTGCTTTTGTTATAAATGACTTGTCAAGATTAAAAAAATCAACTACCATCATTGCCATTTCATAAGGATTCAAAAAGTCTTTCCCTGAAATATTAAACACCCCTGTTTTGTCTTTTTGAGCTATCAAATAACAACCCATTGCTAAGTCTTCAGCCAAAGTAGGTGTTCTCCATTGATCATCGACCACTTTAATTTGTTTTTTATCTTCCAGGCTCTTTTTTACCCATAAAATAATATTGGTCCGACTCATATCCTGGGCAATTCCATACACCAACACCGTACGGGCAATGCTCCATTTGAGTCCTTGCATTTTTGTGATTAGTTCTTCAGCTGCAAGTTTACTATATCCATAAAAACTGATTGGATATGGTTTTTCTTCCTCTGTAAGCGGGCCATGTGATCCATCGAAAATAAAATCTGTGGAAACATGTATTAAATGCGAATTATATTCAAGACATGCCTCTGCAATGTTGCGAGTAGCTACCACATTGTTAATCCAGCAAGCCTCTTTATTAAGTTCGCATTCATCCACATTAGTCATTGCCGCAGTATGTATTACAACATCGGGCTCATATGCTTCAAAAACAGCATTAACTTCGTTTTCACTAGTTATATCTACACTTTCATATTCATATTTGTCCTGATATTTGGCAAGTCGATTGTTACCTCTTCCAGTTGCTATCAATCGAAATTCTCCTTTTTCAACAATGAGTTCAACAAGTTTTTGACCAAGTAATCCATTGGATCCGGTTATTAATATAGTCTTTTTCACATGGAAATATTTGCTCGAAAAAAGCTAAAAATAAATTAATTACAAAATTATCCTTCCATTACCAGTCTTTGGTACGGATTATTGGTTTGTTCAAGGCAGAGTCTTGTATAACGACAATAGGTCTGTTTTTTACAACAATCTGCTTTTTGAGTTGTAATATTTGACCTTCAACCCTACGTTTCAATTCAGCCCTATGACTATTCCACACGCCTTGTGAACCAAAGTACTTTTCGTCTTCCAAAGGCTTCATTTCTTTGGTAAGGTCATATTTTAGCTGCCTGTTTTGTTTGTATTTATAGAATTTAAAGTTGGTAAATGTATATCTATATTTTTTGTCTTTAATTTCTAGTATTACATCATATGATATTTTTCCATGTGGTATTTTGGATATTACAGAGGGAATAAATACATTAAAACTTGTTGAAGCTTCAAGCGTGCCAAACATAAATTCTTCAGAAGTTACTTTGTCACCTTTTTCTGTTAATAAGGACCTTAACCAAACACGAGCATTTTTCCACAAAGTATCGCGCGAAACGGTATCGACTGTTACTATTTCATAAAATATTATTTTACCCTCTTGATCCTTTTGAAAAGTTACTTTTTGCTTTTGCTCAGGTTTGCTTTTTCTTAAACTATACCATTGCGCTTGTGAATTCGTTCCAAATATCAAGCTAAAAACAAGAAATAAGAGGATATTTTTGACCATAATGATGTCGAATTTATGTCAAATAGGCTTTTGACCGTTGAATTAATAGGGCAGCACCAAATTATGAATAATTATCTAAATTTTACTTATTCAGTTAGAAAAATCAAAATCATTTTATTTTTTTGTTGCATTAAACACCATTATTATACTTGCCCCTTCGGAGTTCCCTTCCAAAACTAATTTCTCATCAGTTAATTCTTTAATTAATGAAGCAGCCGGACGTTCGGACATTGAATTCAATGTAACTAATGAATCACCATTTCTTGAAATGCGCCATTTGCCCGATTCTTCGGCCATAGCTTTCATTAAATAACTCCCATCCGGTCTTATATCAAACGAAAAATTGGCAACTGCGTCACCACTTATAGCCTGTCCAGCGATATTCATCTCTTGCACTTTCCAAAGTTTGGCAATTTTTTCTTCCTTTTTACCACAAGAAATCAAAAAAACAACAGACAACATTAATACAAATACTCCCTTATTAATTTTCATTTTGATTATTTTAATATTTTTAAAAAGTTTCAACATAGTAACAATGTATATTTGTTTAGAATAACTATTTTACAAATTTAATCAATTCTGATGCATGGAAAGTAATTGGGTCAAAATATTTGAATCATCTGTGATGCATCAGGCAAACATTGTAAAAAATGTTCTGGAAGAATATGACATTATTTCAGTGATTGTTAATAAAAAAGATAGCGCATATAATAATTTCGGGAATTATCAGATATTTGTACCTTCAGAGGATAGCAGCAAGGCTAAGGAAATTTTGCATGACCAAATTCAATTTTAGTAGTTTAACCAATTTCCAGCAAAGGCTTATAACAGGTTTTTCGGGTGCAGCGATAATTTTTACTTGCTTGGTGTTCAACCAATGGACTTATCTTTCCTTTATTATTGCCTTAAGTATATTTGGTCAACTCGAATTTTACAGATTAATTAAAGAAGACGGTGATGACCCTCTAATCAAATGGGGAATTTTAAATGGCACCTTATTAAATATAATCACATATTTTGTAGCCAGAGGAAACTTACCTACAAAAGCATATTTGTTGTTTTTTGTTTTACTTGGCGTAATTTATATCAGTGAGCTATATCGAAAATCGTCAAACCCATTTGAAAACATTGCTTATACGATTGTTGGCGTTTTTTATGTAGCCATGCCATTGTCATTATTACATTTTGCAGCATTTTGTAATGGATATTTTAGCTATCAAGTAGCTTCAGGAGTTTTTATTTTACTTTGGTCCAACGATACAGGTGCCTATTTTGCAGGCAAAGCATTTGGGCGCAACAAACTATTTCAAAGAATATCCCCCGGCAAAACTTGGGAAGGACTTATTGGCGGTTTGTTACTTTCTTTAGTAATGGCATATATTTTATCTTTATTTTTTTCAGATTTGGAGTTATGGAAATGGGCAATATGCGCACTCATTATTGGCATTACTGGTACATATGGCGATTTGATTGAGTCGATGCTTAAACGCAGCCTTCAAATTAAGGACTCCGGCAACCTAATTCCAGGTCATGGAGGTATTCTTGATCGTTTTGACGGAATGCTTATGGCTGCACCATTTGTGGCATTCTTTTTGGAATGGATTTGATACTTAAATCACCATTTCCTACTCTAATATAAAAACGTGTTTGGCTAAGCCTGTCGAAGCCAATAATAATAACATAATATTTCTAAAAAAATATTTTAAGTCGCAACTTTCTGATTTTCTTAGCTTTATATTGATTGCTCAATAAAAAAATTTAAAATATTTTATTTTTTTTATTGTGTTCAATATTTAACCCCATTTGTTAAAATAAATACCCTATTTATCAAAAAACCATTTTTTAACATATTTCTATTTGAAAATAAGTTTCGTGCCATTTGGGTTGAGTCAGAAACATATATTTTTTCAGGACATCCCGTCCAATTTTAAGGATATAGTCGATTTTTTTGGATATATAATTTGTACTAATCTTGTATAAAATATAATTATAAACATATAATAACATGAAAAACAACGTTGGTATAAACGATAAAATAGTTCGTATGATTTTAGCAGCAGCTTGTGCAATGCTTGCATTCCAATTTCACTTTGCATTCGGTTTCGTTTCTTTGGCTATTGTTGCTACTGTAGTATTTAGCTGGTGCCCAATAAACCAAACATTAAGAATCAATACTGCTGAAAGAGAAGTAAAACAAGCGTAATCATTCAACTGATTCCTAACAAAAAAAGCCTCATTTGAGGCTTTTTTTATGCTTTAACTTTTTTATCTTACTAAATCAACAACATTAATCTGCTTGGGTCTTCCAATAGTTGTTTTACTCTTACCAAAAATCCTACAGATTCCCTTCCATCAATGATTCTGTGGTCATAAGATAAAGCTACATACATAATAGGCCTTACTACTACTTCTCCATTCACAACTACAGCTCGTTCAACTATATTGTGCATACCCAATATAGCCGACTGAGGCGCATTGATAATGGGTGTAGATAGCATTGAACCAAATATTCCGCCATTGGTTATAGTAAATGTGCCTCCAGTCATTTCTTCAATAGTGAGTTTGTTATCTCTGGCTTTTTTAGCAAGGTTACTTATTTCTTGTTCTATTTCATGAAATCCTAATTTCTCGGCATTTCTTATCACTGGTACAACCAAACCTTTAGGTGCAGATACCGCTATGGATATGTCGGCAAAGTTATTAAATACAATTTCTTCACCATCTATATAGGCATTCACAGAAGGAAATTCTTTAAGTGCAATACATACAGCTTTAGTAAAAAACGACATAAATCCTAAGCCGATGCTGTATTTTTCTTTAAAGGCATCTTTATATTTGGCTCTTATGTCCATAATGGGTTTCATATCTACCTCATTAAAAGTAGTAAGCATGGCGGTTTCGTTTTTCACGGCAACAAGCCTACGTGAAACCGTTTTGCGAAGCGATGACATTTTCTCGCGTTTCTGATCTCTGGCACCAGCCGGAGTTATCACACTTACTAAAGGTGTTACTGGTTTTTCAACTTTTGCACTTGCATTTGCAGCATCATCTTTTGTAATACGCCCACCGGGACCACTTCCAGCAACTTCCTGAGGAGTCATTCCTTTTTCGGCAAGTATTTTTGATGCTGCTGGTGAAGCATGCCCCTTCGCATATCCATTTGTATCAGCTGCTGCAACCACAGGAGCAACTGCTTCTTTTTTTACAGTACTTTGCTCTGCCGGTGCCGATGCGCCATTGGTTGGTTGACCATCAGTATCTATTTTGCAAATCAGTGCGCCAATAGCAAGTGTATCGCCCGTTTGCCCAACTATTTTTAGTGTGCCTGCTTTTTCAGCAGTAAGTTCAAATGTCGCTTTATCCGATTCCAGCTCACAAAGTATTTCATCCAATTTCACAAAATCCCCATCTTTTTTCAACCAATTAGCAATAGTAACCTCAGATATAGACTCGCCCACCGTTGGGACTTTCATTTCAACTAAACTCATTTTATTTTTATTGGATTAATTCTCAATTGATCTTGATAATTCTGCCGCTCTTGCCTCTTTTATACCTAAAGCTTCTTGTAAGTCTTCAAGTAATTTCATTTCACTTCCTTGAACACTTCCATCTGCCAAAAAAAGCTGCAATGCAGTTACATAACAAATTTCTCTTTGGCTATTACTAAGTTTTGGTATAGCTTTCATTATTAAAGTGCCACTACTCGATCCAGCTTCTTTAAATAATTGATGAACTTTTTTATTCAACTCATCTATATCTACACCCTTAAATAATTCTTTCTTAGTAACTAAATTATTCAATTGTTCTATTTCTTCGGGAGCAATTTCTCCATCTACGGCTGCACAGGCATAAATAATTGAATAAAAAGCTTCCTTCTCGTTTGCAATATTTATGTTTTTATCTTTGGATATAAAGTCAAACAAGCCCATAGTGCTTCTTTATTTTTTCGTAAAAAAGCAAAAATTAATACTATTTTAAAAGATATTTTTGGAAATTTCCAACATATAATGCTCATTGGCGAAAATTATAATACAAATACAGTTTGCATTTATGTTCAAAACCTCTTTTTTCTGTACGGTTATATTTTTAATTTTTCTGGGAGGATTTCAAAACATCTATTCACAAAACACTTCAAAAGATGCTGTTTTTGATAATATCACTTTAAAAATAGATACAGCGTTCTTTTCTTCTGAACGTTTTATGTTCTCTTATCAAAATGAAAAATATCTTTTCTTTAAAAGCGACAATAGTCATGATTTTGCCGAAATATCCATTACACCTAATGCAAGTTATGAAATTCAATCAATCCAACTTGTAGGAGGATCTGATTTTAGTATTGTGGATTCAATCAGAAAATATGATGATCATTTTTTTAGAGGAAAAATCAAATTCCATGCACTTGAAAACAATAAACATCCATCATTGATATTTTCAATTAATCTTTCTTCCGGAAAACACTTAAATTATCAAATAAAGCTATTTCCGTACTTTGAAACTTCTGTCGTTTTTGAAAATGAACCTATTGATCTTTTTGTAGATGAAGAAAAGTCAATTGAAATGCCTGCTGTGAATGTATATAATTTCAAATATGCCATCGACCCAAATGAATTTCCGGAAGATGAAATCAAATTAAACCCATCCATTAATTCATTAAGTGTCAAAGTAAAACCCAAAAACATTGGTCAGCGCACACTTACTTTAAAACTCAAAACTATTAAGCCATTCGTTAACACCCAAACCAATACTTTGAGTTTTGACCTGGAACCAATCAAAATCAAAATCAATGTAAAACCCAATCGTATCGACTATATCAACCCCGACAGAAACACCATTTACTATAATTCTGACTTCAAATCCACACAAGAAATTCAATTTGATTTTAACAAAAATATGATTTTAAGAAAAACATATCGCATTGAAGATCAACCGGATAATGGAGGAAACTTAATTGCAGAAATTTACACCCAATCACAAGTAGGTAATAGTAATAAAATAATAACACGTATCCGAACATTTTCACTTCATCGAATTCATGAGGGATATTTGTACATCAAAGATGGTGACAAAACACGTTTCCTGACTAACTTCGATATTATTGAAAAACCCCGTATTGATGAAGTGAGTTTAATCCATGAAGGTTCCGATGATTGGTCCAATAATTTAGCAGTAAATCCGGGCGAAAAACTGGAAATTCGAGTTAAAGGAACAGGAATGCTATCCTCCAAATTCATATTTGATGGTGCTGAAAATGTTAGATTGGACACCACCCGAATGTCGGACGAAGTTACATTCTACTCCATGTTGATTCCACAAAATATTTCTAAAAGAAAGATTAATATTTTTATGAATCAAGTGGCCACCCAATATTCCATGCAGGTCAAAGAATATCAGATACCTCGTGAATTCGACTTTGTGAAGGTCAATTATGGTGAACGAGATATTGTTGCCTCCAGCCCTTATTTTGACAAACCCATTTTTTATAATGAAAATATACGTGATATAAACATTTCATTTGACCCAGCCAAAATAGATGAAGGAAAACTTTATGGAAAGCAGTTTGTAAATATTGAAGTTAAAGTATTCAATAGCAAAAATGATTTACTTGAAATACAGAATATCAACAATGTTGCTGTATGCCCTGGTAGCAGTTCTCCAAGAGGTTCCTTTTACGACTTAAAGGAATGCCGTAACCAATCTATCAATCTCAATGATTATCTGTTTCACAAAACGTACAGTTTCGATCATTTTACACAAATTTTTATTACTATTACGCACAATGAAGCCAAATATGGCGGTCCTGGTTTCACTCGAAAAATAAAATTGGTTATTAACAGAAAATCAAAATTTGATATTGATGTTTCGTTTCCAGCCGGTTTATTGTTTTACAAATTCAATGACGAAGCAGCAGCTGCAGCTGCCGGACCCGCTTTTCGAAATCTTTGGGGCATTAGCATTGCGTTCATTGCACAATTCAGTTTCTATGAGCCCGGCAAAATCAACAAATTCAAACCATATAATATTGGAGCAGGCTTCATAGCCATTAATGCATTGGACTTTAGTCAAAATGCTCAACGCGACTTAGGTGCTGTGATAATCGGCACTCTTGTTCCTCTTCAAGCCAAAAAACTTAGTTTCCCTTTATATTTAGGAGGAGGATACTTGTTGGTAGAAAAAAAATGGTTTGTGGTTTTTGGCCCTGGGCTACGTGTAAGTTTCTAAACAATAATTCCTTTAAAATATCACTCCTTTGTAAAAAACGTAATTCAAAAATCTTCAATTATAAATCACAAATTCCTGCCCCACATTGTGTATAAACTGCTGACTAAATAATTTATTTTTGGATGCTTCCTCAAATGCACAAATCAATCAAACCAATTGCTGTTTTTTATGAATATCTTCCGGAACCGGCAGTTCAATATTGCTACTCATTTTGGGCCAAATACAACTTCGAATTCCAAATAAAGAAAAAAAGAAATTCAAAGTTAGGGGATTATCGATTCGACTTCCGTTCAAACAAGCACAGCATTACAGTGAATGCCGACTTAAATAAATACGCTTTTTTGGTAACGTATTTGCATGAAGTTGCCCATTTTCTTACCCAAATTAAATATGGGATGAAAGCCGAACCACACGGAAAAGAATGGAAAACCGAGTTTGTAACCGTTGCTAAGCCATTACTTGTTCCAGAAGTATTTCCATCAAATATTTTAATGGCATTACAAAAGTATTTTAATAACCCAAAAGCAACTTCCTGTGCCGATCCCATGCTAGTAAAAGCATTAAATATGCATGATAATGACCCAAGTAAAAACTTATTATCTGATATTGATTTTGGTAAAAAATTTGATTTAAATGGTAGGATATTTTCAAAGATTGAAAACAGAAGAACCAGAGTACTTTGCCTTGAAATAGCTTCCGGTAAAAAATATCTTATATCAAAAGCAGCTTTGGTTGACCCTGAAATAAAGCTCTAAAATGTTTAAAAAATTATTGATTGCCAACCTGCAAATATGCTTTTTAATATCCTGTAACGACCAACCTATCGACCGTAATCGTTTCAAAAAAGAAATGGAACAAAGAGAAATAGTCCGACTCACAGAGGGGCAGTTGGTTGAAAAAGGTCTTAAATTAAGCTCTCAAATATTTGACTCAACCCACGTTCAATTTATAAAATGGATTAATGAAAATTCATTATCAAAAGCAAATTTCAAATGCACGGATTTCAAACCCAATATCGATACCGTATTATTTAAAGTACCTGTTTTAGAAATTAAAATCAAATACAAATTCGATTCATTAAGTGGGCAAAAAATAGATGAAATTTATGATGCGTATTTGTATAATGTCAACAAAAATTTACCCATTGAAGATAATATTCAAAAATTAAAATCTGATTCATTTTTACTTACGCGGCCTATCATTATTAATGATAATAAATGTCTAAATTGCCACGTTAAATTCCAAATCAAGGCAAATCAAAAACTTGCAGGAATGTGGTACTTTAACATCAGTAGAAAAGACGTAATCACCTCTTATTCAAAATAATAATGATTTCTTTTTTAATAAAATCATGCTGGATATCTTTTGTCGCAATTTTTGTTTTTATTATTCTTCATGTAACCGCAATCAATTTCAATTTTTTAGGACTAAGCGGGACATTGCCTTCATTGGAGGTTTTGGAAAATCCCAAAAGCGAGTTGGCATCAACACTATATTCAGCTGATGGAGTATTGTTAGGTAAATATTTCAGAGAAAATCGTTCTCCTGTTGCTTATGAGGATATTTCTCAAAGCTTAATCAACGCATTACTTGCCACCGAAGATATCCGATTTGAACAGCATCCTGGCATCGACCTTAAAGGAATTCTCGCAATTACAATCTATTTAATTAAAGGTGATTCCAGAGGATCAAGTACCATATCACAACAATTGGCAAAAAACTTATTTCGAACGCGTTCCGAAAGATATGAAGGAAGCCTTAGCAAAATCAAACTTTTAAATAAAGTAATCATTAAAACTAAGGAATGGATTACGGCAATAAACATTGAACGATCATACACCAAAAAAGAAATTATTACTATGTATCTGAATACCGTTGATTTTGGCTCCAATGCCTATGGAATTAAAACAGCAGCAAAAACATTTTTCAAGACCTCTCCAGATAGTCTTACAATAAATCAATCAGCAGTGCTAGTAGGTGTATTAAAAGCACCTTCCCTCTATAGCCCCATTTATAACCCCGAAAAGTCACTTGCAAGAAGAAATACCGTGTTGGATCAAATGTACAAATACAATTTTCTTACTAAAACCGAAAATGATAGTTTAAAAAATCAACCCATCAATCTTAAATATTCTGTCGAAAATCACAATCAAGGCATTGCCACCTATTTCAGGACCATAGTAAATAATTTTCTACTTGTTTGGTGCAAAAACAGAGGTTATGATTTGTATTCAGAGGGACTAAAAATATACACCACTATAGACTCCAGAGTGCAAAACTATGCCGAATCTGCAGTTGAAAAACATATGAAATATATTCAAGAACAGTTCTATATACATTGGAAGGGCCGAAATCCTTGGATAGATGAAAATGGGAAAGAAATAGCAGGATTTATTGACAATGCACTTAAACGAACTGACACCTATCGATATTTAGTCAATAAATATGGCACTCAATACGATTCAATCAATTATCATTTGCAAAAGAAAAAGAAAATGAAAATATTTTCATGGAAGGGCGATCGTGATACAATTTTTAGCTCCATTGATTCTTTAATCTATTATAAAAAAATTCTTAATTCCGGACTTATTTCTATGGATCCCGAAACAGGTCATATCAAAGCTTGGGTAGGAGGAATTAATCACAAATACTTCAAATTTGATCACGTAAAACAAAGCAAAAGGCAACCCGGTTCTACATTTAAGCCTATTGTGTATGCAGCTGCGATTGAAAATGGAGCACATCCCTGTCAAAAAATTCAGGATGTTCCGGTTACTTTTTATATTGAATCTTTAAATGCATCTTGGACACCCCAAAATTCCGATGGACCTTCTACAGGTGAGTTTGTTACTTTACGTCAGGCTTTGGCACGGTCTATAAATACAATTACCGCGTATTTAATGAAAAAAATTGGACCACAAACAGTGGTTGATTATGCCAAGCGCCTCGGATTCAAGGGCAATATAGAGGCGGTACCCGCTCTTTGTTTGGGAATAAGTGATGTATCTATCTATGAATTAGCTGGTGCCTACAGTACCTTCGCTAATAAAGGAACCTATACTGAGCCAATTTTCATTACTCGAATCGAAGACAAAAATGGAAATATCATTCAAGAATTTATACCAAAAAAATCAGAAGCAATTAACGAAGAAACCGCTTATACCATGCTGTATATGTTAAAAGGTGGTGTGGAAGAAAAAAATGGCACCTCATTAGGACTTCACCGTTACAAAAATTTATGGGGAGGAAATGATATTGGAGGCAAAACAGGCACAACGCAAAATTATTCAGATGGTTGGTATGTAGGAGTTACCCAAAATCTGGTTACTGCCATTTGGGTAGGAGGCGATGAACGTCCTATTCACTTTCGCGATTGGGAATTTGGTCAAGGAGCCAAACTTGCCTTACCTATATTTGGTTATTTTATGGACGCTGTGTATGTTGACAAAGAAGTCAATATTCCAAAATCATTATTCAAAAAACCAACCAATTACAAAGTCAATTTGAATTGCGACATATTCAAAGACACAGAAATTAATCAAAAAGATTCTACTGAAACCGATACCCAATACGAGCAAACCAATGACCTCCCGGGAATCAACTGAAGCGTTAAGAAAACAAATAAATGATTTACCTTCAGAACCTGGTATTTATAAATATTTTAATGAAGAAGGTCAAATCCTTTATGTAGGTAAAGCTAAAGATTTAAAGAAAAGAGTTTCCTCATATTTTACTAAAACACAAATTGACAGTAAAACAAAACTCCTAGTAAATCAAATAAATAGAGTAGAATTTATAGTTGTAAACTCAGAATCAGATGCACTTTTACTTGAAAACAATTTAATAAAAACACACCAACCAAAATTCAATATTCTTTTAAAAGATGACAAATCATATCCTTACATAATATTAACAAAAGAACGATTTCCCAAAATATATCAAACCAGAAAATTCCACCCCGAAAAAGGAACATATTATGGTCCATTTACAAGTATAGGTGCAATGCGTTCAGTATTAAATCTGATAAAAAACGTGTTGCCGCTTCGCAATTGTGAACTTAATTTAACAAATTCAAATATTACAAAAGGCAAATTTAAAAAATGTCTTGAATATCACTTAGGTAATTGTAAAGCCCCTTGTGAAGGGTTACAAACCGAAGAAGATTATAATAATGACATCCGACAAGCAAAAGAAATTCTCAAAGGAGACTTATCAATTGTAAAATGGTATTTCAAAGATCAAATTAAAACATTCAGCAAATCATTAGAATTTGAAAAAGCTCAAAAGGCAAAAGAAAAACTATTAGAATTAGAAAAATACCAAAGTAATACTCTTATAGCCAATCAAAAATTCAATAACATCGGTGTTTTTACAATATTCTATCATAAAAATAAATATTTTGTTAACCACACATTAATTAATCATGGTAGAATAATACAATCTAAAACCAGTGAAGTACTTGCCAAACTAAATGAAACCGAATCAGATATCTTATCATTTTTTATACAAAATCAATTGCTCGAAGATTCTCAATTGGATGAAATTTTAACAAACATTCCAGTCGATGCTTCAATCAAATATAACATCCCCATAAAAGGAGACAAGAAAAAATTGATAGATTTATCTATTAAAAACATTGAATACTTTATTCATAAAAAATCAGAATTAAATGAAAAAATAACCTTTGGTGAAAAAGTTATTACTCAGCTGCAAAAAGATTTAAACCTTGAAGAGTTACCATCACATATTGAATGTTTTGATAATTCCAACATCCAAGGAACTACTCCAGTAGCAGCGATGGTTTGTTTTATCAACGGGGTATCTGCTAAGAAAGAATATCGCCACTTTAATATAAAAACAGTTGTAGGCCCAAATGACTTTGATAGTATGTACGAAATCGTATTTCGAAGATATTCCAGATTAATTGATGAAAAGAAAAATTTACCGAAATTAATTATTATAGATGGAGGCAAAGGTCAATTGAGTGCAGCAATTAAAGCATTAGAAAAATTAAATTTATATGGTAAAATACCCATAATTTCAATTGCAAAACGATTAGAAGAAATATATTTCCCTGATGACGAATATCCAATACTCTTGAAAAAAAATTCAGAATCCCTAAAATTATTACAAAGGATAAGAAATGAAGCACATAGATTTGGGATAACTTTTCATAGAAATAAAAGAGATAAAATAAAAAAAGGAGCCTAAGCTCCTTTTTTATTCATTTAATACTTTAAATTTTACTAGAATTCCCATAGATTATGCTCATACTCCATCATATCGGACGCAGCTTTTTCAGAACCATAACGACCCGCTTTAGGATCTCCACCGTAGGTATCTACAATTAACTCATCATTAGGATTTGAAACCTTAATAATGAAAGATGAAAACAATCTTAAGTCAAATGCATCAGTAAAATTCTTATGTTCAGCATCATTCTCTCTATTAAACCAAACTGCTCTATTATCCTTTTTAAACAATTCAGCTAAATCTTTATATTTAACAGATGCAACAGGTTGGTTAAAACCTCTTGGGTTCATAGCAGCTGGAATATATACAGTAATTGCAATAATATCGTAATACATCCTTGATCGTTTCTTATCAAACAAAACATCTTCTTTAATATCAATCAATGTTAATTGTTTAGGATCGATATCACGCGATTGACCCATAATTTGTGCTTTCTCCTCTGGACTCATTCCAGCAGTATCAGGCATAATATTATTGGGATCTGCAATGTTAGATTTAAATTGTTCATCTGTTAAAACTGCCCCCTCCTCTAAAGAATCAGTTTTGTATGGTTTCAACTTTCCTAATTTAATATATTCAAGAATAATAGTAGGGATTTCATGATTAGTTGACATGAAACCTTTATTTTGCTTCTCTTTCATATCAAGCCTACGCCACACCGTCTTTTTAAACATTATATCTTTATCCAATACCGGATGTACTGAATATTTGTTATAATTATCAGGAGAAATAGTACGTTTAATTTTGGCTTCATACTCAGCCAGTTTACGTTGGCGTTCAGCTTCTGCTTCAGCTTTTTTCTTATTCTCTTCCTCTAACTTTGCAGCATTAGCAGCATCCTGTTCAGCTTTTAACTGTTCAGCCGATTTTGTTGGTACAGCAGGAGCAGAAGTCTTAACTTTACCTTTGCCCTTTTTTTGAGCGTAAATTAAAGTTGAAAAAGCTAAAAGAAAACAAAATAACAATCTTAAAATCATCGCGAAAACTTAAATTTATTTGTTAATTAACAATTGGAACAGTATAGATTACTTGTGAAATTTTAACCTCTTCTGTTTTGTCATAGAAATTGGTACGTGTAACCTCTTTAATCTCAATTGTTATACGATCGTTTTCTTTGGCTAGAGTAGCAAAATCACTTAAATCCAATAATTCAGAACTTGCATCTTTTTGTTTAACTAAACGAGAACCTCTTAACAAAAAGGCGGTCCATTTAGTAACTCTGTAACGAGCATCTTTTGGGTTAGAAGCTGCAAAATCTGCCAAAGGAACCGCTTTAATTTGCAAAGAACGAGGACCAGGCGCTTTTACACCATTTTTCATATCAACAGGTTTTCCATTATTCAAAATGTTAATATCTGGCTTTGGCACTGGTTTAACCGGAAAGTTAACATCACCAATATAGTTGCCACTGCTTGATACTTTAATAGAAACTTGCTTCTGATTTGGAATAACATATATTTCGCCCTTTTGAGAACCATTTTGAATCTGTGCACCCGTTGCTTGAAAACTTGGATTATATACAGAACCTAAAGCCGGAACATTGATTTGAAGTGGGTTACCACAATTCATATATAATGCACTTACTGCGCCCGATTGAACTTGAATAACGGGTTTAGCAACCACATATTCGCCTTTTACAGTAAACGTAGTATCCTTACCTTTATTTTTGAATGAAATTTTACCATTCCAAGTTTTTTTAGCTAATCCATCTTTATCATAATTACCACCGGTAGCAACAAATTCTAATTTGCCTCTACCATCTTTATCAACTTGTAATTGACGTCCATCTACATTGATTTTAGGTTTGATAGTTGAAGATGAAGCAGAAATAAATAACTCTGCATTATACTTTACACCAGCGGCAACTACTCTTGAATCGGCACGATACATTGCAAAAACTTGATCAAATTTAATTTGCTCTGCACCTAGTTTTGCAGCCAATAAATTCAAAGCATCACTTTCGTATTTTAATACCTCAGCTTCAATAGTACTCATTACTGCCATAGACGCACACATTGGTGTTTGACCAAAATTAAGTGCAGCAAAATCCTTATTTTTTTGCTCACCTTTTTTTATTCTATCATCATCTTTTGCATCTAAAGCAATGTTTTTGAAAACACGAATTTTTGCATTTGGACCTTCCCCTTCTCTAAGCTTAAGGTTATTGAGGTAAGCACAAAAACCATTAATTTGTTTTTGCAAATCATACGCTTTACCTTTTTTAGAACCTTCAGGACCAATCATAAACACCTCAACAGCTGTTTCCTCTTTAGCACCCTTCCAAGCTCCATCTTCTTCCAATCCACCGGTAACTTGAATGATATCCTCACGAACTTTATCAATATATTTTTTAATTGATTCAGCTTCTTTAACTACTTCCTCCGCTTGTTTAAGGACCTCAACATCAGAAGCCTTATTTCCACCATCGGCAACTGTTTTTGCTATAACCTGATCTATTTCACGATTATTTTTTTCATTCTCTTCGTTCGCGTACTGCAAACTTTCATCCAGAAATCTGAATTTCTCCATGATTGCAGAACTTACTTGTAACGCTAAAAGCGCAAGTAGAACCAAATACATTAGACCAATCAGTTTTTGCCTGGGTGTTTCTTTACCACCTGCCATATCTTTATAATATTAATTTTGTTTGAATAATAATTTAAATAATCTATAAATACTATGATTTCATAGCAGCAAGCATGTTACCATAAACATTATTGAGAGATGATAAATTGCCAGTTAATTTTGTCAATTCGTTTTTGAAAGCTTCAGTATCTTTACCTGCTTCTGTAATATTTTCCAATGCAGAAGAAAGACTGCCGTAGAATTTATTGATTGATTTCAAATGAACATTTACATCTTGTAACTCCATTTCATAAACTGCATTTAAAGCACTTAGATTTTTAGTAATACTTTGAACTTGTCCATGATATTCCTTTGCATCTGTAGATGCATCAGCCATAGCAGACATAGCTGTAACAGTAGTAGAATATGATTTATTCAGTTCTTGGATGGTTGAAGTTGCAGTTTTAACATTTGCTGCATATTCGTTTGACGCTACAGTAGCATCAGCCAAATTACCCATTTTAGATACTGTTTCTGTTAATGCATTAAAACCTTCGCCTAATTTAGTAAGTGTGTCTTTAGATATATTGGCATCAGAAAGCATATCATCCATTTTTTTAACAATGCCAGTTTCTTTTTCCTTTTTAGGTTTATGACTTGCATGTGAATGTTGGTCAACTCCCAGTTCAGGATAAACAATTGTCCAATCCGGATCACTTGGAGGAGGAGCAAAGGCAAACAATAAAAATAGTACAGCTTCAGTACCTAAACCAACAATAAGCATAGGTGCAGCTCCAGGCCAGTGCATAATTTTGAATAGGGCTCCTAAAATTACGACAGAAGCTCCAACACCAGTAATAACGGGTGCAATGTTTTGATAAAATTTATCTTTGCCTGAAAGAGGATGAGATGATCTGTAAGCAATACTCATGGTTGTAAACTGGATTTAAGGGTTAATAATTTAATTTTTAAGTTTAAAATTCTTGTCCTGAAGAGCGACCAAGATAGGTCATTACGCAACGGAAACCTACATAAGATTTTGCAGTATCTGCATATTCAAACGTACGAGTTCCCAATTCTAAGAAATAAGAAACATCTTTCCAAGAACCTCCTCTAACTATTTTTCTTTTTTCTTTGTCATCATAATAAGTTGGATTCATATCCCACACTAGTGGTGCACTTGCTTCATAAAACGCATCTTCGCACCATTCGGAAACATTTCCTGACATATCATACAATCCATAATCATTTGAAAAATATGAACCTGTTGGTGAAGTATACATAAATCCGTCATCATAATAATTACCTCTGCCTGGTTTCAAGTTAGCTAACATACAGCCTTTAGAATTTCTGATGTAAGGTCCTCCCCAGGGAAACTTAGCCATATCACGACCACCACGACCAGCATATTCCCACTCTGCTTCGGAAGGTAATCTAAAACTTGGATTTGCGAAAAGATTCATTCCGCTTAAGTCAGTTCTCCATTCGTTCATGTAACGCGTTCTCCAATTACAGAATATTTTTGCTGCATACCAATCAACACCAACAACTGGATATTCGTCAAAAGCAGGATGATAAAAATAATACTCCATCATAGGGTCTCCCATGTGATGTGCAAAATCATGAATCCAAACCATAGTATCAGGATATAATTCACGCATGATATACTCATCACCTTTACTTTTAATTGTGGAATCCAACCAAGCTTGCGTGTTTTTCCAATCAGGGTACTCATCAGGTTTTAAAAGGAAAAAAATGAACTGACGATATTCATTATTAGTAATTTCAGTTTCATCCATATAGAATCCACCAATTGTAATCTGTTTATTATAGTTGATTTGGGTTGCAGCTACATCCTGATCTGCTTGTCCCATGTGGAATGTACCTGAAGGACAAACCACCATTCCATAAGGAACAGTTTGAGACCATCCAACTCTGTCAGGTATACCAACTAAATCTCCTCCTGCTTGACCAGCGTTTTGACCTCCACCACCTCTGCTACACGCTTCGATGATTAAAAGGGCAACAATAAAGCACGAAAAGTTTATTAAACTTTTTAAGGAACTTCCCTTTTTCATATAACCTATTTTCAAAAACTTATTAAAACCTCTCAAAACTATAGATTTAATTTTTAATAAACAATATAATGTACAAAAAAATAACAAAATTTTAATACCT
>JANRJY010000018.1:0-31952 GCA_033763735.1 Bacteroidota bacterium | reverse complement strand
GTGATGAATTTTGGCCATTACCGAAATACAGAGAGTTGTTGTTTGTTAAATAACATTAATTCAATTGAATTTAAAAAGCCCTTTGGTTTCAAAGGGCTTTTTTTTGTCTTAATAATTTATAACAAGTAAATCGATGTCAATAAATTATATAAAGAATAAAAACAAGAAAGATAGTTTGCGTTCACAAAAGAGCCGCATATAAATAACCTGAGTTCGGGTTAAGAATAATCTTGATAAGTTTTTAACAAATTGATTTTCAGACATATATCTACTTCTTACTTTTTGTTTTGCCAAAAAGTAAGCAAAAAGGCAACCACGAAAACCAAATCCAAGTTTTTTTTTGCCGCACAAACCCTCCTTACCATGCCAAAAAACTTGTATTTCGCACTTTTCGTGGACATCCACGCTTAAATTCTACTCAAATAAAAGTTCCATTATCCCGAATTGAGGTTTATTAGGGAAAATTGTCCATCAACTAGCGTGTTCTATCCATTTCATATGGGGTATTAAGCTGCCAATTTTGTATTGTCAATAACGACAAGAACAATTTAAAATCGATATAATATGAAAACGCTTAATGTACCCACCAGAGAACAAGTATCACCTAATAATCAGGCTATATTTGACAATTTGAATAAGAATTTGGGATTTGTGCCAAACCTTTATGCTGTGTTTGCTCATTCGACCAATGGATTGGAGAGATATTTGGCCTATCAAGGGGCAAAAACATCATTTTCCAACAAAGAAAAGGAAGCCATTAATCTAATTGTAAGTCAGGTAAATGGTTGTATTTATTGTCAAAGTGCACACACTATAATAGGCAAAATGAACGGATTCAATGACGAACAGTTAATCGATATCAGACTTGGCAAATCAAGTGATAACAAAATCAATGCCTTGATAGGATTAGCTGCCGAAATCACCAAAAATAGGGGTAGAGCCAACCAACAAGCAGTAGATGCGTTTTTTGCCAATGGTTATACTGAAGAAAATCTGGTTGACCTGGTCATTCAGGTAAGTGACAAAACGGCTATGAATTATTTGCACAATTTGATAAAAGTGCCAGTGGATTTTCCGTTAGCACCTTCATTGGAAGCTGAATTAGTATAATTATTTGGTTGCATATTGGGGCTATAATTTTTATGGCCCCTTTTATTAATATATTTACCAAAACTTAATATCATGGAACCAAGAATGCCTTTACCTCCGTTTTCAGAAGCCACAGCCAAAAAAAAATTCAAATGGCAGAGGATGCCTGGAATAGCAAGGACCCGGAAAAGGTTTCAAAAGCATATACCCTTGAAAGTGAATGGCGCAATAGAAATCAATTTATTAATGGAAGAGATGAAATTGTTGCGTTTTTGAAAGACAAATGGAGCAAAGAACTTGACTATAAGCTAAAAAAGGAATATTGGGCACACACTGATAACAGAATAGCGGTAAGGTTTGAGTACGAATACAGAGATTCCGCCGGACAATGGTATCGCGCTTATGGAAATGAAAACTGGGAATTTGATGATCAAGGATACATGGCCAAAAGGTATGCCAGTATTAATGACTTAAAAATCACAGAGTCAGAAAGAAGGTTGAAATAATTTTACTGCGAATATTGGTTTACGGTAATTTGAGTTTCATGTAGAAAAATAACGGAATGTAATATCCGCTTCCAATATATATTTGCCCCAAATTCATCAAATATTCAATCAGTTAAAGTCTTCATTTGGTATAGAATCACCAAATTACAAAGCCCGTTACAATCGAAATAGGGTTGCTTAATCTTCAGATTAATAGTGAGTTATAATATTAAAAAGCAAAAGAAATCAATAATACAATGTTAAAAGATTTAAAAAGAGTTGTGGTGACTGGGATGGGTGCAGTTACACCCCTAGGAAATAATGTAAATGAATTTTGGAAAAATATTGTTTCTTGCACTAATGGAGTGGATTTGATTACCCGATTTGACACAACGCATTTCAAGACCAAGTTTGCTGCTGAAGTGAAGGGTTTTGATCCTACGGTTTATTTTGAAAAAAATGAATCACGTAAGTATGATTTGTTTACTCAATATGCCATTGCCTCCACAGATGAAGCTATTAAACATGCGGGGCTTAATTTTGATCAGTTAAATAAAAATAAAATTGGCGTAATATGGGGTTCGGGCAATGGAGGCATTGTCACTTTCCAAGATCAATTAGAAGATTTTTTCAAAAACAATAAACAACCGCGTTTCAATCCATATTTTATTCCCAAAATCATTGCAGATATAGCATCAGGTGTAATTTCAATTCGCCATGGACTAAGAGGGCTTAATTTTTCAACCATTTCAGCATGTGCATCTTCTAACACAGCCATCATAGATGCTTACAATTATATTCGATTAGGTAAAGCCGAAATTATTATCACCGGAGGGTCGGAAGCGGCTATTAATGAGAGCAGTATAGGAGGCTTCAATGCAGCTAAGGCATTATCCACCAACAACGATGAACCCACCAAAGCTTCAAGGCCTTTTGATGTGAAGAGAGATGGATTTGTGATGGGTGAGGGATCAGGAGCATTGGTATTGGAAAGTTATGATTCTGCCATTCGAAGAGGAGCCAATATTATAGCCGAAATCGTAGGAGGAGGAATGGCTGCTGATGCCTACCATTTGACAGGTACCCATCCCGATGGTGAAGGAGCTTATTTGGGAATGCTGGATGCCATTGAAGAGGCGGATATACAACCAGGCGATATTCAATATATCAATGCTCATGCCACTTCCACACCATTGGGCGATGAAAGTGAATTGAAAGCCATAGCCCGAGTATTTGGCGAGTCAAATAACATCAGCATAAGCGGCACCAAATCCATGACAGGGCATTTGCTGGGTGCTGCCGGAGCCGTTGAAGCCATTATCACCATATTGGCTGTTCAAAATAATATAGCGCCCCCAACCATCAACACTGATGAAGTAGAACCAAGTTGGAAAGACAAGTTCAACCTAACTATTGGTAAAGCTCAGCCACGTACCATCAACTATGCAATGAGCAATACTTTTGGATTTGGGGGACATATTGCCTCCATATTAATCAAAAAATATCAGGCATAATTCACTTTGTAATGTTACACAAAACGGCACTTACACTCACGAATCCTGCTAATGGAAACCTGGCATTCAAGATTCATTTTTTTGAAAGTGCATCCGCATTTGATCATATTCAACGAAACAATTATTATACTTTGATATGGGTGAAAAGTGGTTCAGGAAAATTGAAAGTTGATTTCAACGATTGTCAGGTGCAATCCAATCACATATATGCCTTTTCACCCTATCAGCCGTTTATGTTTTCGTCCACTGACATGGTGGGTATAGCCATACATTTTCATCCCGACTTTTTTTGCATACATGCACATCATGCGGAGGTAGCATGCAATGGGGTGTTGTTCAATAATATATACCAGCCTCCCTATGTAGCAGTAGATGAAACCGCCAGTGCAACCATTCATATGGTAATTGATCAAATTGCCAAAGAACTTCAAAACGATGAACTGGCACAGTATGAATTACTGATTTCGTATTTGAAAATCATATTAATTACTGCCTCACGACTTAAAGTACAACAACAAGCACAACAACAGGAAACCAGCATGCAAGCAAAGGAGCCCATTATACTCCAAACCCTAAAAAATTTCATTGAAAGCAATTACAAAGTCAAGCACTCTGCCGGTGAATATGCCGAATTGATGAATATATCACCGAAGTCTTTGGCCAAAATAACTAAGACCTACTTCAACAAAACCATCACTGATTTGATATCAGAAAGAATAATCATTGAAGCAAAAAGGGAGTTATACCTGACCAATAAGGCAGTAAAGGAAATTGCCTTTGAATTGGGATATGACGACGAACATTATTTCAGTAGGTTTTTCAAGAACAATGCCGACGTATCCCCTCAAATGTACAGAGAAACAGTAGGTTTTGACAGAGGATAATCATTCAAACTCTTTGACCGACAAAAGCAAAGTTTGTGATTTAATTCCAGGGTAGACAGATTTTTGAATAGACTCTAATTTTTCCTCATTTAGAGATTCTAAAATATTGGCTCGTTAATCCAGATAAAAACTGGCCGAAAATCTTTATTTGCTGGTTAATACCCCTTGCTCTCCTTAGCATAAAATTAGTTAAGCTATCCTGAGTTTGCAACTCAGGATTCAAATTTCTTTCTATAATCACTCTTAGCCAACAAGCCTTATTTTTCTACCCACGGTATTCTCTACATGTTGTAGTTATAATATGCTATTTGCAAGTTTATTATAAGGAATCCTGAGTTGCAAACTCAGGATAGCTTTATTTATTGCTTGGCAAACTTCGGAGAACTGGGGGTGCATGGTAAATATTTGTATTTATGGTTCATTTTTATAATTTTAACATATCTATTGAGTATGTTTTATCAAATAAGTTTTTAATTACAATCCATTGTTGTCATCTAAGGAAAAGTTGATCCATGAAAAGCTGAGGGGTTACAAAGGTATTGTAATCGGTCAGTTTTCTATCCTGATTATCTTTTTGTTTGCCTTTCCCTATTTCACCAAATATCCTTTCCCATATTACAGCCAAGTCCTTTTGGTGTTTATCAGTATATTATTACTGGTAATCAATTATTTATCTTTCGAATTGTTAAAGGACCTTACTGATTCCAAATTCATTGTTTATTTAGTAGTTAGTTCATTGACATTAGCAGTTGTACTACAATTTTTGGATGGAATAAGCATGTTGATGCCAAGTATGCCATCTTATCAGTTTTTGATGCTTGTAGCAATATTGCTCAGCTTGGTTCCATTTCTGATTCTTTTGTATTTGATATTCAATGATATATTTAGAGAGAAGCACGACATTGTGTATCGATTGTGGGGTTGTGCGTGTATATACTTGTTATTTGGTGTTTGTTTTTGTTTGATATATACGATGTTCGCTTATGCGCATCCACTCGAATTCGGAAAAACCAAGATTGATATTTATGTTTTTGTTGACTGCTACAACTATAGTTTTTATACCCTAGCGGGTATTGATAGTCCGTTTCCTAATTTTAGCAACATAGTTAAAAATTTGTCAGTGATCGAATCCGTATTTTCCAATCTGTATGTTATATTGGTTGTAGGTAGGCTTTTGTCAAAATAAATATAGTTCAATTTTTAGATGAGGTCAGTAGGAAATTATAATTAGGCTTCATTTGGAAAATGTTTCTTATAAATTATTTAATGTTTTTGTTAATATATTTTGAATTGAAAAATTTTGATATCAATGTGGCAGGAAGACAAAAAAGCGGGGGTGTGAAGGATTTTGAGTGGAGAAGCATTTTTTTGTCTTGATTTTTTTGCAACTTTTTGGATCAAGCCAAAAAGTGGATGACATTGATTTTCAATATTTTATTCTTAAAACAGCCCATCTAGCGCAAGCATAAGCGTAGCGGTGCTTGTATCGTCTCATTTTATCATTATTAGTTCTACCAATCCTTTGCCATCATAATAATCTATGGCACTACGGTACAAATATTCTTCCTCCTTTTCGACAAATCCGGATACAACGGGATTTGAATGTAAATATGCTAATTTTTGTTTCATAATAAACGTATTTGACAATTCTATTGGATGATTGCTCTGTTGCCAAAATTGGAAGTCAATGTTATTACTGTCTTGTCCTAAAAAAAGTTTACAGTCTCAGTCTTGATTCAATCGATTTTATTCTTTGATGAAGTCAAAGTGTGCATTTTTGTACTTTTCATTCTGCACATGTTTCTTTAGGTTCAAATGCGTCTCTACCGGACTATCGACCGCAAACAAATTCACAATCCATCCCGGAAATCCTCTTGGGTCGGCATACAATATACTTTGAACTTTAGTTTTACCTTCGCCAAGTGGTGTGAATTTCCATACACCCAAAGCATCAACAATCCGCACTATGGTATCGGATTCAGGCCATATATTCGGATTGATTTCTGACTTAATGTTTAACGTTTTGTCTTCATCCTGGTAGGCTTTCACGTTGAATATGGCTTCTCTGTTTTTGAGTGGCCAGGGAACATCAATTTCAAAATAATTGATGTAATCGTTCACCGCAAACTCTTTGATGCTATAAGCTCTTTTCAAATGTGAAGTCCATTTGACAGCGTTTGGAACATCTTTAAATACAGCAAAAAACGCATGTAATGTAACTCCTGTGAACGTTGATTCAACCCTCAGCTGTTTGATCCCTGCATTTTTATAAAATTTGGTATATACCCGTGTGCCATTCTTCT
The DNA here is from genome assembly GCA_033763735.1 of Bacteroidota bacterium. GTDB lineage: Bacteria > Bacteroidota > Bacteroidia > Cytophagales > UBA9547 > JANRJY01. The sequence goes on along the minus strand of JANRJY010000018.1, from coordinate 25,677 downwards.
CTTTTGCCAACTGCCAATCCTTTTGAGCAAAACATATACTCACTATGCCCAGCATAAATACCAACTGCACAAATAATTTCATACTCAATAGGCAACTTTAATTCCGTGATATTTTTCTTGTTGATGATAATCTTTGCGCAATGGATAACCTTCCCAATCGGCTGGCATCAATATTCTGCGCATATCCGGGTGATTGACAAATTCTATTCCAAACAAATCATAGGCTTCTCTTTCATGCCAATTGGCTGAACGCCAAACAGAAGTGACAGAAGTAGCTTGTACCGTATCATCCTGATTATTAGGACGAGGTAAAATTATTTTAAAACAATATTGGGTGTCAAAAGGGATGGAATACACATTATAAACCAATTCAAATGTGCCTTTCTCAACACCATTGTCAATGGCAGTGATGCATGAAAGATAATCAAAATATAATTTTTCGTGTTGATGCAAAAAGGAACAAAATGCGGTAATGTTTTTTTCATCAATAACCACAAAAGGCATTAATTCAGAGTGAATTATTTCTTTGAATATGTCAACACCGAATTGTGAAGTGAGGATTTGGTTTATTGCATCAAACTTTTGATGGTCCATTTTGAAGTTTTATCAAATAGAGGCGAAATATAATAAATGTTACGCAAACATTTCGCTTAATTGATCATGACTAAGCAAAACCAAAGTAGGTTTTCCGTAAGGTGAGGTGCCCGGAATTTTGCATGCAAATAATTGCTCTACCATGGCTATCATTTCTTGCACCGATAGTCTTTGACCGGATTTAATCGCTGATCGCTTAGCCAATGAACGAGCTAGATTCTCATTAATAGGTATATTCAGGTTTTTGTTATTTTTATATTGTTCAATAAATCCTTCAAACAACGACTTTTCATCACCACTTCGCACATCAGAAGGCACGCCATTGATTACTATAGTGTTTTTGCCAAATATGCTGAACGAAAATCCTAATGCATGAATTTCGGTTTCCAAGTCTTGTACCAAAGCAAAATCAGTTGGCGATAGTTCCATCGTCAATGGAAATAAAAACTGTTGTGATGCTCCAAACTTTTTATCAAGCATCTGAATAAATTTTTCATACAGAATGCGCTCATGTGCAGCTTCCTGATTAATCAACATCATGCCCGACCGAACTTGCGTTACGATAAATTTATTGTGTATTTGAAATACTACTGAAGGATCAATTTCGGGTTTATTCGAATCTACAACCTCTTTATTGGTAGCTCTGCTTTCGATTCGAAACTCTATGGTTTCGTTGGAGGCGTTATTCATGGAATTAGGTTGATTAACTATTTTACTTTCCAAACCTTCATACAACGTCTTCCAGTTCAAATTATTCGAAATATTATTAGATGGTTGAGGGGGAGCTTGATAAGTATTACCCAATTTTCCCCCAAAAGCATTGTGATTGATACTTTCACTAAAGTCCAATCCGGATGATAAATTAAATCCGGAAATGGCTTTTTTCACTGCAGCACTTAACACACCGTATATGGTTCGTTCATCATCAAATTTGATTTCTGTTTTGGTGGGATGAACATTGATGTCAATGTGTTTTGGGTCAATAGTAAAATTCAAAATATAAAATGGATGAGCATCCGATTCGATCAATCCACTAAATGCATCTTTGACTGCATGGTGGAGCAATGAATGACGGATAAACCGATTATTTGCATAGAAAAATTGTTTGTTTTTGGACTTTCCGGCTATTTCGGGTTTGCCGATATATCCTTTAATGGTTACGTAAGGTGTTTCTTCTTCACAAACCGAAATTTGTCCTTTATATGCCGACCCAAAAATATGCACTACTCTTTGTGCCAGCTTGGCTTGAGGCAATATCATTACTTCCTCATCATTGTGAAAAAATGAAATGGCTATTTCAGGGTATGCCAATGCTATTCGGATCCATTCATCATATACATGATTGAACTCAACTTGATTGCTTTTCAAAAAATTGCGACGAGCAGGCACATTAAAAAAAAGATTTTTGACCGAAATATTTGTCCCTTTTTCAGCTTGTTCGCTGGTATGTTCTTTGATGGTAGAAGCCTCTATCTTGATACTACATCCTACTTCATCTATGGGTCTACGAGTTTTGAGTGTTACCTGAGCCACAGCGGCAATCGAAGCAAGTGCTTCGCCTCTGAAACCCATGGTCCGAATATTAAACAGGTCTTCAGATGTTTTTAGTTTGGAAGTGGCGTGTCGTTCAAATGACATCCTGGCATCAGTTTCGGACATACCGCTTCCATTGTCAATCACTTGTATCAATGCTTTTCCGGCATCTTTAATAAAAAGTTTGATTTCTGTTGCTCCGGCGTCAATGGCATTTTCCAATAGCTCCTTCACCACTGAAGAAGGTCGTTGAACTACTTCACCGGCAGCAATTTGATTGGCTAATGATTCGGGCAGTAACCTGATGATATCTGGCATGTGGCAAAATTATCGTTATAAAATGACTTTTTGATTAATAATTATCAACTATCCTATTTTAGAAAAAAATACAATGTCATTAACTTAAGATTCAAAATCTCCTTCTCTGAAGGAGAAGGATTAAGGATGAGGTTATAAAAAATGCTTAAGTTAATGACATTGTAAAAAAATTTATAATTTAACTTGTAATTACAAGTTGAGATATTTATTTTTGAACAAAATATATGTTTAATAAAAATTAGTAATAATAATAAAAGACGTATTCCAATCGGCAATCAAAATCAAACTAAGCATGAAAGAAATAAAATTTGGAATTATAGGTGGTGGGTTAATGGGTCGTGAAGCTGCTTCAGCATTTGGAAGGTGGTTTGTACTGAATGATTTTCAGGCGAAAGCTTCTTTAGTTTCGGTAGCTGACTTGAATCCGCAAATATTAGATTGGTATAAGCAAATTGGTTCAGTAACTCAACTAACTACTGATTACAAAGAACTGTTGGCCAACCCACAAGTAGATGTGGTATATGTTGCCGTGCCACACAATTTGCATGAACAAATATATATCGACGTATTGAAGTCGGGCAAGGATTTGTTGGCCGAAAAACCTTTCGGAATTGACCTGAAAGCAGCAATTAATATTCAAAAAGCCATTAACGAAACCAAGCGATTTGTACGTTGCAGCTCTGAATTTCCTTTTTTGCCGGGTGTACAAAGAGTAATTGCAGAGTACAACAAAGGTTCATTTGGCAAATTATTAAGCATCAAATCCGGATTTCATCATTCCAGTGATTTGGACCCAACCAAGCCAATCAATTGGAAACGAATGAATAAGTTTTGTGGAGAAATAGGTGTTATGGGAGACCTAGGCATGCATGCTTGTCATGTACCATTCCGATTGGGATTGAAGCCTAAAAATGTGTATGCGCAATTACAAAAGATATATCACGAACGTCCCGATGGCAAAGGAGGAATGGCAGCTTGCGATACTTGGGACAATGCCACCTTACATTGCGAAGTCGAATTGAATGGATTGACCGTACCAATGACTCTTGAAACCAAAAGAATGGCACCTACCGAAACCAATACCTGGTATATCGAAATATTGGGAACAGAAGGAGGTGTAAAATATAGTACAAAAGAACCCAAAACACTTTGGACATTCAAAAGAGAAAAAGAACAATGGTGGAGCAAAACCGACTTAGGTTTTCAAGGTCCATATGGCACCATTACCGGAGGCATATTCGAACCAGGGTTTCCGGATTGTTTTCAACAGATGTTAGCCGCATACGTAGCTGAAAGAGAAGGGTTTAAAGGAGATCGATTTGGATGTGCCACTGTTGAAGAGGCCGTTGACAGCCATCGTTTATTCGAAGCGGCACTTAAGTCTCATGCTGATAAAAAAGTAGTACAAGTATAATTTCTCAGTGTTATCATTATCTCCTTGTTTTGCCAATGAAAAGATCAGAAATCAACAAAGTATATCTCGAAGCCAAAAAGTGCTTCGAAACGCATGGATGGATATTGCCACCAAACCCCAAATGGGATGTAACAGACTTTGGATTAGGTGATTTTAACAAATACGGACTGGTATTGATTAACCTTTGTGAAGAGTCTGAATACTGCGAAAAACTCATGTATGCACGCAAAGGAATGACTACGCCTGCACATTATCATAAAAAGAAAAAAGAGGATATTATATGTAGAAATGGTGCTTTTGAAATTCAGCTTTGGGATGCTAAAATGTCGCAATCAGGGTCAAAAGTAAAAGTGAAAATCAATAATGAATGGAAAGAATTTGATACCAACACTAAAGTAAAAATTCAAGCTGGTGAGCGTATTACATTGTTTCAGGGAGTAAATCATGCTTTTTGGCCCATTACCGACCAATGTATTATTGGTGAAGTTTCCACTGCTAATGATGACCTGAATGACAATTTCTTTGATAATCCGGATATAGGCCGGTACCCCCATGTCGAAGAAGATGAATCGCCATTAGTTAAATTATTGAGTGATAAAAATTAGTTGGGCAGACAATCAGGTAATCAATTGAGCTGAAATCAATTTCTACAAAACATAATTTCTTCGATATCAATAGGTATTAATTGATTAGATTTGTCCTTTCATTAAGCATATGGCAAAGAACTTTTTCACGGAAGAAGAAAAAAAGAATATTGTTTCAGCGATTGAAGATGCCGAGAAAAACACTTCAGGTGAAGTGCGTCTACATATCGAAAATAAATGCACTAAGGATGTATTGGATCGAGCAGCTGAAGTATTTGCATTGCTCAAAATGCACAAAACTGCCCTTAGAAATGGCGTGTTGTTTTACTTAGCAGTCGAAGATCATAAGTTTGCCATATTAGGAGATGCGGGTATCAATAAGGTAGTTCCTCCGGATTTTTGGGATAAAATTAAAGAACATTGCCTTTCAAAATTCAAGGAAAAGCAGTTTTCCATAGGAATATGCGAAGGTATTCGCATGGCCGGCGAGCAGTTGAAAAGCCATTTTCCATATCAATCGGACGATATAAATGAACTTTCTGACGAAATCTCTTTTGGTAACAATTAGTCACATGAAAAAATTTATATCTGCATTCGTTCTCATTTTGTCAATTTCGATTGGTATTTGCAAAAGCATACCCGAAATGCCCAATCCCCCAAGGTTAGTAAATGACTTTGCAGGGGTTTTGAACCAAAATGAGTCTATTTATCTCGAAAAAAAATTAAGAGCATACAACGACTCCACTTCCAGCCAAATCGCTATTGTTATCGAAAATTCCTTGGAAGGGGAAGAGGTATTTGACTATTCAATGAAATTAGCTGAGGCCTGGAAGATTGGTCAAAAAGGTAAAGATAACGGCATATTGATTTATATTGCCATTGCTGAACGCAAAATCAGAATTCAGGTGGGTTATGGCCTTGAAGCAAGAGTTACGGATGCATATACCAAGCGAATTATAGAAGAAATAATAAAGCCACAATTCAAACAACAAAATTATTATCAAGGCTTAAACGATGCTACGGACGTAATAATTCAACTGGCAAGTGGTGAATACAAAGGTGAACCCAAAAAGAGCAAAAGGGGTTTCACACTTGGAACATTTATCTTTTTTGCAATTATTGCCTACATTATATTTTCTTTTTTCAGAAGAGGAGGAGGCGGTAATTCTTATGGCAAGCGAGGATTGGATCCCTGGACAGCGTTTTTACTAGGATCTGCTCTATCCGGAGGTGGAAGAGGAAGTAGTTATGGCGATTTTTCGAGCGGAAGTGGAAGTTTTGGTGGATTTGGAGGTGGAGGCTTTGGTGGAGGTGGATCAGGCGGTGATTGGTAATATCCAACCATCAATTGTTGTTGTGTAAACTTTTAAAATAGATTGGGAGCATATTAATTTTTTTTAATATCAATTTCACACTTTCCTCATTTTTGATTTTTAATATTACACTACATTTAACCACATATCATTAACCCAATGAAAACAAAATCTATTATTTTAAATATCCTTTTTGCCCTAATATTCAGTGTTATTACTTCAAGTGCTCAAACCGTTTGGGGATTTGGAGCAGGTCATTCTAATATCTGTTTTGCTATTCAGTGGAATGAATACTCATTTCGTACAGGTGAATTCAAAGACTTTTCCGGAAAAATCGAATCACCGGACAGCACCAATTTCAATGATTCAAAAGTAACACTAACCATTAAAAACAGTGGAATTGATGTGATCAACAATGGCCTTAATCATATGTTGATGGGAGCCGAATATTTGGATAGCCTTAATTGTCCGGAAATTACTTTTACATGTGATAAAATGAAAAAAACCAAGAAGAACAAATATAAGGCAGAAGGTATATTGACCGTGAAATGCAAACCAGTAAAATCTACATTTTTGGTTGAATATACAGGTATGAAAGGAAAAAATGCTTATATGAAAGTTACCGGTACTCTATACAAAAAAGACTTTGGTATCACAGGAGGTGGTGACAGACTGGGAGACATCATCAATATCACGGCATTTCTTGAGTTAAACAAACCCAAAAAACAGTAAAGATTGAACATTAGGAGCACCGTAGTATTTATTTTTATTTTCGGATTAATAATTAGTTCCTTAACAGTATATGCTGATGAACACGTGGTTTGTTTTGATGACGAATCAAAGCAAACCACTATTCAAGAATTAGTCGGAATAATAATTGAGTACAAAAGCAATAGTGCCGGTGATATTGATGCTTTTGATTTGAAACTGGAAGACAAAGTAATCACGATATTGTTCATGCCTCATTCAGCAAATGCATTAATGGCCATAGCGGAGAAAGGGACTAAAGTTAAAGTTAAGGTTGAATTCAACGAAAATCATAATCATTATTCCCTCTCCAATCTTGAGAATACACTTAACTCCAAAAGGTTAGATATCACATGCCAATACCCCAGTTGGACAAATAACACAGGAAGCGATCAAAGCATATTATTTGCACAACATTACTTTATTACTGATCGGAAAGGTAGAATAGCCGGAATTGCAAATGGCAAAACTCTTGCTATATTTAAGCCAAATTCAGTCAATAATTTGATTGAACTAATCAAAAGCAACAGCAAAGTAAAAATTACCGGTCCCGAACGTCCAAAGGATAAAGGATATGTCAATACCAAATTTGATCTTATCATTTATACAACTTCAATAGAAATCGACGGTACCACATTTTTGTTAAAATAGATCATGAAAATATTGGTCATCGAAGACGAAAGAAAGCTTGCCAAATTTATCAAACAAGGTTTGGAACAACAGGGATATATTGTTGACGCTGTGTTTTCGGGTACCGAAGGATTGAACTTACTTTCCGGGGGAATATATGATGTTGTATTGCTTGATTTGATGCTTCCCGGCCAAACTGGCTTTGAAGTGTTGAAAAACATGCGTTCATTCAATATCAAAGTACCGGTTATCATATTGAGTGCCTTAAGTGATCCCGAAAAAGTAGTAGAAGGTCTTGATTTGGGTGCCTTGGATTACATTCGCAAACCTTTTGATTTTGCTGAATTGTTGGCACGTATCAGAGCCGTTAAGCGCAAAGGAGCATTTGACAACGACTTAATCATTGAAGTTGCTGACCTTCGAATGGATTTGATAAAACACGAAATTTATAAGGCTGGCAAAAAACTGGAATTAACCAATCGTGAATTTGCCTTGCTTGACCTTTTCATGAGGAAAAAAGACAAATTAATCACCAAAACCGAAATCGCTGAAAAAGTTTGGGAAGTTGATTTTGACATGGGAAGCAACGTCATTGAAGTTCATATTTATCAACTACGAAAAAAGCTCGATGAAATAGGCATGAAAAACCTGATAAGTACGGTCGTAGGAAGAGGTTATAAAATGGCCGATGCAGAGTAACAAATTCATCAATTTTTTTAGGGGATTACGATTCAAAATAATGCTTTCTACAAGCATTGTCCTTATATCGGTGTTTGTAATTGTAGGGCAAATTCTTTTAAATTTTACGGAAAATCAATTGTTTAAGGCGTTTGATCGTAGTCTCAAAAGTCGAGCTGAATTTTTGATCAGTAGGGTGGATGTGAGCCCATACGTGATATTACCTCCGATAACAGCAGACGAAAAAATGTTGATCAATTATCAATATTTCGACACCACAAACCAAATATTTAAGAGTGCTGATTTTCCAGATAGCAATTCAGGTACATTTAACAATTACAGATTTATAACCGTTTTCCAAAATGATGATGATAATGAACAAACCCAAATTCAACTTACCCTTGCACTACCTATAAAGCAATTACAATCAGATTTGGATCATATAAAAAATATTTTCCTGATATGTTTTCTATGCAGCTTAATGTTGGTTTTTGTTGCTGTTTATTTTGTTTCTACATGGTTCTTGAAGCCCATCAGAAATATTACTAACAAAGCTTCTAAAATTGTGAGCACCGATACCATTGAAGAATTGCCTTTGCCAAATAATAAAGACGAGTTATTTGTACTTACAAACACCATTAACAACATGCTAATTCGCATAAAAGAAAATGGTCAATTACAAAAAAACTTTTTTGCTTCAGCTGCGCACGAATTACGAACGCCTTTAGCAGTGATGAAAACCGGAATAGAAGTGAACATTTCAAATCCTAAATTATCAGAAGAAACTAAAAGTTACTTTGAAGAATATCTGCAAGAAATCAATCGCATATCTCGACTTCTTGAAGATTTTTTATTGATTAGTCGTTCTGAAACTGGAAACATACCTGTCCTTATACAAGAAATAAATTTTACACAACTCATTTATGAAACGATTGAAAAATTGAAATCTTTTTGTGATGAATATGAAATCAAAATAGAGATACATTTGAACGAAAACCAAGATATAATAGTAAATTCTGATTTAAGAAAACTAGAACATGTATTGCTTAATTTGATGGAAAACGCTATTAAATATGCAAAGACATCAACAGCTGTTAAAGTTTATATTAATCAAAATCAAAATGAATGGATTTGTGAAATTGAAAATATTACAGATAAACATACAGGGGAAACGCAATCACTTTTAGAAGCATTTTACAGAGGAAATCCTTTGAAAGAAGGACATGGTTTGGGACTTTGGATTAGTAATCAACTTGCTAAAATTGTAGGAAGCACTATATCTATTTCTTGGTCAGAATTTGTATTTAAGGCAACTCTTAAAATGCCGAAGTGATATTAAGAAAATTTAATATCGTTTTAAGTTTGGACTCATTCTAATAGAATAAGTTTGAAAATCAAAGTCAATATTTAATTACATGTTTAGTAAAATTAAAGTCGTTATAATATTTTTATTTATTTCCTTAAATTTAGTTTTTGCACAAAATTTTTCAATTAAAGGGACAATCAAAAGTGATGCTGACAAATCTCCATTGATAGGAGTAGGTCTGGTATTAATGCCTGTTAGTGATACTACCAAGAAAATTGGAGCATCCACAGATATGGAAGGAAATTTCGTTTTTGAAAATATATCAATTGGTGATTACAAACTTAGGGCTACATATATTGGATTCAATCCATTGGAAAAAGAGATTTCGGTGAGCAACAACATAAACTTGGGGAATATCGAACTGAAAACATCTTCCATTCAACTTAAAGACGTTGATGTAACCGGAAATGCGGTCCGTTCGGAAATTAAAGGTGATACTACTCAGTTTAATGCGAGAGCTTTTAAAACAAACAGAGATGCTAGTGCGCAGGATTTGGTTGGAAAAATGCCAGGTGTCACCATTGAAGGGGGTACGGTGAAGGCCCAAGGCGAAAACGTACAAAAGGTATTTGTCAATGGAAAAGAATTTTTTGGAGATGATGCCACTATGGCGCTTCGTAATATCCCTGCCGATGCCATTGATAAAGTTCAAATATTTGACCGTCAAAGCGATCAAGCGCAATTCACGGGATTCAGGGATGGCAATACCACCAAAGCGATGAACATTGTCACCAAAGAAGGTATGAATAATGGTCAATTTGGAAAAGCCTATGCCGGATATGCTTACGATAACAGGTATATGTCAGGAGCTAACATCAACATATTCAGGGGAAATCGAAAATTGACATTAGTAGGAATGTCTAATAACGTTAATCAGCAAAACTTTTCAAGCCAGGACTTATCAGGAATTCCTCAAGGTGGAGGAGGTGGTGGATTTGGTGGTGGTGGAGGAAGAGGTGGCTTTGGAGGAGGTGGTCCGGGAGGTGGTGGAGGTACTGCAAATAATTTTCTTACTGGAAATCAGGGAGGAATAAACACTGCGCATTCATTTGGGGTAAATTATACTGATACTTGGAATAAAAAATTTGATATTGCAGCCAGTTATTTTATCAATAAATCTGATAATGTAACCAAAGGAATAAAACAAAGAGTTTATTTTCAAAATGGCAATGGTTTGTACAACCAACTTTATGATGAAAATAATTTTTCAACTGGAGAAAGCTGGAATCATAGGTTTAGTTCAAGAATGGAATATAAATTAGATACCATGAATTCCTTTGTATTTTCTCCCAGAATTAATTTCAATCATAATATTTCTGAGAGTTACGTAAATGGAGGAAGCAATCTTTCCGATTCTGCTAAAACAAAACTCAACAGAACCATAACCACTAATCGTTCAGATAGTTATGGGTATGACTTTTCCAGTAGCCTATTATTCCGCCATAAATTTAAAAAACAAGGAAGAACTTTTTCCATTGATGTATCTGCTAATGGAAATGATAAACCGGGTGGAGGAAATCTTTCTGCATTGAACACATTTTATCGAATTCCTTCAGATACCTCAAGCCTTCTAAATCAAATTAATGTTCAAACAAATAGCGGTTATACGCTATCAACCAATGTGGTGTACACTGAGCCCATTAGCAAAAGAAGTATTCTTGAATTTAATTATAACCCTACATACAACAAAAATAATGCGGGTAAAATGACAACCGACACAGGTTTGAACCTGATTAATAACAACTTATCGAATCAACTTGAAAATGACCTTACTACCCAAAAGGGAGGACTTACTTACCGATATCGATTTGAAAAATTAAATGTAAATATTGGAGCTTCCTATCAATATGTTCAACTCGATGCTAAACAAACTTATCCCTTAGAATTTAACAAATCAAGATTTTATAATAATATCCTCCCTGGAGCAATGGTAATGTATAATTTTAGTAAAAACACCAACATTAGAGTGTTTTATCGTACTTCTACTACAGCACCAAATGTTTCTCAGCTTCAAAATGTGGTAAATAATTCTAATCCACTTCAATTATCTATAGGTAATCCTGATTTGAACCAAATGTTTATGCATTTTTTGGGTACGCGATTTGGCAGCTCCAATCCTGAAAAAGGAACTACTTTAAGTTATTTTTTGATAACTAATTTGTATAATGATTTTATAACTACTTCAACTACCATTGCAAATGCAAATAATACTGTAGTTGATGGTATTACTTTATCCAGAGGTGCACAATTGTCAAAACAAGTTAACATGGAAGGAAATATGGGAGCAAGTTCTTTCTTGACATATGGGTTTCCTGTTAAGGCATTAAAATCAAATTTAAATTTGAACGCAGGTGCAACGTATGCAAGAACCCCAAGTAAAATAAATGAAGCTATTAACTATGCCAATGCTACCAATATCAATACCGGATTCACATTAGGCAGCAATATCAGCGAAAAAGTAGATTTTACGGTTTCATATTCAGCATATTATAATATCATCAGAAACACCATTCGACCTCAATCGGACAATAATTATTTCAACCACATTGCTTCATTCAGAATAAATTTAAATCCTTGGAAAGGATTGATTATAACTTCAGATGTGGCAAATACACTGTATCAATTTGGTGGAAACAACCCTTATAACCTTAATTTTGTTCTTTGGAACCCAAGTGTAGGATATAAATTCCTTAAAAATAATGCAGGTGATATCAGGTTGATGGTATTCGATGCATTGGATCAGAATAATAGCGCTTCCCGAAATGTGTTAGGCAACTATGTTGAAACAAGTAAAGTACAGGTACTTACGCGATATGTAATGCTCACTTTTACTTATACCTTCCGAGATTTCAACGCTCCTGAGAAGAAGAAAGAGTAAAAAAAAAGGCTCCTTTTTGAGGAACCTTTTTTTTATTTCAAGCAAATCGCCCTTGTTTATAACGAGGGCGGTTGAGTTAATCGTTTTAAACGATTAAAAAATTATAAGCCAAATGCTTTCTGTACTTCTTTTACATGATCCAGTTTTTCCCAAGGGAAAAATTCAAGTTTTTTCTTGCCTTTCACACGTACTTCTTTTTTCTCTTTAGCATCTTCTTTTACTTCTACATAGAAAGTTTCCACTTCTTTAGTGAACGACTCACGTCCAACGTGACCGTAAGCAGCTGTAGGAGAGTAAATTGGATTTTTTAATTGGAAACGCTCAATGATTGACTTAGGCTTCAATTTGTCTTTGAATAGTTTTTCTACGATCAAAGTGATTTCACCATCTTTCATTTTTACTTTTCCGGTACCATATGTGTTCACATTAATGGATACAGGTTCAGGAACGCCAATTGCGTATGAAACTTGAACCAAAGCTTTGTCAGCTACGCCAGCAGCCACTAAGTTTTTGGCAATGTGGCGAGCGGCATATGCAGCTGAACGGTCTACTTTCGAAGGATCTTTTCCTGAGAAAGCACCACCACCATGTGCACCTGCACCTCCATAAGTGTCAACAATAATTTTACGACCGGTCAATCCGCTATCTCCGTGAGGACCACCGATAATAAATTTACCTGTTGGGTTGATATGGTATTTGATTTGTTGGTTAAATAGTCTTTGAACTTTAACCGGCAACAATTTTTTAATTCTTGGAATCAATATGTTTTTGATGTCTTTTGTAATTTGTTCCTGCATCGCTTTTTCAGCTTTAGAGTCACCACCTTTTACAAATTCATCGTGTTGAGTTGATACAACGATAGTGTCAATTCTTTTTGGTCTTCCTTTATCATCATACTCAACAGTTACTTGAGATTTTGCATCAGGACGAAGATATTTCATTCTTTTACCTTCTCTTCTGATTTCAGCAAGTTCGCGAACAAGTAAGTGTGAAATTTCAAGAGTGATAGGCATCAGATTGTCAGTTTCGTTGGATGCATATCCAAACATCATTCCCTGATCTCCTGCTCCTTGTTCTTTATGTAATCCTTCACCTTCATTTACACCTTGAGCAATATCAGGTGATTGTGCATGAATGGCATTAATGATACCACACGACAAATAATCGAATTGGTATTCAGCTTTGGTGTAACCAATTTTTTTAACGGTATTACGAACTACTTCCTGAATATCGACATACGCATTAGTTGTAATTTCTCCGGCTACCACCACCAATCCGGTAGTTACTAAAGTTTCGCAAGCAACTCTCGATTGAGGATCTTGAGCCAACATAGCATCAAGAATGGCGTCAGAAATTTGGTCGGCTACTTTGTCCGGATGTCCTTCAGATACCGATTCTGAGGTAAATAAATAAGGCATAAAATGTTAGGTTAAATATGAGATAAATAGAATTCTTTTCGTTAAAGCGCACAAAAATAGATGAATGATTGATTAATTTCACAAAAAAAACTGCAAATTCTATATTATTATTTAGTGTTACCCTCAATAAGTGTCATTATTCCTACTTTTAACGGTGAGCACAGGATTTTTAACCTGTTGGAATCCATTCAAAAACAGGCATTTACAGACTTGGAGTTAATAATTGTGGTAGATGGCTCATATGACAACACTACCTATCGACTTAGGCATCAGGAATTAAGATTTCCTATGACGATCATTGAACAGGCTAACAAAGGAAGAGCTGCCGCTCGCAATGCAGGCGCACAAGTTGCCAAATCTGAACTTCTACTTTTTTTGGATGATGATATGACAGTGGTTGAAGATACAATAGGCTTACACAAACAAATGCATTCTTCGATGGAAAGTAAGATTTTGTGTGGCCGCCAAATTGAATCTCCTGATGATTCTTATTCTGATTTTGAAATTTTCAAAGCTCAAAGGAGTTATTTTTGGGAAAGTGACATTCCTAAAAATGTACCTATTCCAATTGAAAAGATGTATTTGACAGCGGCACATTTTTCAATATTAAAGTCAGATTTTATTAAATTGGGTGGATTTGATGAACGCCTAACCGATGCAGAAGACTATGATTTAGGAATAAGGGCTACAATGATGCAAATTCCGGTTATTTTTTGTCCGGAATTGACATCATATCACCATAACAAATTAAATTGTACAAAAACGATAAATCGGCAAATTCAATATCAAAAAGCACATCAAAAACTATTAAGCCTTCATCCTGAATATCAGCAAATTAATAAATATGTCAAAAAAGTAAAACGCAATATTTTTAAGGAAACTGTTTATGTATTTCTAAGTTTACCCCTCTTTCCTTTCTTTATTGATAGAATTAACTTTTTTGTATTGCTACCCCAAAAAATCCGTTACAAAATCTATGGTTCTGTTGTACATGCACAAGTAAAATACAGAACTAATGACCTATAATGGTTTGTTCGCGAATTACCGCTTTTTCTTCTTCACTCAAATGGTGCTGATAGCCATGAAGTGCATCCATCCATGCACCATACATGGGATTAGGGAAAACAAAATATCGTTTGCCGTATTCATTACGCATTTTTAATACTTGGAAATGGCGTTCCGAAGGCATTTGTTTTTCAAAATCTGAACTAAAATCGTTCAAATTATCGCCCAAAAGCATTTCAATGGTGTATCCTTTATTAATAATACTTTGTCTGCGGGGTTCTTTGTTGGTAGTTGTAGTATACAATAATATATGAGTAGAGTCAGATTGAGGAAAATTTAGTTTTGTCAAATTTTTAAGCGTGTATCCAATGTTAACAGCATATCTATTTGATAAATAGAATATGGTAAAACCTAGTGAATCAGCTGTTTTCAAAAAATCCAGTGCTCCTGCTGTTGCCTCAGCCATCGATAGTTTTTCCCAAGCTTGCCATGTTTCGAGTGTAAATGACTTGTTTTCCTTTACTTGTTTCCCATAAAACATGCTGTTATCAATAAGCGTTTCGTCAAGATCTGAAACAATGGCCATCTTGGTTTTGCCGGTTGCTGCAAGTTCGCGAAGTCGAAGTTTGGCATAATTGAATGTTTGAATGTAACAAGCTTCTGCCTCAGAAGAGTGTTGAAACCACAAAACTGCATTTACATTATGCGATGCCGAATTTTTTTGTGAATTACCAATAAATGAAAAAAATAGTAGGATAATTAGAATGTATTTCTTCATGGCTTAGTTCGATTTTATATCAAAATAAGCGAATGCAAAGTCGAGTTAAAAATTAAGTTTGTGTTAAGAGAGTAATACTGTGATTGAAATATTAAATAAAATAAAACTTAATAAGTCGAATGTTACTTCTTCATCCCTTCAATATACTCAACTACTGCATTTAGTTGATCTTCAGGCATTTTGTTGAACTTGGGCATAGAGTTTTTGCCATTTTTGATTATGTTGAGTTTTTCTTCCTTTGACAAATTACTCTTGCTCAAATCGGCAGATCCTGCAATTCCGGCATCTCCGTTGGCTCCATGACATACCGCGCATGACTTGTCGTAAACCAATTTACCTTTAGCCATAACATCCGCATTTTCAGCTAATTCGCTAGGATTGACAGTAAAATTTCTATTTAATGAATTTTTGTTGACCTCTGCCAAGCCATATGCTGCAAACAATAAACACACCGCTCCTGCAGCCATAATTTTGTTATTCTTTTTAAATCCAACAATGGCTAAAGGAATGGACAAGAAAACACAAAATAATTTGATATAATATATGATTCCCATCATTGGATATTGAACTACCATATATAAACCGGTGCCTAGAAATAATAAGCTAATTACCATTTCTGGAATACGTGTTACCTTTTTAACTTTTTCAAGAAGTTCATTGTTATTGGTGAGTAACAAAAACGTTTTAACAACATATAAAAATAAAAATAGCATTACGCTTATTTTGTGGGTGTTATAAATTATTGAATACATATTAATATCAGTGTTTATATTTGAAGGCTAAATTATACAATATGCAACAGGATTCATTACAATTCTTAGAAAATTATATTAACACACCTTCCCCAACCGGGTTTGAACATACCGGACAACGGGTATGGCTCGATTATATCAAACCTTATATCAACGAATATTTTACCGATACCTATGGTACCGCTGTAGGTGTGGTAAATCCAGGAAAAGAATATAAAGTTGTCATAGAAGCCCATTGCGATGAAATATCTTGGTTTGTAAATTATATTTCAGATGATGGGTATATATATGTGCGTAGAAATGGAGGTTCCGATCATCAGATAGCACCTTCTAAAACGGTTAATATCTGGACTAAAAATGGACCGATAAAAGGTATTTTCGGATGGCCCGCTATCCATGTACGTGATGCCAATAAGGAAGAAACGCCTACACTCAAGAATATCTTTATTGATTGTGGAATGGACAAAAAAGAACTCAAAGAAAAAGGCGTAGATATAGGTTGTGTAATCACTTTCGATGATATGTTTTTTACACTCAATTCAAAATATTATGTAGGAAGAGCCCTTGACAATAGAATAGGCGGATATATGATAGCGCAAGTAGCTCGAATGTTGAAAGAAAACAAAAACGAACTTCCATTTACTCTGTACATTGTTAATGCCGTACAAGAAGAAATTGGATTGCGTGGTGCTGAAATGATTGCCCATCGCTTAAAACCTAACTTGGCAATTGTGACCGATGTTACGCATGATTCGCAATCGCCAATGTATGATAAAAAACGAGATGGTGATATCTCATGTGGCAAAGGACCTGTGCTTACATTTGGTCCTGCGGTACAAAATAATGTGTTGGATATGCTTATTGGTGTTGCAGAAAAGAAAGAAATAGCCATTCAAAAACAAGCGGTTTCACGCAGTACGGGTACGGATACAGACGCTTTTGCATACTCAAATGAAGGCGTGGCAAGTGCATTAATTTCTCTTCCTTTGAAATATATGCATACTACGGTTGAAACAGTCAATCAATCAGATGTTGAAAAAGTAATTCAATTGATGTATGAGTTTTTGATTCAACTTCCGGCCGGATATGATTTTAGATATATCAAATAATTATAGAAGTAAAGCATTCACTTTCAATCAATTATAATGATTATATTTGAGAGTATCCATATTATACGTTTTCCTGATTGTGACCCATTCAATCACTTAAATAATGCCAGATATTTGGATTATTTCCACAATGCACGCGAAGATCATTTAACAACCCATTATCAATTCAACGTATATGAATTTGCTCTTAAAACGGGTAAAAGTTGGGTGGTGTCACAAAACCAAATTGCTTATATTAAACCTGCATTTTTAATGGAAAAAGTATGCATTCAAACACGCAATATTGCATTTGGAGAGCGTGATGCTTTGGTAGAAATGTTAATGTGGAACGAATCCAAAACTACGCTAAAGTCGATTTTGTGGAGCACTTATGTCCACATAGATCTAAAAACACAGCGAAGCATTCCCTATGATGAATATTTAATTCAATTATTTTCAGATAAGGTATACCCTCTTGACAAAAAAATTGATTTTGAAAAAAGGGTTGAACAACTGAAAGGACATTGATTTATTTTAACCTGGTTTAATAGCCTGCTTTAATCAAGTCGGCTGTTTCAAGCAAATTTTTTATTACTTCACAGTG
This sequence comes from Bacteroidota bacterium, assembly GCA_033763735.1. Taxonomy (GTDB): domain Bacteria; phylum Bacteroidota; class Bacteroidia; order Cytophagales; family UBA9547; genus JANRJY01. The sequence continues at coordinate 7,977 of JANRJY010000018.1, read as the reverse complement.
TTCAATTTTCAGTGGTTTTGTAATAAAATCCAAAATTTGTGGGTAATCTTTAGCCCTTTCTCTATCCAATTCATCAAAAGAAGAAGTTACCAATACTACATATATATTGTAATTATAATTGAGTTTCTTAACCTCATCCAGAAAATCCCAACCATTAAAAATTGGCATATTTATATCCAAAAATACAAGATATTTCTCCGTCATTTTTTGATTTCTATATAGGTAGTTCAGTGCCTTTTTGCCATCAAAAAAACATAAAGGTTCACTAAGCAATCCACTTTTCTCGATTAGCATTCTATTTAAGTAAATGACAACCTCATCATCCTCAATTATTAATACTTGTAATCCCATTTTGTAATTTTTTAACTTATTACAAATATATTGATATACTTCATAATATTAATAACACCATCATATATTTGACTATTACATATTCAATAATTTAAAATATTGAAGTAAGATTCTGTCGAATTTCATAAGTATTTCAGCTGGAGTTTCAATGAAAAAAGAAATGAAAACTTTTAATTAGAGTTTTTTAATGAAAAAAGTATTTAATAGTAAAGAAGATATTAAGCTTCGGATATTATTTTATTAACGATTTCTGACGTTATATTGTTATGTGAAGCATTAAAAATGGTTTTCCCTTGAAAAATAATTAAAATTTGAGGTGACTCATGAATTATATTCATTTGTTCGGCAATTTCATTAGAAATTGCTCTAAAGTTCAATATGTCAAGATAGTAATATTTTGTTGGTTTTTGAAGTGTAAAAGCATCTAATTTATTTAGCCTATTAAGAACCATTGCACTTATACTACAACGAGTGCTGTGCTTAAAAATGACAACTGGCTGTTTATGAGACTGAATTAATATTTCTGCTAATGAAATTGAGTTGTCTAAAGGAATCCATTCCATATTAACTACAACATGTCTTGAATTTTTTTCAACGCTTCCGGAGAAAGCGGCTTAACAACATAATTGATTACATATTTGTTGTCTACAATTCTGTCAATATCGCGTTTATTGTCTGAACTTGAGAGAATTACGATTTTACATTTCTTTTTAATAGAATCTGGAAATTTCTCAAATTCAAACAAGAACACAAATCCATCAACATAAGGCATATTAATATCCAAAAAAATAACATCAGGTATCTTATCAGGATTGTTTTTATTGCTTTCAAGATATTCCAATGCACCTGAACCAGAATCAACAGCAATCACCGTATCCGAAAAACCGGACATTTCAATAATTTTTTCGCTAATGAAATTATCCGTTTCATTATCGTCAACAAGAAGTACTAAGGCTACCTTGGTAGAAGTCATATAGTTAATTATACTTTAAATATAGATTAAAGTTTCAATTACTAAAAAATACTTAGTAATGTTGCTTTGCTCTGGCAAGTAATTTTTTTGCTAATATATACTCAAAAACAATAAAATGAATTCCCAAAACAGAATCTTTAATAAAAAGTTGAATCTAATCATATTTTAGTATTTTTGTGTTGATTATATATGGCTTTCAAATTACCATCGAAGTTTAAAGAAAAGTGGGATGAATTTTTGCACTTAATCAATGCAATTACTGAAAAGCAATTACTTACAACAGCAATTGTTCTTTTTATAGTTTCAGTAATTGTTATAGGACTGAGTTTGCCACATTACATGGAAACCACTTTTAACTTTTATGAAAACTTATTGGTGGAAGCTCATGGTATGATATTTGACATTCTTGTCATTGGTATACTGCTTGTATGGCTTAATAAAATAGGAGAAAAACGTATTCGTATCAAAAGATATCATGAAGAAATTGACGACTTTCGTCATTGGATTAACGAAGAAGCAAGTTTCAGAATAGCTGGAGATATCAAAAGATTAAATAAAGATGGTGTTGTGGCTATAGAACTTTACAATTGCCATTTGAAAAATGTCAATTTGAATAATGTGGTTCTTACCGGATCTAACATGAACAATATAACATTAGAGGATTCAACCATGCAAAATGCCATTTTGAATAATGTAAGATTAAATCAAGCCAATATTCAAAATGTAAAACTGCAAAAAGCAAATATGAAGGGTTCGCAATTAAGTGGGGCTAATTTTTCATTTACTACATTGATAAAAGCAAATCTATCTGGATCGAATTGTATTAAAGCAAAGTTCAAAGGAGCGGTACTAATTGATTGCGTGTTAAGCGACACCATGATAGCTGGGGCTGATTTTACAGATGCCAATCTTTTCAAAGCAGACCTCACCAATGCAAAAGGACTTACTGCTGAGCAACTTGCAAAGTCGCGCAATATTTATCTGGCAAAAATGGATCCGGCAATAGAAGAAAAACTTAAAGAAATAGCCCCACACTTATATGAGGAAGGAGCCATGGATTTTTCAATTACGCCAAATACACCAAAATAATACTACTAAAGGTTTCCTAGAATCTCCGAAAGGGATTGTTCATCTCTAACCAGTACTTCACGTACTTTTGAACCATTGGGTGGACCAACTATTCCTGCCGCTTCCAACTGATCCATTATTCTCCCGGATCTTGCATATCCTAAAGCCAGCTTTCTTTGAATCAATGAAGTGCTTCCCTGTTGATGGGCTACTACCAATCGACCTGCTTCTTCAAATTTAGGATCACGGTTGCTTAAATCTACATCCTTTTGTGTAGTATCTGCATTTTCGTCAAAGTACTCCGGTAAGTGATATGCATATTCATATCCTCTTTGATTACCAATAAAGTCAACAATATTTTCAACTTCAGGCGTATCCAGAAATGCACATTGAAGACGGACCACATCAGAGTTGATTTTCAAAAGCATATCACCTTTTCCAATCAATTGATCAGCGCCACCTTCATCCAATATTATTTTTGAATCAATTTTGGATGTTACTCTAAAAGAAAGTCTTGCAGGGAAATTGGCTTTGATTAATCCTGTGATGACGTTGACAGAAGGCCGCTGCGTAGCAAGCACTAAATGAATCCCTACCGCACGTGCAAGCTGTGCCATACGTGCAATTGGCATTTCTATTTCTTTTCCGGCGGTAATCATCAAATCAGCAAGTTCATCAATTACTACAACTATATAAGGCAAATAACGATGCCCTTCATTAGGGTTAAGCTTACGAGAAACAAATTTTGGATTGTATTCTTTCAAATTACGACAGCCGGCATCTTTAAGTAAGCTATATCTTGTATCCATTTCAATACAAAGTGAATTCAAAGTATGTATAACTTTTTTGGTATCTGTAAGTATAGCCTCTTCTGCATCCGGTAATTTGGCCAAAAAATGTCTTTCAATTTTGTTATAAAGGCTTAATTCCACTTTTTTAGGATCTACCATAACTATTTTAAGCTCGGATGGATGCTTTTTATAGAGTAATGAAGCCAATAGCATATTAATACCTACCGACTTACCCATACCTGTCGCGCCAGCCATAAGTAAGTGAGGCATTTTGGTAAGGTCTTCAACAAATACTTCGTTCGATATGGTTTTGCCAAACGCAATTGGTAGCTCCATTTTAGCATTAATAAAACGTTCGTCTTGCAATACATCCTTCGCAGGAACCATTACTTTGTTTTTGTTAGGAACTTCAATCCCAATAGTACCTTTGCCCGGCATTGGCGCAATAATACGAACACCTAAAGCCGACAATCGTAATGCAATGTCATCACTAAGGTTCGCGATTTTAGAAATTTTAATTCCGGCTTCCGGTATGATTTCGTACAAAGTTACCGTAGGACCGATTGTCGCATGTATTTTGGAAATGCCTATACCAAAATCGGCCAAAGTTTGAAGAATACTATTTTTGTTTTCCTCCAGTTCATCTTTGGTTACCATGGTGCCTTTGGTATCGCCATATTCTTTGAGCAAATCTAGGGTAGGAAATTGGTAATTGGCTAAATCCAAACGAGGGTCATACGGACCAAATTTTGCCAGAATTTCCTTGTTTAATGACTCATCTTCAAGCGAATCGGCAGTGGATTCAATCACCGGCATGGTTTTTTCTTCAACAATAGAAGGAGCTAAATTGGCAACAGTAAGCTCTAAATCAAGGGATTTGACTGGCGGTGGTGTTACAGTTTTGATTTCCCATTCTTCTTCTTGTACTTCCTCATCTTTGTCTTCTATTGCTTCTTCTTCATTATCAGGACTTTCTTCTATATCCATTTGGGGGTCAGCTTTTTTTGCTTTTGGAACTAAAGGTGCTTTAGCTCCAAACGTGGTAATGTTTAGTGAAAACACCAGAAATGCTATAAAGCTAAAACCAAGCAGTAAAAAAGTACCTAATCCCAAAAACTCACTTATTACTAAGGATAATTCATATCCAATACCACCTCCTAGAAATCCAATGCTATTTTCAAGCGAGGTAAGTAAAGTTAGATACCCAAAAGTGATGCTTAGCCAAAAAACCAGAAAAATGGTATAATTAAATAATTTACGAACACTATAAAACTCTTTTTGGAATACAATACGCACACCTAATACAAAAAATAAAGGCATAAATAATATGGAAGAAATTCCAAAACCTTTGAAAACCAAAAAATAAGAAGCTACTGCACCAAACAAACCCAACCAGTTTTCAGCTTCTTTTCCTGACTCTCGTAATGATGAATCGAATAAAGCTTCCACCACACTTTGATCGGCTTTTCCGGTAAATGCATAGGATAACATGGCAAAAACCAGAAAAATAGAACCAAATATTAATGAAAGACCAAAAAGCAGTTTTAATCTTTTGTCGGAAAGGAATGCAAAACTAAACCGAGGAGCGTTTTCGTCCTTTGGCTCTTTTTCTTCAGGAGCATCGGTTTTGATAGTATTTTTCCGAAATGTATTTTGAGCCATTGACAGTTTGGGTGCAATAATACAATTTATTACAAATTTGGAGTTATTTGTGAATAACTATACTTGTTATGTGGATTTTGGGATAATGATAAGTGGCCCCCCTTATATATAATATTTACAAAAACCTGTGGGATTACACCAGTGGTTAATTTTCATTAAATTTGAAGAATAAATTCTAAATATTATGCGTTTAATCCTGGATATACAAGACCACATGGCTTCATCTTTGATTCAAGTATTGAACAGTCTTCCTTATGTCAAAACAGAGTCGATTGATGATGAAAATCTATATTGGTAGCAGAAATAAAAGATGCTGTAGATCAATTGAATTTAATAAAACAAGGAAAGTTAAAAGGTATTCCTGCAAGAGAACTGCTCAATGAGTAATAATTTTACCCTTTTTGGTTCTTTTGACCATCAAGTAGATAAGTTAGTTTGTTTTTTACTTATAATATTTCTCTCTCACAACACGCTTTAAAAAACACTTTTATCATTTCTTTTGTCAATTAAAATTGGCTCTATTCTATCATCTATTGCCCTTTTTAATTTCCACATTAATGGTGCATAAGTAAAATAATCCATATTTATGGAATTAACAATTATGGCTACATCTATATCACTTTATTCTGTAGGTGAACCATTAGCATACGAACCGAACAAAACAACTTTATCAATTTCAAAATGAGACGAAAGTAACAATTTGTATTTGAGTATTTTGTCTATAATTTTTGCTTTATCCATAATTGCAATTTCCTAGATTGTTCTAATATGCTTTCACATCTTTGTTTATTTAAACTAACCATCAATTGTTCTTTGTGGGATGGATACCTTGCTTCTATATTTAATGGTTCAAATAAATCAATAATATCTTTTTGATCATAAAGATCAGATTTATTTGCTAAGTATATTAGCCTGTGTGTGAAAGGAGCCGGTTCCTCAAATTTGCTTTTGAAATAGGCTTTTAATATTTTTTATATAGATTGATGGCACATAAAACCAACATATAAATATCTGCCGCTTATTAGCATTGCTACCGCAGTATCGTAATCGTAATCTGATAATTCACTACAATATTTTACCTTTTCGTTCATTTGAAATAATGCAATTTCAACAATTACTAATATAAGTTTAAAATTTTAATTAAATAAACACAGCACTGCCCACTCTTACCATATTGCTTCCTTCCGCGATTGCAAGCTGATAGTCGCTGCTCATGCCCATCGAGAGTATTTCCAAATTGATATTAAAGGTGTTTTTGTTTTTCTGAACTTCAAAAAATGTTTTTAATGATTTGAATTCAGATTTTATTTGATTTTCATCAGTAGTATTAGTAGCCATACCCATCATGCCTACTATTTTAATATTTCGCAATTCAATTAAATCTCTGGATATCAGCAATTCCATGGCTTCCGTCTGACTTAATCCAAATTTAGTTTCTTCACTGGCTATGTAAATTTGAAGTAAACAAGGAATGATTCTATGGTGTTTAAGAGCCTGTTTGTTTATCTCCTCCAATAATTTAAAGCTTTCTACAGAATGAATCATGGATATAAAAGGGGCAATGTATTTGACCTTATTCGTTTGCAAATGTCCAATAAGATGCCATTGGATATCTTTGGGCAATTTCTCATATTTTGTAACCAAATCCTGAACACGATTTTCACCAAATACACGATAGCCCAGATTATAAACCTCCTTTATTTCATCAATAGTTCTGTTTTTGGTTACAATTACCAAAGTGCAACCATTAGGTATTTTAGAATTAATTTGGATGAGATTTTGCTCAATACTCATTTTTGTTTGCCTCTTTGTCTGACTACTTCAAACATGGATATACCTGCTGCTACCGAAACATTTAAGGAGTCAAGTTTGCCCGATATAGGAATTTTGACCAAATAATCAGCTATGCGCATAATGTCATCAGAAATACCGTCTTCTTCAGAACCTACTACTAAAGCAACGGGTCCTTTGAGTTCAGTAGCAAAAATATCGTCTTTGGCTTTTTCGGTACAAGCAACAATGGTAAGTCCGGAATCTTTCAAATATCTGACCGCCTTTTTCAAATCATCGGTACGGCTTACAGGAAGGTGATTAAGTGCCCCTGCTGAAGTTTTCATGGCATCTTCATTAATTTGTGCTGAATTTTTAATAGGTAAAAGCAAAATATCCACCCCGGCACATAATGCAGTGCGGGCAATGGCGCCCATATTGCGTACATCCGTAATTCTGTCCAACACCAATACAAAGGGTTCTGTGCCTTTGTCAAAGCAATCCATAATTAAATTTTCCAAATCGGAATATTCAATAGGAGAAACATAGCAAATAGCTCCTTGATGATTTTTACGAGTAATCGAATTTAGTTTTTCTTCGGGTACAAAGCTGTAGGGTATTTTTCGGTCACCAGCCTCTTTAACCAAGTGATTTACATTGGTTTGGCTCTTGGCAAAGAGTATCCGTTCTATGGGTTTGCCCGATTTCAATGTTTCCTCAATGGCTCTTATTCCAAAAACGAAGTTGTTGGATTCCGGTTTTCGATCTTGATATTTTCTAATCATAATAATTTTATTCAATCATTCCTTTGCGCCACAAATCTACTGCGGTATACCAAATGTTGGCATATTCCGGATTATTAATCAATTCGAAATAATAACTTCCAAAGGTGTTTCTTTTTCGTGTAAATATAAATCGAACTGCCGGTAAATTTGGTTTCTTTTTGTAATTCCATGTTTCTTTAGTATCGGACCGAAAAATTTCATCCGGAATACCAAAAATTATATAAATCATACCCATATCGGTTTTCCATCCTTCTTTGTGGCAGGTAAAAAATTGATTTGCAAGTTCTACCTTTTTATAATATCTGCGAATCAGCGTCCGAGCAAATTCTTTATCCTGACCTAAATCCAGCCAAAAGTCATCCAGTTTCTTTTTTGGCTTCTTTGCATTTTTAAGTGCTTTGCGTTCATCATCGGATGCTATATAAATGATTGGGTCTATTAGTTCCTTAACTTTGCTGGGTTTTGGAAATTTATTTTCTGAAAGTACAAAAACAAAAGGCTTATCTTGTTCATTTCCAATGGTATATATGCCTTTTTTGTTTCCAGTAAAAATGCTGTCTGTTGTGAAGTAATAAGT
>JANRJY010000010.1:0-40622 GCA_033763735.1 Bacteroidota bacterium | reverse complement strand
CTTGGTCTGCGCGATTTTATTCAACGTACAGGTGCACCCAAAGAACAACTTAACTTACTTATTCGCATAGGAGCCTTTCGATGTACCGGCAGGAGCAAGCAACAGTTGCTTTGGGAAAAGAACAATTATCTACTATCCAAGCCTATGCCTGTAGCTCCTTCGTTGCTTCCTGAGGTAGCTGAAGACGATTTTTTTGCTGACTTTGAGGTTAGGGCATTCGAGGATGTATTTGACCAAATCGATCTATTGGGTTTTCCGTTATGTTCGCCCTTTGAAATACTCAAAAACAAGGACTTAGGCACCATTGTACTTGCCGATGACATGCGTTTACATCTTCGCCAAACGGTACGCATGGCCGGCTATTATGTCGCACGCAAAGATACGCGTACCAGCAAAGGCGATTTGATGAACTTTGGTACCTGGGTCGATGAGAAGGGGCGCTTCTTTGATACCGTACACTTTCCGCCACAGCTTAAGGCATATCCTTTTACCGGTAAAGGTTGCTATTTATTGCTCGGCAAAATTGTAGAGGAATTTGACTTTTGTATGATGGAAGTGCAAAAAATGGTCAAACTACCCATGATTGACGATCCAAGGTATTAAAAGTGAGAAGCGAGAAATGTGAGGCTTGTTTGAAATGATTCATGTTAATTTGTAACTTTGTGTAAATGGATGCTTATGCAAACTTTAGTAGTAGAACTTACGAATATTCATACTTTTAAAATTCTAAAAGATTTAGAAAGTGCTAAACTTCTTAAAATTAAGAACGAACAACCTGATTCAAAAGCCAAGCTCAGCAAAAAACAAAAAGAATTTGTTTATGATTTAAAACAATCGTTGAATGAAGTTGACAAACACTTAAATGGTGAAATTGAACTTCCTTCAATTGATAAAATAATTAATGAGCTATAATATTGTTGCTTCCGGTGCTTTTGCTAAGGAGATAAAACAATTAGCTAAAAAATATCCTTCTATTGGCAATGATATCCGAGAATTGAGCAATAAACTTAAACTTAATCCTTTTGAAGGAACTCCTTTAGGCAAAGATTGTTATAAAATCAGAATTGCAATTAAATCAAAGGGCAAAGGAAAATCAGGTGGTGCGAGAGTAATTACTTGTGTGAAAATAGTTGCTAATGTTGTATTCCTTCTTTCAATTTATGACAAATCTAATAAAGAAGATATCTCTGATAAAGAACTTGACTTGCTTTTGAAGATGTCTGGGATTTTAATTTAAACTTTCGAATTGTATTTTGATTTTTTAGATATAAAAGGAAAGCATAAAGCTTTATTCATATTTATTAACTAGATAAAAAAGTTCAGCATTGAAATATATTGATTTGCCATTTAATTTTTGGTTAATTGTACCCAAACAAATAGTGTCAACATGTTTGTTTTCGTAAAAGAAATAAATTATTACTCTTGCATCTATTTCTTCGTTAGTGGGGTTGATTTTTAATTTGGTGATTATGTTTTTGAACTTTTCAATTTCATTCTCATCTTCAATAGTAATTTTTTTATGATAATGTTGATCTATATAATCACAATCAAGTTGGGTAATTGACGTAGATGAAAGTCCACAAGATTTGAGTACTATCTTCAATATTTTAGGTTCTGTCTCTTGTTTGTCGCAACAAAATATAGAAAACAGTAGAGTAACTATCAATATTTTATTGAGTTCCATTGTCTAGAAATTTAATGCCAACCCGCTCAATATGAGCAATTAAATCAGGGTTTGATATTTGATGGAAAATTGAAATATCAAATTTGTAAGGTAATAGCAGGTCGTCCAGTTCGTTTTCTATATGTAGTTGCAAACTGAGGCTTAAGTTTGGCCCTATTAAGGTCAAATCAATGTCTGAACTAGGATGAAAATTCCCTTTCGCTCTTGATCCGTAAATAATTACTTTCTCAATTTCTTTGTGTTTACCAAATACAGATTTGATTTGGTCTATATCATTTTCAGATAATCCGAATTTCATCCTTATTCAAAGATGTTTTGTTGATTTCCGCTTTTTTTTCCTTCCATAATTTTTGCAAAATTGACAAATGCGGGAAAGTATTCCATTAATATTTTGGTGTATATTTCATTCGCAGTAGTTTCGTTGTAAGTATGTGATGATTGATTTCTGCTTTTAATCATTTCCATCCAAATATGACCGTCGGTAATAAGTTTTAATTGAAAAGCTTCCCTTGTTGCATCTTTGGAGCCACCAACGGAATTGTTTCCTTGATATTCGGCATAATCTTTCATTACATTCCAAGCCAATTCGTGTGTGTATTCAAATCTTTGAATCAGCCCCTCTTTCAACATTTCGTCCAGAACCAAATTTTTTCGGCTATCTATGTTTTCAATTAATTGATTAGCATTTATATAATCAACAGATTGCTTAAGTTTGGTCAAGGCTTTAATGAAATTACTGAATCGTTGCTCCCAGCGAATGTCTTTGTCCATTTTTAAATTGAAATCATGATCAAATATAATTGAAAGCTTTCTAAAATTCCCTTAAAAACTCCTGTTCACCCCCACCACATATCTGAATTGGGTGTTTTGTTCTGATGCAGGGGCATAATTAATGAACATAGGCATATCAAATCGCAGCACAATTGGTTTGATATTCATATTGCCAAAGTTAATGGTAAGTGCGGATCCCATTCCTGAGCTTACTCGCAATTCGCTCAATCTTTGGCTTCTGAAATCATTGTTTCGGTTATAGGTAATGGAGCCTATATCATTGAACAAATAGGTATCGATATGGAAATATTTGAAAAATCGGTATGGTTTAATTGGGATATACTTGTCAAAGTCCAATTCGGCACAAAACGATGCTCCTGAAAGTCCTGAATATTGCAGCACAATTTCACCATTAATAAGCACAGGCACCATATACCCGGCAAATCCTCTGATATTTAAGTCTCCTCCTTGTTGGAAGTGATTAGTTTTGAGTCCATATCCACCCCATTCGTCCGGTACCACTCCGGCTGCCCTTGTTGCTCTCAAATTAAACAATTGCTCAGGCGATGCTCCTCCTAAATATAACCTAGATTCCTTGGGAACATAACCTCCTCCATATCGGGCAAATAGCCTTGTTTTTAATTCAAACTTAAGGAAGTTAAAGGTATTTATTTGTGACATTTGAAAATAGTAATAATTGAAATCGGAAAATGCCCCGGGCGTACGCATTTCTGCATTAAATATCCCTTCTCCAACGGTATATGGATATGTTTTTGTTATTCCAATATTAATATATGAATTTACTTTGCCTATTTCCCAATCGTTTGGACTTAGTAAATAAGTCGCATCTTTAGCTCTATCCCGATACATTACATATGCATTGGCATACACTTTTAGGCTTCTTGGATTGGATAAATCTTGTTTCTTAAATAATTTCTCAAGTCCTATTCCTGCTTTTAACAATCCTGACGCATATATAAATTCGTCATACACCCACATTTGTCGCCATAATTTACTCAAATTGAATTTGTCATTGTTATAATACGAGAACCAACGGTTTTGATTCTTATCAGCTTCGCTAATGTGCCTCTGCGCCAATGTTGTAGCAACTAAAAAATAAGTTTCATTGAAATAATTTTGGTTGAAATAATTGCTTCTGCTCGCATAACCCAATTGAAAACCTTCAAAATTATTCCACCATAAGTCCGGTCTGCCATAAGTTCGCATTTTGCTCCAAAGAGGTGGGGTAGGAACTCTCCAATCGAAAGTATATTTTTTTGCTTCTCTTAGGCTATTATTAGTTCTATCGATATCAGCCATCAAAAGTTGATCATCTATAATAACATCTTTGAGTTTACCCGAAATAGTTACAACTGCATCATATTTTGGTTGCAGCAAGTCCCAGCCATACCATTTGGGCAAAGTGATTCCGGCAGAAGTATTCACATACCAGGTATTAGGAATATTGTAATTGAAACTTTGATTAGCATTATTCAAAACCTTGAATTGAACAGGCATTTGCATTCGACCATTTCTTTGAAATTTGATTTTATATATGTTTAGTGAATCATTGATTTTTTGAATTTTTTTTGCATTTAATACCTGATAATCAATGTTTTTTGTTGTTTCCATCCATTGGTCAAAGAACCAGTTGAGGTCGGTTTGTGTGTATTCGGTTATAGCATTTCGGAAGTCTTCCGGGTAGGGATGGGCACCTTTCCATTTGCTTACATAATGTTTCATGGCTCCCAAAAACATGCTGTCGCCCAATACATATTTGAGGTTATACAGCATTACACCTGTTTTATAGTACACCAATCGATAACTTCCTCCGTGCCTTATTGCTCCATTAAACCCTGATGAATGGGTGTTCAAAGGCTCGTCATAACCACTCCAAACATCTGCCAAATAAGGATAATACAATGATTCAAAGCGAGTTACTATGCTATCAGTGTGTTTTTCGAAGTATTTGCTTGGGCCGGGCCTAGGTTTTACTTTACCCGTGATTTTGTCCAATGCCCATACTGTCAAAAATTGTGTAAATCCTTCATCCAAACTCGCTCTGTACGTTTCATTATTGGCTACCATTCCATAAAACCACATATGACCCACTTCATGCGCCAACAAACCCTGATGTTGCGGATAAGTGCCTCCATCCAGTGTAAGCATGGGATATTCCATTCCATCTTGGGCATCGGCTACTATTATTTTGGGCCACATGTACGCACCAAAATCATTTGAATATATTTCCATTACCTGCTTTGTAAACATTGCCGATGGTATCCATTTGCTGCAATGTGGTTCTTGTACAAGCGCTATTACTTTTATTCCATTGTAGTCCAGTTCATCAATTCGATACAGCGGATCCGCAGTAAATGCAAAATTGTGTACATTGTTGGCAAAGTATTTCCATGTTTTTGGGCGCAAACTATCTTTTGTTATTACCACACTTGGCGCTGAGTTAAATGGTTTTTTTGTGAAATTTCTTAGATCTATTTTCTGCCGAAGGGTATCGGGAAGTACTTCTGTTTTGTTTAATAATTCTCCTGTTGCTTCTACTATGAAATCATTGGGGAAAGTCAGTTCCACATCAAAACTTCCAAAATTGGCATAAAACTCTTTGTCCAAATGTTGGTCGGTATGCCATCCAAACTTTTGATCATACACACATACAATTGGGTACCAGTGTACACCATCATAGTGTTTGTATCCAAAGGTGTTAAAAGTTTTGTTCCGCCTGCGCATACTTCCGGTGTCAAAGTACGTTTTGAACGAACACGTTACCACTACTGAATCTCCGGGTTGCAATGGGGCATTGAGGTTTACTTTCAATATGGTATTGTCGAGCTCTGTTGTTACGGATTGGTTATTGACTTTCCAGTTTTCGGTGGTTGTTCCTAGTTTTTGTTGTTCATATTTGCTGAACTTTGGTTTTAACTTGTTGTTTTTCCATAAGTTATCATAATAAGAGTCGGGTTGAAATGCATTTTCGTTCAAATGAAAAAACAATTCTTTCAATACATGAGGGGAGTTATTGTAATACTTCAGGGTATATTCTTTCCCGTCAATGATATCAGTTTTGTCAGAGATACTCGCTTTGATCGTATAGGCTACATCTTGTTGCCAATATCCTGCGTATGGAGATTTGTTTTTCCAATAATATGGGTTGGAAGTGCTTCTGAATGATGGGTTTTGGGCGAAAGTAAATATTGAAAAAAATGACGCAAAGCAAATTATTTTATTCATATCACTCGATTTACACGTCTTAATTTAAAATTCAAAATTTAACATTCAAAATTTACCGCCCAACATTAAATAATTTTTAAATCATTGCTCTTGGGTTTGATTATTAATTTATACTTTATTACTTGCAAAAGCTTGTTACTTATATATATTAATCTATATGAAGATTAGATTCTCCGTTATCAGTCTCATTTTTAGTACTTTAATTTTATTTAATTGCTCAAAAAAAGAGTCCGATGAAGAACCTATCCGTCTTTATTTTACTCCCTCCGTGGATGCAGATGTGATTGCAGAGAGTTCTAAAAACTTAATTTCTTTTCTTGAAAAAGAAACCGGTTACAAATACAAAACGGCAATTCCTGCTAGCTATGTAGCTGTGGTTGAGGCATTTGGTGCCAATAAAGCGGATGTTGCTATTATAAATTCTTTCAGCTATTTGTTGGCAAATGAAAAATATGGAACTACTGCCAAACTTCGAGTAATTAGAAATGGTTCTCAATTTTATTCAGGTCAAATAATTACGCATGTCGAAAGCGGCATTGATTCCTTAAGTCAATTGAATGGAAAGAAATTTGCTTTCACAGATGCTGCCTCAACTTCAGGGTATATATTACCATCCAAATTATTACTCGATAAAGGTGTTAAGCTTTCAAATACCGTTTTTGCTGAAAAACACGATAATGTAGTAACTATGGTATATCAACGTCAAGTAGACGCAGGAGCCACATATTATAACCGACCATTGACTGATGGAACTATTCAGGATGCACGTTTGCGCGTAAAAACGCAATTTCCGGACGTAGAGCAAAAAATAAAAATTATAGCTTTGACTGATTCCATTCCCAACGACCCAATTATTTTTAATTCTAAATTAGATACTGTTAAAGCGAATAAAATCTGTCTTGCACTGGTGGCTTATATGAACACACCTGAAGGCAAAGAATACATGAAAAAAATGTATAGTTTTGAAGGACTCGTTTTTGCAAAAGACAGCGACTACGATAGTTTGCGAGAAATTATCAAAAAGACCAATCTAGCTTTGGATGGTTTAGTTAAATAAGTTAATTACATTGGAAAAAAAGCAAATCATACTTTCAGTCAAAGATCTTGAAAAAACTTTTGAAAATGGTTATACCGCCCTTCACAAAATAAGTTTTGATATTTATGAAGGGGAATTTTTAGCAATTATTGGCTTAAGTGGCTCCGGCAAATCCACACTTTTAAGATGCTTGAACCGATTAAATGTACCCACTTCGGGTCAAATTATTTTCAAAGGCATTGATATAGCCAAGGTTGAAGGCAAAAAACTTCGTGAAATTCGTTCCAAAATCGGAATGATATTTCAGCAATTCAACATCATTCCTTCATATACAGTGCTTATTAATGTACTTACAGGACTGCTCTACAAAACCAATTTGTTCAAAGGGCTATTTTTTTTATTCTCCAACGAAGCAAAAGAGAAAGCAAAAGAAGCCATTAAAATTGTTGGCCTAACGGACCGTATTACCAACAAAGCAGGCAAACTCAGTGGAGGACAAAAACAAAGGGTGGCCATTGCCAGAGCCTTAGTTCAAAGCCCTGAAATATTATTGGCAGATGAACCCGTGGCAAGTTTAGATCCATCAACTTCTCATACGGTAATGGATTATTTGAAAAAAATAAATACAGAAATGGGCATAACCGTGGTTTGTAATTTGCACTTTCTTTCGTTAGTGCGTGCCTATGCAACCCGAGTAATTGCAATGAAAGATGGACATATTGTATTTGAAGGTGGACCTAATGAAATTACGGATGAATGGTTCAAAAAAATATATGGTGAGGAAGCCAAAGAAGTTACTATTCATTGATTAATAATTATAGATTGCTTCGTTCCACTCGCAATGACGCGATAACCTTCTTTGCGAACAAAGTGAAGCAATCTCTAAATAGTTTAAAATCAAATAATTTTGAAAACCAACTAATGAAAAAAGCATTTAACAATTATAAGATTTTTTTTGTAGATATTTTGGTGTGGTTATACATTATCCTCACCACCTATTATTCATTTTTTGTAGCTCCTTCGGGTAATGAGTTTGAATTTGCTCCCAATCAGTATTATTTATACATTATAGCATCATGTTTGATTACATTTTCAGCCCATTTTATTCCCAATGCCAGTATTGGGAGGCGTGTGTTTCATATTGGTTTGAAAGATGGAGCTAAAATATACAAATACATTTTTATCTATATTTTTCTAATTACCATTGCCACAGGTTGGCAAATTACGCAGGTATCATTAAAGGATTTTTTTAGTACAGATGGTCTTTCAGCTGCAGGCCGTATTTTTTCAGCATTGGTTACACCTGAATTCAAGATATTTCCAAGAGTAATAGGGGCAGCAGTAGAAACTATTTATATGGCTTTTATGGCAACCATTATTGGCATTCCTGTTGCATTTTTGTTGAGTTTTTTTGCGGCTTCCAATGTAATGAAAGGATTTTTAGGAAAAACAGTATACACCCTTTTAAGAGCATTTTTGAATATTTCGCGCTCCATTGAACCTTTAGTATGGGCCATTATTTTTTCGGTTTGGGTAGGTATTGGGCCATTTGCAGGTATGTTGGCTTTATCTATTCACTCTATAGCTTCCCTTGCCAAGTTGTATTCCGAAAGTATCGAAACCATTGATGTAGGTCCTTTAGAGGCCATACAATCCACAGGTGCTCATGGGATTTTGGTGGTTTGGTATGGCATTGTGCCTCAGGTGATTCTGCCGTTTATTTCGTTTACTGTGTATCGTTGGGATATCAATGTTCGTATGGCAACCGTGATTGGGCTTGTGGGTGGGGGAGGATTGGGTAGCATTCTGATGCAATATCAAGGCCTTGCCAAGTGGCATGAAGTAGGTCTCATTATATTGGTAATTACCTGCATCGTATGGGCAATGGACTATGCCAGTTCGTTTATTAGGAAGGAAGTGAGCAAATAACGTACTGAGGTTTTGACGATTGGATGTTTTGATGTGTTGACGATTTGACGTGTTCAGGTACTAGGTATCAAGTTAACCTTGCGTCACTGCGAAGAATGAAGCAGTCCCATTTAATTATTCAAAACCCAAAACCTATAACCGACACTTTATTCTCTAAAAGCGAAATTATTCCTAGTTTGGTTGACTGTAAACTAATTCCTCAGTTCGAGTCTTCACGAACCAAAAATTTAACATTTAACATTTAAAATTTAAAATTGATTTTCTTCAATCATAAATCCCTTTGCCTCTTGCACTTCTCTTTTTTATCTACAATTTTGAAGTTTCAAAAATTAATTATTCCAGTTGGTTTTTATATTTTTAAAGTTTAAATATGAAATAACAAAATGTATCAAATTGAATTTTTATGGGACGAAAACAATAAAAAACATTTGTTCAATGAGCATTTAGAACGAAAACTTACCGAAGTTGAAATAGAAAGTTTTTTTGAGGACAAGTATAAAATTGAATATTTCGATAGCATTGGAAAACACGGTAATGATGAATATATTTGTTTAGGCAAAAGTAATTTGAACCGGTTGTTATTTATTGCGTTTGAAATAAGAAATGACAAAATTAGACCCTTTAGTTGCAGACCAGCTACTAAATTAAGATTGAAACAAATTTATGAAAACAATAAAAAAAACATCAAAGATTTCGAGTGACAATCGTAATTCAGATAAAGAAATTGACTCAAGAGAAATTCGCTTCATGCATCGCTTTGATGCAGAGCAAAAACTTAAGACAAGTCAAAAAAGGGTTTGATTTATAAAAATTCTGATTTTTAATCTATTCTATTTTTTTGGTTCTTGTCTTTATGAAATAAAAAATGCTTTATTTCTCGGCACCAGTTCTTACGAATCGAAAAAATTCCAAATCAAAAATTATTAATTGTCAATCTAAAATCTCTTTCCTTAGTTGCACTTCTCTTTTTTATCTTCAAATTTGCAGCTTCAAAAATCAATCATGGAAATTAAAGCAATCATTGAAAAAGCTTGGGACGATCGTTCTTTATTAAGTCAAAACATTACTACTGAAGCTATTGAATTTGTCATAGAAGAACTTGACAAAGGTCGTTTAAGAGTAGCAGAACCAACATCGACCGGCTGGCAAGTAAATGAATGGATTAAAAAAGCAGTTATTTTGTATTTCCCAATCCGTAAAATGGAAACGTTCCATGCCGGACCTTTGGAATTCCATGATAAAATGAAACTAAAATCGGATTATGCTGTGCTTGGCATACGTGTAGTGCCGCATGCAGTCGCACGCTATGGAGCATATATTAGCAAAGGAGTGATATTAATGCCTAGTTATGTGAATATTGGTGCGTATGTCGATGAGGGCACTATGGTGGATACTTGGGCAACCGTAGGAAGCTGTGCACAAGTAGGCAAACATGTGCATTTGAGTGGGGGAGTAGGTCTCGGTGGGGTATTGGAACCTGTACAAGCAGCTCCCGTAATTATTGAAGATGGTGCATTTATTGGTTCCAGATGTATAATTGTAGAAGGCGCACATATTGGTAAGGAGGCAGTAATTGGTGCTGGGGTATCTATTACCGGAAGTTCCAAAATTATTGATACCACCACTCCGGAACGTAAAGAGTACAAAGGTTTTGTGCCTTCACGAAGTGTGGTTATACCAGGCACTTATACCAAAAAATTCCCTGCAGGAGAGTTTCAGGTTCCTTGTGCGCTTATTATTGGTCAACGCAAAGAAAGTACCGATCTGAAAACTTCTTTGAATTCCGCTTTAAGGGATAATGATGTTGCCGTTTAATAGGACAAAAGTCCCTCTCCCTTGGGGAGGGATTAGGGTGGGGCTATAATTAAATCTATAATTTATGACCTTTGCACTTGTACCTATCCTTCTTGTCAACACCCTGATTCTATATGGGCTATACATTTTTTTCAAAAATCAATTTGCAACAAGTCCTCTAAATGTTTATATCCCAATTTTTATATTAGTTAAAATAATAGCAGGAGTTATTTATGGATTGGTGTATACATTCTATTACCAAAAAGGGGATACTTTTTCAATTTTTCAAGACAGTATTCAATTTTCAAATTTAATATTTATTGATAAAGAAAGGTGGTTCAATGCCTTGATATTCAACGACTATGATCAATTGGCATTTTTAACAAAACAAGGCATATTTGAAACAAAATTTCTTATCAAATTTTTATCAATATTTAATCTATTAACAAATAATAATTACTGGCTTAGTGGAGCATATCTATCTTTTTTTAATGCTATCTGTTCGTGGCTATTAATCAATAAGTTAATGCAAATAGATCTTAAATATAAAGTGCCAGCTTTATTTGCTTTGTTTTTCTGGCCCGATTTACTTTTTTGGTCATCAGGTTTAAATAAAGAAGCCTTAGCAATGGGCTTGTTTTTTCTATCCATTTATTTTGCTTTAAACACAAAAAACAAAATTACAGCAAACATCATTGGATATTTGTTCGCACTTTTTTTTCTCGTTCAGCTGAAATTCTATATTGCGTTTGCATCAATATTGATATTTTTTGGAATACTTCTTGATAGATTTCCCTTTCACAAAAACTATAAATTTGGATTGTTTTTATTAGGTATATTATTGGGTTTTTTAATTGCAAATACTTATTTGTCAGTATTTTATAACGAAAATATTCTTTCATTCATATCAATTAACCAAAACTTGTTTAAATCCAACTCCACCGGAAAAGTGTTGTTTTTTAAGGAATCAAATGATGTTTTTAATATCCCAATCAATATTATTTTGGCTTTTATTTATGCTACCACGGCACCTTTAATATGGCAATGTTCCAGTTTATTTGAGGTAATTTCTTCATTAACAGCACTCTTGACTACTATTTTATTATGTGCAACTGTATTTAATATGCTTAAGTCTAAAACAATTCATCACCATTCATTTTTTGAACTAAGTATAATATTTTCAAGTATTATCTTAATGATTGTTGTCCCTATTTCAGCGCCCATTTTAGGTAGTTTGATGCGTTACCGAATTGCGTTTACGCCAATTTTGATATTTCTTTGTCTTACTTATTTTAACCGATTAAAGGAGCTTAAGTAAAATTAATTTTTACAAATACCTTTTTAGCGTAAATTCGCAATTCCTTTTTGATGAAAGAACAAATAGAAAAACTCAGTTTCCTGCCTGATACCCTCAAGCAAATAATCAAATACGGTTTGATAGGAATGCTCAATGTGGCAATCTATCTTATTCTTTTCGAAATATTTACCCGATTATTCAACATTCATTATCAAATTGCAAACTCCGTAGCTTCAATAATATCTTTTGTTAATAGCCTGTATTTCAACAGAAAATGGACATTCAAAAGTGAAGAACACTGGATTCGCGATTCACTTTATTTTGGAACTATTTTCCTTATATGTTTGTCCATTCAATCATATACTTTGTTTGTATGTGTCGAAAACTATCAACTGGACCCACAGCTTGCAAAGTATGCCGGAATTGCCACATTTGCTTTGTTCAATTTTACATTAAACAAGCTCATAACATTCAGAAATAAATAAGAATAAACCTTTATGCAGTATTTCATAATTGACTTTGACAGCACTTTTGTTCAAGCCGAAACTTTAGATGTATTATGCGAAGTAGCATTAGCAAATAATCCAAAAATCGATGAAATCCTTTCAGAGGTAAAATCAATTACCAATTTGGGCATGGAAGGAAAGTTGAGCTTGTCCGAATCATTGACCAAGAGGATAAAGTTATTGCATGCCAATACCTCTCATATTCCAAAAGTAATCGATGTCCTTCATGACAAAGTTTCTACTTCATTCATCAGAAACAAGCCTTTTATTAAAAGTTTCGCTTCTCAGATATACATCGTTTCTGGAGGATTTAAAGAGATAATTGTGCCGGTAGTCGCTGATTTTGGTATTGCTAGTGAAAATATATTTGCAAACACTTTTGAATATGATGCGCATGGCAACATTACTGGATTTGATACTAAAAACCCATTAGCAAGTAATAAAGGCAAAGTGCAAGTGGTTCAGGCACTTAAACTTTCAGGTGAAGTAATTGTAGTAGGGGATGGATTTACAGATTTTGAAATCAAACAAGCAGGAGCTGCAAACAAATTTTATGCGTTTACGGAAAATGTTTCTCGCAAATCAGTTATTGACGTTGCGGATGCGGTTACACCAAGTCTGGATGAGATATTGTTCTTACATAATTTGCCAAGAGCACAGTCGTATCCTAAAAGCAGAATGAATGTATTATTGTTGGAAAATATTCATCCTGAAGCTGTTAAGTTATTTAAATCCGAAGGTTATGTGGTCGAAACAGTGAAAGGGGCTTTAGATGAAGACGAATTATGCGAGCGAATTAAAAATGTATCCATTTTAGGCATTCGTTCCAAAACGAACGTAACTCAAAAAGTTTTGGATCATGCACCCAAGTTAATATCCGTTGGTGCATTTTGCATTGGTACCAACCAAATTGACTTAAAAGCATGCCAAAAGAAAGGAATTGCAGTTTTCAATGCACCATATAGCAATACACGTTCGGTGGTGGAGCTTACTATTGGTTCGATTATTATACTTTCACGATTCATCATTCAAAAATCAAATTGGATGCATGAAGGTAAATGGGACAAATCAGCTACTGGTGCACACGAAGTAAGGGGTAAAAAGTTAGGATTGATTGGTTATGGTAATATTGGTACGCAATTATCTGTATTAGCAGAAGCGCTTGGGATGGAAGTGTTTTATTATGATGTTGTAGAGAAACTTTCGTTAGGAAATGCTAAAAAATGCAAAACCTTAAATGAATTGCTTTCAACCTGCGATTTTATCTCTGTTCATGTAGACGGGCGAGCATCCAATAAAAACATGTTGGGAGAAGCCGAATTCAATACTATGAAAGATGGTGTGATATTTTGTAACATGAGTAGAGGTCATGTGGTTGATATTCAGGCGCTTTCAAAGGCAATCAAATCTGGTAAAGTTCGTGGATGTGCTGTGGATGTATTTCCTTACGAGCCAAAAACCAATAATGAGGAATTTGTGAATGAACTCAGAGGCTTACCTAATGTGATACTTACCCCACATATCGGAGGTAGCACGGAAGAGGCTCAATTCAATATAGGTCAATTTGTACCGGGACGTATTTCGGAGTATATAAATAACGGTACTTCTTATGGAAGTGTGAATTTCCCTCCAATACAGCTCCCTGAGTTGCAAGAAGCGCATCGTCTGATGCATGTTCATGACAATGTGCCAGGTATATTAGCTAATATCAACAATGTATTAGCAAAACATCAAATCAATATTTTAGGTCAATATCTCAAAACAAACGAAACTATTGGTTATGTAATCACTGATATTGCCAAAGATGTGCGTCATGATAAGGAATTGGTTAACGATCTAAAAAATATACCGGGAACCATTCGTCATCGCATGCTTTATTAATTTTTTTTGACTATTAATTAATTAACTTTGAGTTAGTTAATTGTACTATTAAAAGAAAATATACAACTTTTCGAATATTTTTTCGTATTTTTGATATTAATCGCACTTCAAAAATTGAAAAATACGTTACAATTATTACTAATTTTTGTTTGTGTATCTCTCATTCAAGGGCAAACAACCTACACATGGAATGGTTCCACCACGGCATGGAATACAAATACAAATTGGACACCTAATGGAATACCTGGAACCGCATCCACAGATATAGTAGTTATAAATGCTACTGCAATTACTCCAGTTTTGGATGCCAATAGAACAATTAGTAACTTAACTATAACCAACAAAAATTTAAATTTAAATGGCAATACCTTAAATGTTTTGCGATCTGCAATTATTTCAAATGCGCAGGTAACAAATGGTACTTTATATACTTATAGTTCGACCGGAATTAGCAATTCAAATTTTACAGCAAATTTATTTACCATTTCAACAGCCACAGGATTATTTGATATGTCAGCTACATCTACCACAGGAATTGTGGATGTTACGTTTCCAGGTTGGTCTGGCGCATTTTCAAATAATACAATATCGGGAAGTTATCTTAAACTTACCAAAGTAGTTTCTGGTAACACAGGATTTATTGGAGATCAAACAATAGTGAATTGTCCAACTACGATTACAGCTTTTGGTGCCGATATTGGATGGGGTGCTTGTGGTAGCAAACATATTTTTAATAGTGATCTTTCTTTAATAGTGATGGGTACCAATCCAACATTAAATTTTGTTACATGTGGCACTAATCAAGTTTTTATAGGAGGTAATCTTTATTTACGGGATTTAGGAAATTACAATGGGGGGTTTAATTCTGAACATATGCAAGTATTTAGATTTGGAAATTTTACTGTTACAGGAAATGTATATTTTGGAATTAATAACACTTTAAGTAATGGAAATAATAACATAAACATTAATCTGGGGACTTATACTAACTTGAATAACATGCTATTAAAAGTAGGGGGTGCATTTTTAATGTCTTCTGATGGATGTGTTGTTGGTGGAACAAATACGGGTAGTCAAAATATTATCAATTTAACTGCTTTTTCACAAACTGCTTCCGGTGTTACCAATATTATAACCTGTCTCGGTACAGGTTCAAGACCAATTTCAGTAAACATTTATTCTGGTACTTTTGCCGGACCTACTATTTATACTGCAAATTGTAGAGACTATAGTGATCTAAATTTTAAAAGTACGGCTCAAATTACTAAATCCGGAACTGGTACTTGTGGTGAATATTTGGGAGGAAACAACATATTTAACGGAGTCTCAACCTTTATTAATACTTCTGATAATGGCATAGGTATGGCATATCAAGGTAATGGACCAGACTATTATTTAAGTGATGCGTATTTTTATTCAAATCCAGGTGGAATATGTATAGAATGTGAAAATGGAGGGGGATATTTTGCAGGAGATGTATATTTTGGTTGCACAACTTCTGGCGGAAATATTGAATTTACGCATTGGAATGCAACAAAATATACCACAATATTAGGTGCACTAAAGTTGGCACCTGGAGGGTTTACAGAAGGACAAATCAGGGTTAATAACATAAATCAAACTAATCCAGCAAAAAGTAACGTTTTGTCTTTCAGTGGGAATGGAAATTTTATATTGGGCGACAACCACAATAATTCTGTTAATACTTTTGCTGGTGTTGTGAGTATAATTGGTTCAAATATTGATTTAAGAGGTAATCTTTTTAAAAATATAGTTTATTTGGAAAAAACTTCAAATTCGGGGGGATGGAGTTCTGGTGGAAATACTTTCAATACCACTACAACACTTGTAATGAGTAGTCAATCAGGTGGCGATTGGGAATTGGGTGGTGGTAATGGAGGAGGTAGCTTGTCTGGTGATACTTATAATGGACCATTGACAATTATTAATTCAGGAAACAATACAACTTTCGCTTTTAAGTCAAATGCTGCACAACCATTAATATTTAACAATACTGTTACCGCACTAAACTTGGATAACGCTGGATCTGATGGCAAAATAGGTATTAATTGTGATAAATGGAATGGTAATTCTGATGGTTATGCTTATATCAATAATAATTTTGTATTAGCAAATACCCGCCAAAACGGGAATGCCAGTATTTATATTGGCGGTCAAAATTCTGGAGCTCTTACTTTCATTACTGCAACTGGTGTTAGTATTTATAACAATACTTTCACTGGAGGAACATTAAGATATCGACAAGTAGTTAAGACAAACATAACAAACCTACCCAATAATATCACTAATTTAACTCCGGGTAGTCAAACAAATAATTTCCAAATTTATAATTGCACTTTATCGGGTAGTATTTTGGCCAAATATGACAATACAAGTGATCAGGCAATTAATTTCGACATTCAAAATAACTATTTATCAAATAACATTTCTATTATTGGATGCGGACGTCTTTCCGCTTCTTATAATACAATTTTAGGTACTGCAACTTTTTCCACTTGTGGATGGAATGGCTTTAACACAAATAATAATTTTTTTATGGGTACTGTTTATGAAAGACTATCCACAGGTGGGATTGGTTCTACCGACATTAATTTCAACAATAATTATTTCAATACAAATACCATAATTGATTTGAATAGTGGTAATAATTGGGATAAAACTTCGGGTCAATCAAACAAATTTAATGGTCCACTTACTATTACAGCTTCATGTGTAGGCGATTTAAACTCAAATACTTTTGCAGGTGTTGTAAACCTTATCAACAATGGAAATGGAACTACTACTAACAACAATGGAAATTTATTTCAATCCACTGTAGTAATTACACAAAATGCAGCAAACAGTGGTAATACTTTTCAGTTTGGAAATGGTTTTGGAAGCAATAATATGCCAAATATATTCATGTCAAATGTTACGTTTAACGGCACCGGCACCAACCAAATAAGAGTTGCAAGAGCTAATCTTGAAGTATATCAGGGGGATATAGTTGATAATACCAACCCTGGGCTAAGATGGAGTTCCGGAGGTGGTACTGTTTCGCTCACAGGAACGGCTATTCAATCTCTTACAGGTGTTAATAGTTTTCTTTTTTTAACAAATTTTACTATTGACAAATCAGGTGGTCGTGTGTATCAAAGTAACAATTCCACTGTGAATGGTATATTTGACCTAAAAAATGGCATTTTCGATTTAAGTTCTAAGTCACTTATTATGAATTCAAATAATGCTTCTAATTTGACCAGAACTAATGGATATGTGTATAGTGAAACTTCAAATTATGGTTCTAAATTTCAATGGAATATTTCTAATGGAACCGGAACATTTGTTTATCCTTTTGGCAACCAAGATGGAACTTATGTACCTATGTCAGTTGTAGCAAATAGTGGAAATTTTGGAAATGTTTGGGTTTCAACTTATCGTCCCAGTGGGGCAGGACTAACACCTTATCCGTCACCGGCAACAAACTTAAACCGAAAATGGGTAGATAATTCTGCAAATGTTGCAAAACGTTTTTGGTTTATTTCAGCCACTGGCGTAGGTTTTACTGCCGGTGCAAAGTTCTCAATTGATGTAGCAAACGAATCAGCTGCCACTGCTCCTGCAAGTTATGTTGCCCAAAGATGGAATAATTCAGCATTGCCTTATGCTGATTGGGATCCATGCCTACCTTCAAATGCAAATTATGCAGTAGCATCAGGTGTAGGAACAGTAACTTTAACAACAGTTGCCGGATTTTCACCATGGGCATTAGTAGGGTCGGTATATCCATTACCTTTAGGCTTTTTGGACTTTAACATAACTCAAAAAGTTAATAATTCAGTTTTGTATTGGAAAGTAAATAATCAAGAAGATATCAAATACTTTGAAATCGAAAAAAGCAATGATGGAGCCAATTTTAAAAGTATAGGCAAAGTATCTTTCAATAAATCTTCTAAAAATGAATCTGAATTTAGTTTTACTGACAAAGTCGAAAGTGGTACCACTTTCTATAGAATTCTAAAAGTGTTAGGTGATGGAGAATCAGAATACTCTGAAATTAAGTCGGTAAACTATTTTTCTGATTTGAACACTTCTTCAATTGAAGTTTATCCAAATCCGGTAAAACACCTGAATGACGTATACATTGCAGTTGATAAAGGAAATTTTGTAAAATCAGTAATCATTTTAAATTCAAGTGGTGCAGTTGTAAGGGATGTTTCAACTTACATTCATATGGATGATAACACGATTGCCATTCCAAGTCCTGAACTCAAAGGAGTATATTTTTTGAAAATAATTACCAATGATCATACCAAAGTACTTAAGCTTTTGGTAGAGTAACTAATCATGAATTTTGAAATAAATATTTTTATTAATTCATAAAAAAAGCAGGATTTCCTTTCGAAAACCCTGCTTTTTAGTTAAATATTCATTAGAACTTTAACACATCAATGCGTTAACACTTCTCAAAACGTGCCTAAGTTATTTAACGCTTGCTCTGATAATGTTAAGTGCGCCACCGGCCTTGAACCACTCAATTTGTTGAGCATTGTAGCTGTGTTTCACTTCTATTGTATCTTTACTTCCGTTTGCATGCGTTAATACTAGTTGTAAATTTTTGCCTGGAGCAAATGAAGTTAGTCCTACTATGTCAATGTTATCATCCTCCATTATTTTGTCATAGTCAGCTTTGTTCACAAATGTCAATGCAAGCATACCTTGCTTTTTGAGGTTAGTTTCGTGAATACGTGCAAATGACTTAACTAATACTGCACGAACACCTAAGTGACGAGGCTCCATTGCCGCATGCTCCCTTGATGAACCTTCACCATAGTTTTCATCTCCAACTACAATACTACCTATTCCTTTGGCCTTATATTGACGTTGTACTTTTGGTACGCTCTCATAAGCACCGGTCAATTGGTTTTTGACAGAATCTGTTTTTTCATTGAATGCATTTACAGCTCCTATCAACATATTATTGGATATATTGTCCAAATGACCACGGTATTTCAACCATGGACCTGCCATTGATATATGGTCAGTTGTACATTTGCCTTTGGCTTTTATCAATAATTTCAAACCTTTAAGATCCGTACCTTCCCAGGGAGCAAAAGGATCTAATAATTGTAAACGATCAGAGGTAGGGGACACCAATATTTCTACTTTGCTGCCATCAGCTGCCGGAGCTTGATATCCTGCATCTTCAACAGCAAATCCTTTTGTTGGCAATTCATCACCACTTGGTGCATCAAGTTTTACTTTTTCACCTTTTTCGTTTGTCAAATAATCTGTAAGCGGATTGAATGTTAAGTCCCCGGCAATTGCCATTGCAGTCACAATTTCAGGAGAAGCCACAAAAGCATATGTATTTGGGTTTCCATCTGCACGTTTAGCAAAGTTTCTGTTAAAAGAGTGAATAATGGTGTTTTTTTCTTGTTTTTCTGCACCCATCCTATCCCACATTCCAATACAAGGACCACAAGCATTAGTGAACACCTTCGCTCCAATAGAGTCAAAAACTTCCAGAAATCCATCTCTTTTGATGGTATATCTGATTTGTTCCGATCCCGGATTGATCAAGTATTCCGCTTTTGATTTTAAATTTTTTGAAGAAACTTGTTTGGCTAAGCTCACTGCACGAGAAATATCTTCATATGAAGAGTTGGTACATGATCCCAAAAGTCCAACGGAGATTTTTAATGGCCAGCCATTTTTAATTGCTTCGTCTTTCAATTTGGATATTGGTGTAGCCAAATCCGGTGTAAATGGACCATTAACATGTGGTTCCAATTCCGAAAGATTGATTTCTATTACTTGGTCAAAATATTTTTCTGGATTAGCATATACCTCAGGATCAGCTGTCAAGTGTTGTTTAACGCCATCAGCAAGGGCAGCAACATCCGCTCTACCAGTTGCTTTCAAATATCGGGCCATGGAGTCATCATATCCGAATGTAGAAGTGGTTGCACCAATTTCGGCACCCATATTACATATGGTTCCTTTGCCGGTACAACTCATTGAAGTAGCTCCTTCGCCAAAATATTCCACAACAGCATCAGTACCACCTTTAACAGTTAATATTCCGGCTACTTTTAAGATTACGTCTTTAGGTGCTGTCCATCCGCTCAATTTACCGGTTAGTTTCACACCAATAAGTTTTGGCATTTTTAATTCCCAAGCCAATCCCGCCATCACATCGCATGCATCTGCTCCACCAACGCCAATAGCAATCATACCCAATCCACCTGCATTAACCGTATGTGAGTCGGTACCAATCATCATTCCACCTGGAAAAGCATAATTTTCTAAAACAACCTGGTGGATAATACCTGCTCCCGGTTTCCAAAATCCAATTCCATATTTGTTGGAAACAGATCCTAAAAAGTCAAACACTTCCTTGCTTTCTTTATTTGCAAATGCCAAATCCACTGCAGCACCTTCTTTAGCTGTGATTAGGTGGTCACAATGCGCTGTAGAGGGTACTGCAACTTTAGGGCGACCTGATTGCATGAACTGTAACAATGCCATTTGAGCAGTTGCATCTTGCATGGCAACTCTATCGGGTGCAAAATCAACGTATGAAGCACCGCGAACAAATTGCTCAGGTTTTTGTTGCGCATGTAGATGCGCGTAAAGAATTTTTTCGGTAAGTGTAAGCGGACGACCAACAATTTTGCGAGCGTTTTCTACTTTAGCCGGAAGGTTCTTATAAACCTCCTTAATCATTTCTATGTCAAATGCCATGTTGTATGCTATTTTGTTATTTTTTGTGAGTAAAATATTTGAATGCAATATATAAAAAAAACTATCCAAAGAAATGTGAATGCATTTTGTGAATCAAATAATTTGAAAAAATATAGTTCATCATCTATTTTTTATTGCATTTACCTCCAAAATGCTATTCCGATTTGCATACATTTGCAAGTCAAATAATTCGATGAAAATAGAGGATATATTATCAGCAGCCATTTCTCAAGCTTTAAACTCAATTGGTGTTACACTCGCTCCATCGGAAATCAAACTCCAGGCAACAAGGAAGGAATTTGAAGGTTCGCACACTTTTGCTTGCTTTCAATATGCAAAAAATGCAAATATGTCTCCCGAGCAATTAGGAATTGCTATAGGTAACTATCTGAAAACCAATGTAAATGAGGTTTCTAATTTCAATGTTATTAAGGGATTCCTCAATATAGAATTGACTCCTGCTTTTCTTTTGAAAAGTTTGTCCGAATGGGTTGTTAATGAGCAATTTGGACAATTACCTGCTAATATTGAAAAGGTGATTGTTGAATATTCCTCACCTAATACCAACAAACCGCTTCATTTGGGACATTTGAGGAATATTTTCTTAGGTTATTCTGTTTCAAATATTTTAAAATCAGCAGGTTATCAAGTGGTGATGGCCAATTTGATCAATGATAGGGGAATTCATATTTGCAAATCCATGTTAGCTTATCAACTCGTTGGTCAAAACGAAACGCCTCAAAGTTCAGGAATGAAAGGCGATCATTTGGTAGGAAAGTATTATGTTGAATTTGATAAAATGCTCAAATCAAAGGCTTTGGAAATGAAAGGCAATGGTTTGAGCGATGAAGAAATAGAGAAGAAAAATCCCCTTTTGATGCAAGCTCAGGAAATGTTACGAAAATGGGAAAATGGCGATGAAGAAACCATTAATTTGTGGAAAAAGATGAATGGTTGGGTGTATGAAGGATTTAATTCTACGTACAAAAATATAGGCGTGCACTTTGATGTAACATACTATGAATCAAATACATACTTATTAGGTAAAGAAATAGTAGATTACGGATTGTCCAAAAATGTATTCTATTCGAAGCATGATGGTTCCGTTTGGATTGATTTGACCGCTGATGGATTGGATGAAAAGTTGGTTCAAAGAGCCGATGGAACATCTGTATACATCACACAAGACTTGGGCACGGCTGATTTAAAATACAACCAACATCATTTTGATAAATCAGTGTATGTAGTTGGTAATGAGCAAGATTATCATTTCAAAGTATTGTTTTTGATTCTTGAAAAACTAGGAAAGTCTTATGCCAAAGGGATGTATCACCTGTCATACGGAATGGTTGATTTGCCATCAGGCAAAATGAAATCCAGAGAGGGGACCGTAGTGGATGCGGATGAACTCTATCATGAAATGTTGGAAGAAGCTGAAAAACAGACAGTTGAATTGGGCAAAACAGATGGTTTCACTTCTGATCAATTAAAAACTTTATATCGAACCATTGGATTGGGTGCATTGAAATATTATCTGCTTAAAGTTGACCCAAAAAAAAGAATGATGTTTAATCCTGCTGAATCAATTGATTTTCATGGAAATACTGGACCTTTTATTCAATATACCTACGCCCGAATACAATCAATTCTGCGAAAAGCAAATACACTAAATATCGATTACAAAAACCTTAATGTAGCCGGATATGATTTTCAGAAATCAGAAAAAGAGGCAATTATATTGCTGATGGACTATGAAAATAAAGTAAAACAAGCTGCATTGGAATACGCTCCTTCCTTAATAGCTAATTATGTTTATGACTTGGCTAAAGCATTTAACACCTTCTATTCCGAAATAACGATTATTCAGGAAGAAGATCAAGAAAAGAGACAAGTAAGATTGGCGTTTTCTTATGTAATTTCCAAAACAATTAGGCATGCAATGGGTTTATTAGGTATTGATGTTCCGGACAAAATGTAATAACTAAATGATAATTAATATGATACATACTTTCAAATATCTTCTGATAATGGTTTTCTCATCAATATTTGGACGACAAATTCTCGAAAAACCTACCGATACTTTGGGTGGTTCAAAGTCTATATACGATTTTACGGTGAAAGATATAAATGGAAATGACCTTAGCTTGTCAAAATTTAAAGGTAAAAAGATCCTGATTGTCAATGTGGCTTCCAAGTGTGGTTTCACCCCCCAATACAAAGAGTTACAACAATTGCACGAAGCATATGGCGATAAAGTAGTAATCATCGGATTCCCTGCAAATAATTTTGGCGGACAAGAACCAGGTAGTAATGGTGATATAGCACAGTTTTGCTCCAAAAATTATAATGTGACATTCCAAATGATGGGTAAAATATCGGTAGTCGGAGGTGACAAACATCCTCTTTATCAATGGCTTTCGAGTAAAGAACAAAATGGTTGGAATAATCAGGAACCAACTTGGAATTTTTGCAAATACCTAATAAGTGAGAATGGGGAATTACTCAAATTTTTCAAATCCGGAGTAAGTCCTACCAGTGCGGAAATAGTGGATATGGTTAAATAGCATATAATTTATGTTTTCTTTTAAACCTTTTTAATATTGAGTTGTCATAGCATCGATATGCAAATCACTTTCATGAAAGGTTTATTTAAAACACTTTTGCTAATTGCTTTATTTCCATTTGTTTGTTCTAATGTATTTGGGCAGGAAAACTCAAATTCTAAACCAGTTAAGCATTTTTTTAGACCTACATTTAATTTTGACTATTATGCTTCACCTTATGCCGGAATATATGCTCCTGATGGCAAAAACACACCTTTAGCTAGCAGATTGCGTCAATTATCGAAAGTGAAAAATAAGGGAGAAGAGCTTAAATATCGATTCTCAATCATCAATTTTGGTTTTTATGCACCATTATTTACTAAAACTTTTCCTCAAGAAAATGGATTGCTGCCTACTTTACATGTGTTGGCAACCGGCAATGCATTAATCTTTCGTCCTGACTTTAATTCTATAAATCAAGATCATCAACTTTCTCGATTGACATTGGGAATAAGAGCTATATATACAGATGGTTACAAATCTACATTATTTGTCAATTTTTCTCCTTTCATTTCCAGAGACAGGATTGATTCAAGACCATCTCAATTAAGGTATTGGGGAACAATTATTTATAACAGAACTGTAAATAAATGGTTTAGTTACAGACTGGGTTATGTGAGCAGTTATTTGTTAGCCGATGTTTCGGTTCATCTACCATTTGTTGGCGTACGAATTGGTCGATTGGATCGGTTGAATGTTTCAATTGCATTACCACGAAACATCACGGTAAGTTTGCCTCTGTTGGAAAACAAAATTGTGTTTTCAGTTTATAGTAAACCTATTGGTGGTATATTTCACTACAATAATTCAGATAGCAGCTTAGTAGGAATACATCCTTTTTTCAATCCTTCGATTATTGGTAAGGACGTGCAATTCAGGTTTCTAGAGTATATTTTTGGAGCAATGATTGATGTTCGTTTGCACCCAAATTTTACCTTTTACATTTCAGGAGGTTTTTCAACAAATAGATATTTTGGATTGGCTTACAACAGACCTATGTATCAGGAAGAGACAGTCTTAAGAGCAGCCAGATTAGATAATTCGATTTTTGTTTCTTTCGGATGTACGGTGAGTTTTGGGAAAGTTAAACGTGCAAATGAAAATTACCAAATGTATGATGCGTTTCAGGTAAACTCAATATTTGATTCGGGTGATAATAATTTAGGAAACAGGAATTTTACACCAAATACGCCTGATTCGGACAAAAAAGTGAAAGTAAGCCAGATTGATTATAAAGAAGTTAAAGACTTGCTTTTGGATGTGGATAATTAGTCAATATTTTAAGCATTTTCAATTGATTCGACCAATTGAGTATACCATTTGGACCCAAATTTTCTTATTAAAGGATCTTTCAAAAATTTGTAAAGTGGAATTTTGGCTCTTTTGCCATTGACACATGCATCACTGCAAATTTGCCATTGATGATAATTGACCAACTCAAATATATTTGTTTTCGACACTCTGATAGGGTAGAGGTGACATGAAATAGGTTTCTTGAATCCAATAACTCCGTCATTATAAGCTTTTTCGAAAGCGCATTGCAATATTCCATTTTCTTTAATGGCAAATACGCATTCCCTGGTTCCGACCGTTGTAGTACAGTAATCGCCCTCTGAGTCAACCTCATACAAGCCTTTTTGCTCAATTGTTTTGATGGATTTTTCGGGCAAATAGGGAAGTACTCTCGAATAAACCTCATCTATAATGGCCAATTCTTCTTTCTCTAATGGAGCACCGGCATCACCTTCTTCACAACAAGCTCCTTTGCATTTGTTCAAATCACAAACGAAATACTGTTCTTTGATATCGTCTGATATACAGGTGTTTCCGATAATCATCATATTGGAATTTCCGATTTAAAGAAATGGATTAATAATTTTCAATTTACCTTCAATAAGCATTTCGTTTTGAAAATCTTCAGAGTACAATATTTCACATTCTGATGACAATGCAGAAGCTATTATTATAGAATCAAAAATTTGAAAATCGTATTTGAAAATTAATAATTCCGCTTTAGAAAGTATTTGGTTTGTAAAGGGTATTACCTCTAAATTTAAAATTATTTTATTGCAATCCTTTAAAATTTCTCTTTTTGAATATTTCAATAATCTACTAGAAACATTTATAAATTCAGAAACTGATTGAAATGAAATTAATGCATTTTCAATAATTAGATTTTCTGCTATTTCTCTTTTTTTTATATTATTAGAATCAAATAAATAAATTAAAATATTTGTGTCAAGGCAAATATTACTATTCATAATTATTCGCTTCGGTTCTATCAAATTTATATTTACTTAAATCTATTCTTTTGCCGTCAAATACATCTCTGATGGACAATAATCGTGCTTCTTTTGAAATGAAACTTTGATTTGTTTTCTGAATTACAACTTCTACTTTTTGACCAAAAAATTCACTGGGAATATCAATAATGTGATTTTCTTTGGTGGGTACTATAACTTCTCTAAACATATTAAGTTAGTTAATAAAGCAAATATAAGAATTTTTAAAATTAGAGAATATTTAATGGGCACTTTTGCATAAAACACAAGTTAATTGTAAAATATTGGCAATCAAAAATAAATAACCAAAAATCAAAAATTATTCGACTTCACTATTTCCCTATCTTCTTTTTGATGATCACGCCTTGTGAATGTTCCAAATCCGGACTTAAAAGCAATGGGGTGTCCATTTCGTTGATTTTTATCGCAGTAGTATTTGGGTCGTATTTGCCTGTGTCTTCAATGTACACCACCAATCGGTTTTCCATTTTGGTTAATGGCAAAATGAATGAGGCAGGATGTTGAGTTACAACCAGGTTGCTTATTACTTTTTCACCATTGAAAAATACAGAAACAGCATCTTTATCTTCAACAGCCGGATCGTATATGGTTAATTCAAATGAATTGCCTTTAGCAAAAACAGTATGCAAATACTCAACGGATCGTCCGGATAATTTACCCGCATTCAAGTGGTTGGGAAGCACTTTGATATCAAATACCAGATTATTGACATCGGTGCCTAAGTAAGTTAATGTTTGCTCTTCTCTAGTCCATTTGCCGGGGCGATTGCAATTGTAATCATGGAAATAATAACCATCCGGAATTTGCCATACATGAAGCAATTGCCTGAAAGGAGTGAAAAAACTCCTAATACCGGACATTTGACCATCATACGCTTTGCGCTTCGGTGTAAATATTACAATTGTATCGCCTTTTTTTCTGGTGACGATTGAAGCAATATTGAGTGAAAAAGCCAATGCCCCTCCTTCAGGAAATACAGCAGAAATAAGATTTTCGCCAATTTCTGATTTTTCCAGAGTATCCGGTTTGGGAAGAAAAAAAGTATGACCCAATGCACTTCTATCAATATGAAATGACGGTGTTACCTCTTTTCCACTGCTGAACCATAAATACGTACATTTTGTAAAATCTTCACTGAAAGTATAAAGTCTGAATCCTTCATTTGGGTGCGAATTACTACCTGTAATTGAGCTGATTATCTTTTTGATATCAGCAGTTGTTCTTGTGGTTTTTGGCGAGTTATTGTCTTGACTGAAGCTAACTATAGATATAAATAAAAATGAAGTTAAAAGGATTGATTGATAATTCATATACAAAGTTACATTGGATCGACATCAAATACAGCAATTATGGATTTAAATTTTAAATCTATTGATTGAATTTTTGAGAAACTTAATAAAATAAGCTGTTTTGCTTTGCCCTGATTAATTTTTTCTTTTTCCAACTTCACATAAAGATCCATATGATAATAATCTCTTATTCGTTCAATTATAGCTTTTTCAGGTCCTAATATTCTTTGTCTTCCAAGTTGCTTGACCAATTCCGATGCGTACAATTGACTGAATTTGTGCAAAGTATCCTGATCTTTATGTTTCATAATAACTTTGATCATGCGGGTGAAAGGAGGATATTGAAATCGATCTCTTTCTGCAATTTCTGAATCATAAAATGTTATATGATCATTATTCATAACCAATTGATATATAGGATGGTTAGGAGCATTAGTTTGAACAATCACTTTTCCTTTTTTTAATGATCTACCCGCCCTACCACTCACTTGAGTAAGCAATTGAAATGCATTTTCATTTGATCTGAAATTGGGAAAATGAATTACTCTGTCAATGTCAAAAATTCCTACCAAACGCACATTTTCAAAATCCAATCCTTTCGTAACCATTTGAGTACCAACCAGTATATCTGCTTCTTGGTTAGTAAATGCATTTAGGATATTCTGGTAGCCATGTTTGGAGCGTGTGGTATCATGATCCATTCTGAGTATTTTTGCATCTCTAAACAGATTGCTGGCATCTTCTTCCAATTTTTCGGTACCAAAACCGCTCGGTTTTATTGAATTGGAACCACATTTCGGACAGATATTTGGGATTTTCTCATGATGACCACAATAATGGCACACCATTTGCCTGTTTTGTAAATGAACCGTTAGGCTTACATCACAATTAATACACTCCGGTACATATCCGCATGATTCGCAACACATATATGGAGCGTATCCTCTTCTGTTTTGGAATAATATAATTTGTTCTTTATTGGCTAATGCTTCATTAATTTCGTTATACAATGCAAGCGTAAACTCTCCTTTTTGTTTGGACAAGTCTTTGTTTTTTGAAGCATTAACATACACAATTTCAGGCAATTGTGCTTGGTTATATCTAGAAAATAAGGTTACATAACCAATGTTTTTTTGGATTGCCGCCTGATAATACGTTTCAACTGAAGGTGTTGCCGAACCCAATAATACTTTGGCATGGTGCATTTGGGCAAGTTTTAATGCACTATCTCTTGCATTGTACCGTGGTGCGGGGTCATATTGTTTGTATGAACTGTCATGTTCTTCATCAATGATAATCAGTCCCAGATTTTCAAATGGCAGAAATATGGATGAGCGTACACCTACCACGAGTTTGATAGTTTTTTGGCTGACACCTTTCCATACTTCCACACGTTCATTATCTGAATATTTGGAATGATAAACGCCAATAATATTTCCAAATACTTTAACTAACCGACTCACAATGTGTGTGGTAAGTGCAATTTCCGGAAGTAACAATAGTACTTGTTGATCCTCTGACAAAAGTTTTTGAATCAAATGAATATAAACTTCTGTTTTTCCACTTCCAGTGATGCCATGAAGTAAAACAAAATCTTTTGATTCAAAACTTGACAATATTTCACCAACAGCCTTGTTTTGAGCTTCGGAAAGTGTTATTTCTTTGGAGGTAAATGACTCATTTTCAAATACATCAAGTCTGGAGACTATTCTAGTCTCCTCAATGAATACCTCGTTTTTTATAAGGGTTTTTAATGTATTCTCAAGAGTATCTAATTCATCTACAAATTTTCGTTTGGAAATCCCAATCTGATTCAATTCCGGCTGAGTATAAATTGGAACCATTTGCAAATATTTAAGCAAAATATCCAGTTGACGAGGTTTAGATTCAAGAGTTTTTATTAATTGTTCAAGCTGGTATTTGTCAGAATATGAATCACTTATTCGAACAAATACCTCCTTTTTGGGCGCGTATTTTTCCTTGATTTCACTAATGATAACAATAATTCTGCGTTCCGATAATAAATTTATTGTCCTCGAAATACTCTTACCCGGAAACAAAGAAGCTATTTCCGCGAAAGAAACAACATCTTTATCTGATAAATAATCAACAATCTTTTCCTCGTACTTATCTAATTGAATATCAATGTTTTCTTTATCAAAAGAAGGATGCATTTGGATAAACGATTCACTTGATATTTTTAATCCGGAAGGTATTGCAGCCTGAATCACCTCACCTAAATAACACATATAGTATGCAGCCATCCATTCAAAAAAATCCAACTGTTTAGGAAGTATTGAAGGTGCATTATCTAGCACGCTAATTATTTGCTTTGGCGTATAGTTGTCTGGACCTTCATTCGTAACATCATATACCAAGCCGGTTAATACTTTTTGTTTTCCAAATGGAACAACTACTCTGCTTCCTTTTACACAAAAAGGCTCATCATCCGGTGCAACGGAATAAGTGAATTTGTTAGGTAGGGGTAGGGGAATGATTACTTCGGCAAATAGCATACTTTGCCTAAAAATAAAAAAAGACTATCAATTTGATAGTCTTTTTTACAATATTTAATTTTAAATAAATTAGTCTTTAAAAAATTCACTACTTCCAGATATCGTAATGTCATCTCCAACCATTGCACCTGGCATTCCTGCACCTACACCAAAATCAGTCCTTTTAATAGTTGTAGTAAATTTAAAACCGGCATCACGTTTTTTAGCCATAGGATGATCAATTACACCTAATAAAGTCACATCCAACACGACAGGTTTTGTTACACCTTTAATTGTCAAGTTTCCGGCCACTTTAAATTTGTTACCTTCTGCTTTCTTAAATGAAGTGCTTTTAAATGTGATTGTTGGGAATTTAGCAGCATCAAACATATCATCACGTTTCAAATGTGCATCTCTATCAGGCTGATCAGTTAAAACTGAATTAACATCAATAGTAGCTTCAACAGTTGCATCAACAAATGTTTCATCTTTAGAAGTTAATTTTATGTCATATTTTTTAAAGTCACCTGTAGTTTCAGACACCATTAAGTGGGTAGTAGTAAATCCAAGTTTTGTGTGAGATTTGTCAAGTGACCAAGTCATTTGAGCATTCATTTGAAAACACAACAATAATGCCGAAGCCGAAATAATAAGTTTTTTCATTTTTTTTAGATGTTTTGGTTAAACAGTGCAAATATATATAATTATAATTAATGTATATACATTAATTTGATTATTTTATAAATTAATATATCTATTTGTAATTCAAATAGTTACAAATTTTACTGATACTTTTAGTAAATGATTTGGCATAATATACTGAACTAAAAAACAATTATATATTAACAATAAACTATTGCAAGAATCAAAAAATTAGTGTACGATTGTGAAGATATTAATCAAACCTTTTTAACTACATTATATGAATACTTTAACCAAAGTTTTAATTCCACTTGTAATAATCGAAACCGGAGCAATTATTTTTTTAATTACTCAACTTAATGATAAAAGCAATGAAGTAAAACAACTTACAGAAGTTGTTTCGAATAAAGATCAGGAAGTAATTGATAAAACAAAAGAACTTGAAAATATAAGTGCTGAATTTGAAAGGGTTAAAGCTGAAAGAGAGAAACTTGGTTTGGCTAATGATTCGTTAGATGTACAATTGACTCAGTTGAATACAGCCATTACCCAATTGAAAAGAAGCAAATCTATTGATGCAAATAAACGCAAAGAGTTGGAACAAATGGTTTCAAAACTTCGTGAAGAAATTACCAAACGCGATCAGGAAATTGTAGTTCTAAAGTCACAAAATGATTCATTAACCACAAATGTGAATCAGTTGAGCTCTGAAAAAGCTAAATTAAGCGACTCAATTAGTAGTGTATCTTCAAAAAGACAAGATTTGGAAGGAAAACTTGCTTATGCACGTATTTTGAAAGCCGAAAATTTTAAAATAGTTGTTGTAAAAGAAAATAACAAAGAAATTGAAGATGATAAAAATGAATTTAAGGCATCAAAAATTCATAGAATAAAAGTGGTTTATTCACTTGCCGATAATAAAGCAGCAGAGCAAAGTGATAAAGAATTTTATTTACGTATGGTTACACCTAATGGCGAAACTTTCTCAGATCCTTCAAATGGAGGAGGGAATATCACTTTGGCCGATGGATCAACTATCGCTTTTACAACAAAACAAACAATTAAATTTGACAACTCTAATCAATCTATCACGTTTACAACAATAGGAGGAATTAAATATGTTCCGGGTAGTTATACGCTGGAAATATATTGTGAAGGTTACAAAATTGGATCTAGCAAATTCACAGCAAAATAAATGTTAAAAGAGCGGTTTTATATTTCAGGTTTAGATATTTATATAGCCACCGGTTATATAGATTATGATGCTGAAAAAGCAGTTATGAATAAAGTTGTTGATGACAGTCAGCTTACATTCGATGCTATTACCTGCGCTGCACGACCTGTTGAATTCTCAATTGTTAATCAGTTATACAAACTTGACAAACAAAGAGTTATTGAAGCTTGTGAAGAATGCAATAATTCTCGTAGGATAGGCATACTTTCTACTGATAAATACCATTTAATATTAAGTCCATTTGTTGAACGACATACTTTTTTTGGGAAAAATGAAGCTAAAAAACTCACTGAAGATGTGGTAGAGGAATGCAAGTTTCTTGGAGTCCAAAGTTTAAGAATTACTCAATTTTGTATGATGAGAGGTCATATGCCATTTTATGATCAATTTAAAGGAATAATTGAGGCATTGGTGGAAAGAGTAGATTCTCCACTTGAAACAGTATATTTTGATGTTCCGGAAAAGAATTTTGATGACCTCAAAATTCTTTTCAAAAACTACGAAACAGCCTGATTAACAAATCTCTAAAATTTGTACATCCGAATTTTTAAATTTAAATAAGTCTCCAACTTTTTTATTTTGGATTGTTGAAAAAATAGGGGAGTTCGATGCAATTGCATAAATCTCTTTTCCTTTATAAATGAACGGACCAATAAAACCACCAATCAGAAAATAGCAAGTGTTAGTTTTGATAAGTGCGCCATTTTCAGGTTTAACATGATTTGAATTCCAGGAAATACTTTTGATTATTTGAATTTGCGACACTGCCGAATTAATTTGATTTTCAGCCATTTGTATCGATTGTTGAATCATTTCTCGACTAGTTTCATATTTGTCGCCCGCCGATGATTTTGTTTCTTCGTTCATGCTTGCTGATAATAAAAGTAACTCAGCTTTCGCATTTTCAATTTTAATTTGAATTTGCATTAATATGTAATCGACCAATTCAAGCTTTAAAGTATTCATGGTGCAAAAAAAAGCTGATAACTTTAGTTGAGTTATCAGCTTTTAAACTTCTGATAGTTAGTAGTATATATAATTATTCTTTATTTTTTACTAAAAGTACTTCAATCGTTTTGGAAGCAAAATCATCCGGAATATTCAGTCCCGTTTTTAATCTTTCAATCAAGTCCTTTTCTTTGGCTGCTACTACGCCATCCGAAAGAACAACATCCACAGCGGTAACAAAAAGTTTGTCTTTTTTCTCATTAGAAATTAAAGGCATTGCAATTTCAACCATTTTTTCAAAACTCCCTGCTGCTTTATAATTTGAGGCAATGTTTTTAAAAATATCGTTAATATTCGAACCTTTAAACATTTTGTTGTGAGCAACCATTTCAATTAAATCATGAACTTCTTCCTCAGAAATTTCGCCATCTATGGCCATACAAGAATAAATAATTGCTGCGTAAGCCTCTTTTTCACTTTTTATTTCAGGCGTACTAACTTTAAGAAGGCTATCAAAGAATCCCATAAAATATTGGTTAATTAGTTAAAATAATTATTGTTTGCATATATACGAAAAGATACAAAATCGTAACTGATTGCAAATTAATATATTAAATTTTTTTTTGCAACGTATTAAATTTTATGAGTGTTATTTTTGAAAAGTTTTTTATTAAATATTACTTTCGTTTAATGTAATTTATAAGAGAATATGAAAATCATTATTAAATATTTAATTGTATTGCTATGTTTATCCTTCAATATTCTTAATGCTCAAGAAGTTATTAATCAACATAAAATTAAATACTTTTCATTTGACCCTATAACCAAGCAATTTTTTTATTCGGTAAAAAAAGAATATCCTAACACTAATAAAAAACAAATCTTTAATCTAATAAATAAGTGGATAATCATTTATTATCCCGATACTAATTTAATCTATAATAGAAATTTTGAATTAGGAATAATTAAATTAAACATGATGTATGACGTTCTGTTATACAATGAATACATTGGAAAACATTATTCTACCTTTATTGTTGAAATTTCAGATAATTCGGTAGAATATAAAATATTTGACTTTCGTTTTAAGAAAAGAAATAAATTTTCTAGTGATGAAGAATCACCTTTTTTTAATAACAAGTCACAAACTTTGGAAGAAATAGTTTTAGACCAAAAGGGGAGTGTTAAAAAAGACTTTCGAGAAGGATTTACTTTACTTGAAGAAAAATGTTTTCAAACTGTTGAATATCTTGATAACTACATTAAAAGTAGGATTTTAAAATGATTTATTTTTATATAAATTGGATCTAAAAGTTTTAAAATCTATTTTACCTGAAATAAATTACATAAAAGTATGGAAAACCTATTTTTATTATATTTTTGCTCTTACAAA
Organism: Bacteroidota bacterium; assembly: GCA_033763735.1. Lineage (GTDB taxonomy): Bacteria > Bacteroidota > Bacteroidia > Cytophagales > UBA9547 > JANRJY01. The sequence goes on along the minus strand of JANRJY010000010.1, from coordinate 6,824 downwards.
TCAATAAGAATTTAAAAAGTTTAACCTAAATCATAAAAACAATGTCAAAAATTAAAGTTGGTATTAATGGATTTGGTCGTATCGGTCGTTTAGTATTCCGTGCAGCCGTGAACAATCCTAGTGTACAAGTAGTAGGAATTAATGACTTACTTGAAGTCGATTATATGGCCTATATGTTGAAATTTGACTCTACACATGGCAAATTTAATGGTACTGTAGAAGTTAAAGATGGGAAGTTAGTTGTGAACGGCAATGCAATTAGAGTATCAGCTGAAAAGGATCCAGCTAATTTGAAATGGAATGAAGTAGGTGCAGAATATGTAGTAGAATCAACCGGATTATTTCTTGATAAAGCCAATGCTTCAAAACATATTGAAGCCGGTGCAAAACGTGTAGTTATTTCAGCACCCGCTAAGGATGATACTCCTACATTCGTAATGGGTGTTAACAATAGTGCTTATTCTAAAGATATGACTATTGTTTCAAATGCTTCTTGTACAACCAATTGCCTTGCACCATTAGCAAAAGTTATTCATGACAAATGGGGGATAGCAGAAGGATTAATGACAACCGTACACGCGGTTACCGCTACACAAAAAACGGTTGATGGACCATCTGCAAAAGATTGGAGAGGCGGTAGGGGAGCATATCAAAATATTATTCCTTCTTCGACCGGTGCTGCTAAGGCAGTAGGATTGGTTATTCCTTCATTGAAAGGCAAGCTTACAGGTATGTCATTCAGAGTTCCAACTCCGGATGTATCAGTTGTAGACTTAACAGCAAAGCTTTCGAAACCTGCCACATACGATGAAATTAAGGCTGAAATGAAAAGAGCTTCTGAAAATGAATTAAAAGGAATTTTGGGATATACTGAAGAAGATGTTGTGTCTAATGATTTTTTAGGAGATGCTCGTACTTCTATATTTGATGCAAAAGCAGGAATCTCATTAAATGATACATTTGTAAAATTAGTTTCTTGGTATGACAACGAATGGGGATATAGCAACAAATTGGTTGATTTGATCTGTCATATGGACACTGTAAAATAATTTGTTTTAAAAATTTATATAAAAACCCTGCATCAGCAGGGTTTTTTATTTACAAGCCACTAATTATTGCATTTTAATGGAAACTTATTCACATTCTGAACAACATTTTACTTCATCGGATATTATAAAGGACATAGTTATTGGTATGTCGGATGGATTGACGGTTCCTTTTGCATTAGCAGCCGGATTAAGTGGGGCAGTGGATTCAAATGGTATTATACTAACTGCAGGAATTGCTGAAATAGCTGCCGGATCCATTGCAATGGGTCTTGGTGGATTTATGGCAGGAAGAACGGAGGTAGAACATTATGAAAACGAAATGAAGCGTGAGTATTATGAAGTAGAACATTTGCCAGAAAAAGAAAAAGAGGAGATTAAAGAAATTTTTGAAAATTATGGTTTGGATGCACACTCTCAAAATCAAATAGTTGAAGCTTTGGCTAAAGATAAAGTTAAATGGGTGGACTTTATGATGAAGTTTGAATTGGGATTGGATAAGCCAAATAAAAATCGGGCATTAACAAGCGCCCTCACTATAGGAGCCGCATATATTGTAGGTGGAATTATTCCTTTAACCGGATATTATTTTACATCAACACCATTAGATGGATTAATTTTTTCAAGTTCAATTACCTTAGTTTGTTTGTTGATTTTTGGTTGGTTTAAAAGTAAATTAATTGGACAAAATCCTTGGAAGGGTGCGTTGCAGGTAATGTTAATTGGGACACTTGCCTCTGCAGCTGCTTATATAATAGCCAGATTAATTACGGAGTAGTGTAATGAAGATAAATCTTTACGGATATAAATTTGTCTGGATTTAATTTAACATAATGTAAATTATACAACAATTGCAATTGGAATTTAATTAAGGTTTTAAATCAAAAAAAGCCAACCAGATATTCCGGTTGGCTTTTGTTTGAATTATAATTGTGAATATTAAAGCATTTTCAAATACTTTAGTAAGTTTTCTTTGCTATTTTTAGAAACAGGCAACATTTCTTTGCTGTTTTCCATCAATAAATAACCGCCATCAGCTTTGATATATTGACTGATTTTTTCAAAATTGATTAAGTAAGATTTGTGAATACGGAAAAAATTAAAGTTTTTGCTCAACACAGCTTCAACTTCTTTAAGTGTACGACAAATATTTTCTTTTTCACCATTTGCAAACACAATATCTGTATAATTGTTATCAGCTTCACAATAAAGTATTTGGCTTGGTTCAAAGAACAATACACCTCGGTTAGTTGGAAGACCAATTTTGTTTGCACCAATTTTTGGAGTGGTTCCGTCCATCAAATCTTGTTTAGCTTTTACTTTGGCAATTGCATTTGTTAACTGATCTAGGTTAATTGGTTTAACTAAGTAATCAATTGCGTTGATTTTAAAAGCATCAACTGCATAATCTTTGGAAACTGTAGTGATAATGACTTCAAAATTTACTCTTTTGATGTCATCGATTAGTTCAAATCCAGATTTTTCAGGCATTTGAATATCAAGGAAAACTACATCTGGTTGTAAATCATTGATTTTGCTTTTAGCATCTTTTACTGTAGTACAAACTCCTACTACTTTTACGTGGCCGGCAAAATTTGATTTTAACATGTTAGCAAGAAACTGACCTGCAACTGCATCGTCATCAATTATTAAAGAAGTGATCATAATGGAAATAGGATTAAAATTTTAAATTTGTGCAAATCTATAACAAAAAATGGTGAAACCTATACTTAAGAGGTCGAAATGTAAAATATTTTTTTATTTAAATGAAAACACTAACATCTAATTATTTTTTTCAAATGAATTTTATGGCATTTCATTGAACTAATTTATATATATACTAAAATAATTTACAAATAATCAACAACTAATATTTATAATCATTTCGTTAATTGAAAAATCTATTTCACTTTTGATTATTTTAATAAATATTAAAGTAAATATTACATCGATACAAATATTTTTATATCTCTGAATATAGAACTTCACCTTTTTATGTAAGCAGTTGACATGTCCAATTGTATATATATCTTTTAATTATGACTATTTAACTGCTTATATATTACTATTAATTTATAATTAATATAGTTACATCATTTTTATTTGTCAGTATATAGGATAGATTTGTAAATCTAATTATCTAATTCAAATGATATTTAGACTTTTAAATATAAGCACAAAACATTATATAAGTGATATTAAACACGAAACATATTTTGATTATATTAATAATGATTGCTACTAGTATTATTTCATTTGCAAATCAAAAAGGTGGAACCGGAAAAACTACTACATGTATTAATATGGGTTCCGTTCTTGGTGCTAATAATTATAAAGTACTAATAATCGATTTTGATCCTCAGGCAAATTTATCTTTTACCATGGGGGCTCAATATTCAAATTCATCGATAGTTGATATTCTTGAAAACAATTCGAAATCAAATGACCATATAATTAAATGTGATGACTTTGATTTAATTCCTTCAAATAAAGAACTCGCTGATTATGAAGTACAAATGGCATCAATGAAGGATAGATATAATGTGTTGAAAAATGGACTATTAACTATAAATAAAAGCAGCAAGTACGATTTTATTTTAATTGATTGCCCTCCTTCCCTATCACTTTTGACTATGAATGCATTTGTTGCATCTCAAAAAATAATTGTGCCTATGCAACTGGAAGTTTATAGTCTTCAAGGATTATTAAAAATTATTGAAACTATTGGTGATTTGAATAAATCTCTGAATGCTCAACTTCAAATATCGGGTGTATTACCTGTAATGTATGACAAGCGCAGAAAAGTGACAAATGAAATACTACAACACATCAAAGACAATATATCTGTTCGAGTATTTGAAAGTTACATAAGAACAGATGTGCGTGTGGTAGAAGCTCCTTCATTTGGAATGAGCTCTATGAAATATGCACCAAATTCATCAGCAAGCACTGATTACAAAAATTTTACTTATGAATTCTTAAACAATAACTAACAATTTAACTCAATTAAACAATTACGACTATGGCACTTGGTAACAATTTAAAAAAAGACAAAGTAATTCCTGAAAACGGTAATGGCAATGGACATTCATCAACCAGCGTTTTGGAAGGTGACAATATGGCTCAGGCCAAGTTAGATGCAATAAACAAAGCATTTGCATCTATTGAATTTACCATTGATGGAGAAATTGTAGAAGCAAACAATAATTTTTTAAACCTTATGGGATATTCTTTAAATGAAATTAAAGGGAAACATCATAAAATGTTTTGTACTAAAGAATACATTAATTCCGATGAATACAAAACTTTTTGGAAGATATTATCACAAGGAAAATATTATTCAGGCACTTTTAAACGTGTTAAAAAGGATGGTTCTGAAGTATGGATTCAGGGAAGTTATAATCCAATATTTGATGATCATGGCAATGTGGTAGCTGTGATTAAATATGCTCAGGATATTTCAGAACAAAAAGAACTAGAATTAAAAGCTTCCCAAGCTTCAGAAGAAATTCGAGCACAAGAAGAAGAGTTGCGTCAAACTCTGGAAGAAATGCAAGCAAATGCGGAAGTGATGATTCGCAAAGAAGCAGAACTTACTGGAGTAACTACGGCTTTAAATAATTCTTTTGCATCCATAGAATTTGATCCTACTGGTAATGTATTAACGGCAAATAATAATTTCCTTTCGACTTTAGGATATAGAGATGTAAATGAAATTATAGGAAAACATCATCAATTATTCTGCGATTCAGATTATGTCAAAACGCCAGAGTACAAACTATTTTGGTCTGATTTGGCTGCAGGCAAAACACAGGCCGGTCAATTCAGAAGGATTAAAAAAGACGGAACTGATGTGTGGATTCAGGCTGCTTATACCCCAATAGTTGATAACAAAGGCAAGGTTATAAAAGTACTTAAAATAGCTACCGACATTACAGAACAGAAGAAAAAAGACATGCTTGCTCAACAGCAAGTAGAGTTATTGTCATCTCAAGAGGAAGAAATCAGACAAAATCTCGAAGAGATGCAAGCTACGCAAGAGGAACTTGCACGCAAAATGAAAGAAAGTGAAAGAATGAAACAAGAATTAGATGCTCGGGTGAATGCTCTAAACGCAGCAGCAATTCTATCAGAATCAGATGTTTACGGAAATATTACTTATTTAAATGATAAACTTTGTGAAATATCAGGATATACTCGTGAAGAATTGATGGGAAAACCCCATAAAATTTTCCGCCATCCAGATAACCCTAAAAGTATTTACAAAGAAATGTGGGATACCATTAAGGCAGGGAAAATATTCCAAGCAACGTATCCAAATAAGAAAAAAGATGGTACGGATTATTGGGTAGAGGCAACGATTGCACCAGTACTTGATGAAACAGGTAAACCTGAAAAATACGTTGGAATCAGGTTTGATGTTACCAAAATGATGGAACAGAAACTTGAAATGCAGCGCAAAGAAGCCGAAATGAATGGAATACTGAACGCTGTTAATTCATCGTTTGCTTCAATAGAATTTGATCCGAATGGTAATATACTCACAGCCAACGAATTATTTCTTAAAACTATGGGATATGCTCTCAGCGAAATAAAAGGTAAACATCATAGAACCTTTTGCGATAATGAATATATCAATTCGTCAGAATATGCAACTTTCTGGACCGATTTAGCAAAAGGAATTACGAAAAAAGGTGATTTCAAACGTATTAACAAAGCAGGAAGAGAAGTATGGTTAACCGCTGCATATACCCCAATATTTGATGCCGAGGGAAAAGTAGTAAAAATATTGAAAATAGCTATTGATAATACCGCTTTTACCATAGGTTTTCAAGCTGCAACCACATTTATAAATGATTTGAAACGTGGAAATTTCGCAGCTAAAATGGATTTCAAAAATGTGGTACTTGATGGTGATATAGCTCAAGTCACTGATGATTTGGGTAGCTTAAGAGATGTGCTTAAAAACATAACAGATGAAATAAATAGAGTGGTAAACCTTGCCGGTGTAGAAGGTCAGCTGAAAGAAAGGCTGAAACTGGCCGGCTTAGAAGGCTCGTGGAAAGACTTAAGTGATTCCTTGAATCAGCTGTTGATCAATATTTCTGATCCGGTGTTGGAAATCAACAAAATAGTGAATGCAATGGCACAAGGCGATTTGACTCAATTATTTAAAATGAATTCTAAAGGTGATATTAAAGAAATGGGTGATTCATTGAACATTGCGCTCAAAAATATCAATCAGCTCATGAAAGAAATTGAAAAAAGCTCGATGACCGTGGCAACTTCTTCTTTACAAATGACCAGAAAATCTGAAGGAATGAAGAAAAGTACCACTGAAGTATCAACTGCAATTCAGCAAATGGCTTCCGGTGCACAAGAACAAGCAGTCAGGACAGACGAATCTTCAAAATTGGTTGAACAAATTTTAAAATCATCCAATGAAATGGGTACTAAAGCTGATGTAATTAATAACTCCGCTGAAAAAGGACAAGAATCATGCTCCAATGGCTTAAAAATCATCAAACAAGTGGTTGACAATATGGCTGGCATATCAAGTTCGGCTGATATAACTTCTACTTCAATTGATGTACTCACAACCAGGTCAGAAGAGATTTCGAGAACTTTAAATGTAATTACCGATATCGCTGCACAAACCAATTTACTTGCCTTAAATGCTGCAATTGAAGCTGCAAGAGCCGGAGATGCCGGTAGAGGATTTGCAGTTGTTGCAGAGGAAATACGTAAACTGGCTGAGGATTCGCGCAAATCAGCAGT
>JANRJY010000103.1:0-69047 GCA_033763735.1 Bacteroidota bacterium | reverse complement strand
TCCGGTGCCACTACATACATTGTTCTGAAGGGCTGCGATACTCACACCTGGTGTCAGGTTAGGGTTCACCGTCATAGTTACCCCTGTGCTGGTGGCCGATGTAGGGCTGGCACATGCAGATGAGGAAGTAAGAATCAATCGCACGATTTGGCCATTGGTGAGTCCTGTAGTAGTGTATGTATTGCTATTGGTGCCTACATTAGATCCATTTACCTGCCATTGATAGGTAGGGGTTGCACCTCCTCCACTGATGGTAGAAGTGAACTGTGTCAGTTGTCCCGCACATATGGTAGGTGTGGTGGTGCTGATTTGTGCCGTTGGGGTGACTGTGCCGCTAATAGTTAGTGCGGATGTAATGGTAGACATGCCACCAGAACCAGCCACTATTAAAGTAATCGTTTTTACTCCCGCTGAAGCATAACTTACTGTACCAGGTATCGATGCGTTAGAAGTAGCAGGCGTAGCACCTACCCCAAAATTCCAAGAAGTGGAAGTAATAATTCCTGTAGATGCATTTCCCATACTAATATTGGCTGAGGTACAAGCGCTTGTAGTTGTTAAATTGATGGCTGCAGTAGGCGCACTCACACAATTAAGCACATTTATGTAATTGTTTTTATAAAAAGTATATGGAGTATTAGTGTTTTCATTTACATAAACTATAATTGTTTTAAGCCCCAGTGAAGAAAACCTAACTGATGGTGTTGCTGTAGTTGCTCCTGTGACGGTGGCATTCGCATCCCCAAAGTCCCATCGCCATGTGGTTCCTACTCCTGATGTTTCAGAAAAATTTATGGATTGTCCAGCGCATGGAACTAATAAATTAGCAGTAATACCACAATTTAAGCTGGTAATATTTGCAGGATTTGACCACGCACTATATGTGGGACCTGCTCCAACAGCTCGTACTCTAATTGTTCCGCTTGCAAATCCGTTCAAATAATTAACTGTTAAAACATTGAGGTTTGTAGCACCTACAGTTTGAATATTTGAACCTGTAATACTCCATTCGTATTGGCATACAGATCTGTCGTAAGGCACAAAATAAGTAATGTTATTTTCACCGCCATTGCATATTGACAGTCGACCTGATGGTAAATTAGGCTGTGAAGGTGGATTTGGTGCCACTTGCGTAAATCGAAGCTGGTATAAATCTGAATTTTCAGATGTATACTCAAAACCTACTGTATGTGTACCCCAGTTTAATGGAAACGATGTTTTGCCAGCAACCGTGAGGGTGTACCAAGTTCTTGCATTTACACCATTAATAGCATAAGTACCAATCACATTTCCATCAATAATTAACCTTCCTTGCGCGTTGGTCCAATATTCAGCTTGTACTTCAATAGTATAATTCGCATTGGCATTGGAGCTAATTAACCAAGTATCATCCCCTCCTGAATGATTATACATGTTGCCCGGAAAATCTGCGCTACAACGCGAACCATAACAGCATTGATACATATCTCCACAATCAGCCCAGCCATATACTTTTCTTGCATCTACTAATCCTGGAATAGTCCATCCAGCTGTTAAAGTTGGATTAGGGGAGGTCATTATTTGATTTACGGCTTGGCGTGTGGGGCTGTTGTCGTTGATATTTTCAGCCCAAGCATACAATCCTGTATATTGATCACTAAAACCTCCTGCAAATAAATTAAACTGCCCATCATCGCCATAGGCATACCATTTATTCCAGTAGTCAAGGCAAATGGTTTTCATCTGCGCATTTCTTTTAGCATCTCTTTTTTGAGAAGTCCACCCAGTAGTATAATCCAAGTCTGGACCTCCTTCATAGGCAATAAATTTCAATCCAAACTCTTTTGCTTTTCCTGCAAATCCTTCAATTTGATTTCCATCGGGTCCATTACAATTATGGCACAAAAACATATCCGTAACGCTTTGCTGCATACCGTTCAATATTGCTGTAGTATTAGTAGTGCTGGCACCATTTAGATTGAAATAAGGCGCACCTGCAATAGCATGAAGCGAGTTTTTAGGTTCCCAACCATTTTCACGGAGCCATTGTAGCCCCTCTGCTATGTTGTAACCATAACCCTTTCCTCCATAACCTATTTGTCCTCCTAACAATACCCTCACTCTGTTATTAATTTCACTAGTGCCCCAAACTGAACCAAAAATATCACTAATTTCCTTTGTACGAAGTGCTTGAAATCGCATGGCAACTGAATATGCATTAAAGCCACATGCAGCAGGAAAACCATATTGAACACAATTAGTTCCTAAGCTTCCGCCATCATAACCTCTCACTGAACCATTTCTTAACAAATTATTCCAATAGGCACTTGAATTGGCTCTATTGGCCGCCATTAAATTATTCATTTGATATCCATAAAAACCTCCACCTGTATTCCATATTTCGTTACCATACTCTAACCATACATTTCTATCAGGACGAAGATTATTTTTAACCAATGTTGCCAATTGAGTAATAAAGTTATCATCTGCCATTACAGGGATGTTAATCCATAAGTCTTTACCTGTTACATTAGCTATTTCTACCATATATTCATAGGCTACACCTGTACTTAATGATTGCACACCGCCTTTTTTGGTTCTATTAGCCCAACTCGATACCGAATTACCATTGGTATTTCCCCAATCCATCATTCTGTACAAATTAAAATTGGCATACGTGCTTGTTACATTAGGCGAAAAAGTAGGAAAATTGGTAAATGTATAATTGGTAGGTGTACCGTTAAGTACAATAGGTATAATTTGCAACTCCGATACACTGCTATTAAATGTAATCCATTGGTTGCCACTATTATTAATGCTCAAGTTAGCCTCCGTATAACCACCCCCTACATTGGTAACGCCAGTTACATTTCCACCTGATTGAATAGCTCCAGTGCCTCCTAAATATCTTATTCTATAGGTTCCAGTAAATGCAGGGTCTAAACATGCACATTCTACTAACGATAAAAGAAAAGCAGTAGTGGGCCATCCGCTGGCATTTAGACTCCCACTATAGCCGCCCCAATAATCACTTCCATTTGAAGGCCCGTTTCTTAAATTAGCTTCTTTTGCAAAGTCAGTAAATATTCGAGCCGAATGGTAATTAGATATCCCATCCAAATTAACTCCCATTTTAGGATAAATAACGGGTGCGATACATTGAGAGAATAGATTTGTATTGATTAATAATATTGCTAATAAAACAAATCTTTGAAGGTGGATAGAAATTTCAACTAGTTGATTCATAACGGCTTTAGTTCTTGCTATAGTTCAAATAAATATTGAATTAATACAAAAATATTAAACATTACGATTATACGCAATAAAAAAATGAAATAATTTTTTTATAACTATTTGATTTTCAATACTTTAAAAGTTATAAATTACGGATTAATACTATATATATATTACACATAAAAAACTGAAATTGAGAGAGATTTAAAATGAACAAAAAAAATGTATATACGGATTGATACTATATATCTTTACTACTTGCAACTATTATATCTAACCATGTCATTTGTTGCAATTTTCTTTTAGGAATACGATTTTGGAAATTATTTATCTTCCTTAAAAAATCAGAAATTGTTTGAGGTCGGGTTTGAAGCTCATCTGAAAGTTCTTCCAATTTAATTTTTTTACCTGTATTTGATAAATAAACCAAATAAAAGGCCTTATTAATGGAAAATCTTAAATTTTCGAAAATAGTCGCATACGTAGATGATTCAACATATGAACATTTTTTACATCTTCTTACAAATTGGTTTCCCCTTAAACTGAATGTATCATTTTGACAACGTTTGCATTTGAAACCACCACTCCATTTCATGTTTGATAAGAATTCAAAACAAGAATCATCGGATTCAAATTGCTTTTGAAACTCCTTGTAAGTCAGTATTTTGTTTGTGATAAGGTTTTCTTCTTTTACTTTTAATTCCGTTTCCAGCTCTAAATTATGTTTTTGCAAAACATCATTCATTTCAGCAATTTTTTGTGCCTGTTCTAAAATTGTCTTTGTTTTTTCTTTAACTTTTATTTCTAATTCAGTATTTATTTGATTCCTCAATTTATCGTTAAACTTTAATTGTTCAATTAACTGAGTCTGCATTTGATTTTTTTCTAAATAAGTAAGCCTAAAACGTTCAAAAGTAGAAATCGTAAACAAAAGAACAATCATTTGACCAGTAAATAGAAATTGATAAGAATCGATAAAATCATAAATTGGAATTTCTACGAGGCTTGGAAACAAATCTTTGATGTATCTGAATCCACTATGGATGATAATAAATACAAATGCGATTAAAAAGAAAACATATTTCTTACGATTATTTGGCTTTTTGAAATAAATATAAAATACAAACACAAAAACTGTCAAAATCATTATGAAATCAATTATTGAAGTAAATATCAACTCATAAGTAAGGCCTATAATCAAACTGAAAAAAGTTAAAACTTTTGTTAAAATAAATCCTAAAGTGATTTTATAGATTAATGGGTTCTCTGTCTTTAGATTAAGATAATTTTGTGCAAAAAGCAATAAGGTAATTGTAGTTAAAGAATAAGGAATAAAATAACTCAAATAGAAATACTTACTACCTCCTAAGTTTGAAGGAATTATGTTATATACAGTTAGTACATACCATAATAAAAAGGATACATAAGCGCCAAAATAAATGTTAATCGCACTATTTGATAGTAAACCAATTAAAAAATTGTAAAAAATCATTACTAGACAAATTCCAATAAACACGCTTAAAAAGACGTAATTCCAATACCTTAATCTAAAGAAATCTAATACTGAAAATATTTCAAGTCCTATATATGAACGGTGAAAAGTTTCCACTCGCATCAAAAAAAGTTTTTCAGGAGCATAATTCGAAATGGATGTATATTCATGAATACCTAACTTGAAATTCCAGAGTGTATTTTCCGCAATATTCGGTAGTTTTATAATGCTATCTCTTGATACAACTTCAAAGAACTCTGTACTCTTTACGTTAATATTCCGATTTAATATCAGTGGGGCACCAGTTTCATTTAACACATTAAATCTTAACCAGTAAACCGATGGTTTTTCTCCTGAAAAAGCAGTACCTATAACTGCATCTTTCCATTGATTACTATTTATTAATGCTTGTTCAGGTAAAATTTGTTTGCTTGTATCTTCAAACCATTTTTCATTAAAAATTGCAATTTTCTTATTATCTGAAGTTATATATTCATTATAAGCGTTCCCAAACAATGAAAACAAAAATAAGCCTATCAAGTAAAAAGTTTTTTTCATCAATCAAAAGTAGATTAAATACAAGCAAAAATTGGAATAAAATCCCTTATTTTTGAATAACCTCTGATTTTGTATTCAAATTCTTCGCTACATCTGCTATTATTTCAGCCAGTGTAGCATTTTTGGATTTTAAATAAGATTTTTCTAAAAAGGGCATCGCTTGTTTTGCCCAAGAATTAGCCTGACTTTCCATTTTTTTACCTTTCTGTAAATAGGCAGCGTAATCCATAGTATTTATTTTCGCGTAAATTGCTCTTGCTTTTTCATAATATATGCCGCCTAAATTATAATTGGCTTCATAGTAATCGGGATTAAGTGTCAAGGATAATTTGTAAAACTTAATAGCTAAATCAGTAGAATCCATTAATTGATATATACTGCCAATATTGTTGTAGTAAATATGTAAGTTAGACTTATCTACTAAACCCAGCGAATCCGATTTATTAATAGCATTTTTATAATTCTTATTTTCGATCAAAGCATTGATTTCCATTTTGTTAAAGTCCAAATCATTTGGGTATTTTTCTTGACCAATTTTAGCTGTTTCAATTGCTTTCACTAGGTCTTTTTCGGATTCTTTATATAAGAAATACATCGTCTTTAATACCCAAGGAGTAGTATGTTTTATTTCAATTAATTGCAGTAGCGCTTTAAGTGCCGCTTTGGAATTTTTGTTTTGCAAGGAATTGTATGCCAAATGAGAGAGACCTGAGGTATCATTTGATTTAATCTGAACATACATATCCATGTAACTTGCGGCTGCTCTATATCTCTTCATGTTTTCCAGCTTTATGCCTTCTCGGTACAATCTTATTGCAATTACGCTGTCCAATTGTCTTTGAGCTACTTTGTTAAAGCGCGTGTTTTTTTTGCCTATTTTTGCCTTTGAGTATGCATCAAATGCTTCATATAATGCATTTTCAGCAAGCTTATGAATTAATGAATCCGTACTTAAAAAAATAGTTTCATAAACCATACCTTTCACATACCAAACTTCGGCATCCTGATCGTATTCATTTAAAAAAGAAAGGGAATCTACCAAAACTTTAGCTTTGGCATATTCCCCCTTTTTATGAAACAATATTGCTTTATCTATTTGAGCCTGAACATTTTGTAAAAAAAGATTCAGAAATACAACGATAACAAATCCTGCTTTCTTATAAATCCTTAAGTTTTGCATCCATTTTAAATTTGGTATACAAGGTAGTCAATTGTTTTTTCAAAGCTTCATCTTTGCTAACTCTATATGCTTTTTCAAGATAAGGAATGGCTTTTTTATACATGGCATCGCGTTTCGCTTCTTCCTTTTTGCCATTCATGTTAAACTCCTTCAAAGTCATATTATTTATTTTTTTATTAATAAAATCACCATCTTCCATAATCATATAACCATACATATAATTGGCACCTTCATAAAGTGAATCTTTAGCAAGAGATTGCTGAAAAAATCCTCTGGCCTTTACATTATCGTTCGATTGTTTATAAATAATTCCCAAATTATATAAATACACTTTTGCATTTGCCGGATCTGCTTTGACAGCTTCATTTAGCTTATTTATGGCTTCTTGTTGTCTTTTGGTTTCTATATATAAATTAATTTCTTGTGACAAGAAATCTTTATCCTCTGGAAATAATGATCGTGCTTGACCTACTACTTTAAATGCGGATGTAGTATCTTTTAATTCAACCAAAACGATGTAAAACAGATTTTTAAACAATGATTTTGGCTTGTAATCAATTGCCAATAAACCTTCATAAGTTTCTTTCGCAGTTTTATAATCTTTAGCTTGCATAGCTATAAGTGCACCCGTAGTAAAAGCCAATGTGTCTTTGGGTTTTATCATTTGACATACTTTTATAAACTCTAAAGAACCAGCAAAGTCATTATTTTTGTATTTATCAATGGATTCATTGAAAGTATTTCCCCAAAGATTATCTAAGAAAGGCTTCGATTTTTCAGCCCATTCACCTTTAGGTTTGTCATTAAGGATTGACTTGTTGTAAGCTTCAGCTGAAGTTTTGATGGCTACCACTTTTTTTTCCAACGCTTTCACTGCTTCATCTGATGAAAAAGCGATATCATAATAAATTGATCCTTTATAGTACCATCCTTTGGCATCCGTTGCCGACTTCTCTTTGAGCATGTATTTGTCAATTGATTCTTTGGCCACTTTGTACTCCTTATTTTCAAGAGCCAATACGGCATTTGTTAACTGTGCTTGGGTTATTATTATGGAACCGGAAACAAGCAATCCGGCAAATAGGTTTTTCATAATTTAATGGTTTTTGAGATTATATGATTATTCGGTTATAGGTTCTGTACTAGCGTTTTCGGTCGAGCCTTCAGCAGTTCCTTCATCATTTGGCAATTCTTCCCCTTCCATATTTTCTATTTTTGCTACTGACGATATACTGTCGGTTTCGTTTAGTTTAATTAATCGCACACCTTGCGTATTTCGGCCCATTACTCTTAATGTAGCCGCATCCATTCGGATAGTGATACCTGATTTGTTTATTATCATCAAATCATCTTTATCCGTTATATCCAGAAGCGCCACCAAGTTGCCGGTTTTTTCTGTAATATTCAAAGTTTTTACACCTTTTCCTCCACGGTTTGTTACTCTGTAAACATCTTCTCCATCTTCAGGGTCAACTAAATAAGTACGTTTTCCGTAACCTTTTTCTGAAACCACTAATAATGTAGCTGCTTTAGGATCAGGTAATGTAACTAAGCCAACTACTTTATCATCTCCTTTGGATTCGTCCAAGGTAACTCCTTTAACACCAATAGAGTTACGTCCAACAGATCGTACTTTTGCTTCTGGAAAACGTATAGCTCTTCCACTTCGGAGTGCCATTACTATTTCACAGGTTCCATTAGTCAATTTTACGTCTAACAATCGATCTCCTTCCTGAATATTGATAGCATTAATACCATTTTGACGCGGACGCGAATATTGTTCTAAAAGCGTTTTCTTGATGATGCCATTTTCAGTACACATCACCAAATAATTATTGTTTACATAATCCGCATCTTTCAAGTTGTTCACATTGATAACCGCCCGTACTTTATCATCTGGTTCAATTTGAATCAAGTTTTGTAAAGCACGTCCTTTCGAGGTTTTGTTTCCTTCAGGAATTTCATAAACTTTCAACCAAAATAGTTTTCCTTTATCAGTAAAAATAAATAAATAACTATGGGTATTGGCTACAAACAAATGCTCTGTAAAGTCTGATTCTTTGGTAGTTGCGCCTCTCGAACCTACACCTCCCCTTCCCTGCGTTCGATATTCAGTAAGCAAAGTACGTTTAATGTATCCTTCATGTGAAATAGTTATCACTACTTGCGCATCTTCAATTAAATCTTCAATTGATAAATCATCGGCTGAATACACTATTTGCGTACGTCTTTCATCACCATATTTGGCTCTTAGTTCTATTAATTCATCTTTAATGATTTGCATTCTTCGAGGTTCATTTGCCAATATGTCTTCCAAATCTGCAATCAAAGCCATTATTTCTTTATATTCTTTTTCGATTTTGTCAATTTCAAGACCAGTTAACCTACGCAATTGCAAGTCAAGAATGGCTCTGGATTGAATTTCAGAGAGCTCAAAACGCGTCATCAAATTCACACGAGCCACCTCAGGGTCACGAGCATCTTTAATGATTTGTATAACTTCATCTATATTATTGTTTCCTTTGGCATCTCTACCAAGGATTTTCATGTAACCTTCTAGTAAATGTGCTCTTTTACGCGCTTCTTCGAGTTCAAACTGTGTACGCCTTACAACTACTTCATGTCGATGTTCAACAAAATATTTGATTAAATCCTTGAGAGAAAGTGTAATTGGGCGACCATGTACAAGTGCTACGTTATTTACTGAAAATGAGGTTTGTAGCTGGGTATATTTGAACAAATTATTCAACACCACATTGCTGATTGCATCTCTTCTTAAATCATAAACGATACGATATCCTTCTTTATCTGATTCATCACGAATTGCAGTAATACCGTCAATTACTTTATCATTAATTAACTCAGCAGTTTTTTCAATTAGAGTAGCTTTGTTAACTAAATAAGGAATGCTGGTTACAATAATTTGTTCTCTGCCTCCATTTTCTTCAATACGTGCGTCAGAACGCATCATTACTCGACCACGTCCGGTTTCGTACATTTCCTTGATACCATTGTACCCATATATATTGGCTCCCGTAGGAAAATCAGGGGCTTTAATGAACTTCATCAACTCAGGTATCGAAATTTCGTTATTGTCGATATACGCAATAGTGCCATCAATTACTTCTGTTAGATTATGAGGAGCCATGTTAGTAGCCATACCTACTGCTATTCCTGATGCTCCGTTGACCAATAAATTAGGAAACTTTCCAGGTAATACCGTAGGTTCTTCCAATGAATCATCAAAGTTGGGTTGAAAATCAACGGTGTTTTTATTGATATCTGCCAAAAGTTCTTCTGCAAGTCTGCGCATTCTAATTTCGGTATATCGCATAGCTGCCGGTGGATCGCCATCAATGGAACCAAAGTTACCCTGCCCATCAATCAATGGATATCGAAGCGACCAATCTTGTGCCATACGGACAATGGCATCATATACAGACGAATCACCATGCGGGTGAAACTTTCCGAGCACCTCTCCTACCAGCCTTGCTGATTTTTTATGTGGTTTATTCCAGTTAAGACCTAATTCTTCCGCAGCATAAAGAATTCGTCTGTGTACAGGTTTTAACCCATCCCGTACATCAGGCAATGCTCTTGAAACAATAACCGACATCGAATAATCGATGTAGGCGGTTCGCATTTCATCTTCAATAGTAATAGGAATGATGTTTTCAGTACTTCCTTCAGTAATTTCGGCCATAATTAATTTTTGTTCTTTTTCTTTTTATCGTACACTGCCGAGGGGTCTTTGGTTGGCTCCGGAAATCCGTTGCCATATCGAGGGTTTTTGAATTTAAAAATATATTCAAATAGCGAAACGCCTCTATATTCGTACCCATCGTGATAGTGTTCCATTCGTACACCACATAGTCGTCCTTTACAACGCTTCATCGCGCACGACTCCAAAAGTACAACACTTAAAAGTAAAGTTATAAACAGTATGTTGCGCATTGATACAAAAGTAAGGGAAAAAAGGGGAATACCCATTACAAATACATGACTTATTTGAATAAAAGATTATAGATTTGGGATTAATTTCAATTAAAAAAAATAAAGGCATCCTAAATTTTATCAACCAACTTCAAGATGGCAAAAATCAAACCTGTTTGACCCAAAATTAAGCCTACCATCCACTTGATTATATTGTTGGAATTTGCTTCCATTTTGATTTCTAAATCTTTGATTTTCAATTCAACTTCTCTTATCTCTTTAGTAAGTTTAAGCTCGACCTCAGAAAGTCGCTTATCAGTCGCTAGTCCTTCACTCTTAGCCTCACGAATATACACAATCAGTGCCTCCGCTTCATCTTGTGTAAAGTTGTGCGATTTAAAAATTTCAAATGCCCTGAATTCGAGGTTTTCATTAAGCAAAAGTAAAAAATTTCATGGAATATTCAAATACTTATGCGTCTGTAGGCTTATTTGCCACTCTGGATGCAGTTTTACAAAGTCAACAATTAAAGGCATCATTTCATCGCGTTTGCTCCATTCGGGCTGAAGGTAAATTTTTGATTTTTGATTTTTGATTTTTGATTTATTTAATTCAGCGTATAGAAAGTCGGAGGTATTAAAAACTATGATTTTAAGTTCGTGAGCAATATCAAAAAAAACAGGTAGTGGTTCCTTAAATTTCTTTGGTGACAAGCATATCCAATCCCAAGTTCCCGAAAGCGGATGTGCACCGGATGTTTCGATGTGAGTTCGCAATCCAGCTTCTTTGAGTTTTTTTGTTAATGCAGTTAAATCATGCATTAATGGTTCTCCTCCTGTGATTACTACTATTTTGGCAGGTGTAGATTTCACCAAATCAACTAATTCATTTACAGTCATTTGCGTATGACCTTCCATAGTCCAGCTATCTTTGACATCGCACCAATGGCAACCTACATCACAACCTCCTAATCTAATAAAATATGCTGCATGTCCTGTATAAGCGCCTTCTCCTTGAATAGTATAAAAATGTTCCATTACAGGAAATGAAATTGATAATGTGCTCAAAATGAATGGTTTACTTTATAATTCTCAAGTCAAACTCAAAACCAGGGAGTATGTTTTCTCCAGAGAGCACATATTCAAAAGTATTAATCACTTCAATATCAGCATTTTGACGATATATGAAAACTTGATTCATTTTATAATAAATCAACCATCCTAACTGCACGCCATTTTTGATATACGATTCCATTTTATCTTGATGAAATTTTAAGCTATCTGAAGGAGACATTAATTCCACAACAAATTCAGGAACTACATGCGCAAATCGTTCTTTTTCAAATTCTGAAAGTGCATCTATCTTTGCTTTTGATACAAATGAGGCATCTGGGGCACGTACTGAATTGTCGGGTAAAGTAAATCCTGCATCAGTTCCAAACACATAACCTAATTGATGTTTTCTATTCCAAATCCTTAATTCTGTAGAAATATCAACGTTTCTATATGATGAAAATATTCCTGATGGTGTCATAACTATAATTTGTTGATCTGCAGTACGTTCAAAACGTAGAATATCATTTTCCTGGCATAAATTAAAAAATTGTTCATCCGAAAGATGCGTTGAAGCAGTGTTAATAACCATTTGAAAATCTTCCATAAATGTTATTTCTCAAATAAAATTAACCATTTTTATTTTTACAAGCAAGTAGTGTATTTTGCAACAATGAGCATATTGTCATTAATCCAACTCCACCCGGAACAGGTGTAATAAAACTGGAAATAGGAGCCACTTCATCAAAAGCAACATCACCCACTAATTTGAAACCCGATTTTTTTGTTGCATCAGGAATTCTATGAATTCCAACATCAATCACAACTGCTCCTTCTTTTACATGATTCTTCTTCACAAACTCAGGTCTGCCAATAGCAACTATCAGTATATCAGCTTGTTTGGTTATACTTTCCAGATTCTTTGTTTTGCTATGACAAATAGTTACTGTAGCGTTACCCGGATTTGTATTTCTTGACATAAGTACGGCCATCGGTGTACCTACAATATTACTTCGCCCCAATACCACGCAGTTCTTTCCTTCTGTATCAATTTTGTAACGAGATATCATTTCCACCACGCCATTTGGGGTGGCAGATACAAATGTTGGCAAACCTAAACTGAGCTTACCTACATTTGTTGGATGAAATCCATCTACATCTTTATCCGGATCTATTGCTTGTGTGATTTTATGTTCATCAATATGCTTAGGTAAAGGAAGTTGTACAATAAAACCATCAATTGAACTATCTGTATTCAGCTTTTGAATGATTGATAATAACTGTTCTTGAGAGATATCAGAACTTTCCCTTATTAATGTGGAATGAAATCCGACTTTTTCGCAGTTTTTAACTTTACTGGCAACGTAAGTTTCGCTTGCTCCATCATTTCCAACTAAAATTGCAGCCAAATGAGGAATTTTCATTTGCTTTGCATTCCTTAATTGTACCTCAGCTGCAATTTCATTCAAAATCTCCTCTGATAATTTTTTGCCATCAAGAAGTATCATATATTAATATTTTAGATAATATTTTTCTTTCGACTTTGAATTTCCAAAAAGCAAAATGCCATTTTTTCTATTCATATACATATAATAAGCAGAATTCGTATCGTATGTAACGCCAAGTTTTCTTTGAGCGGAACGAGCAAAAGGTTTATTTAATTCTACATAATAAATTTTATCATAATTTTTAATAAGTACACTATCTTTCAATAATACCCATGAACTAGCATTTGATTTTGAAAAATATGAAAGTCTGCAAGAATTATTGGTGCAATTGGGTGATGATAAAAACAAACTTGAATCTGGCAAATTATAATTACGATGACTATCAATCAAATATTGGGTAGAATCATCCCAAATCATATAATAATTCTTTATACAATTATCGCATTTTTCATAATAAATTGTTCCAAATGGAGTAATGATACCATTTTTTATTATTTTCAAATCAACCGTTAATGTATTTGCACAAATTGTTCTTTGGTTTTCGCATTTACTATCCGAAAAATTAAGTGATTTAGTTGCAATTCTCTTTACCGCTCTTATGGTAAAATTTATAACTGTATTTGTTGAATCTCCATAATCAAATGAAACCGAATCTGCCCTAATTAAATTGTTTAAAATTGGAAAATCATAATCTTTATTTATATCAATCCCAATACAATCGATACTCCCACAATTAGGCTTTTTTTGTTCACAATTAAATAATAAAATACAAGAAATTGTAATCAAGATAATTCGCACTATGAATCTAATTTAAGTACCGCCATAAATGCTTCTTGGGGAATTTCCACATTTCCAACTTGTCGCATTCTTTTCTTTCCTTCTTTTTGTTTTTCTAATAATTTTCGTTTTCTAGAAATATCACCTCCATAACATTTTGCAGTTACATCTTTACGTAAAGCACTGAGGGTTTCGCGAGATATAATTTTCTGTCCTATTGCAGCTTGAATAATAATCTCAAATTGTTGGCGGGTAAGTAGTTCTTTAAGTTTTTCACATAATTTTTTACCCCAAGGATAAGCTTTATCTCTATGTACAATAGCAGAAAGTGCATCTACTTTTTCACCATTCAACAATACATCGAGCCGAACCATGTTTGATTCTCTAAATCCTATAAGCTCATAATCAAGTGATGCATATCCTCTTGAAATCGTCTTTAATTTGTCAAAAAAATCAAAAACCATTTCGGCCAGCGGCATATGAAATATGATTTCAACCCTATCTGTTGTTAGGTAGCTTTGCGATTGCAGAATGCCCCTTTTATCCATACATAGTGATATGATTGGCCCAATATAATCTGCTTTGGTTATTATTTGAGCTTTAATAAATGGCTCTTCGATATAATCCAACAAAGTAGGATCCAACATATCACTCGGTGCATTGATAATGTGTTTTTTTCCTTTTGTATCGTAAGCGAAAAACTGTACTGAAGGCACGGTTGTTATCACGGTCATATTAAACTCGCGTTCAAGTCTTTCCTGAACTATTTCCATATGTAACATGCCCAAGAAACCACATCTGAAACCAAATCCAAGTGCTGCAGACGTTTCAGGCTCCCATACTAACGATGCATCGTTGAGCTGAAGTTTCTCCATAGCATCACGCATATCTTCAAAATCAGAAGTTTCTACAGGATAAAGTCCTGCAAATACCATTGGTTTCACATCTTCAAATCCATGTATAAAATCTTCACAAGGATTCAAAACGCTTGTTATAGTGTCACCAACCTTTACTTCCTTGGCTTGTTTAATGCCTGATATCAAATATCCAACATCTCCGGTTTCAACTACATCACGAGGTTCTTTGGTCAAACGCAAAATTCCAATTTCATCAGCATTGTATTCTTTACCTGTTGCAAAGAATTTAACCTTTTCACCTTTTTTTATTACACCATCATAAATTCTGAAAATAACTTCAATTCCTCTAAATGAATTGAAAACAGAATCAAAAATCAATGCTTTTAACGGAGCTTTTGGGTCTCCTTTAGGGGCAGGAACACGATAAACTATCGCTTCCAGTATTTTATCTATTCCAATTCCTTCTTTTCCACTTGCAGATATTACTTCCTCTCTTTTGCATCCTGTTAAATCAACAATTTGATCTGTCACTTCTTCAGGCATTGCATGAGGAAGATCGATTTTGTTGAGTATAGGTATTATCGTAAGATTACTTGAAATTGCTAAATACAAATTGCTAATAGTTTGAGCTTGAATGCCTTGAGAAGCATCAACAATTAACAATGCACCTTCACAAGAAGCTATAGATCTTGACACTTCATAACTGAAATCTACATGACCCGGAGTGTCAATCAAGTTGAGAATATATTTTTTGCCTTCAAATAGATAATCCATTTGAATGGCATGACTTTTAATAGTAATACCTCTTTCTTTTTCTAAGTCCATATCATCAAGGACTTGATTTGTCATATCTCGTTTTGAGATGGTCTTTGTATATTCCAAAAGTCGATCAGCTAATGTGCTTTTACCATGATCGATATGGGCAATGATGCAAAAATTCCTAATTAATTCCATTTGTATGCTTTGAATGAATTGCAAATATACACTAAGACTTCAAGAAAATCATTGCAGAAAAATTTTATGCAATTAAATTACATTTTATTCAATTAGATTATTGATTAAATACAAATATTTATATTAAATTGCGTTGTTTGGCTTAATTAAAGCTATTTTCAATTGTTAAATTACAATTTTGAATATAATTTCATAAATATTATTACATCTCAAAAAATCTTATGAAGTTACAAAATGAAATATTCAAGTATTTAAATGTACAAACACAAAATATATGATTAAAAATTACAAACTTCTATTTGTAACGGTAGTAATTTCTTTAACCTCATTTTTTCATGCTAAATCCCAATCAGTAGGTGATTATTTGTGTACAACCACCGGTAATTGGAATGATAATACGAAATGGCAGAAATGGGATGGATCTGTTTGGGCTCCTGTTGCTACTAATGATTGGCCAGGGAACCTCTCCGTTTCTGGTTTAGTAACTATTGCTCAAAATGGAGCCACAGTTACAATGACATTAAATACTTCTCCGGGTTTCGCAATTGGAGGTTTATCTATAACAGGAACAAATGCAAATAATGCCATTCTAACTTTTGAAACGGCAAATAACAGACAATTGAATGTTGCAGGAAGTGTTATACTTTCAGGAACTAATGCAAATGCTGCTCGATTAATTTCGCAAAATGCAGGAAGTTATTCTCATATATTATCTGTTTCAGGACCTTTAATGAATATCAATACGAGTGGTACATTTAACCTTTTCAGTTCTTCAACAAGAAACATAAATTTAGTTTTTAGTGGTACAACTATTTCAGGAAGTGCGAATTACACTTTCAACAATGTTACTTTTAATGGAAGTAATATAGTATTTCCCAATTTTATTGCTTACACTTTTAATGGTGATTTTATTAATAATACCAACTTTTTTATAGCTAGCAGTGGTCTAGTGACATTTCAAAAAGTAGGCACACAAATTTTAGGAGGTTCTTGTAATTCAAACCAATTTAACAACTTAAATGTAGGAAATAATACTGCAACTTTATTAACTTTAAATCAACCAATTACAGTTGCTGGTGGTACAACTTTCACTTTAAATAGAAATGACCAAGGTATTGTTTTAGATAATAGTACAAACAATATAACCTTTACTAACCTTTGTAATTTGGTACGAACAAGAGGTAGATTTTCTGCAGCACCTTTGGTCCAGACTGGTGCCACATATAATGTAACCTATAATTCTGGAACATCTCTTACAGCTGATTTTGAATTACCTTGTCTAGCTTTTAATAATGGAACTCTAAAAAATTTGACTATTGGAACAGGAAATGCAACAACTATTACACTTATAAGTCCAATTTCTATTTTAGGAGGAAATAGTATCACTTTTAATTCTACCACAGCAAACTGTATTGACAATACTTCCTTTAATGTTAGCTTATTAAATAACTCAACTGTAATTAGAAACAATTTAGGTTCTTTCCAAACTTCTCCATCAATTCCCAGTGGGGTCACATATAATGTAAACTATCAAGGAACTGGAACATTTACATCAGGACTAGAGCTTCCTATTCCAGGAGTAAATACCTCAGCTTTAGGCAATGTTGGAATTGGAAACAACACAAATACAATCATAACTTTGTCTCAACCCACCACTGTTACAGGCGGAACTGTAACTTTAAATTCCACTTCCGCTACAACTTCGTTTGACAACTCTGTCAACAATTTGTTTTTTCAAAATAACGGAGCTACAATTTCTACATTAGTTAGAACCAGAGGAAGCATTGCAAGCACTCCCGGAGTTGTTTTTGGAAGCTTGTATAATGTTACTTATAACACCACGAATGATATATCTACCGGCCCAGAATTAACATCTTCAAATAACATCAATAATTTTAATTCTTCTGTGAGATTAACATTAAACGGTTCAAATTTCGACTTAAACAACCCATTAAACTTAAATGGAACATTTACAAATTCAAGTATTTTTTATTTTGCTCCTATTGGAGCACAAGTGGTTTCTGTTTTAGGAAATTTTACAGGCGGTACTTTTAATATGACAGGTTCGGGGTTAGCACACCAATTGTACTTAGGAGGAGCAACAAACTCTATCACTACTTTAAATACAACACCAAATTCCGGAAGTACTATTTATTATAATGGAACTGGAGCTCAAACAGTTTTTGGTTCTCCCAATTATCAAAATTTGTTTATTTCCGGCTCTGGAACAAAAACCTTTGGAGGCGCAGTTACAATTGCCAATAATACTACAATAAATGGAGGAATCTTAGATCCATTTAATCAAGCATTAACAGCAAATGGTCCATTTTCAATTAGTGGTGTTGGGGGATTTAATGATTCAAATAACGGAGGCATAAACTCATTTAATTCTTTTTTTATAAATAATGGAACATTTGCAGGCACCAGTGTAACCACAGCAGCAAATCAACTATTTAATTCTGGCTTAACAAATAATGGAACTTTTAATGGAGGTGCTGCGACTATAGGTAATAATCAAACCATTATTGCCAATTCTTTAGTTTCATTTGCAAATAATATTACTGCTGCTTCTTCCTATACTTTAACAGGTTCTAATACCTTTTCTATAGCTGGTGGAATAAATGCAACCGCTGGTGGCAATGTAACTATTGACGCCCCTGTTACAGTTTCAGGTGGTGCTTCGGCAATAACTGGTAATTTATCAATCACTGGAAGTGGACAATTGCTTGTGAGTTCACCAAGTACTTTTGCAGTAACTGGTTCAGTAGTAAACAATGGTACATTCATTGATAACAACAATACTGCTGCTACTACATTTACAAATAGTTTTTTAAACAATGGCACTTTTAATTCTTCTGCTGTAATTACTAATACTAATTTGATATTAAATGGCGGGATTATACAAAACAATACCACCTCTGGTTCATTTATTGTTGGCAATGCCAGATCTAATGTTTCAAATACAATTTCCGGAACTGGTCCCATTCAATTTTTGACTGGTTATGATATTAATGGAGCTGCAGTGACTGTTACAAACAATAACACTTCAGTGGTTTCATTTGGGGGTACTTCCCAGCTTTCAGGAACGGGTACATTTGTGCAGGGAAATGGATCTTTGGTTTCGTTTGCAAATCCGACAGCTCCTACCGTTACTAATCTTATTACATCGACTATCGGTAATACTTTTGAATATTCAGGTTCTAATCAAAACATTCGAGGTTTAGTATACAATAATTTAAAATTATCAGGAGGTGGATTTAATTCATTACTTGGTAATACTACAGTTACGGGGAATTTGGATTTACAAAGCGGAATCACTAATCTTTCCACATTTAATCTTGACTTAACGCCCAATGCAACTATTGTTGGTAACACTTTTTCAAACAACAATATGTTGGCGACAAATAGTACAGGTAAATTAATACTAGCATTTAATTCTCTTCCTTCAGGACAAATATTGTTTCCTATTGGAACTCGAACAGCGATTGGTTCCAATTTTTATTCTCCGGTTGCAATTACATTGAGTGGTTCGTCCATTCCAACACCTCCTGCATTTATTCAAGCTCGTGCGATTCCAACTGTTTCAAGTGCACAATCTAATCCTCAATTTTCATTAGCTAAACATTGGGTGCTTTCTGCTTTAGGTTTGAATTTAGGATCAGCTTCAATTGATTTAAGCTATTCAGCTGTCAATGAGGCAAATGCCACTTACGAATCTAGTTATGTCCCCGGCTTATATAATGGAAGTAGTTGGAACATTTCTGGTTCCATAATTAGCCCAACAATTTCTATTCCAGCTGCAAGTACTTTAAATGCGACCATCACTGCCGGTCTCCCTCAATCATTTCAATCACTAATTTTTTACAGTCGACAAAATGGCAACTGGAATGACCCAAATTCTTGGTCAATAGTGACTTTTGGTGGTGCTGCAGCAGCAACTGTTCCATTTACTACTACTCCTGTTAATATTGGCAACAATAACACAATAACTATTACAACCAATGGAATATCAGTTCCTTCATTAGTTATTTCAGCTACAGGCGTACTGGAAATTGGAAATACTTCCGGTCATGCATTAGGTACTATTTCCGGTAATGGTACAATTAGGTATACAATCAATGATGCTACTACCCCACAAATTAACTTAGGAACTAACATGTCTGCATTTTTCAATAGTGGAAATGGAACTGTTGAGTTTTTAGGTTCAGGTTCTTATTTAATTCCGCAACCAACTAACAATGTTTACAATAATATAGTTATAGGGGGTGGCTCATCCAGTGTAAAGACAAAATCTACCAATACAAACTTAACTTTAAATGGCAATTTAAATATCAATTCAAATACGCAGTTCAATCATAATTCCAATAACTTATTTCAAATTATAGGAACAACTTCTGTTTTAGGAACTGGAGTTTTAATTGATAATGTAGATGCTGGAATTTTGCGATTCGATGGACCAGTTTTTAACAATGGAATAATTACAACCACTGGAATTATAACAGCTGGAAATCTTTTATATAATTCAGGATTCATTAATAACGGCACATTTAATGGAGGTGCTGCGACTATAGGTAATAATCAAACCATTACTGCCAATTCTTTAGTTTCATTTGCAAATAGTATAACTGCTGCTTCTTCATATACTTTAATAGGTTCTAATACCTTTTCTATAGCTGGTGGAATAAATGCAACCGCTGGTGGCAATGTAACTATTGACGCCCCTGTTACAGTTTCAGGTGGTGCTTCGGCAATTTCAGGAAATCTCTCTATAACAGGAAATGGACAATTATTAGTTAGTTCGCCAAGTACTTTTGCTGTTACCGGTTCGGTAGTTAACAGTGGTTCATTTATTGATAACGATAATACAGCAGCTACTACATTTACAAACACCTTTATTAATAATGGCACTTTTAATTCTTCTGCAGTAATTACAAATACTAATTTGATAATAAATGGAGGAATTGTTCAAAACAATACTACCTCTGGTTCTTTTATTATTGGAAATGCCAGATCCAATGTTACCAATGCAATTTCAGGATCAGGTCCCATTCAATTTTTGAATGGATTCGATATAAATGGAGCTGCAGTGACTGTTACAAACAATAACACTTCTGTGGTTTCATTTGGGGGTACTTCTCAGCTTTCAGGTACAGGTACATTTGTACAGGGAAATGGATCTCTGGTTTCTTTTGCAAATCCGACAGCTCCTACTATTACAACGTTAAATACTTCATTAAACTCAAATACAGTTGCTTATGTTGGAAACAACCAAAATATCAGAGGTAATATTCAATACAACAATCTTATATTAAGCGCTTCCGGAATTAATACCTTTGCTAATAATATTACAGTTTCCGGAAACATACAAATTAGCAATGGCGTTAATAACTTAGGAAACAACAATATAATATTAATTCCGGGAGCTACTGTTTCAGGAACACCTTCAACCAGTGCTTTTATCATTACAACAGGTACGGGAGTATTTGCATATCAGCTCAATAGCATACCGTCTGGTTCATTAGTCTATCCTATTGGAACAGGAACTAATCTTTATTCACCTGCATTTGTTCTGGTGAATAATGCAAGTGTAACTAATCCGGCCCAATTAAATATTAGAGCAGTTGCTTCCAAACCTTCCAATCAGATTGACAATACATATTCGTTAAACAAACATTGGATAATATCATCATCCAACCTTTCTTCAACAGATTTAAACTTAACTTTCAATTACCAAAGTTCAGAAGCAAACACTACTTATGAATCTTCATACGTTGCCGCATGTTGGACAGGAACTGTTTGGAGTATCGTTGGCACAGTTTCCAGTCAAACTATAACAATTAATAATACATCCCTGTTGAATACAACCTGTACTGCCGGCCCTCCAAATGCGTTTACCGCTGGGACATATTACAGCAGAGCTGATGGAGATTGGGACAATCCTAACACTTGGTCAACGGTATCATTAGGAGGTCCTGCAGCAAGCACTCCGGCTTTAAATGGGTCGACTGTAATTATTGGCAACAACAACAACGTAACTATCAGTGGCAATTCAAAAACAACAAATGCTTTGCAACTTAATGGAGGTTCTACATTGGAACTCGGAACCACATCACTACATAATTTCGGAACATCAATAGTTGGAACAGGAACAATATCATATACCATTAATAATGCAACAAACCCAATAATTCCGGGAGGAACTCTTACCACATTTATGAGTGCTTCTGGGGGTACTTTTGCCTTTGGGGGAACAGGAAATTATGTAATACCTCAACCCACAGGAAATTCATATAACAATGTAGTTATAAGTGGAGGTGGAACAAAAACCAAATCTGCAGCAACAAATTTATCATTAAATGGTGGACTAACCGTAACCGGAGCAACTGTATTCGATCATACTTCCAACAATAATCTTGTTGTAAATGCACAAACATTAATTAATGGGACATTTTCTGACAATAATAATTCAGGTGTAGATTCATTTACCGGATTAGTCACAAACAATGGTATTTTTTCAACTACGGGAGTAACTACTCCTGCTAATTTAGTATTTTTGAATGGCATAAATAATAATGGTTCATTCTTAGGAGGTGCTGCAACATTAAGTAATACCAATTCAATTGTTGCAAATAGTCCTATTCTTTTTTCAGGTGCTGTGGCTCAAAACGGAAATATTACTTTTTCAGGAATCTCTTCAATAAGTTTAGCAAACAATTTGACCTCCACAAATAATTTAACAATAAATCAAGGAGGTACAACTTCAGTTTTAGGTACTTCGTCCTTTAGCAACGGGTTTTCAATTTTAAGTACTGGAGGGATATTTTTTAATGGATTAGTATCACAGACCGGTCTCACTTGGAACTCTCAACCAATAACAAACCCTTCATTGTTAAATTTTACAACTGGGTTCACAAAAACTGTTAATAACACTTCTAATTTTGGTGCAGCAACTTTTAATAGCAACGCAATTATTACTAATTCCGCTGCTACGAGCATCAATTTCAACAATCTTCTTTCTGCAACAGGAGTGATATCTTTTGCAGGAAACAATCAAACAACACTCAATGGAGGAGCTAGGTTTAATTCAGATGTATACGTTAATACAGGCGCAACTTTACGATTAGGTTCTTCAGCAAATGTCTATACTGTGGTTGGTAACCTATTCGGAAGTGGCACAATTGATTTTCAAAGTCAATCAACGATACTTAACTTATCAGGCGCTCAAAATTCAATGGGATTTTTCATAAACGTTAATAATAGTACCGTCAATTATATAGGATCTAATCAAGGATTAGCAGGTGTAACATATAATTCTCTAAATTTCCCGGGATCAGGAATTAAAACTTTGGCATCCAATACAACACTTTCATCATCTATTATCATTCCTTCTGGTGTAACACTTTTGTTGCCATCCAACAGCAATTTAAAAATTGCATCAAACCAAATGATTGATAATCAAGGAACATTTTCTGTTAGTGGAAGCTCATTAACTGGTTTTGCCAATATAGCAAATAATGGTGTTGGCGTTTATTCAATAACTCAATCAACTTCAGGGGCTGTGTTTGGCGCTAATTTCTTTACATTTAATAATCTAGGAAATGGTGGACTCAATGTCTCTAATGGAAGTATTGATCCAAATGGAACTTTTAATAATGGTAGCTTTTCAAATGGCTCAGGAACGCAGTATATTAATTTGACAGGGTTGAACATTTCTCCGGATGTCATTGCCACAAATACCACATTTACTGGAGGTCCTACTTTCAATGTAACAAAACCGAATTCAGGAGTCATTACTTTCAACGATGCAAAAGGAAGTTTTTCAGGAAGTGCATTTACAAATCCAAATCCAACTTCTAATGTGATATGGACGAACCCTAGTAGTACTTATTTTTCACAAAACGTATTTGGTTTATTTAGCGACTTAAACAATTGGAAAAATGGATCAGGAAACAACCCTACTTTAAACGACTTCACTTCTGCAGGGGCATCATTTACAGTTAAGGATGGTCATACTGTTCTTTTGGATAGAGATTTAGATATTTTCAATTTACAAGTCGGAGATGGGACCTCAGGAATTTTATCTTTTGAAAATAGTGCCGTTCGTAATGTAATTGTAAGACAACTAGTGAATGTTCTTGATGGAGGGCTATTTAATGTTACTACTTCTGGAAATGCAATTCATAATTTAGACTTAAGAGGAGGTATCAATACAAATTTGATTGGCCAAGTCAATTTATTTAATAATTCAAATCAAACATGCGATTTGTCATATAATAGTGCCTATGGTCAAATAATAGGCAACAACCCTGTTATTGTAAATAATTTTTATGTCAATTCTTTAGCAGTTCCTGCTGCAATTGTTAATGCACAAAACAGCTTATATATTAATGGTAATATTAACATAAATTCAAATGGAACTTTCTTAGGTTCTAATTATCCACACACGGTTTCAGGTTATTGGAATCAGGCTGCTACCGGAGTTTATAATGGGTCTACTTCTGGGACAATTGTGTTTAATAGTTCCACAGTTCAAGCGATTTCAAATCCTTCTATTTTCAGAAATGTGATATTTAATGGTGGAAGTACCAGTCAAATAAATAATGTTATTACCATTTTGGGAGATTTGATTATTGATAACAATACTAATGTATCAAGTGCAGCTTTTAATAATTATTTGTATGGTAATTTTAATTTAATTACTGGGAATTTCAGCCACAATGCAGGAGCTACTTTTTTCTTGGCTGGATCCGGAATACAAACCGTAACAGGTATTACTGCAAATTTTTCAAATTTAAACACTTTAAACTCTGGAGAAAAAATACTTGATGGAGACATAAATGCTATTAATGTAACCATTGCAAACAATACTACATTATCAGGTTATTCTAACACACAAAATCTTAACATTTCCGGTAATTTAAATTTTGGAGGGATACTAAATTATAATGGAAACATAAACATGAGTTCAACTTCCAATAATCCTTCCTATATACAAAGAATTTCAGTTGGAAACATGGATTTTGGTCAAGCAACATTGAATATCAATGCGACAAACAACTTGATTATATCAACTTTATCAGGTTCTTTTTCAACTTGCTTTATAAAAAACGCAATCAATATTAATTCAGGATCGGTGTTTTTAGCTAATAATACAAGTTTAAGGGGCGGAATAACCTTTCCAGGTTCAGGAACAATCAGTATAGCTAATGCAGCTCGAATTGTGCAACAAGGTGCAACAAATTATCCATACAATTTTGCAAACTATAACTATAACACTGGCTCATTTTATAGAATGGATCAAACTTTTTCTCAGTCTTTTCTTGGAGGAATAAGCTATGGGAATATGGAATTAAGAAATGGTCCGCGAAATGTTGCAGCCGGACCTTGTAATGTTACCATTTTGGGAAACGTTGACTTTAATAATACAGCCTCTTCTTCTTTAGACTTGGGTAATACATTTTGTACTGCAGAAATCAGAGGCAGCATCAATAATGCAACTTTATCCTCAATAACAGGATTAGGTACTGTAATTTTCAATAATCCGGATGCATCACAAACTTTAGGGGCTTCATTGTCTTATTTATTTGGAAATTTATTTTTTACTCAAACAGCTCCAACTGCTGCAAGAAACAAAACAATAAACGCAAATGTAACTATTAATGGTACTTTCCAAGCTACAAATACCGGTGGAGATAATATTCTATTGAATAATATTGTTTTGGGTACAAACCAGATAATTGGAGGCTCAGGAACTACTAAAATTCAATTAGGAGACAATACCAGAATTCAGACTTCCATTCTATCTCCAAATAATTTTTACAATGGAATAAGTGTTTCCAATATTTCACTAACCGGTGCAAGTATTGTTAATTTTAATGATGTTGCAAATAATTCTTTTCAAGAGTTCCCGCCATTAACATATGGTAATGTACAACTTAATGGTCCGGGTGGAGCTAATTCAAACATTAAAATTGCAACTTTAGGTGGTGCAAATATTGTTGGTTCTATCGTTAGAAACGGAGGTACTCCAATATTTGTAGATGGAGGATTTACGCATACTATTTCAGGAGATTGGCTTCTAGCTCAAGCATATTATACGCCATCATCTACAACCTCAACAATATTGTTTAATGGTACAAACCAAAATATTGGGCCTGGTTCCGCAAACTTAGGCTTTCAAAATTTAATTTTTGCAAACTCAGGAGGCAACATTACACATTTACCTCAATCCGGTGGTGAAACAACTTCAATTAATGGAAACGTCATTTTCAATAATGGATCTTCTTTTGTTTCATCAAATAAAAATATTTTTATATCTGGGAATTGGATAAATACAGGAACAGGAGTTAGTTTAATTAATGGTGGCACGCATACATTTAATGCCATTTCAAGTAACGATCAATTAATATCAGGTAATGGACAAAGTTATTTTAACAACATAACTGTCAACAGATTAACTTCTCCTAACTTAAACTTAGTTGCCTTAAATAATTTTACAGTAAATGGGACAATTACATTATCAAATGGTGCATCACAAACATCAGGGGCAAACTTGGATATTTCAAATAGAATAATTGAAGTTAAGGGCAATTTAACTGAGCAACCCGGCACCTCCATAACTTTTAACTCACTAACTGGAGTAATATTTTCTGGATCATCTGCTCAAACTATTGCAAATGGCAATTCAAGTCCTTTTCTTAATAATGTAACTTTCTCCGGATCAGGAACTAAAACTTTTGCAAATGGTGGAGGCGGAGGAAATGGAGGTACTTATGCCAATACCCATATTTATACTGGTAATGTAGTTATACAATCAGGACCTACTTTAAATGCTCAAAATTTAAATATTCAAACATTTGGTAACTGGCTTTCATATGGTTCATTTACACATACTGCCACTTTATCTTTGGTTGGCGTTAACCAAACTATTCTTGGAAATAGTTTTAATAGTGTTTTTTTAGCTAATTCTGGAACAAAAATATTGCAAGGTAATACCGATATAGCCGGTGCATTAACAATAGGTACAGGAGTAACTTTTGATATAAATCCAAGTAATTATTCAATAAACGTTTCAGGTAACTGGACAAATAATGGTTTTTTTAATCAGGGTACAGGCACAGTAAACTTACTTGGAAACAATGCTAACATTACAACCGGAGCAATTTCAAATACGACTTCTGGAAAAAACTTCTATAATTTAATAATTAATAAAAATGCCGGACAAACAGCAACATCAGCAGGCGATATTAATATTCAAAATGATTTATATATTAATAGTGGCACACTTAATATCGCCGGAACAAATGGTGTTTGGCTAAATGGAAATCTTTATAATAATGGCGGTAACTATAATCAGAATAATGCAACAGGTTTAACACTGTACACTACAGTACCAGGTACATACGTAATTAATCCAGGAATATCAGGTTCATTATTTGGAAGTATAATTCAAAACACACCAGGTTCGACATACTATTTGGCCAATCCTACCACAATAACAAGTGGAAGAATGCTATTAATTAATTCAGGTACCATGTCGTTAGCCGGAACTAGCTTATCATTAATTGGTGGAGGTGTTGCTACTGTTGTTTCCTTAACAGGAGGGACGCTTGATATTGATGCAGGAGGTGCACTTTATCTTGCAAATCAAAACAGTATTATTAACAACGGAGGGACTTTTAAAGTCGTTGGTTCAGGCACTTTGTTTTCAAATATTGGTCGCCATTCTTCTTCACCAACAGGAGGATATATTATAACACAAAACGCAGGAACTTTTAATGCAAGAAACTTTAATATTCAAAATTTAAATTATGCTGTAAATGGTATAGGTTCTCAAGGAATCGTATTCAATGGTGGTACCTTAGATCCAGTAAACAATTTCAGTGGTGGAACTTTTAATAATGGTTTTACAGGAAGTCAACAATATATTAATTTCGATAACATTACACTACCTGGAATGTATTCATTATCAGGTATCACATTCAATTCAGGACCAATATACAATATTAGGAGAGCTTCGGTAGCTGGTGCTAACTTTTTTACCTTAATTAACCCACAAGGTCCCTTAGGTTCTTTTAGTTTTGAGAATGATAATCCTGCATTAAGTCAAAATTCTGGAAATTTTGTATGGAAAAAAGTTGGTAAATTTTGGGTTGGTACTAACCCTGGAACCGCATTTTGGGAAAACACCAATAATTGGTCAGATAATTTAGTTCCTTCTGCCACAGATTCTGTGATTTTGGATCATTCATTTGTTGCTGGAAAATATAATGTAACAATTGGAGGAACAAGCGCTAACGCTTATAGAATAGTAATTGATAATCAAGGACTTACAACAGCAGGAATTTCATTAATCCTTTCTCCTGCTTGCAATCAATTAAAAGTTGAAAATAACATAGATGTATATGTTGCAAACACTTTATCGGGCATTAATTCGAACAATATCATTAATGTTGGTAAGACATTTAATAATTCAGGAACTTTTCTTTCCGGAGGTGGAACAGTTGCTTTAACTGGTAGTCTTTTAGGAACTGGTTTTATTAATTCAGGTAATTCTCCTTTTAACATATTATCCATTGCAGGGCCTGGTACACTATTTCAATTAAACAACCCATTTTCTACAAATGATTTGTTTATCACTGATGGAAATTTAGATGTAACTTCAGGAAACAATTTCCCAATATATGTGAGTCGAAACTACGCAGAAACTGGAAGTGGAGCTTTAGTTCCAAGAACTGGAACAATATTTTTTAATGGTTCTTCAAATCAAAGCATTAATGGTTCTAATTTTTATAACGTTTCATTTACAGGAGCTTCTCAAAAATATATTATTTCAAGTCCCAGTTTTCAAAATAGTTTAATTATCTCAAATAATGCTACAGTAAATGGGCTGACAAATAATTTATATATTGGTGGAGCATTTACAAACAATGTAGCATCAAATGCATTTCAACAAACAGGAACCGGAGCAATTTGGTTTAATGGTGCCGGAGCTCAAAATATTAACAATGGAACTCAAACTACAGTTTTTAACAATTTATATTTGTTAAATCCCGGTGTTAAAACATTCTTTAATAATTTTACTGTTACAGGGGATTTCACCATAAATTCAGGAACTGGAAATGTTGATTTGCAAACTTTCACCGGAATATCAAATAACCCTTCCAGCACATTCAGTCATTTTAGCACTAATACATTATTTTTAAGAGGTGCGAATAATTTTCCACAAAATTTTGGAACATACAACATTGCCAATGGAAGTATTACTGAGTATAGAGCGGATATAAACCAAACTATTTCTGGGTTAACTTATGGTACTTTAACATTAAGTACTGCAACAGCCCCAACACCTTCAGTTATTTCCAAAATTGCATCTGGAAGTTTCATCGTTCAAAATAATTTAAACATTGGTCGTAATGCTAATGATACCCGAGTTGTTTTAGATATTTCAGCTGCTAATGGAGACATTACACTCGGAGGTAATTTATCAATAGTCACTACCGCATCTCAAATAATATGGGGAAGCAATAGTACACTTTTTCATAATGGAGCAGGTTGGAATATCGATCCCGATATTACCGGATTTAATAATCTTAACTTAGGCGGAACAGGTACTAAAACTCAGTTTAATACATTGACAATTTCAGGAAATGTTCAACTTAACAATGGAGTTACATTAAACATGTCGACTTTTCCAATGATTGGAAATTCTTCTAAATCATTAACAATGATATCCGGTTCTATTTTAAATAGTCAAATTGTTTCTGCAACCGGTTTTGCATTTCCTACTGGATTTGGAACCTATAACATCAATTCAAGCAGTACTACTAATATTAATTCAGGCGTAGGTGATCAAAATATACTACCTATTTCGTATGGAAACTTAAATATCACCACGAATAATGGAGGAAACCCTGCAAATGCAGCACTTCAAGGAAATACTACAGTTACTGGAAATTATGTTTCAAATGCAAATGCAATTTTGAATGATAATAGTTATAATATCACTGCATATGGAGATATGAATATTTCAAACTATCCCTCACCTTCTCCAAGTTCAACATTTTATTTAATTGGAAATGCTCAAACAATTACTAACTCACAGAATAACACCCCATATTTATTACCAGGAATTTATGTTGGGGGTACAGCTGGAAAAACTATTACAGGAAACAATTGTGGAAGTTCAGTATCGGTACTTGGAAATATATTTGTTAGTTTAAATACTTCACTTAACTTCAGAAGAGATGTGAGTTGGTTTGGTAATTATTTTACAAATAATGGTTCTTTGGATGCGATTAATGGGTGTAATGCAACCTTTAACGTGGCAGGCAATTCAATCCAAACAATCAATCCCGGTTTGAGTAATTCTTTTTATGCATTTACAGTTTCAAATACGTTAGCGCCTGTGCTTTTTACAGGAAATGGTGGAAATTTTAGGAATGTCTTTTCGATTAATTCTGGTGGTAATGTTCACATGGGCAATGGACTTACACATTATTTTGGTTCTAGTTTATTTCAAGGAGGGCCTCCAGCAACTTCAACTATTCAAGGTAATTGGACAACTTCAGGTGCTAATTTTGTATTTGATGGAGGCAATCAAAGTATACCTGATTTAATTGTATCTAATGTTACTTTCGCAGGCGGTGGTGTTACAAAAAGATTAGTTGGTAGTTTATTAACAGGCAATTTGTACATTGGAACAAGTACTGTTTTAAATACAAATGCTACTAACACAACACCCCTAACAACTGATAATCCAATTACAATTACAGGAAACTTATTGAATGATGGTACTTACACAGGGAATTTAAGTCGCATTACATTTAAAAGTGCCATCCCTAATGTTTTAATTCAAACGAATGCTAGTAATTTATCCATCTATGATGTGGATTTTCTCCCTAACAGTACTACAAGTTACACCTTAGGTACTACATCTAATAATTATAGATTTGCAAGAAGTATGAATATTGCGTGTGGTGCCACACTTAATTTAAATTCAACTAATTTATATTTTGGAAGCAACTTGCCATCTGGCAAAATATTTTCAGTATCTGGAGTTTTAAATATTAATCAAAATGCGTATTTACTTATAAACAATGCTGGTTCACAAAGTATTCTAACGGTATCTGGTTCATGCGCTGCCTTAAGTGTAATAGGATTAAATTCAGGCAACAAAGCTATTATTTCAGTAGAAACTGGTGCTGCAGGAAATGGCTCAATCATTCAAATTAATAATGGTGCTAAATTGGCAGCTCAATATTATGGAATCTTAAATCTTGCAGATCAAGGAATGTATGTTGGCCCATCTGCTGTATTGGATCCTATAAATAACTTATCAAACGGTTCTTTTGATAATATGCGAAACGCTGGAGGAGGAGCAAGATACTATTTAATACTAGATGCCAACTTGACCGGTGTAAATTCAATTACCGGTTTAGTATTGAATTATTCAGGAACGCCTACAGTTGGAACCCAATATAACATTTATCGCTCTTCAAGTGCTACCGGTATTGCATATATAAATTATCCATTAAATGGGACATTGGGCGTATATAACTATGAATTTGACCCTGCAAATACTTTAGGTGCGGGTGTGCCTGATGCAAATTCCGGAAAAATTATATGGCCGGTAACTCAAACTTTAACTTGGAATGGTTCTATAGGCACCAATTGGAAAGATTCGCTCAATTGGACACCAAATCGTAAACCAACTATCCTTGATAACGTTATAATTCCTGGTGGAGCCGGAATACCCAACAATCCTTCATTAATTACCGAAGATGCCTATTGTAGAGATATGACAATTACTAATGGTAATTTGCAATTAAGTAATAATTTTAATTTATCCATTAGCGGGACTTTAACTCTTGGAACTGGTGCAAGTGCGGCCACACTTGCAGTAAATTCCGGAACAAGTAAAATTACAATGGGTGGTTCATGGGTAAAAAATGCAAATAGTACATTTATTCCTAGTAATGGTACCGTTTCTTTTGAGTGTAATCCAGGTACTTACACGATTAATAATGGAACTTCATCATTTAACAATCTAGCATTAAAAAACAGCCCTATTACTTACCAACTGTCAGGTTCTCAAATAAATATTAATGGAGATTTGCTTATAACTAATAATGCTTCAGTTACGCCACTCACTAATAATTATAGAATATTCTTAAAAGGAAATTATCAAAAAGATGCAGGTTCGTTATTTAATAATGGCGTTGCATTGGGTACTATAATCTTAAATGGTGCTAATCAGTCAATTACTGGTATGTATTGTTATAATTTAAGTGTTGCAGGAACGGGTACCAAATTATTTATTGGACAAGATACTGTTGTAAATCTGTTAAACGTAGATTCCTATATGCAATCAGAAGCAACAAATGTGCATCGTTTACTTGGAGATGTAAATATCAAATCAACTGGAACCTTTGATGATGGTGGACAATCACATAATTTCCTAGGAACCAATTGGACAGGTTCAGGAAATTATGCAGGAGCCGGAACTATTAACTTTATAAGAACAGCTGCTCAAAATATAAATGCTTCTAAGTTTAACAATATATTATTAGGAAATACTACAACTAATTTATTAGGAAATGTTACAACAACCGGAGATGTAAATGTTCAATTAGTCGGAGGAGGAAATTTTAATTTCTTAACCAACACAATTATTAACATCAATAATTTAGGTAATTTTAATGTAAATAACAGTGCACAAAATTTATACATTAGAGGAACAAATAATGCCCCTAGTGGCTTTAATACCTATAATTTCAATGCTTCTTCAAATACATATTTTGATGCCGCTTTCAACCAAACAATTGGTGGAATATCATATGGAATATTAAATTTATTAAACAATACTAAGACTTTAGGTGGTGATATTTCTGTAGGAACGAATTTAAATATTAACAATGGAACTACTTTAGATGTTAGTCCAAACAATTACTCGATTAATATAGGAGGTAATTTCAATAATAATGGAAATGGCTCTTTTATATGTCAGCAAGGTCAAGTTATCTTTGACGGAAATGCTGCAAATCAAATTATCTATAATGGAGCAATTGGGGTAAAAGACTTTTATCAGCTTACGGTAAACAAAACTGGAACAAATCAAGTGTATTTGTGGAACAGTAACAATAATAATAGAATTTTAGACAATCTATATGTATTAGGGGGTAATTTCAATATTGGTGGGGGTACAGTAGTTACAATTGGTGGTGATATGTTTGCAACCGGAGGTAAATTCACAACCAACGGAACTTACGTTTTAAATCAACAAGGAGGAATCGCAAATATTCAATTCAATGGATCCTCAGTCCCAAATATGATCATTAATGCTCCTGGAACAACATACACACTTCAAGACAATATGATTATAACTAATAATTTTAATATTGTTTCAGGAACATTTGATGGTAATGGAAAGAGTGTTGTGATTAATGGAACTAGCAATAATATTAACGGAACATATAAAATCGGTGCAGGAGGTTCATTAGGAATAGGAAATGGTGCAGGAACAGCTTCATTTACTATTGGCACTGGTGGTTCTTTTGAAGCTATAGGAAATAGCTCAAATGTTGCTAAAATCACTCAAAACAATACGGGAAACAGGTATTCATTTCAAGTTGGAAATGGTGCTACAATAAGTGCCAATTATTATTTGTTTGAGTATATGAACACTTCGGGCGTTGTAATTAGTTCGGGTGCAACAATCGATGGGGTTAATAATTTGAGTAATGGAACATTTAATAATGGAGCAGCAGGCACAACATTCTTGACTATTGATAATGATCAAACAATGACCATTTCTGCTGTAAACTTCCCACAAAATCCCGGAGGAGCTGGTCCATACAATGTTTCCAAACCTACATCATCTGCCGGAATTCTTTATTTTGATAATGCTTCAGGAGTATTTTCGGGTGAAGGATTTGATTTTGATCCTTATGATAATATAAACCCATACAACACACCTCCTTATCTTGGATTAATTAAATGGACAGGACCAATTACTTTAACATGGAATGGAAGCATCAGTTCTAATTGGTTTGATCCTAATAACTGGACCCCAAGTTCTGGACCTAATATCGTTCCGACAGGAGCTGAACATGTAGTGATTGCTTTTCCTAATGGTGCTCAACCGGTTATTAATTTTGAAGGAGCTTTAGCCAATAATTTAACGATAAACAGTGGAGCTGTTCTTAATATAAATACTACTGCCATTGGAACAGACCTAACTATAAATGGGGATTTGATTATAAACGGAACTATTCAAACAAATGGTGCAAATGACAATATTGTAGTATTAGGTAATTATACCAAAGGAGGAAGTGGGTCTACTGCATATAATACTAATAGTACCATAAGTTTCACTGGAATGTCAGGTAATAAAGGAATTAACAATGGTGCAAATGCATTTCCGAATGTTGTAATTGCAGGAACCGCAAACTTCCAATTAAATGCTACGACTAATATTTATGGAAATTTAGATATTAACTCTGGAACATTGGATGGTTCTTCAAATACAATTATTATAAGAAAAAGTTTTATAAACAGATCAAATTTTAATTCAGGAAATAATACTATATTGTTTGCAGGAAATCCTTCTGGAACTTATACATTTAACCCGGGCAGCTCTGTTTATTCTTCAATTCAGTTTTCAACATTCAATTCTACTTATAATTTAGCGTCCAATTTATCTACTAAGAGTAATATCACTATGAGTACTCTTAGTGGAAACACCACACTTAACTTAAATGGAAATTCTATAACTTTAGGAGATAATATTGGAACTGATCAGTTAAATATTGGCGCTGGATGTATTGTAAACATTGGTGGTGGTTCAAGTGTTTTAATGAGTAATAATGGTTCAATTAATGTTAGTGGTAGATTAAACATAGTTGGTTCTACTTCCACAAATACTGCTAATATTTTGATACAATCTGCGGGTACTTATGGAATTGATATAAATTCTGGGGGAACTTTAGGTGCAAAATATTATGTAATTTCAAATTTAAATACAAATGGTATTAGAATACTTTCGGGAGCCAATTTGGATCCTACAAATAATTTAAGTGAAGGGTCTTTCACCTCAGGAGCTTCCGGTGGCAGGTATTTGTTATTTAGCAATACTATGCCTAACACTACTTTAACAAATGTTTCATTTAACTCAGGTCCGTCATTTAGCATAGAAAGAACTTTATCATCTATTTCAGGGATAGTAAACGTTTTTGATTCGAAAGGATTATTAGGTAGTTTCTTTTATGAAAAAGATGATCAATATCCAACGCAATCTGCAGCCACAGGTTCAATTCAATGGACTTACAGTGCACCAGTTGCTTATTGGTCAGGTAATGTTAGTTCCGATTGGCAAGATTCCAACAATTGGTATGATCAGAATAATTTACCTACACTTCCTACTATTAATACTAACACTTTTATTCCGGATGTATCAATTCCTCCTTATATAACTAATACTTACCCTCTATTGAGTTCAATTGCGGGTGCAACTAAAAACTTTACATTAAATTCAAATTCAAGATTAACTTTATCTGGAGTAAACTTATCTGTTTCAGGTGCATTTACTGCTCAAAGTGGAAGTACATTTATTGTTGCTACTGTAGGCTCACCTATTATTAAAGCATACGATTTATGGCAAAATATTGGAAGTTTTATTCCTGGAACTTCAACTGTCGAATTATTGGGTGCAACTGGTACTTACGTAATAAGTAATGGCAATAATGCATTCTATAATTTAAAGCTCAATAGCAGTACTGGTGGAGCAAATTTCCAAGCTACTTCAAATTTATCCATATCAAATAACCTAGATATATCTTCTGGAATTTTTACGATAAATAGTTCCACTTATGTAATTTCTATAGGTGGTAATTGGACTAATAATTCAACATATATTTCTAATGGAAGTACAGCCACATTTATTAAATCCTCTGGTAATCAATCCATTTCTGGCACTTCAGTCACTGCATTTGGAAAATTAAACATAAGTAGTACAGGTAATAAAGTACTTTATTTAGCTTCAAATATTTCTGTGACGAGTGATGTAAACATTAATGGTAGTAATTGTACTTTTAATGGAGGTTCATTCACTATTGATTTATTTGGAAATTGGAACAATACCGCTAAACCATTTGTATCACAAGGAATGGTTAGATTTTTAGGAAATACATCACAAAACATAAATAGAAGCGGTGGTGAAAATTTCAATAATGTATCTATATCAGGAGGTTCAACTAAAATTCTTACTAAGGATGTAAACATAGCAGGAACGTTATTCTTATCAAATGGAGTTATTAACACAGGTGTAAACAAGGTTAATGTTTTACAAGGCGCAAGTATAACAGGTGGAAACTCTAACAGTTATGTTCAAGGGATAATCCAGAAATATATTAATACCGGTACAGGAGTGTCATATACATTTGAAGTCGGTGATGGAAATTATTTGCCGGTAAATGTATTTTTCCCTAATGTAACAAGTGGAGGAACCTTTACTGCAAAAGCCACAAATGGGGATCATCCTAATATTTCAAGCTGTTTAAATTCAACCAGATCTGTAAATAAATATTGGACACTAAATGGTTCAGGAATTTCTCCAATTTACTTTAATAGTACCTTTAACTTTATTACATCCAATTATGATGCAGGATCAAACCCTTTAAATTTTAACATTGGTAAATATGCAGCTGCTACATGGTCAATGCAAACCTTGGGTTCAGTAACTGGAACTTATACACAAGCTCTAGGCATTAGTGGATATGGAGATTTTCAAATTGCTGAAATTGGATCAGCAGGTGGAATAGGAAGTACGATTTCCGGAATTCCTGCTTCACCAATTTGCCAAGGAACCACAGTATCATTTACCGCATTAGGTACAAACTTAGGTGCTACCCCAACATATAAATGGATGGTAAATAATAGCGTAGTTGGTTCAAATATTGCAAATTTCACAACTTCCTCATTAATTAATAATGATAATATTTTGGTTATAGTCACTTCATCCGGTACTTGTTATTTAGGAAGTGTGGTTACTTCAAATGGCATAGCAATGACTGTACATACCATAATCGGAAATAGTTCAATATCCGGAAATCAATTAGTCTGCGCAAATGTGCTTCCTTCAAGTTTAACTGGAACGAGTGTTACCGGTGGAAATGCAAGTACTTACACATATCAATGGCAATCCTCAACTACAAGCAGTACAACAGGCTTTAATCCGGCTTCAGGCACTAACAATGGCATTAACTATTTATTCCCCGCTAACCTAAGTACAAACACTTGGTATAGAAGAACTGTGGTATCTGGTGCCTGCTCAAATACGACATCTGGCATATTGGTAAGTGTGGTACCAATAATCAATAACAATAATATTGGAAGTGCTCAAACCATTTGTTCAGGTCTCACTCCTAATTCTTTAACCGGAAGTAATCCAACTGGTGGTTCCGGTGTGTTTACTTTTGCATGGGAGGTTAGCACAATAAGTGGATCCACTGGATTTGCTAGTATTTCGGGAACAAATACAGGTTATGTTCTAGGGGTAGCTAATCAAAGTTCGTGGTATAGAAGAATAGTGAATTCTAGTGTTTGTAATAACACATCAACTGGAGTTGCTATAGTTGTTTCAACTTCCGGAATTTGGATAGGATTAACTAACTCTAATTGGAATACTGCAAACAATTGGTGTGGAAGTATTATACCAAATGCATCAATGGATATTTCATTGATAAATAGTACTCCAAATTACC
Source organism: Bacteroidota bacterium (assembly GCA_033763735.1). GTDB lineage: Bacteria > Bacteroidota > Bacteroidia > Cytophagales > UBA9547 > JANRJY01. The sequence goes on along the minus strand of JANRJY010000103.1, from coordinate 31,822 downwards.
CAATTGTTGATGCCCCCGGTGCTAGTATCAAAAGCTTATACATTTCACCATCAGCCTCTGTTGGAGTTTCAAGTGGTAACACCTTAACACTTGGTGGTAGTTTAATAAATAATGGAAGTTTTAGTACTTCTTCGAATTCAACAGTCGTGTTTAATGGAGCATCTGTTCAAAGTGTAAGTGGTATCAATACTTTCAATAATATTTTAATTGACAAAACAACTACTTTAAATGGTGTAACATTCTTAAATGATCAAAATTTAATTGGAACATTAACACTTCAAAATAATTCTAACTTAATTACCAATGGGATTGTATTTACTTTAGTTTCTTCTTCAACAACTGGTACAGCTAGAATCGCAAGCATCCCAAGTTCATCATTAATCACTGGTAATATTCGATATCAAAGATATATACCAGCCAAACGAGCTTTCAGATTCTTAGCTTCACCTGTAACGAATGCAACAATTAACCATTGGAGAGAATTTGGTTCAGCAACTCCGGGACAAGGAATGTTTGTAACAGGTGTAGGTGCTGGTTCAGACGTAGGTTCTTCTGTGCCAACAATTTCAACTTATTATGAACCATATATTGGTGATCAAAATCTTGGATATTTTGCTGTAGGTTCTGGAATTAATACTACTTTAACTTCTGGAGTTGGTTACAGGGTGTTTGTAAGAGGTGACAGGACAATTAATTTGGCAACTAATTATGTGCCTACTAATACAACACTTAATTTAAGTGGCAAACCATTTATTGGAAATTTAACAGTCCCTCTTTCTTTCACTTCTACTACAGGTACAATTACTGCCGATGGATGGAATTTATTAGGTAATCCATATCCAAGTCAAATTGATTGGAGAAACATGTCAGCATCCGGTGTTAACATCGATAATGCTTTTTACATATTTGATCCTGAATCAGGAAACGCCTCTTCAACCGGAAATTATTACACTTACGTAAATGGTGTTGGAAGTGCTCCCAGAACAAATCCAAGTATTATTCCTTCCGGCCAATCCTTCTTTGTAAAAGCTAAAGGTACAGGAGCATCCATTCAGTTTACTGAAAATGCAAAATCTTCATTAATAGGTCAAGACAACTTTAGAGAAGAAAAAATTAGCAGCTTGTTATACGTTGCGCTTCAATCAGGAACCAATACTGACTATACAGCAGTAAGATTTGTAGAAGGAGCCACTAATGATTTTGATCCAAACTTCGATGCGTATAAATTGAAAAACTCTCAATTAAATATTTCTACATATACTTCGGGCAACGAATATTCAATAAATAGCATGCCATTAATTGACTTTTCTACTAAATCAGTGCCATTAAACGTAGGTAGTTTATCAATTGGTTCTTATTCAATTACTTTAAGTAACCTTTCCTCATTTGAAAGCCATATTAAAGTTTATCTGAAAGATAATTATTTACAGAATAGCACTTTAATAACTGAAGGCTATAGTTATTCATTCCAGACAACAAGTGATTTGAATTCTAAAGGAAACTCAAGATTTGAATTAGTATTCGAACCTCAACTTGGTTCAATATCCGGCTTTATAAATCCAGACTCAATTAATGGAAAATGGAATATTGATGGAAATAATATCTGGTATTCAAACAAATCTGTCATTCAAAATATATCTGAAGGACTTCATGAAATAACCTTTAGCACTGTAGCAGGTTTTGTTACTCCTCAGCCAATATCAATTCAAGTCAAAGCAAGTGATATAACCACATTCAGCGGCAAATATATTCCAGCACCAAAATTCGGGTCATTAACTGTACTATTGACTCCTAGCAGTATTAACAAAGGTCGTCAAAAAACATATTGGAGTTTGGACAAAATAACTTGGAATGAAAGTAATAAAACTCTTGACAATTTAGAAGTTGGTACTTATATCCTATATTTCAGTGACTTATCGGGATATAATACTCCTAAAAATCAATCAATTTCTATAATTGAAAATTTAATAACTACCGCTACAGGCTATTACATTGAAAATTTGACCAACCAAGAAAATATCATAGTTGAAAATGTGGATAGCTTAAACAAACCAATTGCCATAGTTAGCAATATAAGCGATAACCCATTAAAGGATTTTAGTTTCAAAGTTTACCCAAATCCTTACTTTGGTATTAATGATTTGAATATTGAATTAAATAATTCGGTTTCGAAAAAAATAAAAATTGAAATATACAATTCTAAGGGTTTGATAGTTATAAATAATGATTTCACTATCAACTCTGATATTCAATCAATTATAAAAATTAAAGATTTCAATGAACTTAGTAACGGGATTTATGTATTGCGATTAATAATTGATGGAAAAATTGTAAATTGCAAAATCGTTAAAAATTAGTAACCCATTTAAACCTAATTAAATAAGTGAAAGTATTGAGCTTAAAAGCGATAATAATTGTAATTGCAATAATTTGTATTTGTATATCAAATTCAGTTACAGCACAACCAGGAGTGTGCGGACAATGTACAGATGAATGTTATCTTGTAAATAATGGATATGGTTTTCCTGGAAATACTTGTGGAGGTCCAACAGGACCTAATATTGGTTATGAAGATGCTGTTGATAGTTGCTTAGCTGCTAATAATTGTAATGTTGTTCCAATCAACTATAATATATGGCTATTGGGCGTTTTGGGATTAAGTTTGGGATTATATTTCGTTTTCAAAAATAAAGTCAAATTAGTAGCTTAGTAGCTTAAACAGACTTTTCAATTCTTGTTTCGTGATTTTTTCAACCTGAATTTTTTCTGTTCTTATATGGTCTACTAGTTTCTTGTTGATTAAACCTTGTTTTAATGCTTGAGTATAATTTTCATTCGAAAATGTAACTAATTCATATTGCGTTTGCCACAAATCTGGGAATGATTGTTTCAATTGCGATTCAATATGCTTGTTTTTAATAAATTCTATATCTGAAACCAAATCGCGCATTTCTACAAAATTATCTAAAGCCATTTGGGCTATGGCATCACAATTAGGTTTTCTTTTTTGTTGATGACCATTAAACAGCTCAACCCAATTGAATAATTTGATTTCTGAAAGCATATCCGTAAGTTGAGATACGTCCTCAAAACCACAATTCATACCTTGACCATAAAATGGTACTATAGCATGTGCCGCATCACCAAGCAAATAGTATATTGATTCTTCATTGATTTTTAAATATGGGAAGCATTTTATAGTTACCAATTTGCCAATAGGATTTGATAAAAATTGATTCCATAAATCAGGGATGCATTGATAAGCATCAGGAAAATACTTCTTAAAAAAATCATTAAATACTTCAGATTCAGAAATCATTTCAAAACTTTCATCACCTTTCATTTTTAAAAACAAAGTACAAGTAAAACTACCATTCAAATTGGGCAAGGCAATTAACATAAAGTCTTTTCGCGGCCATATGTGTAATCCATTGTTTGGCAACTTCCACTTACCTAATTCAGATGCAGGTAAATCAATTTCTTTATAACCATATTCTAAGAATTCCTGGGAAAAGTTAAATGCATCATTTTGAATCATTTCATTTCTTAGTTCAGAATATGCACCATCTGTACCAAAACATATTTCTGGAGTAACTTTTATATACTCATTTGATTCATTTCTAAATCCCAAAATATTAGAATTAAAATCAACTTTGGTCAGGTTGTGTTGAAAATGAAATTTAACACCTGATTTTTCGGCTTCATTGATTAATAATTGATTCAATTGATTACGAGAAATAGAGTAAATCGCTTTTTCATTAATAATTGAATATGGTGTAAAATGAACATCTTCATTAAAAATATGGATGTATCGCCCATACATAGGTAAAGCCATTTTTAATACCTCTTTTTCTAAACCAACTTTTGACAATGCATACAAACCACGCGTGCTCAAAGCAAGATTTATTGATCTACCCTTCCCTATTTCAGACTTGCGCAAGTCGGCCCGTTTTTCATAAACTGTTATTTCAAATCCCAGCTTTTTTAAGTTTAAAGCCAATAAACTTCCAACTAATCCTGCTCCAATTATTGAAATTTTTTCAGCCATTTATTTGTTATTGATTTACTTTGCAAATATGATAGCAAGAATTCAATGTATTGTGCTAATTGTAATGTTTTGTTTTGCATGTAACGTGATCAGGCCTTTGGACAAATGCGATACTTGTCCGGTACATGAAAAGCCAGTAAAAAAGAAAAATGGTAAAACTTTAAGATAATGATAAAAGTTGGGATAATAGGGGGTGCCGGATACACCGGGGGAGAATTGATTCGCATATTAATCAACCATCCGGAAGTAGCCATTGACTTTGTCAATAGTAAAAGCAATGCAGGCAACTATTTGTATCAGGTTCATACTGATTTGTTAGGCGATACGGATTTAAAATTCAGTTCTGAAATCAATCCAAATGTTGAAGTTATTTTCTTGTGCATGGGACACGGAGAAAGCAAAAAGTTCCTGGATGAAAACCCCAATCTGATTAATAATTCACTAAAAATCATAGACTTAAGTCAGGATTTCAGACCTGAAACCAATGGATTTGTATATGGCTTACCCGAATTGAAAAAAGATGCCATCAAAAATGCACAGAGAATTGCAAATCCGGGCTGTTTTGCTACTGCTATTCAATTGGCATTGTTGCCTCTTGCTAATGCGGGTATATTGGAGGACGAAATTCACATTTCCGCAACAACAGGTTCTACCGGTGCTGGACAATCCCTATCTGAAACTTCACATTTCAGCTGGAGAAACAATAATATGTCGGTTTACAAATCATTTACCCATCAACATTTAAAAGAAATCAACAAAAGTTTAAGTTCATTGCAACCCGGTTTTAATAAAAAAGTAAACTTCATCCCATATAGAGGTGATTTCACACGTGGCATTATTGCAAGCGTATATACCAAATATGATGGCTCACTGGAGGATGCACAAGCACTTTATCAAGCTTATTATCAATTGCATCCCTTTACTCATATTTCGAAAGAAAACATTGATTTAAAGCAAGTCGTCAATACCAATAAATGCCTGCTTTATTTGGAAAAGCATGATGACAAACTATTAATTATCAGTATTGAGGATAATTTGACCAAAGGAGCCAGTGGTCAAGCGGTTCAAAATATGAACTTAATTTTTGGACTAGATGAAACTACGGGATTGAAACTAAAAGCTGTAGCCTTTTAGAAATGTTAAATTTTGAATGTTAAATGGTAAATTATTAATTAAAAATTAATAAACTTTCAATTAAAACAAACAATAACTTTCAAATCAATAAATCAATAACTCATTAACTCAAAAAATCACTAACTCACTAATTCAATAACCCACTAACTCCCGCCATGAAACTATTTGATGTATACCCCATTTATGATATTTCCATTGTCAAAGGCAAGGGCAGTTATGTTTGGGATGATAAAGGAACTGAATATTTGGATTTGTATGGTGGTCATGCTGTTATTTCCATCGGACATACGCACCCTTACTATGTTGCCAAATTAACAGAGCAATTAAACAAAATTGGATTTTATTCCAACTTTGTGCGCCTACCTTTGCAAGAAGCGTTAGCTGAGAAACTAGGTAAAGTTTCTGGCTTGGAAGATTATCAATTGTTTTTGACCAACTCCGGAGCAGAAGCAAATGAAAATGCGCTTAAATTAGCATCGTTTGTAACAGAAAGAAAAAAAATAATAGCTTTTTCAAAATCATTTCATGGCCGTACGTCTCTCGCTGTAGCAGCTACGGATAATCCAGCTATTGTAGCACCAGTGAATCAGACTGATAATGTGGTTTTTTTGCCATTCAATGATGTTGAAGCATTAAATCAAAAATTTAAAGAAATTGGTAATGAAGTCTCAAGCGTAATTATTGAAGGGATTCAAGGTGTTGGAGGAATCAACATTGCATCAAATGAATTTTTGAAAGCTATCAGAAGCAATTGCGACCAATATGGCTCGGTGTTTATTGCTGACAGTGTACAGTGTGGATATGGAAGAAGTGGCAAATTCTTTGCTCATGATTGGAGTGGTGTTAAAGCCGATATTTATAGCACTGCTAAAGGTATGGGTAATGGTTTTCCAATTGCAGGCAACCTAATTGCACCACACCTCAAACCCAAAATGGGCATGCTCGGTACTACATTTGGTGGCAATCATTTGGCATGTACGGCCGCTCTTGCAGTACTTCAAGTAATTGAAGATGAAAAGCTGATTGACAATGCGTTACAAGTTGGCAATTATGTAATGAACGAGTTACGAAAATTCAAAGAAATCAAAGAAATACGTGGAAAGGGCTTGATGATTGGTATTGAATTACACGAGACTTGTGAGCAAGTAAGAAAGAATTTGATATTTGAACACAAAGTATTTACCGGAAGCTCATCTAACAAAAATACCCTAAGGCTACTTCCCTCTTTGGCAGTTACCAAAGAGGAAATGAACCTGTTTCTGGAAAAATTCAGCTTAAGTTTGAAGAACAGATCAGTAACTATATAAACCAATATAAATATTGGATCAATGTATAGCACATTTTCACGGATGAAACAAATCCTTTCTTTCGTCCGTGATTTGACTGAACATTTTGCACACCCGATAAATCCTGCTTTTATTTTCCTCTAATATTTTTTCGAAATTCATAAATTGGTTTTGAGGTATTAGTTACATACTTGACTGAGAATATTACAGTTTGTAAAAAAATTATTGCCCCACATACCATTCCAAAAATTCTTGAGCGGTCATAATGGGTATGTTGGAGAAGTAAAAATCATTTTTATCCTCAGTTATTAAATGGGTGCATCCTGCTTCTAAAGCTGAGTAGTATTCTAAGCCATCTTCTAAGTCACCTACCATTTTATTTGAAAAAGTTTTAAATACGGAATTTTTGTCAATTGAAGTTATTTCTATATGATTGCATAATATTTCAATTTTTTTCTTTGTAATTTCTTCACTTGTTTTTTTGCAAGCAAAATAGAAGGCAATAGCTAAGCAAAGAGGTGAAGTACAAATACTTACATTTTTTCTGCCTGTAAGGCTAAGTATTTTGGATGAAAAACTGAATACAGGAAATTCTTTATTTAGTACGGACACCAAAATATTGGCATCTAAAAATAATTTCATTTGTGTTTATCAAAAAACGCTGCTTTCATTTCCTTTTTATTTGGCGTTTTTCGGTTATAGGTTGCCGGTCCTTCAGCCACCATATTCACCCAATCTGAAACTTCAATATCCTCAATAGATGTGGATGAATTTGCAGTAAGCCTTCTGTAAAGAATTTCTGTTAAGCGCGACAAACTTATATTGTGAGCTTCAGCATAAGCTTTAGCCTTATGAATAACATCTTGCTCAAAACTTAAAGTTATTTTTGCGTCCATAATAAAATTAATCTATACGACAAAAATAAAAAATCCATACGTGATTAAAAAAAGTTTAGAAAAATAATTCTGTGGTTCAATTTTATTTATGTTTGTTAAAACTATAAAATAATGAAAAAATTCACTTCTGTTAACGATGTTTCAGACCTCTCTAAACTTGTAAAATCCGCATTAGAGTTAAAATCTAATCCTTACGGATTCAAGAAATTAGGTGAAAACAAAACTATTGGTTTGATTTTTCTTAACCCTAGCCTTCGCACTCGATTAAGCACCCAAAAAGCTGCGCTTAACCTTGGGATGAATGTAATGGTAATGAACATGGATAAAGAAGGCTGGGCACTTGAAACACAAGAAGGTGTGGTTATGAATTACACAACAGTTGAACACATTAAAGAGGCTGCGGCCGTAATGGGTGCGTATTGTGATATAATAGGTGTACGTTCATTCCCTAAGCTTGTCGACAAAGAAGAAGACTATTCTGAAGATTTTTTTAACAAATTCATCAAATATTGTGGTGTGCCTGTGGTGAGTTTGGAAAGTGCCACTTTGCATCCATGTCAGTCGTTAGCAGACCTTATAACCATTGAAGAATCTAAAATTCAAAATCTAAAATTCAAAAGCCAAAAACCAAAGGTGGTTTTGACTTGGGCACCTCATATTAAACCTTTGCCACAGGCAGTTTCCAATTCTTTTGCCGAATGGATGTGTAAAGCAGATGTTGAGTTTGTAATTGCAAATCCGGAAGGATACAAATTGGACGAAAAATTTACGGGAAATACTCCCATATATTTGGATCAAGAAAAAGCACTCAAAGATGCTGATTTTGTGTATGTCAAAAACTGGAGTAGCTATGAAGAATATGGAAAAATACTTTGTCAGGATAGTAACTGGATGCTTACTAATGAAAAAATGAAAGTGACTAATAATGCCAAAGTGATGCATTGCCTGCCCGTTCGCAGAGGCATTGAACTTTCGGACGAAATTCTGGATGGACCCAACTCTCTTGTAATTCACCAGGCTGCAAACCGAGTATGGGCTGCGCAAGCAGTGTTGAAGGAGATAATTATTAATTTGTAATGCTCAATTATTAATTTTATAAAAGCAAACTATGTAAAGTTTGATGATTATTTTTATCATTTCTTTAAAAAGAAATAAAATGTGATTTTTTATTAACTTGATCTCTTTGTTCGAAAAATGAGAATTTAAAACTTCCAATCTTAGCTCCTTCTTTTTGAGCTGTTGTAGTTCGAATACCATCCGTTAACTCAAACTTTAATTCATGACAGAATATTTTTGCTTCCCCTAATAAGTTCCGATACCTTAACACAAGGTATAGTTTAGGAAAATTATCAATCCCATTTGTTTCAGTATTTGAATTAAGTTTATCATTAAAATCCTTTTTCATAGAAAGAAATGAAAAAATTGATAAAAGTTCCAAATAATGTGTTGAGACAATCAATTCAATAGTACTATCTCGATTATATGGAAGTAAAAAAGAATGAGAATAAATCTTGTTTAGATAGTCTTTGGGTGTAACATGTAGTATTATTTCATTTAATTTGATAGATATACTTCCACGTTCATTTTTAATTTCTAATTTTTCGGTAGGAATATACGTTTGAAAGTGATTTGAAATTGCCTCTAAATCAAATTCCCATTTGTATTCTAAGTTTTTAGCAGGGGATGAGCCTAAATTAACCAAACGACATAAAGGTTGTTTGATTCCTAATTCTTGCAATTGAGTATAAGGCGAATTAGTAAAATACATTGGCAAAATTATCCCACCATGATTCTTTGCCCAAATATGAATATCAACATCTTCAATTTGTAAGTTAGGTTGACTTTCAAGTTGTAGTTGTGCTTTTAATAATGTAATTGTTTCTTCAGATGACTTTCTTTGTGAATCAAAAGTAACATATATTAAAATCGTTCCAGCAAAACTTATAATTACACCTATTACTCCTCCTACAAAACTGCCAAAATCTCCAAATTCAGTTGGATTAGAGGCAAATGGAAAAGAATGGAACTTGCCTATGTATACGCCAATTAGGAAAAAAACAAATAAAAAAGCTAATACGATTATTATTTTAAACATTGTATTTAAATATACAATAATTGAATTCTATTTTTTGAAATATATAAAAATTACTTTAAAAGTAGATTAATTCACCAGACTATTATAATTGTGATTTATTAGCATTTAATCCAACTTTGAATTCTGAATTTTTATATATACTTTTGCTATATACTTATTATATATGAAAACAGTATTGTTAAAATTGGAAGAAAACACATTTTCAGAAACTGAAAATTTAGTAGCGGAAATGCATATTTCTCGAAACCGATATATAAATGAAGCAATTAACATGTATAATAAGCTTCAAAAAAGGGCTTTGCTCGAAAAACAATATAAATTTGAATCAGAAATTGTTCGAAATGATTCAATGGAAGTTTTGAAAGAATTTGAAGCAATTGATACTCTTGATTAAACAATACGAAATCTGGCTTGCAGATTTAAATCCCAGAAAAGGAACTGAACCTGGGAAAATTAGACCCGTGTTAGTAATTCAAACGAATTTACTTAATTCTGCATCACATCCTTCAACTATAGTGTGTCCAATGACCACAAAAATTAAAAAAGGGCTTGAATTGATGCGTGTTTTTCTTGTAAAAGGAACCGCAAATGTTGACTATGATTGTGAAATAATGATTGACCAAATTAGGGCAATTGACAACGCTAGATTGCTTTCAAAAATTGGAGAATTGCCTGATGATTTGAAAGGAAAAGTAAGAAAAAATGTTATCTCTATTTTGGATTTAGAAATATAAACTTCCAAATATCCTAGCTTGAATATTAAATCTTATCAATAATTATAAATCTTTTGATAGTACTCTGTAGCCATGCGTCCTGAATCAAACTCAGGAACTACTTCTTGCATGGCGGTAAATGCAATTGTATTCCATTTTTTACGGTCGTTATAATACATAGGTAACGCTTCTTTTTCGAGCACATCGATAATGTTTTGGCTTTCAATTTTGTTCATTTCATTGTATGGCAGCCCTTCATTACCATTGGGTACAACAAAGCAATTATGTCCATGTTTAGCGAACTCCGGCATCCATCCATCAGGAATTGAAAGATTGATAGAAGCGTTCATTGCAGCGGTCATTCCACTTGTTCCTGATGCTTCGCGCGTGAGTACGGGGTTATTCAACCATAAGTCCGAACCTTTTTTCAGCATTGCTGAAAGACCCAACTCATATCCAATCAAAACGGCACAATTTTTTATTTTCTTGGTGGTTCTAATCAAATCATTGAAAATATTAATGGCATAATAATCTTCCGGATAAGGCTTACCTGCCCAAATAATCTGTATTGGATATTCTGAATTATTGATCAATTCGAAAAATTCTTTAGTGTCATTCATTATCAAATCGGCACGTTTGTAACCGGCAAATCGCCTTGCCCATACCATTGTAAGCACTTCAGGATCAAAAAGTTTGCCACATTGATTTGAAACTTCATAAAACAAAACTTTTTTTAGTTCTTTCTTTCTTTTAATTAACAAATCTGAATCCTGATTGGCGAGCGCTATTTCTAAAACATCATCTTTCCAAAACTTCTTATTTTGCGCATTGGTTATGTAATCGATTTTACAAATTCCTGAAAAGGAAGCCCACATATCGTTTGAAACCTCTCCATGAAGTTTTGAAACAGCGTTGGCAATTTTTGCTCCTCTTAGAGCAGTTAAAGTGTAATCCAAAGTATCATTTTCGGGTTTAAACACATTCTTTATAGTTTCTAAATCCAGTTTTCCAAAAAAACTCATCTTATGAAGTAAATCTAAGTTATGTGACTCATTTCCTGCCTTTTCAGGTGTGTGAGTAGTAAATGCTACCCGCTTTTTCACATCATCAATATTTCTATATTTTTCAAATAAAGAAAAAATTAAAGGCAAGCCATGTCCTTCGTTCATGTGGTAAACCTCTCTTTCTAAACCAATTACTTCCAAAAGCTTAACACCTCCTGCACCTAATACAATGGATTGAGCTATTCGAGTAGCTTCATTTGCATCATAAAGTCGGTGTGTTATAGTTTGTGATATATGATCATTTTCAGGAATATCAGTAGATAACAAAAAGATAGGAGCAGTACCAAATACTTCAGGTTTGAGCAAGTAAGCTTTTACCTTAATTTCAACATCATGAATAATTAATGGGAAAATTATATTCGTATCAGTTAAAAAATGGTAATTTTTTTCGATAAAGTCAATTCTCAATGTTTGGTCAGCATTTCGTGCCTGATCGTAATAGCCATATTTCCATAATAAGCCAATTCCTACTACATTTTGTTGTAAATCATAAACACTTCGCATGTGTGACCCTGCTAAAAATCCTAAACCACCGCTATAGTTTTTTAAAGACTGATCAATAGCAAATTCCATTGAAAAATACGCAACTGACTTATTAAATTGCTGATTGATTGGATAAGTAAATATTTCGTTGAACTGAAGCATAGGAATTGGATTTAGGGTTTGAATATAATGTATCACTTAATGATTTTAATACATTTGTAAAGATTTAAAGATTATTTAATAAATACCATGATAAAAGTCATAAAAGTAGGGGGAAATATAATTGACAACGAAGAAAAACTGCATAATTTTTTAAAAATATACTCAAAAATTGAAGGTCAAAAAATATTAATTCATGGAGGAGGCAAAATTGCAACAGAAATGTGTGAGAAGTTGGGCATTGAATCACAAATGATTGAAGGAAAACGAGTTACAGATTATCAGACATTAAAAATCGTTACTATGGTATATGCCGGATACATTAATAAAAACATTGTTGCCCTTTTGCAATTGAATGGTTGCAATGCAATTGGGCTATCGGGTGCCGATGGAAATTTAATATCCGCCACAAAAAGAAAAGACCCCAAAATAGACTGGGGATATGTAGGGGACAATCTGGTAGTAGATGCATTGAAAATCAATCAGTTATTTGCACTTCGTTTGTATCCGGTATTTAGTGCAATTACACATGATGGGTATGGTAATTTACTCAACACAAATGCCGATACAATTGCTGCATCTATTGCTAGTGCATTGGCCAAAATTGACAATGAAGTTGTTTTAGTTTATTGTTTTGAAAAAAAAGGTGTGCTTACCGACATAAATGATGATAATTCTGTAATCAAAAACATCAATCCATCGCTTTATTCAGAACTTAAATCAAAGAATATAGTTAATAAAGGAATGATTCCCAAATTGGATAATGCTTTTCAATCTATCAATGAAGGTGTATCAACAGTAAAAATTTGTATGGCTGAAGATTTGATTAATTTTGATGAAGCAGGCACTAATATCTCAAATTAATTATTAGGTTAGCCGATTGAAAAAATATGAAGCAAATTAATCAATTACAAAAAGAAGCCATTTCGCTTCTTAAGCAGCTTATCGCCACACAATCATTTAGTAAAGAAGAAGACAAGACCGCAGATATCATACAATTGTACCTGATTGACAGAGGTGTAACTCCTATCAGAACGATGAATAACATATGGGCTAAGAACAAGCATTTCTCAAAAGACAAACCTACCATATTACTTAATTCTCATCACGACACTGTAAAACCCAATAGCGGATATACACTTAATCCATTTCAACCAATTGAAAAAGATGGAAAATTATACGGATTGGGTAGCAATGACGCAGGTGGCGCATTGGTTTGTTTGATCAATACTTTTTTGTATTTCTATGAGATGCCTGATTTGAAATATAATATTATATTGGCGGCAACCGCGGAAGAGGAAATATCTGGAAGAAACGGAGTAGAATTGATCTACAAAGAGTTTTTGCCTTTAGATTTCGCCATCGTTGGTGAGCCAACCAACATGCAATTAGCCATTGCCGAAAAAGGATTAATCGTAATTGATTGTATTGCACATGGGGTTTCGGGGCATGCTGCGAGAGAAGTTGGAGATAATGCAATATATAAGGCAATTAAAGATATAGAGTGGGTAAAAAATTATTCATTTCCTAAAATTTCAGAAGTTCTCGGCCCTGTGAAGATGAGCGTTACAATAATTAATTCAGGAACTCAACAACATAATGTTATTCCTGATACATGCACTTTCACTATTGATATCAGGGTTACAGATGTTTACAAAAATGATGAAATCGTAGAAATAATTAAATCGAACTTAGCTTCAGAAGTGGTTCCACGTTCAATAAGGCTCAAACCATCATCTATATCAAAAGACCATCCAATTGTAAAATCAGGGATTGAAATGGGGAAAAATACATTTGCCTCCCCTACCACTTCAGATCAATCGCTAATGGATTGTCCTTCACTCAAAATGGGTCCCGGAGACTCTAACAGATCACATTCGGCTGATGAATTTATTTATATCAATGAAATTGAAAATGGAGTTTCAGACTATATAACTATACTTGAAAAAATTGTAAAATAAATTGTTGGCTAAAAAATATATTCGTATATTTGAACGAAATAATTCGCAAATGAACAACGAATATAAAACTTATGATAAAACTGACACTTCAAGTTCAATATTAGGAGAACCAAGTGTAGCATATGGATATGTTGCTTCAGCTAGAAATGGATTGAACAAGAACAATCTCATTAATCTAAAAAACAATACCGGTTTGGATTATGAAGTGCTTGCCACTTTGCTTGATATCAATACTCGTACCATTCAAAAAAGGAAAATTGATGAACCTTTTAAATTAAACACATCGGAAAAAATGATTGCTATTGCCGAATTGTATGCTAATGGGTTTGAAACCTTCGGTGACAAAGAAAAATTTAAAAAATGGATGAATTATCCTTTACCTGCTTTAGGAGGTGCTACACCATTATCAATGCTTGATACCCATTATGGAATTCAAATGGTAACAGATGTGATTGGTCGGATTAAATATGGCATTTATTCATAATTGATGGAAGTTTACCGAATTACAAAAGCTGAATTTGCTTCAGACTTAAGTGGTACCGGATCAATGATTTACGGTGGCAGATGGAATGAAAAAGGTATAGCTTGCCTTTATACCAGTCAAAATAGAGCCTTATGTTTTTGCGAGTTTTTGATGAATACACCTTTTGAATTTCTTCCAACTTCTGTTTCATTAGTTACGTTTAATTTTGAAGGCATGGCACAATCTGTAATTAAACCCGAAGAACTTCCAGATAATTGGCAGCAATATCCCGGCCCTAAACAATTAAAGAAAATTGGAAGCATAAAATTAGCAATTGAAAAAGTATCGTCCATTAAAGTCCCATCTGTATTAATTCCTGATGAATACAATTATATTTTCAATCCTTTGCATTCAGATTATAAAAATTTAAAAATCAACAAAATAGAAACAATATATTTAGACAAAAGATTGTTCCCCTACTCCAATTAAACACATTGAAAAAGCTTTATCCCATTTATTGCTTGATTATTTTTACGCTTTCTTTTTTAATGCTTTATCCTTTTTTCTTTATATCGGTTCAACATCGGAAATTACACAGTCTTGGACATTGGACAAACAGAATTTGGGGTTATATCGTTTTCTTTCTGTGCGGTATCAAATACAATGTTGTGAGAGAATTCATACCTAAAAAACATCAAGCATATATATACTGCGCAAATCACACTTCATATGCAGATATACCAACCATTTATAGTGCTGTACTTCAAGATGTTAACTTTATTGGAAAAGCTTCACTTCGAAAAGTGCCTTTATTTGGATATATGTACTCTCGTTTGCATATTCTGGTGGATCGAAAAAGTGGTAAAAGCAAAATTGAATCAGTTGAAATTGCAAAAAAAAGAATAGACGAAGGAGTTAGCATTATAATATTTCCTGAAGGCACTATTCCTAAATACAATAATCCAACAATGATTGATTTCAAAGATGGTGCATTTAAAATAGCCATAGAAAAACAAATTCCAATTGTACCGATTACCATACCTTATAACTACATTCTGTTACCTGATGAAGATAAAATGAAAGCTCGCAGGCATGAATGTAAAATAATTATTCATAAACCAATCGAAACAAAAGGATTAACTTTGCAAGACATAGGTGCTTTAAAACAACAGACATTTCAAATAATTGATGCTGAATTGACAAAACACCGTAAAGAAATAATCCAATAAATGTCAGTACAGCTCAACAATATTCAAGCACCTATCTCCAATGAAATGGAGGTATTTGAAGAAAAATTCAAATCATACATGAAAAGTCAATTTTTTCTACTGGACAAAATCATGACTTATATTGTTAAAAGAAAAGGCAAACAACTTCGACCCATGTTTGTACTTTTTATGGCGAAACTTTCTGGTGAAATCAACGAGAAAACTTACAGAGGTGCTTCACTAATTGAATTATTACACACCGCAACATTGGTACATGATGATGTTGTTGATGACGCCAATTACAGAAGAGGTTTTTTTTCGGTAAATGCGCTTTGGAAAAATAAAATTGCAGTATTAATTGGAGATTACCTTTTGTCCAGAGGCCTACTGCTTTCTGTTGATAACGAAGACTTTGAATTGCTAAAAATAGTATCAAATGCAGTTAAAGAAATGAGCGAAGGAGAGCTTTTACAAATTGAAAAAGCACGATTATTGAACATAAAAGAGGCTGATTATTTTACAATTATTAGGCAGAAAACCGCCTCACTCATGGCTTCATGTTGTGCTGTGGGAACAGCTTCAATTACTTCCGACAAAGACTTGATTGAAAAATCCAGACTCATTGGCGAAAAAGCGGGAATAGCTTTTCAAATTAAAGATGACCTTTTTGATTATAGTGATGGTGAAATTGGAAAACCAGTTGGTATTGACATCAAAGAAAAAAAAATGACTTTGCCTCTGATTTATGCAATAAACAAAAGTTCATTTTGGGAACGCAATAAAATTGTGAACATTGTAAAAAACGAAAGTGACAAGCCTGCCAAGGTCAAATATGTCATTGACTTTGTCAAAAAATCGGGAGGAATTGAATACGCTGTTGACATTATGAATTCTTACAAAAATGAATCTATAGCATTGATACACAGTTACCCACCAAGTGCCACCAGAGATTCATTAGAGCAACTTATTCGTTTTACTGTAGAAAGAGAAAAGTAGGGTCTCTTTCATGATATTAAGTATTTGATTATTAATGATTTATAAATATGTTGAGTTCAATTTTGCAGCAAATTAGTGTTAAATCAGGTTATACAAAAAATAATCAGGTTGAGAATTAATTTTTTCCACTTTTTGGCTTGATCCAAAAAGTTGCAAAAAAATCAAGACAAAAAAATGCTTCCTCCCTCCAATTCCTGCCCACCCCCGCTTTTTTGTCATCCCACCACATTGCTTTCCCAAACCTTCAAGTCAATTTCTTTTGTTAAACATGCTTCATTTACAAAGTAAAACATTTTCCAAGGGAAGCCAAAGTAATCGAAATAATGACAAATCTATCCTGAACTCACTTTAGTTTACATTATGCACTCAAAAGCGCATACAATTCATCTTTCAAATGTACCCTTTTTGCTCTATTTTGGTTGAGTACATCATCAGAAGTAGGTTCATTTCCTGACTCAATTCTGTAAATCTCGTTGTTAATTGCATGATAGTCATCAAACAATTTTTTGAAATGATGATTCGATACTTTTAAATCATGTATTTTTTGATCGAATTGAGGAAATTCGTGGTGCAAATCGTGCTTTTCCATTTTGATAAATTTTAATTATTCAAATGTAAAGTGAAATCTACTGTTGGAATATGACATATATCATTCGATTTCAATTAAATCATATTTACCTCAGGTTCGATATTAACACCAAACTTTTCATATACGGAGGATTGAATTTTTTCGGCCAATTCTTTGATTTCGTTTCCGGATGCATTACCGTAGTTTACTAATACCAATGCCTGATGTTTATGTGACCCGGTGTTGCCAACCACTTTCCCTTTCCAACCACACTGTTCAATCAGCCAACCTGCAGCTAATTTGATTGAATTACTATCTTGTGGATAGTTGGGTATATTTGGAAAATTCATTTTTAATTCATCAAGTTTATCATTTGACACAACAGGATTTTTGAAAAAACTACCTGCATTTCCGATTTCATTTGGATCGGGCAATTTGCTTCGTCTGATATCTATAACAACCTTACTAATATTTTTAATACTTGGTTCAAGATTTTGCCGAACCAGTTCATCATTGATAGCCCCATAGGAAGTATTCAAAACCGGTTTCTTACTTAATCGAAACACAACATATGTTATTATCCATTTATTCTTCTCTTCCTTCTTAAAAATGCTGTCTCTATAACCAAATGCACATTCAGCATTTGAAAAACTTTTTATGGTTCCATCCAACACATTTACAGCTTCTAGTGATTGAATATAATCTTTTACCTCCACCCCATACGCTCCAATATTTTGAATTGGGCTTGCACCCACATTGCCTGGAATTAAAGATAAGTTCTCTATTCCGGACAAATTATTATTAATACAATATTGAACAAATTCATGCCATACCTCCCCTGCCCCTACTTTCAAGACAGAAAACTGCGAGTCATCTGAAATTAATTCAATTCCTTTAATATTAATTTTGATTACTATTCCATCATAATCTTTGGTAAAAAGCAGATTACTACCCCCTCCAATTATCAACTTATTATTGGATCGGAATTCCGGTTTTTGAATTAATTCCAAAAGTTCGTCAACTATTTGAACTTCAACAAAATACTTGGCAATAGCATCGATTTTAAAAGTATTGAAAGTGATTAAAGATTGGTTGTGAATGATTTTCATTATTTATCTTAATACTTCAATATATCCTTTTGCAGATTTTTTGTTATCGTTGGTTCCGTAGGTAAATTGATAATAGTATATACCATCCGGTAAATTTTTTGCGTCCCAATCGTTATTGTAACTTTTTGAATTAAACACATTAGCTCCCCAACGATTATAAACCGTCAAATCTTTGACCGAAAATGCAGAAATATTCGAGATATACAGATAATCATTTTTTTGGTCACTGTTTGGAGTAATTACATTTGAAATTATGGGTTCAACTTCAAAAGACTGATAAACTATATTTGAATATGATTTAACTGTTTCATCCGAATTTTTAATAGCAACAACTCTAAATGCATAGTTTAATCCTTTAGTGTCAAATACAAACTTGAACTGAATATCAGAAGTAAACCCAACTTCATACCAATCAAAATTATCATTTTTTGCTAAAATCTGGTATCCTTTGACCCCATTGTCCCAATTCTTATAAGAATTCCATTTTAAAATGAGTTCATTATTAAAATTAAAATCGCCTTTAATAAGCAAAATACTATTTTGTGATAAAGAATTATATTTTTGTTTGCATGAATCCGTCCATCCTAAACTAAAATTGTAAATATTTTTATCTGTTGGCAAATTGTTAATTGAAAATATATTTGTCATTGATTTAAGAGTGTCAATTACTTTACCTTCATTATTATTTAAGAATATTATTTTTATTTTATTTGAATTATTAGTACAACTGATCTCAATGGTTTTGTCATTATCAATTGAAGTGGTTACATAATTTATAATTGCAGTTTGTTGAGGCAAACTATCTATCAATTTAACAAACAAAGTGTCGGAGTATCCAATACAATTTTCAATTTCAGTCACTGAAGTTTCCACCACCCATATTTTCCCGGATTTATTCCAGTTGACTGAAGTTGTCGAAGTGGATTGTCCTGAATTTATGCTTGCATTTGCGAAATTCCAAGTATATATAGAGCCATTGGTATAAGAAGTTGTATAGATTTGATTTTTAAATGCATTTGAACATATAATAGCATTCCCTTTAGGTTTATCCGGTTTAAGCGTTTTGTTTATTTTTATTTCATACTTGGCAGTGTCTCCTATACAACCTAAATTGTTTGTTGCAACTACAAATAATTTTGCATTATCATTTGCCATTCCCCATACCACATTTATACTTTTCTGATTGATATTTGATGTTATAGTTCCTCCATTAATTTGCCAATTGTAAGTATAAGTAGGATCATTTTGTTTGGTTTGATAACTTACTTCTTTAACCCCAGGACAAACCAAAGGGCTTCCGGTAATATTCAAGGTTGGACCGCCAATAGTTATCAATTGTTCTATATTATTGCCTTTTCCACATGAAGTTGAATTAGTTTTGATCTTGATTGCAAATATTCCTTTGGAAGGCCAGTTTACAATTTTCTTATTAACTGAATCTTTAATAATAGTTCCTCCCACGATTTCCCAGGTAGCGGTCATTCCTTTTGGAGGCTTACATGTGTAAGTATAATCTCCTGGATTGCAACCTGTAATCGATCCTGAAAAACTAAATTGTTTTTCAAGCAAATCAGATTTAGTTTCACCTCCTAATATCATTCTACCATAATTTTTACTTGATTTATAATTGTCATTGTTGCAAAAATTATTCCAAATGGATTGGTAATCTCTGGTTGAGCCCTTGGTATCGGCATCATTATTAGCCATATCAAATGCAATCAAATCACCGATTTGAGGAAATTTACTTTGTCTCCCAAAAAAATCCGTGTATAATCCTGCCCAAGGGATTGCAAATTCCATGGTATATCCACTGTCAAGCGTCTTTTGAGCAATTAATATTTTTCCTTTTATACTTTTTGACTTATATAACAAGGTATCATTGTAAGCTAATGTAAATTGGTAATATGAACCACATAAAAACCTACATCTCTCGTATAGAGGGTCTAAAAATATTTCGATCCCATCGTCTAGATAAGGAGGGTAATTCCCAAATGGAGGTATATATTTTTTGTGAACTAAACTATAATCAATAACCTTAACTCCAATATATAAATATGTGCTATCCCAAAGTGAACCAAAACTAACTTTGTTATTTATTTCGGTACTATTGGAATTTACATCGGGGTTTAAATGCGTTATTGTTTTATTCAAAGTCCATTGTTTTTCATCTAAAGCACCATCAACCTTAACCTTGTTTACCGCATAATAAGCAGTATCAGAAAGCGTATCGCAAGCAGCAATAGTGCATGTTTGAGAATAACTCCAACCTGCTGCAAAAAAAAGAAAAATTAGAAAATTATTTTTGCAAAACATTAACGCACCAATACCAAGGTCCCTCCTATCGGCTTCTCTTTATTTTTCAAATCTAACAAAAAATAATATGACCCTGAAGGAACATCCTTTCCATTAAATGTTCCATCCCAATCATTGTTATAGTTTTCTTTTTCATAAACAACATTTCCCCATTTATCAAAAACCGTCAATTTGTTATTTGGGTACAAGTTTATTCGTTCTATATAAAATGTTTTGTTTTTATCATCCCCATTCGGTGTAAATCCGGTCCAAACTTTCACAGTATTTTCAAACTTCAATTCAACAATATTGGAAAAGCTGACAAATTGATTAACTGACGAACGGTAAGCTTTAATTCTAAAGAATTGTAATATGCCGTCTGTGGCGACTGTTCTGTTGAATACCAATATGTTAGGGGTATTAGTTTCAATTACTTCCCAACTACCAGTCTGTCCTATCTTGCGTAGAATTTCGTATTTGTCGATATTTTGCTTCCATCCAATATAAGGTGTCCATTCCAAATTTACCTCGCCTGTTGATTCAAGGACGTTGCCTTTCAAATTAACGATTTTATGAATATCCGAATTGGAGCTCAAACCACAATTATCTGTTAGTCGTAACTGGTATGAATTCGAAATTGAATCATTTAAGTTATAAACATCGGAAGCAATAGTAGTATTAAGTCCTAAAACAGAAAGTTGAACATCGTTTTTCAACAAAATTGATTGTTTATTAATTGGTTGAAGGTTTATTTCAATTTTGTTTTCATTGATTTCGTTTGTTGAAACATATTTTAATATTGAAATGGGTAAATCTAAAGCTACATTTTTATATACCGTATCTCCTTTGCACCCTGTATTTGTTTCCACAACTTTTATTATTTTATTATTGACAATTGAGTCCAAATTAGACTTAATAACTGAAGTGTTTTTCCCTTCATTTATTGAGTTATTTCCACCAATTATCTGCCATGAATATGTTGAATTAGCCATGCCTGCTACACTGAATATCGCATTTGCCAAATTGTTTCTGCAAAAAAGAGAATTACCTGAAATACTTGAAGTAATTGGTTTTTGTAAAACAGTAATTTTTTTAGTTAGACTTTTGGAATAACATTGTTTTAAGCCTGAAGTGATTGAATGGTTATAATAAGGTTGGTACTGAATTAACATTGTTCCTGTTAAAGATAAATTTAAAGAAACAGAACTTATTGTATTGGGATAACCATAACTAAAATTCATATTTCCTCCCGACATGGAACTTATACCGTTCCATACAACAAACACATTGTCCTTTTTTGGATAAAGAAATAAAGTTTTTGTATTTGATTGACAAATTGAGTCGGGTCCAATTAATGTAATTGTTGAATCAGGCGTTTTAAAAAGATTTATTCTTACTGAATCGGTTTTTAACGAACAAGCATTTTGTGCAGTTGTTGTTTCAGTAACTTTTACAAATCCTGTTCCCGTTCCAATGGCTTGAATACCTACTACAGATGTACCTTGACCATTAATTATATTGATCGAATTTCCAGAAACGGACCAATTGAATGCAGAGCCACTAAAACCTGAAGCTGTATAGTTATAAACTTGAGGAAAAGAATAACATATATCAGTGTTTTGATTAATAATTGAGGTAGCATATGGAATATCTACTTTTATTAATTTGTTAATTGAACCGCCATTACAACCTTTGTTGGTAGTTTCAATTCCGGTTAGTGTATAATTACCCGGATTATTAAAACTTAATCCTGTCATTGAAATGGAAGTAGTAGTAAGGTTACCTTGGTTTGCTGACCACTGCACAGTTGTATTTGAGAGAGATCGTAGAACGTAATTAGAAATTGTTGATTTACAAATTTGATTTAAACCTGAAATTTGAGCATTTGGATCAGGATTTTGCCAAACTTTAACATACAATGTGTCTGATTGTTTTTTGCATACATCAGAAGAAGTGGTTACTGTCTCTAAAACAGACATTTTGATTATTCCAGAGGTTGAAGGAGATATTGTAATTTTGTGGTTTTGATCAGAAGATTTGGTTGCATTTACAACCGTCCAAGTAAACACACTTCCGGAAGATGCTGTTACTTGATATTGAAGATTATTAGCTGATAAAAAACAAACCGAATCGACACCGGTGGGTGTTTCGGTGGAAATAAATTGATTAATTCTTACATTAAAACTCAATGTATCTGAATTGCAACCTACATTATTACGTGAAACCAATTTTACTTTGGCAGTAGGGTTACTTCCTCCCCAATTTACATTTAATGTATCACTGATATTACCGCCTATTACAGTGCCTCCATTAACGAACCATTTGTAGCTTAAACCGGAAGTTGTTATGGTTTTGTATCCTACATTTGTATTATTGGGACAAACCGAAGAATCACCACTTATTGAAGGTAATGCCGGTTTTGGAACTATTTCAACGCTTACATTGGAAAAAGGGCTAATACAATTGAATCCATCAATTTGATTTGCGAAAAAGACAGAAGAAACGGAAATATTCGCGGAAAAATTAGACCCTAATCCCAATACTGTTCCACTTAAACTTGAGTTGTACCATTTGATTGAACCGGAAGCTATTCCAGATACAGTAATTAAAGATGGTCCACAAATACTTTGGTTTGAAGATAAAACCGGAGCTGAAGGTATAGTATAAACATAAATTATTAATGGGTTACGTGTCATACTTTCACATGACAATCCATAAGCATTAGAAATATACAAAGTATCATTTTTGTTTAAGGCATGAGTAGTATATGTTTCAGAATTACTCACAATTGCACCCCCAACGCTTGCATTATACCATCTATAACCATAACCGCCTGAAACCGTGGCGACTATAGAACTTCCAATGCCACAAACCGAAAAATTATTAGTAGAAGGGGGTGGAATTCCGGGGCAACAATTTCCCGCTGAAGTAATTGAATAAAGAAATTTAGCTTCCCCGGGAATTATAGATCGGTTGTATATTCGGATGTTGTCAATTGCCCCCAAAAATTTTTCTGAGTTATCTGGTTTACCACCAATAATAAATGGATTAGGTGACGTAGCATTAAATGTCAATGAATTTATGTCGAAATCCTTGTTCTCTGACAAGAAATTACCTGCTGTTGGTGTAGAGGAAGTTTTCACTAAATCTTGCTTTCTTCTATCCACATACATCCAAATTTTATTCTTACTACGGTCAATATTTACAACCACATGATGCCATAAGTTATCCGCAAAAGTATTTATAGTACTAAATGAAACAGAAGCTGATGCATTTCCTCCATTTCCAATTCCAAAACTGATAGTACCCGGACTATCTACATTCATGGCCAACTGATATCCATCTGAAAAACTTTCAAAGCCATTGCTAACAATCCTTTGCACAGTAGATGAATTATTTGTTTTGAACCAAGCCGATATAGCAAAACTTCCTGATCCAAAATCCAATGGAACATTTTCGGTAATTCCTAAAACACTCGAGGTGCCAACAAAGGTCAAGGCTGAAAATGCATTTCCATCTTTATCATCAAAATAAGAATACCAAGGTGCTGTTCCATTATTTCCATTGCCGGAAGCATCATTCATATTACCACAAAAATCCATCCTTAGTCTTAACCCCTCATCAATTCCAATGCAAGTACTTACATCCCCTCCCATCACATATACTTCACAGCTATTAAGTGCTTTATTATAAATAATTACATCATCTATTTTCCCTGCAAAAGGATACAAAGCAGTTGCATTAACAGGTCTGGAAGCAGCCGAATGTTGGCCTATGGTAAGTGGCAATGTATTAAATTGCGAAAAACCTACGGCAATGGTTTTTTGCGAAGCCAGTTTTCCATCTTCATAAATGTACATGGTTTGAGTGGGTGCATCATATACACCGGTGTAATGTGTCCATACAAAGTTTTGAATATCCGGTGGGCTTTTTATATCATCTGCATCAAAAAACCATCTACTCGGATTACCTAATCTGAATCGAGCATCTTGTCCATTGCCATCGGCATTAACTCTAAGTCCGTATCCGTCAACAATATCACCTCCTTTGTAAACCAACATTCCATTGAATGTGACTCGTGTTCGGTATGCCCAAGCAGAAACTGAAAAACTTTGATTTGAAAAATTGAGCAAAGGATCATGATTGACTATAATATAGTCCGAGTTTGTACCTCCAAAATCAAATGCATTATTTGGATTGCCTAATCTGTCATTGGTTACCGTGACATTCCCAAACAAAGCTCCATTTAATGAATTAGGGCCAAAGTCATTAGTACTTCCGTTAGTAAAAGGAAAACTAACAACTATGCCATTCAACAAGTCGATTTGTGCATGTAATGAAGATACTGTGATAAATAAAAAAAATATTTTTAATAGGCGCATTTAGAAATTTTAAATCAATTACAAATATTCAACTTTTTGTAATAATTTAATAATAAATATTCATAAACTAAGACAATAATTATTTGCTTTCAGTTATTATATTAAAAAATTCATTCATGCCTTCCACTGCTTTTTTATTAATAAAAGTTACAGATTCTCTAAAATTCATTTCAGGTTTGCTGGGGTCAATAACAAAAACAGGAACATTAGCTGGAACAAAATCTACCAAACCAGCTGCTGGATAAACCTGAAGGGAAGTACCAATTACCAGAAAAACATCGGCAGATTTAGCAATTTCAGCAGCCTTGTTCATTAAAGGAACTGCTTCCCCAAACCAAACAATATGCGGTCTGAGCTGAAATCCTTTTTCACACTTATCACCCATATTCAGTTCAGTACCTTTTATACCATATATCAAATCAGGGAACCTGGTACTCCTTGATTTAAATAATTCGCCATGCAAATGAATAATATTTTTTGATCCTGCCTTTTCGTGCAAATTATCCACATTTTGGGTAATGATAGTAACATTAAAAGCGTCTTGAAGTTTAGCCAATAACAAATGTGCCTTATTTGGTTTGGCATTGATGGCTTGTCTTCTACGTTCGTTGTAGAATTGCAAAACCAATTCAGGGTTACGCTGCCATGCCTCTGGTGTAGCCACATCGTATACGTTGTATCCTTCCCACAATCCGCCACTGTCTCTAAATGTTTTTAGTCCGCTTTCAGCACT
Source organism: Bacteroidota bacterium (assembly GCA_033763735.1). GTDB lineage: Bacteria > Bacteroidota > Bacteroidia > Cytophagales > UBA9547 > JANRJY01. Next base: position 6,232 of record JANRJY010000103.1, on the reverse strand, counting down.
TATTCCTGAACCAGATAGTACAACAATTTTTTTCATTACGAAAAATAAAGGACTATAAGTAAAAGAAAAAATATTTTGTAAAAAACCCTATAGCCCCCCTAAAAAGTATTTTTATTCCTTTATAAATATTGAAACTCTTGCTCTTGTTTCCTCCACAGAATTGCCTAGCATGATATTTGACTTAATTGATTCTATCAAGTCATCTACTACGTTCACTGCAAATCCTATTTTTTTTGCAAAGTTTTTACACATCAATAATTCTCTGTTGTCAATATGGTTATCTATCATCATCATTTTTACCAAATCATATAATTGATCGAATTTTGATATCTTTTTTTCTACTTTATATGTTTTTTGAGCAGAGACTTCATCTTTGATTTTTTCAAATCCTTTCACATCAATTCCATATTTTGATCCCACATTTACCAAAAATTGATATTCAGTATCTTCTAATTTTCCATCAGCCATAGCCATTTGAATCAAATTCTTTAAATGGGCCTTTCCCTTCCTAACTTTGCTGTCGGTAAATAAATCTAAAATTGACATTCGATGTAATATTTGTGAGTTTTATAAATGTATGATGTACCAAAAATATAAATAAAAAACTGATTTCAAAATGATTTTAGTATAAATATAAAAATAATTTAAATATTTATTCAAATAGTACCAAATTGATTTATGTAATAAAAAAGGGGCATAATTCAATATACCCCTTATGATAATCCTTACTATATATATTGGTTTATAATATTTTCCAACAATTCTTGCTTACCGCTTGTTTGTTTGGGTTCTCCTATTTTGTGGGCCAATTTGCTCAAATCATTTAATGAATACTTTCCATCTTCGTATGACTTACCATCTCCTTTATCAAATGAACTATATCTTGCTTTTTTAATTTTCAGGAAATCAGAATTTTTCATTACAGCGTCTGCAATTTCAAGCCCTCTGGCAAAAGCATCCATGCCTCCAATATGTGCATAAAACAAATCCTCCAAATCCGTTGAGTTTCGTCTGGTTTTAGCATCAAAATTAACACCACCCGTCTGGAAACCACCATTTTGAAGTAATAGCAGCATCACCTCCGTCATTTCAAACAAATCATTAGGGAACTGATCTGTATCCCAACCATTTTGGTTATCTCCTCTATTGGCATCCATACTGCCCAACATACCCGCATCCGAACACACTTGAAGTTCATGCACAAATGTATGATTGGCAAGTGTTGCATGATTGGCTTCAATATTAAGCTTAAAATCTTTGTGCAGACCGTTAGCTTTCAAAAATCCAATAACCGTTGCAGAGTCGAAGTCATATTGATGTTTCATAGGTTCCATTGGTTTGGGTTCGATATAAAAGGTTCCTTTAAAACCTTGCTTGCGTGCATAGTCTTTGGCAAGATTGAGAAACTGACCAATATGATCCAATTCACGCTTCATATCCGTATTTAACAAGCTCATATAACCTTCTCTTCCACCCCAAAAAGTATAACCGGCACCTCCAAGTTCAATAGTAGCATCAATTGCACATTTTACTTGTGCTGCAGCATGGGCCACTACAGCAAAATCAGGATTTGTTGCCGCTCCATTCATATATTTAGGATTTGAAAACAAATTGGCAGTACCCCAAAGCAGTTTTATACCTGTTTCTTTTTGTTTGGCTTTGGCATATTCTACAATCGTCATCAGGTTTTTTTCTGATTCAGCCAATGTTTTTCCTTCCGGTGCTAAATCAAAATCATGAAAGCAATAAAAAGGTATTTGCATTTTGGTTGCAAATTCAAAACAAGCGTCTGCTTTATCCTTAGCTGCTTGAATGGGATCTTTGGCAGTTGACCATGGAAATTGTTTGGTGCCCGGTCCAAATGGATCACCTCCTACCCCACCGAATGCATGCCAATATGCCACCGAAAACCTAAAATGGTCTTTCATTTTTTTTCCTGCCACTTTCTTTTCTGGGTCATAAAATTTGAAAGCTAGTGGATTTTTGGAAGTTCGACCTTCATACTCAATTTTTTTAGTAAAAGGGAAAAATTCAGTTTTTCCTGATTTCTTTGCTGTTGCCATAAAAAGATTCTTGATTATTAATTAGAAATTTATAATGATGGTAAAATTGGCACAAAACTATGAATTAATTTAATTATGTTATTGTTTTGTAATTAAGATGATTAAAATGCTTTAAAAATGAAAATTGAAATAACCAGAATAAATGGTGCTGTTAACTTAGAAGCAGTAAATGAAGAAGGTGTAAAAATGTTGATGGATGGCTCTCCAGCGATAGGCGGACAAAATTTGGGAATGCGTCCAATGCAGGTATTATTATCCTCATTAGGAGGGTGCAGCAGCATGGATGTGCTTTCTATTTTAAAAAAAATGCAACAAGAAGTAACCGATTATAAAGTAGTTATGAATGGTGAACGTGAACCTAATGTTGAACCTTCATTATTTAAAGACATACATGTGCACTTTGAATTAAAAGGACCTAATTTAGATGCATCAAAAGTTCAAAGAGCCATTGATTTATCGATGACAAAATATTGTTCTGTGGCAAAAACGCTTGAACCTACGGCAAAAATTAGTTATGATTTTACAATCGACTAAAAAAAAATGCCATTGAATTTGTCAATGGCATTAGCAATAAGTTTTCTAAATATTATTAGAACTTAAATCCCAAATAAATTCTAGGATAAAGTGTGTTGGCAGTTCCTGCCGCAGTATATGTAGAATTTGTTGTAGATGTTCCAGTATTAGATGTTCCAGAAATAGCTGCTCCATAACCCAAAGATCCAAAACCAAAATCAAATCCTGCTGCAAATATTTGATACCTGAATTTTATTCCGGGTGTAATTAATAAACCTAAACTTGAAGTTCCGTATACGTAATTTACTGCTGGAGTATTTTTAGTAGCTGCACCAACAAAAAATGTAGGCGCAAATTCAATTGCAAAATCTAAAGCCATTTTATCAGCAAGTGCTAAAGTAAACTGAGGTGCTAATTTTATTAACCTAAGGTCAAATAAAGTTGGATTTATATCACCTAAATTATTTACAGTAAATGAGTAACTGCTAAATCCAAATTGAAACCAACTTACTCTTAAACCAATGCCTATTTTATCGTTTTTCCAAAAGTACCATTGATTACCTATTTCAATATTTGGTTGTAGTCCTAGCGAATAAGAATTGGGCAATAAATCCGCAGGCGCATTAACTTCGGACCCTGAAGATGATTTTACCGTTGCTTTGCTTACATTTAACGTTTGACTAGGAAATGCTAAGCCAACATTTAAATAAAAGCCTCTGCTTATAATTCCTTTGCCGATAAGCATTTCTTTTTCCTTTTGAAGCTCTGATACTCCATTTTTACCTGCAAAGGCAACCGTTCCAAATAGTAAACAAGAAATAATTGTAATGGTTTTTTTCATTTTAGTTTTTGATTAAATGATTTATTTCTTCGAAAATTAACAGGAAATACGAAATAATGAAAAAATTTTTATAATAAATCATTCCACAATATCCGTTTTGTTTTTCCTTGCAAAAAGGTCATCCAATTGTAAAAATAAGTTCACCTCATGCACATTCAAAGGAACGGATGAGCCTGCTACTGGTTTTAAAGGAAATTCATAAGCATACATGAAACGTACTCTACTACTTACATATGTACCTGCCATGGCGGCCAATTGACCTGTACTGGCATAGTTGGCACCAGCCCAGAAGTAATCAATGATTTCGAATAGCATACTACCATCTACTCTTGGAGCAGTTACAGTTGGCCCTTGATAATAAAAGACTTTGATATTCGGGTATAATCCAAAAGCATCACTTAATTTAAATCGATACCCACTCATCAATATATAATTACGATTTTTTTGAAAGAAATTTTTTCCTTTGTCAGGTGCATTGGCATCATTGTTAAAAGTAGCAATATCCGGCACACCCAGGCTCACATAAAACTTGCGGGTATATAATTGAAACCCGGTTCCAAATTTAGGATAGCTCATTGTGTATTGATTCGCAAGAACATCACCATTGTCCCATACTTTTCCGTTTTCAGGATTCCATTGCAAGGTGGTCATACCTGCACGCAAACCCATTGAAAGTTTTAGTTTGTTTGTTAAACGAACAATGTAGGTGTAATTGGCCGCGATATCTGTGAACCTCCTAAAAGCAATTTGATCATAGGCCATTGCCAACCCTGCCGACATTGAGTTTTTACGGAAACGATGATCGGCCCAAGCAAAACCAGTTATTGGAGCTCCCGAAACACCGGTCCATTGTACTCTTGTTGCAAATCCGGCATTAAAATCTGTGTCATACATACCACCTGAAGCCGGATTGTACACATATTGATTGTACATGTAACTATTTAATTGGGGCAGCTCCTGAGCTTTCAACTGCACACACACAATCATTGCTATTAATGTAATTATTAAGTTTTTCATTTATTTGATTTATATTTTTAAACTAATTACTTCGAACTATAAGCTACTAACTACCTACTTCCTCCTTATCTCCAAGAATCCTTTAATTTCTCTATCTCCATTTGTAAAGAAATAGAAATACGGGCCATCAGGTAATTGATCACCTTTATTATCTACCCCATTCCAATCATTATCAAAAGGATAAACCGACTTGTCGTCAATTATTTCTTGCCTAGATTCACGTGTAAACTTAGTATTACCAGAGCGGTCAATGATAGTAAGCTTACTTGACGACTTAGGGTTAATACCTTTAATGATAAACAAATCATTTTTGCCATCATCATTAGGCGTAATTAAGTTAGGGGCTTCAAGGGCATCTTGTTTACGAATGAATATCAAATAATCTTCTGTTTCACCTACAGTACCTTCCGAAGGACAGGCTTCTTCTTTAGTAAATGCACCGGTAGTACGCATACTCACACGTAATCTGCGAGGGCCCTCGTATGCATCGTTGTTACGAATTACCACATTTTTGACAGTAAAAACCGTATCGGCAGTAAATGAAGCAGATATAAAGTCGTCAGGGTCCGAAAGGCTTCCATCGTTGCCATAGTCAATCCAAATGGCAAAATAAGAAGCAGTGCTTACCCCATTTTTAACCACCGATTTCATAGTATAAGAATTACCCATTACAAGGGTATCTATCTTACCGGTAGTCAAGAAATTTCCATAGCCTCCTTTACTACATTTTGATTTGTTTGAAATGTTTTTACCTAAGTTGAACAGTAATACATAAGCTTTGTCGCAATCTGTTACTGTTGGTTCACAATCAACTTTGGTAAGTTGTTTTGACAATTGAGCAGCTACAACTTTTTGTTGATAATCAAGATATTCAGGACTGTTTTTATCCAAATTTGATGGAGGCATAACTACTGTTACATATATCGAATCCTCTTTGAGTAGATTACCAAACTCATCAAAAATTTTGGCTTTAATGTATCCGCTGGTACTTTCTTCTGTGAAAAGAACGTCAATTTCACTTTTATCATTTGACGACAAATAAGCCACATTTTTACCTGAATAGAACCATTTGTAAGTAAATCCTAGTTTTGAAGTTAAACTATAAGTAGCATCAAAATTGGCAAGTACGGTATCGGGTCCTGATATTCCTAAAACGGAAACTGAAACCACACCTGTACTAGTACTAATAATAGTGATTTCGACTGAAGTAGCAGGGAAATAATTAATGTTTCCAGCTTGAATAAGTGTTAAAGTTGCAACTCCATCTTTTAGACCGGACACCACATTACCGTTTGCTTTTACGATTGTAGAGTCAGATATAGAAATGCTTAATGGCAACCCACTGCTCGCAACTGCGGACAATGTTATGAATTCACCGGTTTTAACTCTGGCAGTTAATCCTGGAACGGTAATTATCTGAGAGGCTTTTGTTATATTCAGTCTTCCTTCCTGATAAACAAATGTATAATTGTTATCACCACCACCAGAATAAACAATTGAATATTGACCTACATCACTTGTAGGCGTAGCTATAGTACTACCAACTGGAACGGTGTCTAAGTCAGCAATATTATTGCCATTGACAAATCCCTGTATATTGTATGAAAGTACAGGGTTGTTTTCTTTGTATTTGCGAGACAATACCACTCCAAGCACGGTCAAACCTTTTTTATTCACCGTAAATGAACTATTTATAGTGACAATGCTATAATTATTCAATACTGTACCAGTAAGTACTGGAACAACTGAATAATTGCCTGCATCAGGAATTGTAGGTGTTATAGGAACAGTATAAGTA
>JANRJY010000102.1:0-4358 GCA_033763735.1 Bacteroidota bacterium | reverse complement strand
ACTTTTTTAAAAGAAGTTTTACTCCTTGACTTCTTTGATAAATCCAAGTTGTCAAGAACGAGGCGAATAACGGTCCAAGACCACCAAGAGCGTGGTGATAAGGCAAAGTCGGCAAATTTGTTAAGCCAAAAATATGTCCATATAATGGAAGCCAAATTGTCCAACTGAGTAGATATGCAAGTCCGAAATATGCTATTAGTTGTTTCATTTTTTTAATCGGTGTCGTCAGTTACACTTGCCCATAACGTGCAGGTATTTATGAATGAAGGGGTTGAAAGAACTGCGAAACTATCCCACGAGAAAAACTACGCAGGAGAGCAAAACTACGACCTACCAACCAAACCCATTCTTTAATAAATAGCATGTTATGCACAGGGCTTTATTGCAATCTCCAATTTTCGATTTTTGAAATATTCAATTATTTCAGTTTTTGTCATTTGAGACAATTTATCACTCAATCTGTCTCTTTGTTGTCGCATATAATTTACAGCGTCAAATTGTTTTTCAATCAGTTTCATATTTTTCAAATTCTCTAGGTGAACGTATTTCTAATTGTTTGTACCCATTTTTAATATTTATAGAGTTGTAACCACGTATTCTCTGAACATTTACAATGTGTTTAAAATTCCAGCTAACTAAAAAGTCTGCTCGATTTATTGTTGCAAGTGCTATATGTAAACAGTCTGCAAAACTAGTTTGCCCAACCACTTTTTCAGAAATATATTCTGATGCAAGTTCGACTGCTTCAGTTGTTGTTTCAAGAAATTCTGTATTTCCAACTTTGATGCTTTTTACTAGTTTTTTTACATTTTCTGGTGCGTTTACCAATTCGTCTTGAGTTACTGTTGAAAAAAGCAAGGTAAATTCATCGTTCTTAAGCCTGTCAAACAAAGGAATTGTATGCTGAGCAAACTCTTCGTCAAAGTGTCCTCCGAAAACAGAAGTATCAATATAAATTCGTTGTTTCATGTGGTAAAGTTAAGAAAAAATGTTCGTTTTCTTCAACGAAACTTTCATGATTGAAGCGGTCTTCCTGATAGCCTTGTGCATAACGGCATAGTTTAAGAAGGTAAGCTTCATGCGTTGGGTTTGAGTTTCGGGCTTACTTTTTTAAACTTGGTGTTAGTGGTAGTTTATTTAATTTTATTGTTTTGTCTTGCCCAATTTTCAAATGCTATAGTGTTTACTCTAATCATCTCTTGATGAGGAATATCGGTCCTATTAAAAGATTTGTCAGCAGCACCTTCATAAACTTTTTGGGTCCAGTCCAAAACGTAATGTTCTTTTTCAAAATATTCTATGGGTTTGTCAATGCTTTTCCTTTGCTTATGCACAACGTACTTAACAATTGTCTTTTGCGCTTTTTTATAATCACTGATTTTATCCTCGTCTTTTTCATTTCTAATTACAGTTTCAAATAATTTATAAAATTCATTTATATAATTATTATCACAACAGAACTTTTCGCATGCATCAGTCAAGATACATCCCGACCACATTTGACTACCTTCTCCTTTATATGCATCTATAATAGAAGTGCCGAGCAAAATTCCAATATCATTGAAAATTATGTCGCCATACCCAATTGCTCCCCGATAGGGAGCTTTTGCTCCATTAAAACCACTTTTTAATAATTCGAGAGATGTAAAAATTATTTTGTTAAAAGAGTCCCACGAATCATCCTTTGTATAATAAATAATTGTATCGGAAAAGAAACTATAATAAACTCGTTGCGATTTTGGGTCTGGGATAGAAATGTTTCTCCCATCCTTATTTTGAATAATTGATTCAGGCATTGCTGCATGTTGTAACATAGGTAAAATACTTCTTGAATACAACTGATAAAGACCTTCACTTCCCTTTTCTCTTATCAAGTTGCTAAAGCCGATAATGTCAAACATTGCAAAAAAGCACTTTGTCATTTATGTATCTCTATTAAATTACCACTAACGAACGGCTATTTATGAAAGAATGGGTGAAAGGACTGCGAAACTATCCCACGAGACAAACTACGCAGGAGAACGAAACTACGACCTAACAACAAGCCCCATTCTTTAATAAATAGCATGTTATGTGATGTTATTACTCTTTCTATCTTCCTTTTTTCTCTTAATTTTCATTACTTTGTGTTGAAGTTCAAATATATTCTCAATTATCAGTTCAATTATTTGAATAGCTAACTTCAATTCTTCAATACTTGGCTTTTCTAATGAATGTAGTGCTTCATTTCCAATAAATCTTAACTCATGTAAACTTGAAGAACTTTGAGCCGTCAAGTATCCTCGCTCAGATAAACCCTCAATTTTAGCCTCTAAATTTTCAATTAATACTTGTTTGCCTTTTTTATTGGTTACTATTCTACCATTAATTGACTTTTCGAGACAAATTGATTCAATTAATGTTCTAAGACCTGCACAACAAAGTATTATTTGGTCATTATTATATGCATCTATTGTTTCCCTATAGATGCTTTTAATGTTAAGTGGTAAGTTGTTAAAATTCTTTATTGGAATACTTTTGGGTCCTCTTTTTGGGTATAATTCCTGAACATATTCATCATCTTTATCTTCTGCATATTGATTTATTTGAACATCAGTATATAATTTTCTAAATGATATTTCATCACATCCATAGCACTGAATAATTTGAAAAATAGTTTGCTCCCACCAGCCTGAATCTTCATCATGGTAGTCTAATTTCTGTTCTTTTAAAACATTTTGATTTGTCGGACGTTGGCATTTTGTGCAATAGCCTTTCATTTAAAACAAATTTTATTAATGGTTTTTAATCTAACTCTTCTTCCTCTTCTTCAATTGAACCTTCATTCCATGTGAAATCACAATCTGGGCATTCATAACATATACCGTTAAAAAATGCGTTATCCATTCCACAATTTGGGCAATTTATCTCTAGTTCCATGGTTTTATAATATCACATAACGTGCAGGTATTTATGAATGAAGGGGGTGAAAGGACTGCGAAACTATCCCCCGAAACAAGCTACGCAGGAAAGCAAAACATCGACCTACCAACAATACCCCTTCATTAATAAATACCATGTTACCTGATGTTTTTATTTTAAGAATTCATTAATTTTTTGAATTGTTTTCATAAACTGTGTATTCTGTTTGGTTATTAGTTGATTGTCAAATCTTCTTTTTAATTCTCCATCAATATATAGTTCATAATAAAATGGTTTTTTTTGAACTATTTGGTGAAAGTATAAATAGAAATACTCAGCAAAAAATTCATAGGGATTCTTTACAGAATATAATGATGGAAAATCAGATTTTTCGTATACTTCCAAATTGTCATACAGCTGATTGGTTGTCCATTTGTTACCATTTAGTTCAGATCTCGTAAAATTAAAAAAACGTTTATATGTAGTATGAAATTTTACTTCAGTAACAAACAATGTGTCTAAAAACGGAAAAAAATCATTGGTAGGCACAATATGATTTAAATAAGGTGTTACATTGAAAAGCGAACCTACACAATGACCTAATTCATGTATCATAGTGTTTTCAAAACAAGCAATTACTGAATTACTACCAGAAACACTATCTTCCTCAATCTCATATAATTTTACATTTTCATCCATTAAACAATTTTTAAATATTTGTTTGTTGGGTTTTTCAGTAAATGAAATATCGTCTAAAAAAATAACAAATTTACCTGGTCTTATTTCATAAGTAGACGCCAAGTATCCAGTTCCACTAACTATAAATATTTTTACAATATTTTCTCGAAAAATTTTCTTATACCCATTAGGCCAAGTATCAAACTTCAAAAGGAAGCTGTCAATAATTACCCTATTTATTTGTCCTGATGCAACATTAATTTCTTTATCATCCAAAAAAGCCTCTGCCTCCAAGAAGTCAAACGCCAACTGGTCATTACATAACTCAAATTTATTGGAAATAGGAGATAAAGTGTCTATCTCAAGTCTTCTTAAAGATTTTAAGTATTCAATTTCTTCGACAATCTTATTACACCTTTCAATTTTCTCTCTTCTATATCCATTTTTCACATTATTATAAGCTGGAAACATACTTATAATAGTGTATAAAATCCATATTGCTATAACGATTTTAGGTATTTTCATGCTAAAATATCAGGTAACGGACGGCTATTTATGAAAGAATGGGTGAAAAGGCTGCGAAACTGTCCCACGAGACAAGCTTCGCAGGAGAACAAAACTACGGCCTACCAACTATACCCATTCTTTAATAAATAGCATGTTATAGCCCGTTTTTATTTCTATTCATCCAATCTACAAGTTCTTTACTATCCGCAATAGACCATGAATGTGGATGTCGTTTTTTCTCAAATTTACGATACCCTTTACCCGATGTTATT